>NZ_JANAIF010000044.1 GCF_024721015.1 Xenorhabdus bovienii
ATTAGTGGACGCGGTAAGTCAGTGTATTGTATTACCGACTATAACAAAAGTGCAGATAATTTCATTGATTAACTTAGAAACACATTAAAACCTCTTGCTCACCTGTTTATCTTTGATGTATAGCAGTAAAAATAATTCTTTATAATCTAAAGCTGATAGAATCACGATAGTTCGTATGCTATTAGTAACTATCATCTCAGTACTCCATTAACGGTGAAGCAATAACGAATCAAAAATATTGACGAAATATTTTTAGTAATTTCATCAGAGGGAGCACGACATGAAGATTATCAATATATTATTTTGTGCAGCTTTATATTGTTTGTTGATATCCCCAGTCCGGGCAGATGAGAAAATGGTTAATGCAGAAAAACAACAGATTCTTTCTGCTGACTATAATATGGAATTTAAAAATTACTCTTCTTCTGTAAATGATATCGTGATAGCCAAACGAAGTACCGACTGTATGTATGATAGTGGTGCAGATCAGATAAGGATTGAGCCTGGCAACCAGCAAAGTACCCACTTACAAGACAACGATAATTTATTTAGTGCTTGTACACTTAGGCCTAAATGGGTTGAGTGGGCGGTTTCTAGTGGCTCGATGAGTTGTGCTTTGAGATTTGAGCGTGGGTTTGATGGAGGATGGTATACGGTGATTAAAGGGTGTCCGGATATAGTCAAGAGCGCTACTTGTGGAGATGCCGACTGCAATCAGAATAACGTTTACGGAAGCTCATCGTATATGGATATAAGTGTGGAATTGCTTATTCAGTAAATTTAGCAAAATCCGCTGTAGTCCCTCGTTGTTTAGGCAAATTTTGTGAATACCAACAAAATTTGCCTTTTCCGTAGGGTTGCTGAGACTTGTTATTGCCGGAGATAAACTTGCGGTTGGTAGGTTTCAGGGTGCTGAGTAACCCCTAAATCAGCCCGATACCACTGTTTAAGAATATCATCACGCAGCACATCCTGCGGGGAACCAGACGCCACCAGTTTTCCTTTGTGTAACAGGATAATTTTGTCTGCGTAGAGCGCCGCCAGATTTAAATCATGTAGTACACAGCAAACAGCAAGAGGACGTTGGCGTGTCAGGCGATGTACCAGCCGTAATGTGTGTTGTTGGTGGTAAAGATCCAATGCTGATGTGGGCTCATCCAGAAATAGGCAAGATTCTGTTGGCTCTGGATGCCAAAGCTGTGCCAGTACTCTTGCCAGTTGAACCCGCTGTTGTTCCCCTCCGGATAACTGCTGATAATTTCGATGTCTCAGCTCTTCACATTCTGTCAGCATAATCGCTTCATCAATGGCAGTTTTTCTGTGGGTGTTTTCATGTGGCACACGCCCCATAGCAATGATTTCTTCCACACTGAAGGGAAAAGAAAGAGAACTGTATTGCCGCATAACGGCACGGATACGTGCAAGTTGCTGGGTTGGCCAGCGGGAGATTGGGACGCCTTTTAACAAGCACTCGCCTGAGTTGGACGGAATATAACCTGTTAATAAGCGTAACAGCGTAGATTTCCCGGCCCCGTTGGGGCCAATAATTGCAACAATTTCCCCTTTCTGAATGGAAAGTGAAATATCGTTGATGATCTGACGATGCCCAATGAAATAGTTTAGATTTCTGGCTTCAAGTAAATTTTCCGACATTACCGATTCCATTATAAACGGCCTCCTGATGGTTTAAGAATCAACCATAAAAAATAGGGAGCACCGATTAAACCAGTGATAAGTCCTACTGGTATTTCTGCAGGGGAAACTAATGTTCTAGCCAGTGTATCAGCACTTAACAGCAGACATGCTCCGCCCAACACTGAAATTGGCAGAAGCCAGGTATGATCACCGCCAAACCGTAGTCTGACAAGGTGTGGAATCACTAGACCGATAAAACCAATGACACCGCTCAAAGCGACAGCACATCCAATCAGTAGGGCACTCAGTAATAATAATTGATACTTAGTGCGCTGGACATTAATACCTAGGTAGTGAGCTTCTTCATCGCCTAATTGAAGCAGATTGAGTTTTCGTGATTGACTGAATGCCAGTATACAAACAGGAATAATGAGAGATGCGGCGATAATCAGTGTTGGCCATTCAATTTGGCTCAATGAACCCATCATCCAAATCGAAAATTGGCGTAATTGCTGATCGTTACTGACATAGCTCAACACACCGATAAACGACATACAAAGGGCATTGATGGCAATACCGGCAAGTAATAATTTTGATAGATTACCGTGGTTATATTTATTTAACGAAAATATCAGGAATGAAACCAGCAAACTGCCGACAAAAGCCGCAATAATATGGCCATATAACGCGATACTGGCAGGTAGCGTAAAAGGCAGAACAATTACCATTGCTACGGTAAGTGCAGCACCACTACTGATCCCTAATAAGCCAGGATCTGCAAGGGGGTTGCGGAACAACCCCTGCATCACGGCACCGGACACAGCCAACGCACCGCCAACCAAAATAGCCAGCAGAATGCGCGGTAAGCGGATATTTAACCAAATCTGCCACTGTGGGTCATCCAATGAGGATTCCCACAGGGTTTTAAAAGAAAGTGGCAATGCCCCCATATTGGCTGAACTGATTGCTAACAAGAATAGCAACAAGCCGAGAGCCATCAAGCCGAAACTGGGGAAGCGGGAGCGACTCATTGCACTTTCTCCGCCGCCTCGCGGACTTGTTTCATGACGGCTGGGGTTTGGATACCAAATCCAAGCAGACCCATTTCATCCACAACAACAACCTGCTTTTTCTTGCCCGCCGGAGTGAAATTCAACCCCGGAAGCTGCCAGAGTTTATCCATGCCACCCAGCGTTTTCAGCCCCTCTGTACTGACTAGCAGCAAATCAGGCTGGCTGGCAATAACACCTTCTTGAGATAGGGGACGATATCCTTTAAATCCCTGCATGGCATTCTGTGCACCGATGCTACGGATAATCTGATCTGCGGCTGTTTGTTGACCGGCTGCCATTGGCATGATCCCGCCGTGGCTCATGATAAAGATCACCTTAGTGGGAATATTTGACGTGTTGAGTTCGGCTAACTGTTGTCGATATTGGGAGGTCAGCGTTTCACCGCGTTTTTCCTGATTGACCGCCTTCGCGACGGTCAAAATTTTTTCAGGAACGGCTTCTAACGAGGCTTCGCTGGTCACTTTAATAACTTTTACACTAGAATCTTCGACTTGCTTAAGTGCTAGAGATGGTTGCGCCGATTCACTTGCTATCACCAGTGATGGGCGCATGGATAGGATCCCTTCTGAATTCAGCATTCGCATATATCCCACATCGGGGAGTGAGAGTAATGCCTTAGGGTTTTGGCTGGTACTATCCCTTGCGACAACGTGCTGTCCTTCGCCTAGTGCAAAAACAATTTCAGACACATCACCACCAATTGTGACAATGCGCTCAGCAGAGAATGCATTGCCAGAGGTGGCAAGCATAAATGTTAGAAGCCACTTTTTCATACTATACAAGTTTCCTTTTCTGATTCCAGTTTAGGCAGTGCGGCAATCTGCTTACGCCAATGTGCCTGTTCAGGCGTACCTTCGGTACGCTGGCCGTACAATTGAGCTATTTGGTTGCCTTCGGCATCAAATAGCTCAAGACTGGTGACAAAACCATCCGTTGTTGGCTTACGTGTTACCCAGCTTTCTACAATAGCACTTTCAATCAGGTGCAAAGTGAAATCACGATTGAAAATGTTGACCCATTTCTGAGGGGAATTTTCTTCCTGATAAGGCATCAGACGTTCCAGTTTGCCCGTGAAAATCTGAATACAGCCACGATTTCCGACAAAAATCATGATTTCATTTTGATCGTTATGTGCGGTTTCAACGATTTTAGTCAGTGATGAATTTTCAACACGGTAGGCCAGATCATTACCGACTGCATTGAAAATTTGCTGACGGTTCAGGTTATGACGGCTCATCATCATAAAGAATTGGTGAACGTTAGTCATAGCACGCCATTCTTCATCCAACTGAGCTTTCAGTTGTTCTGTGACTTCTTTGTGCTCAGATGCTTTTTCAGGTTGAATTTCCAGAGCTGGATTCTCATCGGTCTGATATTTTTCGATCAAGGCTTCCCATGCAGCCATATCGGTATCTTTGGTCGTGTACACTTTATGCAGCGCATCACCTTGGCGGTCAAAGAATTGAATACTGTGACGCAGGCCATTTTTGGCGGGTTCAACCAGAGAGAAAACGCTGGCCCAATGGTCGAAGAATAGTCGCAGATCAAGTTCTCGTGGGTTGAGAATCAAACCAACATGCGGGCTGAACTGCGTATTTTCATAACGGCCTACCTGTTCGTGAACGGCAAAATCATTACGGGTAATGGCTTTAGTTTCGCCGACGGTTACCAGTTCTTGAAGCAGGGCAGAAGCATCAACGCTCAAACGTTTTGCGTCGATACCAACACGACTATGCAATAATTCTCCTTCGCTGACATTGAGATAAGCCGCGAGATCACGTGCATATTTAGCTTTGTTATCCGCTTTGGCCTGTAGGTAACGTTCATAAAGTGACTGATTCACAATTGCTGGCTCCTTAAAAACTGCGTTTAAAAATAGTGTGTTAAAAGCGTATTAAAAACGGGGTTGTTGTTATCTACCACTGGTAGCTGATGAACAGTTTACCGTTGCGACCATCCTGTGGTGCACCCAATGGCGAGTAATATTCTTTGTCGAACGCGTTTCCAAGTACGACAGAAGTTGTTAGCCCTTTTAATTTTCCATCGCCGTGATAACTGACGTAGAAATCATTGACTCCGTAGCCTGCGTATTGAGAGAGCTTCTGACCGCGCTCATTTTTGTCACCATTAACCCCTCTGAACTGAGTATGTTGAGTAAATTTACCGATCCAACCAAGGGAAAAAC
Organism: Xenorhabdus bovienii; assembly: GCF_024721015.1. Taxonomy (GTDB): domain Bacteria; phylum Pseudomonadota; class Gammaproteobacteria; order Enterobacterales; family Enterobacteriaceae; genus Xenorhabdus; species Xenorhabdus bovienii. Next base: position 4,894 of record NZ_JANAIF010000044.1, read on the forward strand.
CGGTGTTAGATAGAGGGATATCTAGCATGCTGGTCAGAGTATCAGGACTGAGGTCGGCGATAGATTCTCCTGTTTCTTCGTTTTTTCCCGTTGTTCGGTTGTAAGCAAGATTCCATGAGAACCAATTTGATTCATAACTCATTGAAGCATCCCAACCCCAAATTTTGGTTTTAGGGATATTGATTGACGTTGTAGATCTCATATCCGGCATTGTCACGATGGAAGTGATGTAATCCTTCGCTTGAGTGTCAAAATAACTGGCTTTGAATTTCAACTCATCGTTGCTGGAGAATAAATCATCGAAACGTAGCCCAAAGCCAGATTCCAGAGTTTCATTGCTTTCTGGACGCAGGTTAGGATTAGGTTTCCAGTAATTCGTGAATCCCGGCTTTCCTCTCATGGGTGGCATGTGGAAGTGCTTAGAATCGTTATACATTTCACCCATGGTTGGAGCACGAAATGCCTGAGAATAGGAAGTAAATAACATTGACCAAGGAGTTGGCGTAATGCTGACAGCGCCTTTTGATGACCATTTATTGGCACTGATATCGTCATATTTAGCATTTGAAGCGTTGTAATTGTCGTAACGTGTACCGACGATGAGTGAAACAGGCAAATCACGCAGGGTTATTTCATCTTGAACCCAGCCGGATGCAAAACGGATATCGGCATCAGGGAAACTTTCTGTATTGCCGTTTGGCTTCTGTTTCTGTTTGTAAGCTTCGCCACCGTACGTGAATTGATGAACTGAAAAAGTGTTTACACCCAGATGTGAACGGTTCTCTAATTTAACGCCGTAAGTTTCTTGTTTGCGGCCTTCAAAACCTTTCTCTTTGGTTTTTGCATTAATAGTGACGTCGGAATAATAGATATCCGCTTTGGTATTCAGCCAGTTGTATTCCGCCGGATTGAGTCGATAAGTCAGTTGTGCATCACGTTGTGTCGTGGTGCGATCCGCTCTCGGGTTATCGTTTTTAGCATTATCTGTGATAGCTTGCGGGTTTTTAGGCTCATGGGACTGATTGCGGTAATAGCGGAGTTCGCTACTGAGTGATTGGCTATCATTGATATTCCATTTCCCTTTTGCCAGCATATTACCAATGGTTTCATCGTTGTGACCGGTTAGGCCGTTACCATAGCGAATATTGCCAACATCACGGGTACTGAATGCAAATAACCCATCAAGTTGCTCTGTCTTACCAAATGCAGCACCACCAAATCCCAGACTATGATCACCTGTTGCTGCACGACTGAAAACACGAAAGCCAGTATTTTTTCCCTCTTGCAATAAATCGGCTGCATCAACTGTCTGGTAGGCAATAACGCCTCCCAGTGCACCGCTGCCATAAAGTAGGGCGGATGGACCACGAACGACTTCGACTTGTTTAATCAGGCTTGGATCGAGAAATAAACCATTGAGATGCCCGGTATCGGTTCCCTGACGAATACCATCAACAAGTGTTAAAACACCTTTTTTAGAATAACCGCGCATACTAATGTCTTGCCCATTGGTGCGCCCAGAACCAGAAACGTTAATTCCAGGAAGGTTACGCAGTAAGTCATGGGCATTACCTGCAACTCTATTGTTGGCCGAGTTTCCTTTAATGACTGTTACCATCATAGGTGCTTCAAAACTATCGCGTTCATTGCCAGTCGCGTAAACAGTCAAAGTATCTTTGGATGATGTATTTTCTTCAGCAGGAATTGTTGTTGCGTGAGCAGAAGATAACCCAGTCAAAATGACCACACTTAATGAAGATAATTTCAGGTTTGGTAATTTAATTGAGGTCATGCAGGTTAATCTCCATAATTTAACGGTGTTTTGTGCACAAAAATAACCCATCACCACGATATTGATCAGGCGAGTTTGCTGGGATTTTATTTGTTCGAATAAAGCTACGAGTTTTGGTCTGGCGTAATGGCATAAGCCATTTTGCCGATTAATTTTTATGGTACGTGATTATCCCAATAATTTCTGACTGTCGGCACACCAGTACAATCGTTTTTTACGGGATCACTGAATAGCTCAAGAAGAATCTGCTGTTGCAGGAGATTTGCGTGGTAGCACTGGCAGTAAGCTAATTTTTCCATAGTCAAATCTGAACAATAACTATTCTAATATTGAGAATAATTATCGTTTCAATTTTGACTAACTTCAAGTTATTTTTTCGAAGCTTATAATTATGATTTAATTTATTGATTTATATTGATATTTTAGAATTTCATCTAACTCTTGCAAGAAACAGGGGTCAGATAAAAGAAGTATTCAAGTACGATTTTTGACCGCTTCGGCCAGAGTATTGATAAATTGTTCGGTATCTTGCCAGCCAAGACAGGGATCAGTAATGGACTGCCCGTAGGTTAAAGGTTCTCCATGTACTACTTTTTGAGTACCTTCTACCAAGAAACTTTCAGCCATGACACCCGCAATAGATGTTGAACCCGATTGAATTTGTTGGCCGATATCTTTCGCGATATCTAGCTGGCGGCGATGGATCTTTTGACAGTTACCGTGGCTACAATCCACAATCAGGCGTTCAGTTAATTGATATTCATGTAATTTCTGGCAGGCGGCAGCAATATCTTCTGCTTTGTAGTTAGGCTTTTTACCACCCCGCATAATGATATGCCCATGGGGATTCCCGCCGGTTTGGTAAATAGTCATCTGCCCATCTTTGTCGGGAGACAAGAACATATGTTTGGCACGTGCTGCGCGTATTGCATCGATGGCGATATGCGTATTTCCGTCTGTCCCATTTTTAAATCCGACGGGGCATGACAGGGCAGATGCCATTTCCCGATGAATTTGGCTTTCTGTCGTTCTAGCTCCGATGGCTCCCCAGCTAATTAAATCGGCAATATATTGCCCTGTGACCATATCCAGAAATTCAGTGGCCGTCGGCATACCCAGTTCATTAATATCATTTAATAGCTTACGGGCGAGAGAGATTCCTTTATTAACCTGACAGGAGCCATCTAACAAAGGATCTGAAATTAACCCTTTCCAGCCAATAACAGTACGGGGTTTTTCGAAATAGGTTCTCATCACTATTTCCAGGCTGTGCTGGTATTTTTCACGCAATACTTGCAGGCGGGCGGCATAATCAAGAGCCGCATCAACATCGTGTATTGAACAAGGGCCAATAATGACCAGTAAACGCGGGTCATTGCCTGTAAGAATGGATTCAATTCGCTTGCGTGACAATGTCACATTTTGCAGGATTTTTTCTGATATAGGATATTGCTCAGCAAGTGCTTTGGGTGTAATCAAACGACCAATGGGACGGGTTCTTAATTCATCTGTTTTGTGCATATATTTTCTCGAATTCTACTTCACATTAAGGTAGTGTCTGTAATGATTGAAATCACAATAACTCAACACCCAGTAAATTCAACAAACAATAATGACATTTGCACGAGAAAGTATCGTGCAAAGATATTGTGAAAAAAGTACCGTAGAAAATGCTGGGGTTTCGAGATCAGAACATGCGGCGTTTCAATCCCATACTGTCAATAATTTTGGTTGAAATCTCTTCGACAGAATAATTGGTGGTATTTAAATAGTTAATTTTATTCTTACGAAACAGTGCTTCAACTTCAGCAAGTTCTAACCGGCATTGTCGCAATGAGGCATAACGACTATTTTCACGTCGTTCTTCTCGAATAGCAGCAAGTCTTTCTGGGCTGATGGTCAGGCCGAATAACTTATGCTGAAAGGGCTTTAAGGCGGCAGGTAATTGTAGATTGTCCATATCGTCTGCGGTGAAAGGATAATTTGCTGCCTGAATACCGAATTGCATGGCAAGATAGAGGCTGGTAGGGGTTTTACCGCAGCGGGATACGCCCAGAATAATCACTTGAGCCTGTTCAAGATTACGTAATGAAACGCCATCATCGTGAGCGAGAGCATAATCAATGGCTGCAATACGAGCATCATATTGCCCCAGATTCTTTTTGGATAAACCGTGGGTACGGTGTAATTCTGGCTTGGGTTCCAGCCCGATTTCCTGTTGCAGTGGAGCCACCAGTGTCTGGACAATATCCTGACAGAAACCGTCACTGCTTGTGATGATACTTTTTACTTCATCCGAAATAATGGAATAAAAAACCAGTGGCTTAAGCTGTGTTTCTAGATATATCGCGTTTATCTGAGTTTTGATTTCTTCTGCTCTCATTTTACTGTTTACAAAAGGCAGAGTATAAGAGGTGACTGTAAGCGGAAATTGGGACAAGACGGCATGGCCCAGTACTTCAGCTGTAATTGCCGTACCATCGGAAATAAAAAACACACTGCGTTCCAGAGTTTCATTTTCCTGTGTTTGGGAGATATGGTTTTCTGTCATTGTATCTTTCTTTTATTGTTGGGTTGACGGTGTATTATCGGATTTGTGGAGTTGTTGGCTGAATCGTTTTTATCACAAACTAGAACTATGGTTAACATTCCCGATTATACCCGCAAAAAAATAATATTGCTGGGTTGATCGATTCACCTTTCCATATATGACAAAACAATGTGCTAGGCTATTTTACGCTGTAAAGAACAGCCTTAATTTTCCGATTTGTACTTCCGAATGTAAAAAGGATAGTTTCAATGTCCAATAATGGCCTCACCCCATGCAATGTGCTCTGGTATAACCAATTAGGCATGAATGATGTTAATCGAGTTGGTGGTAAAAACGCCTCTCTTGGCGAGATGATCACCAATCTGGCTGAACTTGGTGTGTCTGTCCCCAATGGTTTTGCTACGACCGCACAGGCATTTAATGATTTTCTGGAACAAAGCGGCGTCAACCAGCGTATTTATCAGTTGCTTGATGAAACCAATGTTGATGATGTTAATCAATTAGCCAAGGCTGGCGCACAGATTCGTCGGTGGGTGATTGATACGCCATTTACGGTACAGCTGGAAAACGATATCCAAGATGCCTACCTACAATTGTCCGAAGGTGAACCCGATGCCTCTTTTGCTGTGCGCTCTTCTGCCACCGCAGAAGACATGCCAGATGCTTCTTTTGCAGGACAACAGGAAACTTTCTTGAATGTGCAGGGTATTGATGCCGTTATGGTTGCCATCAAGCATGTCTTTGCGTCACTTTTTAACGATCGGGCTATTTCCTATCGTGTCCATCAGGGGTATGACCATCGTGGCGTCGCGCTTTCTGCGGGAGTGCAACGCATGGTGCGCTCTGATTTGGCATCGTCTGGTGTAATGTTTACGATTGATACTGAATCTGGTTTTGATCAAGTTGTGTTCATTACGTCTGCCTATGGCCTCGGTGAGATGGTCGTGCAGGGGGCGGTGAATCCTGATGAGTTTTATGTCCATAAACCCACGCTGCAAAATAATCGTCCTGCGATAGTGCGTCGTAATTTGGGATCAAAGAGAATACGCATGGTTTATGCGGACAGTAAAGAGCATGGAAAGCAGGTACGTACAGAAGATCTGCCAGATGTGCTGCGCAATCGTTTCTCTTTGGCGGATGACGAAGTAGAGGCGCTGGCCAGACAAGCACTGTTGATTGAAAAACATTATGGCCGTCCGATGGACATTGAATGGGCGAAGGATGGGAATAATGGCAAGTTATATATTGTACAAGCTCGCCCTGAAACCGTTCGCTCAAATCAACAGGTGATGGAACGCTATCAACTCAACGCACAGGGTTCTGTATTGGTAGAAGGCCGTGCTATCGGGCATCGTATCGGTGCTGGTACGGTTAAGGTTATTCATAACCTCAGTGAGATGGATCGTATCCAGGCTGGTGATGTGCTGGTTACTGATATGACCGATCCAGATTGGGAACCGATAATGAAAAAAGCGGCTGCGATTGTCACCAATCGTGGAGGGCGTACCTGCCACGCCGCCATTATCGCCCGTGAACTGGGTATTCCTGCTGTAGTAGGTTGTGGTGATGCCACAGAACGCCTGAAAGAAGGGCAAGAAGTAACGATTTCCTGTGCTGAAGGGGATACTGGTTTCGTTTACCAAAATAAATTGGACTTTAGCATCCAAAGCTCCCAAGTCGATGAATTGCCAAAACTGGATGTTAAGATCATGATGAACGTGGGTAATCCTGATCGCGCATTTGATTTTGCCTGCTTGCCAAATGAAGGTGTGGGTCTGGCTCGTCTGGAATTCATCATTAACCGAATGATTGGCGTTCATCCCCGTGCTTTGCTCGAATTTTCCCAACAAACGCCCGAATTGCAGGAACAGATTAATGCGTTAATGGTCGGTTATGACAATCCTGTTGAATTTTATATTGGACGCTTGACGGAAGGCGTTGCGACACTGGCAGCCGCATTTTGGCCGAAGCGTGTGATTGTTCGTCTGTCTGATTTCAAATCTAATGAATATGCAAATTTAGTGGGTGGGGATCGGTACGAGCCGCATGAAGAAAACCCTATGTTGGGTTTCCGGGGGGCTGGTCGCTATGTTTCTGACAGTTTCCGCGAGTGTTTTGCGCTGGAGTGTGAAGCCATCAAGCGGGTGCGGAATGTTATGGGGTTAACCAATGTTGAAGTGATGATCCCGTTTGTACGCACGGTAACGCAAGCAGAAGCTGTCGTGGCGGAATTAGCTGTGCAGGGCTTGAAACGCGGTGAAAATGGGCTGAAAGTCATCATGATGTGTGAGATTCCATCGAATGCATTATTGGCAGAACAGTTTCTTGAACATTTTGACGGTTTTTCAATTGGCTCAAATGATATGACTCAGTTAGCGTTGGGGCTGGATCGCGATTCTGGTGTGGTGTCTGAGTTATTTGATGAGCGCAATGATGCCGTAAAACAATTACTTTCCATGGCAATTCAAGCGGCTAAGCGTCAAGGTAAATATGTCGGTATCTGTGGACAAGGTCCTTCGGATCATGAGGATTTCGCTGAGTGGTTAGTGAAAGAAGGCATTGACAGTTTATCGCTGAATCCAGATACCGTGGTAAAAACCTGGATTTCGTTGGCTGAAAACAATTAATAGAAAATAATTCAGGCCTGAATTAAAAAGCCTGTTGGAATATTTGCAGGCTTTTTTGTTTTGTGTAACACAATCTTTTTTGACATGGATGAATAATTGAGGGATAACAGTAAAAATTCCAAAAAAAAAAGCCTATCATGGGCTGACAGGCAAAGACTACACACAGCAATATTTATTACGTTACTCGCTCCAGCTTTTGGCGTGTATAGGCTGGAGCAGCAATTCGTAGGAAACGTTTGTTTCGATGAAAAGAATACTAATTTAATAAATGAGTTTATTCATTAAGAATCCTCTTAATAAATGGGAGTTGGAAAAGAAAAACGAGGGATATAACTTTTTTGCAACAAATTACATGGTTTTTTTATTAACCTTTGGGTATGAATTTATATTTGTGATAAAACTGGGAGTTTATATTCATCAATATGATAATTGCGCGAAAAAATAATATTTTCGCGCAGCTGTTTAATTATTCTATATGATCTTTTTTGAAGTATTTTTCAGTGTCTTCTGTCTTATTTTCAGGTTTAGGAACTTCATTCATCCATGCTAGCAGTAAGCGATAAGAGACGGCCAATACAACAGGACCAATAAATAGTCCAATCAAACCCAATGAAAGTATGCCACCGATTACACCTGTGAGTATTAAAACCATGGGCAAATCTGCCCCAAGTCGAATAAGGAAAGGACGAAGCACGCCATCCATTGTGGTCAAGACCAGGCTCCAGATAACGAGAATGGTTCCCCAAGTTGTTTCACCTGTCCAATAAAGCCACGCGATAGACGGAACGAGCACCAATAGAGGCCCCAGTTGGGCAACACAGCATATAAACATCAATACAGTCAGTATCATTGCATAGGGAATGCCTGCAATTGCTAATCCAATTCCACCGGCGATTGCCTGTACCAGTGCCGTGACAACCACACCAAGAGCAACCGCACGAATAGATTGGGCAGCCAGCAGTACGACTGCATCACCACGTTGGTCTGCCAGCCGGATGGCAAAATGACGGATACTTAACATGACCTGTTCACCTTTCCAATAAAGCAGAACACTGAACAGTACCATAATTGCGAGATGGAACAGGAAACGACCAGCGTTGGCCGCTTGGGTAAAAAACCATGTTGCTGTTTTACCAATATAGGGTGGGATTTTGGTGAGAAGAATGTTGCTGCCATCAGCAATCATATCCTGCCATTTAATATACAAATCTTCGCCTATGACTGGAATCCGGCTGAGCCACTCTAATTGAGGCAACTGAAACGTCGAGGGGGATTTTGCCCACTCAATCAATGGCGTGCTGTTTTCCAGCAAGCTACTGACCAATAATGCAATCGGGATAACAAATAATAAAACTAGCAGCAATGTCATAATAGAAACGGCAATCCAGCGTTTTCCCCATAGATGTTGTTGTAATTTTTCTAATAATGGCCAAGTTGCAATAACGACCATTCCGGACCAAATGAACCCCAGGACAAATGGACTTAAGACCCAAAAGCAGGTCGCGATGAGCAGTAGAATAAAGAACAGCACAAATAGCAGTTTGGGTAAATCCTGGCGTGATTGCGATTTTTCCATGAAATTATTTCTCTTTGCAATTGAAAGTACTGTTGGCAGTAACGATAGTAAGTAAATATAACGTTATTTTACAGATTGCTCAAAATTGATAAAGATTGTGATATCGTTGAAAGCTTGCCTACTCAGAAAGCTGTCTGAGTTACCTTATCCAAGATAGTATATAAATGAAGCAATGTGGACACTAATTAGAGAAGGGGCACAAGCCAATGATCCCACGTATACCACAAGCCCCCCATGTCAGTGAACTGGCACAGGAATATTTGACTACACTGAAGGAAGTTGGCTTTACAGGCGATACTGCCAGCAGTTATGCCGACAGATTGACCATGGCGACGGATAACAGTATTTATCAATTGCTGCCACAAGCGGTTGTTTTTCCGCGCTCCAGTGCTGATGTTGCTCTGCTAGCGAGAGTTGCAGGAGAAGAACGTTTTTATTCCCTGACATTTACTCCTCGCGGGGGAGGAACGGGTACCAACGGACAATCACTTAATAATGGTATTGTGGTGGATATGTCCCGTTATATGAACCGCATTCTTGAGATCAACCCCGAACAAGGGTGGGTTAAAGTCGAAGCCGGTGTCATCAAAGATCAACTCAATCAATATCTAAAACCTTTCGGTTATTTTTTCTCTCCCGAATTATCAACCAGTAACCGTGCCACGTTAGGCGGCATGATTAATACCGATGCTTCTGGTCAGGGATCGCTGGTTTATGGAAAAACGTCGGATCATGTACTTGGTGTCCGCGCCGTTTTATTGGGTGGGGAAATGTTTGATACCCGTCCTATGAGTACGTTATTCGCGGAATCGATTGCTCAAGAAGAATCCGTCATTGGGCGGATCTATAAAACGGTGCTTGAACGTTGCCGTGAGCGACGGAAGTTAATCGTCGAAAAATTCCCGAAGCTCAATCGTTTTCTGACCGGATATGATTTGCGTCATGTTTACAGTGATGATATGCAAACATTTGACTTGACCCGAATCTTGACTGGCTCTGAAGGAACATTGGCTTTTATTACGGAAGCAACACTGGATATTACGCCATTGCCAAAAGTCAGGCGGTTGGTGAATGTCAAATATGATTCCTTTGATTCGGCCCTGCGTAATGCTCCTTTCATGGTGGAAGCCAAAGCGCTTTCGGTTGAGACTGTGGATTCCAAAGTGCTCAATCTGGCGCGTGAAGATATCATCTGGCACTCAGTGAAGGAATTGATTACGGATGTCGCTGATAAAGATATGCAGGGGCTGAATATCGTCGAATTCAGTGGCAATGATGAACAGCAAATTGACCAGCAGGTTTATGATCTTTGCCAGCGCCTTGATGAATTGATGGGGGAAAACCAGACCGGCATCATTGGTTATCAAATTTGCCATCATTTAGTGGATATTGAGCGTATTTATGCCATGCGGAAAAAGTCTGTTGGGTTACTCGGTAACAGCAAAGGGGCCGCCAAACCGATTCCATTTGTCGAAGATACCTGTGTACCTCCTCAGCATCTTGCCGATTATATCACTGAATTCCGTCAGCTCCTTGATAGCCATCAGCTTAACTATGGTATGTTTGGGCATGTCGATGCGGGCGTCTTACATGTTCGGCCTGCGCTGGATATGTGTGATCTACAACAGGAAATCTTGATGAAGCAGATTTCCGATGAAATTGTTCGTCTGACAGCTAAATATGGCGGCTTGCTATGGGGAGAGCATGGCAAAGGTTTTCGGGCGGAATACAGTCCGGACTTTTTTGGCGAAATTTTGTATGACGAATTGCGTCGGATAAAAGCGGCATTTGATCCGCGGAACCGTCTTAATCCGGGAAAAATCTGCTCACCGATTGACATTGACGCCCCAATGATGAAGGTAGATGCGGCCAAGCGCGGAACTTATGACCGTACTATCCCTGTTAATATCAGAACGGCATTTCGTGGGGCGATGGAATGTAATGGTAATGGACTATGCTTCAATTTCGATGTTAAAAGCCCGATGTGTCCTTCGATGAAGGTAAGCCAACATCGTATCCACTCTCCTAAAGGCAGGGCGACGCTTGTCAGAGAATGGTTGCGGCTTCTGACTGAGCAGGGGATGGACCCCAAGTTGTTGGAGCAGGGGCTTGATCAAGCGCGTCCTAGCCTGCGGGGGCTGATTGACAAGACGCGCTATAGTTGGCAGGCGTGGCGGGGTGAATATGATTTCTCGCATGAAGTGAAAGAGGCTATGTCAGGCTGTCTGGCCTGTAAAGCCTGTTCGACACAGTGCCCAATTAAGATTGATGTACCTTCATTTCGTTCGCGTTTTCTGGCGCTTTATCACAGCCGTTATCTGCGTCCGCTGCGTGATCATATTGTTGCCAATGTTGAAAACAGTACTCCGTTGATGGCAAAGGTGCCTCAGGTATTTAACTTTTTTTTGAAACGACCATGGGTACAGAAAATCAGCCAGCACACCATTGGTATGGTTGATTTACCGCTACTTTCCTACCCAACACTGCAACAGCAGCTTTCAGACCACTACGCAGCAAGAACGACACTGGAACAGCTCGAAACTCTGTCACAATCTCAACGTAAGCAGCATGTGCTTATCGTCCAAGATCCTTTCACGAGTTACCACGATGCGAAAGTTGTCGCTGATTTTGTGCGATTGACCGAAAAACTAGGATATCAACCTGTGCTGTTACCGTTTTCACCTAATGGAAAAGCACAACATGTCAAAGGATTCTTGACTAAATTTGCTAAGACTGCCGAGAAGACAGCCAATTTTCTTAATCGAGTAGATCGTCTGAATATTCCTATGGTGGGAGTTGATCCTGCGCTGGTGCTGTGTTACCGAGATGAATACAAAGATATCCTCGGTGAGCGACGGGGTAACTTTAACGTCCAATTGGTGCATGAATGGCTCATGAGTATTCTGCCAGAGATACCATCACAAGAAAAACGTGACGATTCAACATCCAGTTATGACTGGTATTTACTGGGGCATTGCACAGAAGTGACAGCGCTACCCAATAGTGGTAAGCAATGGACGGATATTTTCCGTCATTTTGGCTGTCAATTGAACAATATCAGCGTGGGATGCTGTGGTATGGCAGGTACATATGGCCATGAAAAAAAGAATATTGATAACTCGATCGGTATCTATAAACTTTCATGGGCTCCGGCGCTGGACAATCTTGTTCTGGAACGTTGTCTCAGCACAGGCTATTCATGCCGTAGTCAGGTGAAACGCATAGAAGGACAAGCAGTTAAACATCCATTACAAGCCTTATTGGAGATAATACCGTGATTTGGAAACGTACTACAGATGTGAACGCGCTTAATCAATTTAATAGCAAGTGCATGCTAGAACATGTGGGAATAGAAATTACCCAGATTGGTGACGATTTTATTGAAGGAACAATGCCTGTCGATCAACGTACTAAACAGCCGTTTGGTCTATTACATGGCGGGGCATCTGTGGTGCTGGCTGAATCGCTCGGTTCTCTTGCAGGGTATCTCTGTTTGGAGGGTGAACAGAAAGTTGTGGGAGTAGAGATCAATGCCAACCATATCAAAGCGGTGAGTAAAGGTGTTGTCAAAGGTGTTTGTAAACCTGTTCACCTTGGGCGCTCTCACCAAGTCTGGCAGATTGACATCTATAATGAACGGCAACAGTTATGCTGCACATCTCGCCTGACAACTGCAGTCTTGTCGTAGATTTTTATCTTATGACACCCGTTCATTGAGTTCAGTTCCTGTCAGTATTTTATTGACAGGAACTGTTTGGCATTTTGCTGATTTAAACTTCCCTCACTAATGATGGGTTACTGGACTGTATATTGAGTGACATTAGCGCGTATAGTGTGCATGGAAGAATGCGTATTTTTGTTTTTATTTTGTTCGGATTTCTCCTTGATTTCCGTAAAGGTGATAGAAGAGTCTCTTAAAGTGGGCTATTAATTAACCATTGTCATTCAAACATCATTTCAGGAAGTGTATATGAAGCGATTTTTGACTTTTATCGGTATGTCCTTGATCGGTATGTTATCGTTAAGTGGTGCGGTCAATATAGCCCATGCGATGGAGTACCCATTGCCACCAGCTAACAGTCGCCTGATTGGTGAGAACGCCATCTATGTTGTATCTGATGATGGGCTTTCGCTGGAAGCCGTTGCCGCCAAATACCAAATAGGTTTGCTGGCCATGCTGGAGGCTAATCCTGGCGTTGATCCTTATCTGCCGAAACCAGGCACCAAGCTGATTATTCCATCACAGATGCTGCTTCCCGATACTCCTCGTCAAGGTATTATCATTAATCTGGCGGAATTTAGGCTCTATTATTTCCCCAAAGGGAAAAATTATGTTGTCGTCTATCCCATTGGGATCGGTCAGCTTGAACGTGATACACCGACGATGACAACGTCTGTCAGCCAGTTGATTAAAAATCCAACATGGACACCGACCACCAATATTCGTAAAGATTATGCGAGTCGAGGGATTATTTTGCCAACAGTAGTACCTGCCGGGGCGGATAATCCGATGGGGGATTTTGCCTTGCGTTTGGCTGCTGGCCGTGGAGAATATTTGATTCATGGTACGAATGCGAGTTTTGGTATTGGTATGCGTGTCAGTTCGGGCTGTATTCGCTTGCGCCCCGATAATATTGAGGATTTGTTTTATAGCGTGCCACGAGGAACCCGTGTTCAGGTAATTAATGAACCAATCAAATATACAGTGGAGCCAACTGGGAAGCGTTACGTGGAAATTCATCAGCCACTTTCAGATAAACAGACCGATGACCCTCAGACTAGGCCGATTCAGCGCACTGAGGGATTGGTAAAATTCATTAATAATCGTGAAACAGACGCTGTTCTTGTTGATCAAGAGATTATTCGACGTTCAGGAATACCTGTGCTGGTGAATAAAGGTATTGTTTTATCCAATCAGGAAGAGCAAGAAGTTTCAAGGCCGATTGAGATTCGTGAAGAAGCCACTCATGGTGTTAACCCAGTTGAATTGCCGCCATTAAATCATCCTAGTCCCATTTATCAGGCTGAACCATTATCCTGACTTGGGGTAGGGGGTATTTGTAATCGATTTTTGAGATGAACAAATGGATCAGCGAATATAAAAATGGCGTACCTTACTTGGTACGCCATTTTTGTTATCTGCTGCAAGATTATTTCTTGTAGGAACGCACTTGATTATCAAGGCGCTTATTCGCACGAGCTGCTTCCTCTTTGGCTGACTGAACATCAGAGTGAACAGCGCTGAGGTCATTTCTCAATTGGTCAACTTTAGAACCCAGAGTGTTAACCTGAGTGGCAAGTTGTTCAACTTTAGTTGCGCTTGAACAACCCGCTAACAGAGTGGAAGCCAGAATTACTGCACCAAATACAACTTTAGTACGATTCATCACAATACCCTCTAGATTAAGTTAATCTCCAAGTAGCTACCTAAGTATTACACAAACTTTTTTAGAAAGAGAATAAATTTTTGCTACTGAAAAAAATTCTACTGCTCTTTAATCGTAAAATAAGCCAATAATTTTTAGATAACTGCAATAAATTAGTGGTTTATTCGGTGATTTAATCAGAACAATCTCAATGATTACGTGATATGCATTCCATTTTTGATGTTTTAGACTAATAAATAGAGAAGGTACATAGTCTATTTAGTTATTTTAACCACAGAAAAAGCATTGAAGCTACCAATGGATTAATGAGAATTATTGCCACATAGTGAATGTTTACTCTAAATACAAATAAATAAAAACAGTAAGTAGGAACCTGTAGATAAATTTGCTCACTGTAATTGTATAACTTTTATAAAGTTTATAATGATAACGATATGGCATAGAAATATAAAAAGATCCATTTGGATATAAACCAAATTTGGATCTTATTTATAGTTATTAACATCGCTAACAAGACTGCCCAATGTCTGGGCAGCTTATTCATGATTGGGCGTGGTGCAAATTTATAGAACGTGGACTGAAGAAGTATTTGTTGTACCACTGGGTACTAACGCACCGGATATCATTACAACGGCATCACCTTTATTGGCCATACCACTTGCCAGTGCTGCTTCCTTACCAATCCGATAGAAGTCATCGGTAGAGGCGATCTCTTTGACAATTTGTGTGGAAACACCTTTGACCAACAGCAATTGTCGGGCAGTGATTTCATTGGTAGTCAGAGCGAGGATAGGCGCGTTAGGGAAATATTTACGGATAGATCTTGCAGATTTGCCACCATAGGTTGCAACGACGATCAGCGGTGCTTCCAGCTTTTCTGCAATTTCAACTGCACCACGACAGACTGCTTCAGTAACGCGCAGTTTTTGGGCTTTGGTAATTTCAATTCTGCTGCTCATGACGCGATCTGTACGTTCACAGATGGTTGCCATGATAGAAACCGCTTCGATAGGGTATTTCCCTTTTGCACTTTCACCGGAAAGCATCACGGCATCAGTGCCATCCAAGATGGCATTGGCAACGTCTCCTGCTTCAGCGCGGGTAGGGCGTGGATTTTTGATCATGGAATCCAGCATTTGGGTTGCAGTGATGACAACTTTGCGTGCTGCATTGCATTTTTCGATCATCATCTTCTGCGCGAAGATAACTTCTTCTACTGGGATCTCAACACCCAAATCACCACGGGCAACCATGATACCGTCTGAAGCTTCCATAATTTCATCAAAATTATTCAGACCTTCCTGATTTTCAATTTTGGAGATGATTTGGATGTGCTCTCCACCGTGGGCTTTCAGGTGATCACGGATTTCCAGTACATCAGAACGCTTACGGATGAAAGACGCTGCGACGAAATCAACACCTTGCTCGCAACCGAAAATCAGATCCTGTTTATCTTTTTCTGCCAGTGCAGGCAGGTTGATGGCGACATTTGGCAGATTGACGCCTTTGTTTTCGCCTAAATCACCGTTGTTCAATACCTCACAGATGACTTCAGTCTCGGTGACGTTTTTTACTGTCATGGCGATCAAACCATCATCAACCAAAATGGTATTACCCGGTTTCAGGTCTGCTGGCAGACCAGCATAAGTGACGGCGACACACTCTTGATTGCCAATAACGGATTTATCAGTTGTAAAAGTGAAAGTCTGGCCCGCAGTGAGAGAGACATCATTACCACCTTCCAGCTTTATGGTACGAATTTCAGGGCCTTTGGTATCCAGTAGGATAGCTGCTTTTTTGCCTGTTTTCGCAGTGACCGCACGAAGGTTTTTAATACGTTGGCCATGTTCTTCGTAGTCACCGTGAGAAAAATTTAGGCGCATGACATTCATGCCTGCATTAAGCAATTCGGTCAGTTTTGTTTCGGATTCTGTTTTTGGCCCGATAGTACAAACAATTTTGGTTTTTTTCATGACAATCTATCTACTGGTTTTAATGGATTAAAAGAGTGAATCACCAACCATTGACATTTATGCCAGCATCATCTGGATTTGTAAGTTGCGCAACATAACGGAAAACGGATGGCAGAAAGTGTCAAATGGTTTTTTTTGCGTGAAGTCAGGCGTGTGTAGATATGTGGACTTGAATCGATTAAGCATTGGTAATTTTTTCTGAGTTCGGTAAAAAAATTGGCTGAAACCATTCAACTTATGACAGGAGCGTATTATAGAGGCTAATTTCTGTGAAATGAATCAAAAAAATGATTCTTGGAGATATTTATGAGTAAAAAGCGAAAAATATTCTGGCTCATGTTAAGGAAATCAGAGAGTTGTTGCGCAAACGGGATAGAATTGAATTGTTAGTATCGTGTGATAGGTTGGGTAACATTAAGTATATGGTAGGGAAGTAGAGTTCAGCAAAATATGAAATAAAAGAATAAATGGCTAGAAAGGAATTTAGGACATTATCTAATAGATGGTGCGTCCGAGTGGACTCGAACCACCGACCCCCACCATGTCAAGGTGGTGCTCTAACCAACTGAGCTACGGACGCACATAAGATTTTTCTATGTCAGACAGATTTATGGTGCGTCCGAGTGGACTCGAACCACCGACCCCCACCATGTCAAGGTGGTGCTCTAACCAACTGAGCTACGGACGCAATCTAAATTTCTGTGGCTGACAACGGGGAAGAATATTAACGATCACGGGGCTTTCTGGCAAGAGGAAAAACGCAAATTCTGATTCGATTGCTTGTATTTACACCTTTTGGAATGAATTTGCGGCTTTTCCTCTTGTTTTCCGACCTAATAGACTGAATTAATGAGTAGAGCGTTCCAGAACAAAGTGGGTTGGTTGCTTTTGTAACCACAAAATTCGGAGACCCACCATGACTGCGGCGGCGGTTAAGCCGATAATAAACCCAATCCAGAAACCCTGTGGCCCCATTGGTTCAGTGACATAATGGGTTAGCGCCAGAATGTAACCACTAGGTAGTCCTAAGATCCAATAAGCAATAAAGGTGATAAAGAAGACGGAACGCGTATCTTTATACCCTCGTAATACACCGGAACCAATAACTTGAACTGAATCAGAAATCTGATAAATGGCTGCAAACAGCATCAGATGGGATGCAAGAGTGACAACTTCATAGTTATCGTTATACATAAGTGCGATCGGTTCGCGGAACAAAGTTGTAAAGGCCGCGGTCATACAGGCTATCATCAAACCGACAGCAAGGCTTGTGTAAGCTGAAATTTTGGCACCTTCAGTCGATTTTTTTCCAAGGTTATAGCCTACGCGGATGGTTGCTGCGATCCCAAATGACAGGGGAAACATAAACATCATGGAACTGAAATTGAGTGCGATCTGATGTCCAGCAACGGCAGCGACTCCGAGAGGAGATACCAACAGAGAAACAACAGCAAAAAGTGTGACTTCAAAGAACAGGGCCAGTGCGATAGGTAAGCCAAGTAACACAATACGTTTTTGTGTACGCCAATTAGGGCCAGTAAAATTGTCGAACGTATGGATGTCCTTCTGTGAAGGCGTGTGTTTTACATACGCAAGCAGTAACAGGAACATGACCCAATAGACCGTGGCCGTTGCAACACCACAGCCCACACCGCCTAATTCTGGTGCGCCAAATTTACCGTAAATGAAAATATAATTGACAGGAATGTTAACCAGTAATCCTATAATGCCAATAATCATTGCAGGCTTGGTTTTCGACAATCCTTCACACTGACCGCGTAAGGTCTGATAGAACAGATAGCCAGGGGCACCCCACATAATGGCATGGATAAAGTTTATTGCTTTTTGTGCCAACACAGGATCAACATTGTGTTGCGCTTCTATAATGAATCGGCAGTTATACAATACAGCTATAACTAAAATAGAGAGAAAAGTTGCCAGCCAGAAGCCTTGTTGGATCTGAACTGCCACATTTTTTCTCTGACCAGAACCGTTCATGTGTGCCACAATCGGCGTTAGGGCCATCAGTAAACCCTGACCAAATAAAATAGTTGGTAACCAGATTGACGTACCGACGGCAACTGCAGACATTTCGACAGCACCCGCTTTACCAGCCATGACTGTATCGACGAAACCCATCGCAGTTTGTGAAAATTGTGCGATGATGATTGGGATCCCCAGAGCGAGCAAACTACGCGCTTCATTTAAGTATTTCTGCACGTACTACACCTTTTTTGATTGAAAATTAATTAGAAAAACAAAGAATATTTCTACGAGCAAACGATTTTATTGGAAAATTAATCGCTTATTAACGCGGATATTGTATAGGACTCGTTTTACTAAGCCAATCGCTGCGCGATACTAATACTCAATGAGAGCGCGTACTTATCGAAATAGTGTTTAAAAATGATGGGTGGGTTAAACTAATTCATTTATGCAAATGACGAAAGAGGTTCCCATGTTTACAGGCATCATTCAGGGAAAAGCGCCGATAGTTGCGATTGATGAAAAAGCGCATTTTCGAACTCATATTGTTAAATTTCCGGCTGAATTATTACCCGGAATTGAAACGGGAGCCTCCGTTTCCCACAATGGTTGTTGCCTGACAGTGACCAATATCGATAGCAATCTGATTAGTTTTGATTTGATGAAAGAGACGCTGCGCTTGACTAATCTCGGTGATCTTAACGTAGGTGACTTAGTTAATCTGGAAAGAGCTGCAAAATTTGGTGATGAAATTGGTGGGCATCTGATGTCCGGTCATGTTATTACGATAGCTGAAATTACCAAGATTTTCACTTCAGAAAATAACCATGAAATTTGGTTTCGTATTCACGATAAGCAATTGATGAAATATATTCTGCATAAAGGATTTATTGGCATTGATGGGATTAGCCTGACGATTGGGGATGTCGTGAATAACCGATTCTGTGTTCACCTGATACCCGAAACACTGGAACGTACGACACTGGGTAAAAAGCGCCTTGGGCAGAAAGTGAATATTGAGATTGACACACAGACACAGGCAATCGTAGATACCGTCGAACGGGTTATGGCGCAGAAAGAACAGGAAAAAGTATTGTCACAAACGGAAGAACAATAAAAAACATTACCCATTGTAGGTGAAAGCTACAGGAATGGGGGTTCTGTAGCTTTCTGTACAACCTTTTTAGGTTAATACCTTACCGAGGAACTTTCAGGCCATTTTCAATTCCCCGTGGACTAAACATAATTTGCCACAGTTGAATGTCTCTGGCACGGAATGCACCTGCGCAGGCATTCAAGTAATAACTGAACATCCGTTTAAAGCGTGGGCTGTAGTTATGTTCTATCTCGCTCCAGCTTGCGGTGAAATGTTCATACCATGCCATCAACGTACGGTCATAATCCGCTCCAAAGTTGTGCCAGTCTTCCATGACAAATTTTCCAGTGCTGGCTTTGGCGATCTTTGCGACCGAAGGTAGGCAACCATTGGGAAAAATATACTTATTTATCCATGAATCGACGTTCAGTTTATCACGATTAGAGCCGATAGTATGCAGCAGGAACAGGCCATCAGGCTTCAGGTTTTTGCGCACGATATTGAAATAATTGGCATAGTTTTTAGGACCAACGTGTTCAAACATGCCGACAGAAACAATCCTATCAAATTGGAGGTTCAAATCGCGATAATCTTCAAGGATGATTTTCACATCCAGATCTTCACAGCGTTCTTGAGCATATTTCTGTTGCTCTGCGGAAATAGTAACGCCAGTGACGGATGCACCATAGTTTTTTGCAGCATAGGCAGCCAGACCACCCCATCCACATCCGATATCCAATAGTGTCATGCCTGAAGACAATTGCAGTTTTTCGCAAATCAGGCGGAGTTTACTGGTTTGGGCTTCTTCTAGTGTATTTGAATCTTTCCAGTAACCACATGAGTACTGCATGTAGGGGTCGAGCATGCGAGTAAAAAGATCGTTACCTAAATCATAGTGTTCTTCTCCTACAACCCAGGCTCTTTTGGGTGATTGTAAGTTAAATATGCGAGCGGTAATGACTTTCAGAATATCCTTGGCATTTTTGGGAATGCGATACTCCAGACCAGCTCGCAGTATTTTATGAAAGAATACATCCAGATGTTCACAATCCCACCAGCCATCCATATAGCTTTCACCCAGCCCAAGGGAGCCTTCTTTTAACACTCTTTTATAAAAATTTGGATTTTTGACATGTATATCGAAAGGGCGTTTGCCGTTGATCTCAATATCAGCTTCTTGAAGCAACTCATTGGCGATTCTATGCCACGGATCGGTAATTATTTTTTTATCTTCAATGCAAGATGAACTCATATACTCTCCAATATTTATACGAGGGAATTTTGAGGTATCTCTTTGTGGCTGATTACTTATTATGCTAAAACCAAAAAGGTTTTATTCGGAAATAATATAGAACATTAAGTAAAAGCATATACGCTCATTCATCCTGAAATCAAACAGAGCTTCATTGCTCTTACAAACCTCAAATTCCAAGTTTTTATAATAATGAACCTGTATGAGTATATGAGTGAAATAATATTTAAACAATCATCTAAAGGTCACATTTATGACGCAACCTTTAGATGAGAATGTTCTTAATTATTATTTTTTGGCGTGATTATTAAATTCATGTTTAATCTTTCTTGTCATATTTTTGCTTTTGCAACCAATACCCTATTGCCATCAAAACAACAGTAGAAACCATCACTGTTGTGGTAGATAGAAGAGGGTTTTTCATGAATACAGAGACTATCAGGCTTGCGACAAAACAGAGACCTAATTGCAGGGCATTCTGCAATGCAGCCGCCTTCCCGCTGTTTTTAGGGTAAACAGAGAGGGCATTTGCTACAGCAATAGGATAAGAAGCACCATTCATTGCTGCCATAAAGCAGAAAGGGATGAGAATAGCCATAAATGAAGGTTCATAGAATTGGGAAATTAAATAAATGATCACCATACTGACGGCATAACCTGCCAGTAAGAATGGAAATACCGTTTCACTTTTGATTTTTTCCAAAAGAATACGGCAACCATATCCACCGACCATAAATGCCAGAGTCTGAGGAATATAACTCAAGCCGATATCTGTAGGATCATAACCCATATCGGCCAGAATTGTTGGTGAGCCAGTTAGCCAAGCAAAAAAACCAGCACTGCAAGCAGCATAAATTAATACATTTCCACTGAAGATGGGGGATTTCAATAAGGTAAAGAAAGAAACTCCCTTTTTATCAGAGTCGGTATCGATAGTTTTGTGTTTATTGGTCAGGAAAAATGTGGGTATCAGCAGTAAAAGTGTTACAGCCATCAAGACAAGGAAAATGATTTTCCAGCCAACGTGTGACAATAGCCATGCACCGACCAAAGGAGCGAGTGCAGGGGAAAGGGCAACCAGAGGCATTATCATGGCAAAAACACGTTTAGTACGTTCAGGATCATACCGATCGACAACTAAAGCCTGCCAGCAAACTGCTGCAGAACAGACTCCAACCGCTTGCAGAAATCTCAATACAAGCAGTTGAGTGGAGTCAGTTATCCAAAGCATACCTAGACAGCTAATGGAAAACAGGGATAAGCCGATAATAAGAACAGGTTTTCTTCCCAATCGGTCAGACAGTTGCCCCCATAACAACTGAGCAAAGGCAAAACCGCCAAGAAAAATGCTGAGACTCGCACTGATAGCACTTTCTGATGTATTTAACTCTGTTTTCATTACTCCAAAAGCAGGTAGATACATATCAATAGCCAAATAGCCGAGCATACTCAGGCCAGCGAGATAAAACATGAATGAAATGGAATTGTTATTTGTTGTCATTGTGTTAATAACTTGATGTGGTAATTGATAAGAAGATACAAGGCTTATTCTATATGGCATGATTTTTACTTGTGAAACGGTAATATTTGCATCATGTTATGAAAAAAATTGAAAGGAATAAATATGTGGTCTGAATACTCGCTGGAAGTTGTTGATGCTGTAGCCAGAACAGGAAGTTTCAGTGCAGCTGCATCAGAACTTCATCGTGTCCCCTCTGCTATCAGCTATACGGTAAAACAACTCGAAGAATGGTTGGCTGTACCTTTATTTGAGCGTCGTCACCGTGATGTAGAATTAACGGAAGCGGGGGGTATTTTTGTTAAAGAAGCTCGTTCTGTTATCAAAAAAATGCATCACACTCGCCATCAATGTCAGCAGGTGGCTAATGGTTGGCGAGGGCAGTTCAGTATTGCCGTTGATCAAGTTGTAAAACCTGAACGAACGCTCCAACTTATTCTGGATTTTTACCGACATTTTCCAGATATTGAGTTGCTTATCTATCCTGAAGTTTTTAATGGTGTGTGGGATGCATTGGTAGATGGGCGGGTTGATGTCGCTATTGGTGCCACACGCGCTTCTCCGGTCGGAGAACGATATAGTTTCAGGGATATGGGGTTTATGCCGTGGTTATGCGTTGCCAGCCCTGCACATGAACTGGTTTCGATAGCAGAAAAATTGAATGACGACCAGATGCGCGCTTATTCCAGTTTGTGCCTGGAAGATACTTCTCGCAGCCTGCCCAAGCGTGATACGTGGGCTTTGGATAATCAACGGCGATTGATTGTGCCTGATTGGGATATTGGGTTGGCTTGCCTGATGGATGGTCTGTGTGTAGGAATGGTGCCCAAGCATCGTGCATTACCACTTATCCGCAGCGGAAAATTGATCGCACTTGAGCTTGAACAACCATTGCCTGATAGCCCATGTTGCTTGGCATGGTCGCAAAAAAGCCATTCACCAGCATTAAGCTGGTTGCTTGATTATCTCGGAGATAGTGAAACACTTAATGCTGAATGGCTGCAGGAGGACTGATTGTCAACGGCGATAATCGATGAAAGGCCCATCTGCAACAGATCGACGCTCAACAAGACGCGGGTGGACTTCGATAGTTTGTGCATCTTCACGCTTATTGATGATCCTGTCCAGTAACGCCGAGAAGGCCATCTGCCCCAGACGTTCTTTAGGCTGGTGGATGGTTGTCAGCGCTGGCGTGAAGTAGCGTGCGTTACGAATATTGTCATAACCAATGATGGAAATATCTTGAGGGACACGTAAGCCTAGCTCATCGGCTGCACAGATTGCCCCCATTGCCATCACATCGCCACCACAGAAAACGGCTGTGGGGCGATTTTTCTGGTTCAGGATCTTGTACATAGCTTGATAGCCAGATTCAGGCTCAAAATCGCCCTGCACAATCCACTCATTCCGAATGGCAATATTTGCCTCTTTCAGTGCCTTGAGAAAACCTTGATGACGCCCGCCACCGGTGTTTCTTGCTAGTGGCCCAGGAATGGAAGCAATATCACGGTGACCGCGTTCAATAAGATAGCGACCGGCCAAATAACCACCATGGAAGGCGTTATCGATAATCGCATCGGTGAAATCGCCCCTAGACTCGCCCCAGTCCATGACCACCATGGGAATATTGCGATAATCTTCCAACATACCCAAAAGTTGTTCAGGATATTCTGAACACATTACCAGTAAACCATCCACACGTTTTTGAGCGAGCATTGCGAGATAAGCTTTCTGCTTGTCGAGATTGTTGTGAGAATTACATAAAATCAACGTATAGCCTTTGCTATAGCAACTATTTTCAACGGATTCTATTATTTCGGCAAAATAAGGTGCCTCGCTTGAAGTTGCCAGTAATCCGATGGATTTGGTGTGGTTAACCTTCAAACTACGGGCAACGGCACTGGGAGAATAGTTTAGTTCTTTAATGGCAGCCCAAACTGCGATTTTTGTATCTTCGGCGACGAAACGGGTTTTATTGATAACATGGGATACGGTTGTGGTCGAAACACCAGCGCGTTTAGCCACATCTTTAATCGTTGCCATGATAAAAAAGACTCCTGACCTTATGGTCTAAATTTATAGATCTTTGTTAATCGTTTGCCAGTATATTTATATAGGATGAAGGCTGGCAATAACTTAGCGATAAACCTTGAATTTTGTCTGATCTAGCTCAAAAGTGAAAGCAATAATCGATGCTATAAAGTATATGCACTAAATGTCAAATGATGCTTTTTATGTAATAGGGTGAATAACCATTCAAAATTTATGGTGTTGCGGCGCCTTAATTTTCACATTGAGGATGTTTATGGATACAGATCTGAAGTTGGGATTATTGACTGCCAGTAGTGCATTGGTAATGATTGTTATTCTAGCAAGTCTTTGTCTGATCTAGAAAAAATTGAAGTGTAACGTTGCCTGCTTTTGTTTGCTTTAAGGGTAAACTTTCGCTATCCAAGATTTATGGAATCGGGAAAGTCTACCCTTACTATTTCAAACTGGTTTGAGCGTTTATCTCATTAAGCCAGATTTTCTTCAACAAATTTCCAGTTGACCAGAGCCCAGAAATGCTCCAGATATTGAGGGCGCGCATTACGATAATCGATGTAATATGCGTGTTCCCAAACATCAACTGTCAGTACAGGTTTATCTTTACTAGTCAGTGGAGTTGCGGCATTGGAAGTATTGACGATAGCCACGCTGCCGTCAGCTTTCTTGACTAGCCATGTCCAACCAGAACCAAAATTTTTCAGGGCAGCATCAGTAAACTGCTGCTTGAATTCAGCAAAAGAGCCGAAAGCACTGTTAATAGCGTCTGCCACTTTTCCAGTTGGTTCACCACCACCGTTTGGTGACAGGCTATTCCAGTAGAAAGTGTGATTCCAGACTTGTGCTGCGTTATTGAAGATGCCGCCTTCGGATGTCTTGATGATTTCTTCCAGTGATTTTCCGGCAAATTCGGTATCTTTAATCAGATTGTTCAGGTTCACAACGTAGGCGTTATGATGTTTGCCGTAATGATATTCCAGAGTTTCTGCTGAAATGTGTGGTTCCAGGGCATTTTTGGCATAAGGTAATGCTGGTAATTCAAAAGACATTGCATGCTCCTTTT
Organism: Xenorhabdus bovienii; assembly: GCF_024721015.1. Taxonomy (GTDB): domain Bacteria; phylum Pseudomonadota; class Gammaproteobacteria; order Enterobacterales; family Enterobacteriaceae; genus Xenorhabdus; species Xenorhabdus bovienii. The sequence continues at coordinate 29,762 of NZ_JANAIF010000044.1, forward strand.
TAATATCGGGTTTTTGGCTCTACAAGCCATGGTTAACAAGGTGACAACCATGGGCAGAGCAAATTCAAGCTTATTATCATGTTGCTATTTTGATAATTATCTTAACAACTTTTCAGCTAAATTACAGGGAAAAAGATACGACTTAACTGCGATCTGGAGTGGAACTGAACTGTAGTACTGATTGGAAACGGTCACAGGGGATGAAAGCATCACATAGCCATCTGCGGCAGATTGCAACATAAAATTTGCAGAAGAAAGTTCGCGGTAGAAAATTCGCGGTAGAAAGTGGTATTCTGAATCAATCTTTTCTGATGCTGATAAACAGCGCTTGTGGTTTAAGGAAGTAAAAATGATGAGTATTGAGAAAAACGAACGCCCGGTTGAAGAAACAACGACTATTGGAAAAATAGAACGCCAGATCAAAGAAAATCCAATCTTGCTGTACATGAAAGGTTCTCCAAAGCTACCAAACTGTGGTTTTTCTGCTCAAGCGGTTCAGGCGCTGTCTGCCTGTGGTGAACGTTTTGCTTACGTAGATATTCTGCAAAATCCTGATATCCGTGCAGAATTACCTAAATATGCAAACTGGCCGACATTTCCTCAGCTTTGGGTTGATGGTGAGCTGGTAGGTGGCTGTGACATTATCATTGAAATGTATCAGAGTGGTGAATTACAAGCGTTGATCGAAGATACTGCTGACAAGTACCGTGAACAGGCAGACTGCGATAGCGAATAATTTATCATTTTGGCGAATGATGGTTAAAGCCCCATACATCTTCAGCAGGCATGGGGCTTGATTTATCAGGATTCGTTATCTGGGGAAGGTAATGGCCAGCCGCCTAGTCGTTTCCAGCGGTTAACGAGTTCACAGAACAGCAAGGCAGTCCGGTCTGTATCATACAGAGCGCTATGAGCCTGATTACTGTCAAATGGTATTTCTGCTGTAATACAGGCTTTGGCCAGGATTGTTTGGCCGAGCACCAAACCACTCAGGGCTGCGGTATCAAAAGTGGCGAAAGGGTGAAATGGATTACGTTTCAAACTAGAACGCTCTGCTGCTGCCATGACAAAGTTGTGATCAAAACTGGCATTATGGGCGACTATAATCGCGCGGTTGCAATTACTGTCTTTCATACCTTTGCGGATCATTTTGAAAATGGCATGTAATGCCGTGTATTCACTGACTGCTCCCCGCAATGGATTGGTCGGATCAATCCCTGTGAATGCCAGCGCCGCTGGGTCAAGGTTAGCGCCTTCAAAGGGGTCAATATGAAAATGCAGTGTGTCAGCTGGCACCAGCCAACCCTCTTCATCCATCTTTAAAGTAATTGCTGCGATTTCAAGTAAAGCATCTGTCTGTGCATTAAAACCACCGGTTTCTACATCAATGACAACAGGATAGTAGCCACGAAAACGTCCACTTAGCATGTTTTGATCTTTTTTATTAGACATCTGGTTCAGTTCTTAACTTCATGATAGTGGATATTATGACAAAATTTGGCATGTATTGCAGAAGTAATACCTATCCAATTTAGAAATGAAGGGCATGGAAAATGCCCTTTGCATGTAGAAATAGTTAATTTCCTAATGCACTGCTGCCGCTTTGGTTTTCGATTAATTCGATTTTATAGCCATCGGGATCTTCAACAAACGCAATGACCGTTGTTCCGCCTTTGACAGGTCCAGCCTCGCGAGTCACATTTCCACCAGAGAGCTTGATGTGCTTACAAGTTGCAGCGACATCGTCAACACCCAAGGCAATATGCCCAAATGCGGTTCCCATTTCGTAGCTTTCAACATCCCAATTATAGGTTAACTCAATGACTGCACCTTGGTTTTCATCGGTATAACCGACAAAAGCGAGGGAATATTTATACTCTGGATTTTCACTGGTGCGAAGTAGACGCATACCCATCACTTGAGTATAGAAATCAATTGAGCGCTGCATGTTGCCAACACGGATCATAGTATGGAGTAAACGCATAATTACCTCTTGAACTTTATAATTTTATTGCGAAATATCCTTATTTAGGAAAGTCCTTATTTGGGATAATATTATGGCAAAATTTCGCTCATTAACTGCATATGTGTGGTTCACTATAACTTGTATATACCCATCGTAATTGAAGATACTTGATTTTTCATTCGTATCAGATCAAGATCGCGCCCATGAAAATTACTCT
>NZ_JANAIF010000449.1 GCF_024721015.1 Xenorhabdus bovienii
GCAGGAAACAGAGCGCGCAATCCGAACTGCAATTCAGGCTGCCCAAAAGATGGCGAAAATCCGTGTTGATCACGTGATTGCCTGCTTCTCGGGAGCCGAGCCGCGGTCCTACGGGCTGGATGGCAGCGTTGATGTGGAAGCTGAAGTTGTTTCAGAGCAGGATGTGGCGCGTGTACTGGCGGCATGCGACGTTCCAGACTATGGCGCAGGGCGTGAAGTCTTGCATGCACAGCCGGTGAACTTTGCTTTGGACCAT
>NZ_JANAIF010000450.1 GCF_024721015.1 Xenorhabdus bovienii
AATCCGTCTTGCTGGATAAGATTAAGGCCGGTGCACGGGCAGGCCGCTACCGTTTGGTCTATTTTGATGAAGCCGGTTTTGCCGCCTCTCCGCCGGTGCAATATGGATGGAGTCCACGGGGTAAACCCCATGAAACTGAGCCTCAACACCATGACAGACGGTCAGTTCTGGGGGCGTTACAACCTGCTTTTATTTTATCTTCCTGCCTACAGCCCAGAGCTGAATCTGATTGAAATCATCTGGAAACAAGCCAAA
>NZ_JANAIF010000451.1 GCF_024721015.1 Xenorhabdus bovienii
TCCAGTTCCCGACTTGCCAGAGCGCGGTGGATTTCGCGACGCACCAGCTTGCGGACGTTTCGGGTAATCCGTTCTCCCAGAGCGCCCTGTAGCTCCTGCCGCACGATATCGCTTACCATGTCACGCAGCATCTCCTCATCCAGCAAGGCCTCTTCCTTTGCCAGTGCGGCCTCTCCCAACTCTCTCTCAACCGATACATTCAAGGCCCCCTGGAGCGCAGCGGTTGCATGTGAGCGGAACTCGAACGGCATGCTT
>NZ_JANAIF010000452.1 GCF_024721015.1 Xenorhabdus bovienii
TCGACCGAAGTCGGACGCCTAGCGCTGGACATGGTGTGGGCCGAAATCGTCGTGGCCGCGCTTGCTGGCTCGTTGTTTTATGGTGGCGTCGCCTTGCTGGAGAAGGCTGTTACCTTCTGGCACCCAAGTCAAAGGAAGTCGCGATGACGGATGCCGTACTCTTTGCCTATGTACCGGTATTCCGGCACTATCTCGGTCGAATTGCCGGCCTGTCAGAGCGGGCAAATACAGACCAGTTGGAGTCGCGGCTTTCAC
>NZ_JANAIF010000453.1 GCF_024721015.1 Xenorhabdus bovienii
GCTGTGGCAGCAGGATTAATGCTGAGTAATGTGAAGCTGGGCATGACAGCAGATGAAAGATCTTTAAAAGATATCCTGGATAAAATCTGGGGATTGATTGACGACCTGCTCAACACCATTCTTTTTGTGATGATCGGTTTACAGGTAGCAACCATACATTTTTACAGCGCGTATTGGGTAATCAGCCTGCTGGCTATTGTCTTTGTGCTGATAGCGAGATCAATCAGTATCACCGCTCCTGCCATGGTGCTGTC
>NZ_JANAIF010000454.1 GCF_024721015.1 Xenorhabdus bovienii
GGATTGTATGGTTCTTTTACTCTTATGAAAGGTAGTGATGGTGAGGTTATATAACCAAAATCAACAGAAGAAGCTTTTGAGTGTTTTTTCAATTTTTCCATATCAGGCTTTAGAAGTTCACTTTTTCCCGTTATCTCCTTCAGGTTTTTATAACCAAGCCGGGCAAGGTGTCTTCTTACATCTTCAGCCAGCAGTTTAAAGTAATTTATAACGCTTTCAACCTTGCCTTTAAACCTTTTTATCCTTTCTTCAT
>NZ_JANAIF010000455.1 GCF_024721015.1 Xenorhabdus bovienii
TATGCGACAGCCCGATTGATCCTGTCAGGCCCAGTTCGGTTTTCATCCGGCGCACGAGACCGGCCAGCATCACGGCGGGCGGCACGCCATGCAAACGCTGGGTTCCGGTGAGATCAAGAAAGGCTTCGTCCAGCGACAGCGGCTCAACCGAGGGGGTAAGTTCCTCCATCATCTTGCGGATCGCACGCGAGGTTTCGGCGTAAACCTCCATCCGGGCTTTTAGAACTACCGCATCGGGGCAAAGCTTCAGCGC
>NZ_JANAIF010000456.1 GCF_024721015.1 Xenorhabdus bovienii
AAGCCTGTGGTTGTATGCCTTCCTTTCGGTGTGAATAAGCACCAACAAATCAATTTCAAATTATTGTATTGCAGATAACGAAACACATTACCCCTTACTGTATGACAGTGGGCTTGTCTGCGTACACCATTTTAATGACGATTGAAAAATGGATAAATATGGTCGTACCTACCATTTTCCTTTTTCGCCAGGCACTACTTCTGATGATAAAATTATGAAGGGTTGGCAAGGCATTTTGGAAAAGGAACTGGTA
>NZ_JANAIF010000457.1 GCF_024721015.1 Xenorhabdus bovienii
ACGGTTAGCGCACCCCAAGCGACACGCAGAATGTCAGGATCGGTCCAGTCAGGATGGATGCAAAAGCGCCCGACCTCTATCATCTGCCCCTCAAAAGACCTCAGCGCGTCAAGTTCATAAAACTGGGCAGAATAGGCGCGATCGATATCGAAACCACCACTCAGTCGCATGAATCGGAAGCAACACACCAGTTTGCCGGTTGATTTGTCTTCCACGAGAATATGCTGACACAGTCGGTCATACGCGTCAGCGT
>NZ_JANAIF010000458.1 GCF_024721015.1 Xenorhabdus bovienii
CATATTTGTCGGGTGACGCTCCTTCCGCCTGAACACCGGACGCCAACGGAATCCTCGTGACACGATAAGGCCCGTCGTTCTCGATTGTGATACCCGGTTTTTCACCGATGATATGCTGTGCTTGTCCGCCTGGCTCACTCCAGGACAGCGCGCCGGACGGGCACGCCCCTACGACCTCCTTGATTTGATCCGGGGTAGCGTTGTCCGGAACGATCCAGGGGTCTCGTTTGGTGTCAAAGGCGGCCTTCAGT
>NZ_JANAIF010000045.1 GCF_024721015.1 Xenorhabdus bovienii
CCGCCAGAGAATATGATCGTGAGCTCTATCGGCTTCGCCATTTGGTTGAAAATACTTTCCTTCATCTTAAGCGCTGGTTAAGCGCTGGCGTGGTATAGCCACTCGCTATGCAAAAAATAGCGCGTCTTTTCTTGCCGCAGTGCAAATCCGTTGCCTTGTTCTTTGGCTGAAAATCTCATGACGACATCGTCTAATGGAAAGTTTACCTGTTCTGGGATGCGCCTGTAGAAGACGCTCCTCGTTTTCCTTTTTGGCATGCTTAATGATGCGTTCATGAAAAAAACGCATCCAATAATCGATTCATTTAGCCATTTCAGGCATCACTTTTTTATACACCACTAAATTTTTATTTTTATCATTCGGTCGGTGTCCAGACCAAAACAACGTCATACCTGTCGGAGCGGGTTCAATATCTTCGGATAACATGATAAGCCAGCGACATGTTTGTGGAGCAGCAAAATCTTTCTGTCTTTGATGAAGGATATGGGCGAAGTAATAAAGCATTGGCGCTTCTGATTCGCCGATAAAATAAGATGACATGCAATCATCGGCTTTATATTCTCCTGCTAAATGCTGTTTAAGATCGGTAAATACTTCTTTATAGCCTTTGGTATAATCAATCCAGCCGATAAACAAGGTAAATACCAATCCCCAAACAACAGCAATCCCTAAGGTCCAGTTTTGTACGGTACGTAAGGCGGGAGATTTAGACAATATTCTGCTCTTAGCTAGCCAGATAATGGTGATAATAACGGCACTGGTGAATATAAAACCGGAGAAGTGCATCTGATAACTCATTGGCAGCCATTTTCCTAAAGGTGCCAACCAATGTTTGTAATCAGAAGAGAGTGATAGTAAATAAGTTGCCCATACAAAGAGAATCAGAATAGACCATAGCATTGAAAAACAGAGACTCAGAGCACTGTAAATTTTTTCGGGTAATTGAGTAAAAATGCCCGTTGCTAAGATAGCCATCGGGGCAATAAAGGGTAACAGGTACAGCGCACGGCTGGAAGCTGATATTTGTAACAGAATGATACCGAGTAATATAAATGCTGCAAAAATAAAATACCGTTGATCGGTAAGTGTTTTTATCGGGTTTTTAACAATAACGATGAAGGCTAATAGGCCTGCCGGGAATGCGAATAATAACACGGCTTCTGGAATTCGACTTGGAGCGGCTCTTGCACCTAAATCTTCAACAGAAAACCCTAAGAAGCGGCCAACATTGTTATCCCAAAACCAAACTTTAAATAAGTCCGGGTGTTCAATTAATAACATGGCTGGCCACGGTAAAATTAAAATGAGGGCAATCACCCCTGCAAAAAATATATTTAGCCAATATTGTTTAGCCCGACAGCTTTTTAGAAAAACCGGTGCTAATAGTAGGCAAATCCATAATAACCCAGGGATGAACACCCCCTTTGATAACATTGTGATAGCAGTACCCATCGCCAGCCATAATATGGAATAGCGTTTTTTTTCGTTTTTAATCAACCCCAATAAACCATATAACCCAATCGTCGTGCCTGTAATCAAAGCGGTATCGGTGAACATATCGTGGCTATGACGAACGATCCCAGGGGCACAGGCATACAGTGCAAAGGCGATCCATATGCGACTATTGGTGAAATTATGTACATCAAATGCCCGGCGAGCCAGAAGAATGAAGAATGAAAAATTAATTATGGAGAAAAATAAAGTGGCTGTTCTTGCGGCGTCATATATAGGCAGCCATTGAGACAATAAATGAGTAAATGTAGTGGCTGTCCAATAATATAGCGGTGGCTTTTCCATGAAAGGTTCACCGGCATTGATGGGGACTAGCCAATTACCTGTTTCATACATTGTCTGGATCATACCAAAACTATAATTTTCATCCTGTTTCCAAGGAGTATGACTATAAATTCCCGGTAATAGATAAAGTAACATGAATGCTACAAATAGGAATAATGCCTTGATATCTGTGTTAGAAAATCTATGAATGTTATTCATCATTAATTACCAAAGTTAAGAAATATAGATTAATTAAATTGAACGGCTATTCAGTGTTTAAATGTCAAATATTAGACAGTAATGGATTCGATGGATTAATGCAATAGTGTTTTATATTATTTGGTTTGATGTTTTGTGCGTATATAGAATTATTTTATGATAAGAGAATATTGTTTCTTATTGAATTTATTGAAAATAATTTTCATTTATAACTATTACGTAAAAAAATAGTTATTCTTGTATATTTTTTATTGATATTTTATTAATGAAAGTCTTATTAATAAATAAGGTTAATATTGTATTTTAATTATTACATAAATTAAAATTATAAATGGAGAGTTTGCCAATTTTTATTTTTTATATTAAAATAATTTACTTAATAATAAATAAAGTTCGATATATTAATGATTATATAATCAATGTAATTTTTAATAAATATATACTTTTTAAATTATCTATATTTTAATAATTTTAATTTATGTTGTGTTATTAATTGATATGTATATATTTATGTATTTATTTGAAATGGTGTTTTTATATTAAATATGAATGTTGACAAAATTGTGGGCGATTTTTGCTGGTTTTTAGGTTATGTTTGGTAACTAGTTTAGCTCTTTAAAAGTTGGTAGAGTTTTAGGCTTTTAAAAAGAGATTTTAAAATAAATAGATACTTTTAGTGTGTTCTCCGTGCATACGGAGATAAACCGCTCAAAGCCCGCAAGTTAGCAGTAAAACCCCAGTGTTCTCCGTACATACGGAGATTACCCACAACAAATTTTATGATTATCTCTTGATTCTCATCCCTTATTCACTGGATAATCATTCGTCTAAAATTCTCTCTCCATTTTTTACCTGAAAAGCCAAACGATTGCGTATAGAAGTGGCTGCACTCATGAGTACAGCACCGATTTTAAGTATCTTACGACGTAATCGTTTTCGTTAGGCAGAGTGGAGAGATGATAGCGTTAGAAATTCAACATAATGGCAGGGGAAAGACATGTCTGGCATGCAGGCACCAACTCAATGCAAACTCGATAAGTATTTTAAGATTACTGAACGCGGAACGACGGTACGTCAGGAAATTTTGGCTGGATTGACGACATTTCTGGCGATGGTCTATTCCGTTATCGTTGTGCCGGGCATGCTGGGGCAAGCCGGATTTCCTCATACAGCGGTCTTTATTTCTGTATGTTTGGTAACGGGTATTGGCTCACTATTGATGGGATTGTGGGTTAACCTGCCGATGGCGATTGGCTGTGCAATCTCGCTGACCGCATTTACAGCGTTCAGTCTGGTTTTAGGCCAGCAGGTGAGTATTCCCGTGGCGCTGGGTGCCGTTTTCCTGATGGGATGCCTGTTTACGGTGATTTCAGTGACGGGGATTCGGTCTTGGATCTTACGCAATATGCCAATGGGAATTGCTCATGGAACCGGTATTGGTATCGGGTTGTTTCTGTTGCTGATTGCGGCAAATGGTGTGGGGATGGTGATTAAAAACCCTCATGCCGGTTTACCGGTTGCTTTTGGCTCATTGACTGCATTTCCCGTGATAATGGCACTATTAGGCCTGGCGGCGATTATTGGTCTGGAAAGGAAGAAAGTACCCGGTGGTATTTTGTTGGTCATTATCGTCATCTCAATTATTGGCCTGATTTTCGATCCCGCAGTGAAATATCAAGGATTTTTTAAACTGCCAACGCTGGGAGAAGATGGGCTGTCTCTGATGTTTAGCATGGATATTATGGGAGCTTTGCAGCCGGTGGTGTTGCCAAGTGTCTTGGCGTTGGTGATGACAGCGATATTTGATGCTACAGGGACAATTCGAGCCGTAGCAGGGCAAGCTAATCTGCTGGATAAAGGCGGCCAGATTATCAATGGAGGCAAAGCACTGACGGCCGATTCCGTAAGCAGTATCTTTGCAGGCGCGATGGGTTCTTCTCCTGCTGCTGTCTATATTGAATCCGCTGCGGGCACTGCCGCTGGAGGCAAGACGGGCTTAACCGCCGCAGTTGTGGGTATTCTGTTCCTGCTGATTTTATTCCTTTCTCCGTTGTCGTACTTGGTTCCGGCCTATGCGACAGCTCCCGCTTTGATGTATGTCGGGCTACTGATGTTGAGCAACGTGCGGAAGCTGAATTTCGATGATTCTGTCGAGGCTATGTCAGGATTACTGTGTGCGGTGTTTATTGTACTGACTTGTAATATCGTCACCGGCATCATGTTAGGGTTCAGTGCTTTAGTTGTTGGGCGAGTTTTCTCTGGTGAATGGCGTAAGCTGAATATTGGTACGGTGATCATTGCTATCGTGCTAGTGATATTTTATGCCGGAAATTGGGCTATCTAAACAAAAAAATCATGCGCAGACGGTCAAGGTTTGCGCATACTTCCTCCCGTCAGATAAATTTTAAAACGTGTTAATTTTTCAGCACACTCCCGCCGATAAGTATAAAATAGACTAATGACTTGCTGGTCATTGATTCACAATGTGATTGTTTTTTGATTTTCTTTAATAACTTTAATATTTCTGGTTATTACGGCTGTTATTAGAGTGAAAAAAAAGTCACAATCTCTTCACCGACGGATTTTTGGCAATTTGTAAGGGTAATATGGAAATATTTTTTACTATCTTGATCTTGATTTTGGTGGTGTCAGTTTCAGGTGTTCTTACTAAAATGATCCCGTTCCGCATTCCCTTGCCGATAGTGCAAATAGCAATGGGAGCACTGCTGGCTTGGCCTCATTTTGGTTTACACGTTACTTTCGACCCTGAATTATTCCTCGTTTTACTTATCCCTCCTTTATTATTTGTTGATGGCTGGAAAACACCGACCAGAGAATTTTTTCAACATGGGCGTGAAATAGTTATTCTGGTTTTATTCTTGGTATTAGTGACGGTTGTCGGTATTGGCTACTTGATTTACTGGTTGCTGCCGGGTATTCCACTTATTGCTGCTTTTGCTCTGGCTGCGGTGCTGTCACCAACTGATGCGGTTGCGTTGTCATCAATTGTTGGAAAAGGGCGCATCCCGAAAAACATGATGAGTGTGCTGGAAGGTGAAGCGTTGATGAACGATGCTTCTGGTCTGGTTGCACTGAAATTTGCCGTGGCAATTGCCATGGGAACGATGGTATTTACGGTCACTGGCGCAACGATAGAGTTTTTCAAAGTTGCGATTGGTGGTCTGTTGTCCGGTATTGCCATTACATGGCTGTACAGTAAATCATTGCGATTGATGAGCCGCTGGAGTGGCGATGATCCTGCAACTCAAATCATGTTCATGATGCTGCTGCCATTCGCTTCCTACATGATTGCTGAACATATCGGCGTATCGGGTATTTTAGCCGCGGTTGCTGCGGGTATGACTATCAGTAAGTCTGGCGTAATCCGCAATGCACCTTTGGCTATGCGCCTGCGTGCCGATAACGTATGGGGAATGCTGGCCTTTGTCTTTAACGGCCTTGTATTTGTCATGCTGGGGCTACAATTGCCGGGTATCTGGGAAACGTCTGTCGAGCAGGCTGAACTTGATCCGCAAGTTGAAACGTGGATGCTGTTTGCTGCGGTTGGCATCATTTATGTGGCGTTGGTATTGCTGCGGTTCTGCTGGTTATGGTTGATGAAAAATGCCAGCAAGGTGTTAATGAAGAAGAAACCGCTGGAGTTTGCTTCTTACACTACACGTGAATTGTGTCTGGCGTCGCTTGCGGGTGTTCGTGGCGCGATTACGTTGGCGGGTGCGTTATCTGTCCCGCTTTTCCTGCCGGATGGCGATCCATTCCCAGCGCGTTATCAGTTGATTTTCATCGCAGCGGGCGTGATTATGTTCTCCCTGTTTGTCGGTGTTGTTGTCCTGCCACTGTTGCTGCGTGGCATGAAAGTGGGAGATAAGCAGGCGGATATCAATGAAATCAGAATGGCGAAAGCAGCAATGGCTGAAGTTGCGATTGTCAGTATGAATAAAATGGAAGAGCGCTTGTCTGCCAGCACCGAAGAAAAACTGGATGCAGAGGTAGTGAGTGAAATTGCTTCCCGAGTCACGGGGTATTTGCGGCGTCGTACTGTAGGTAAAGATGAAATCGAACATAACTTGCTGGTTGAGGAGTTGGAACGGCGTTTCCGTCTGACGGCATTAAGGGCCGAAAGGGGAGAGCTGTATCACCTACGTGCAACCCGTAAGATTAGTAATGAAACACTCCAAACGCTGCTGCATGATCTGGATTTGCTTGAAGCGTTACTTGTGGTTAAAGATCAATAAATTATGTGGCTGTTAACGATCACAACTTTTTTGTGGGCTGCCTCATTCAGCCTGATTGGTGCTTTTCTGGCCGGTCAGGTTGATAGCTGGTTTTCCGTGCTGGTCAGAGTAGTGCTGGCCGCTTTGGTGTTTCTGCCGTTTTTGCGCTGGCGTGGGTTATCGCTGAAAGTGATCTCACTGTATATGGCCGTGGGAGCCTGTCAGCTTGGTGTGATGTATTTGTTTGTATTTCATGCCTACCACTACTTGACTGTCGCTGAATTTTTGCTGTTTACGGTGATGACTCCGTTATATGTCACACTGATATATGATGTGATGGGGCGTCAACGACTGCGTTGGGGCTATGCGCTGAGTTCTTTGCTGGCGGTGGCTGGTGCAGCGATTATTCGCTATGACCAGTTGAGCGAATCTTTTTGGATTGGTTTGATACTGGTGCAGTTGGCGAATATTTTCTTTGCAATAGGTCAGATTGGTTATAAGCGCTTGATGGAAGTGCACCCGATACCGCAGCGGATCGCGTTTTCGTGGTTCTATCTGGGGGCTTGTGTGGTCGCAATCATTGGCTGGCTGCTGTTTGGTGATCCACATAAATTGCCGACAACGCAATTACAATGGGGAGTCCTGATCTGGTTAGGTGCAGGCGCTTCTGGCATTGGTTATTTTATGTGGAACTATGGTGCAACCCAAGTGGATACCGGAACACTGGCGATTATGAATAATATGTTGGTTCCGGCCGGGTTGTTGGTCAATTTTGTAATTTGGCAGCAGCATCCTGATTGGCTGGGTTTTACCATAGGAAGCAGCCTGATTGTTGCATCTCTTTGGGTGCATCACCGTTGGATACTGAAACCCGCTTTACAAGCGGCAAATTGTCCACCGCGTGCTGGCGTGCAGAACGAATAAATGTATTAATGGCAGGTTGGTGCTGTTCTCCTTCTCGGCAGGCAGCATACAATCTGCTCCATAATCCTTCTCCCAACGTTTTTGTTACAACCAGCCCCTGTCTTTCGAATGTTTCCACTGCCCAATGGGGTAATGCGGCAATGCCTAAGCGAGCCGCCACCATCTGGATCAGTAATAGGGTATTATCGACGCTTTTCAATGTTGGGGTAACAGCTGCTGGCTGGAGGAAACGCCGCCAGATATCAAACCGTTGTCGCTGGACGGGATAAATCAGCAGCGTTTCGGGAGCGAGATCTTGTGGATAAATATCACGCTTATTTGCCAATGGGTGATCCGGGGCAAGCACGAGTTTCACTTCATAGTCAAACAGCGACGTATAGTTCAGCTTGCTGTCTGCAATAATATCTGATGTCAGTACAATATCCAGTTCCCGCTGTTGCAGTGCAGGCTGCGGATCAAACGTCACACCGGATTTGAAATCCACACTAACCTGAGGCCAGCTTTCACTAAAACGCTTAAGTGCTGGCGTCAGCCACTGAATACAGCTATGGCACTCAATGGCAATACGCAGGTTAATTTCTTCCGGTTCACTGCATTCACGCAGGGAAGCCGTCACCAGAGGCAGTACCTTCTCCGCCAGTTTTAACAGCACTTCTCCTTGAGGCGTAAGACGCAATGGCTGGCTTTTGCGAATGAAGAGTTTGAACCCCAGCCGATGCTCCAGTTCACTGAACTGATGAGAAAGAGCAGATTGCGTCTGATGCAGATGATTTGCAGCCGCAGCCAATGAACCGCAATGGTTCAATGCCTGTAGTGTTTTTAAATGTTTTATTTCGATCATGAAAAACCTTCAAGTTGATAATGAATAATTTGCGCTTGTGGTTTATACAGTACCCGTTGATTATAGAAGTGTAAACATCTAGACGGCTAAAATTTGCGGGTGACAACATGACAGTTTTGAATCATACATTAGGTTTTCCACGTATCGGCTTGAAAAGAGAGCTAAAAAAGGCGCAAGAAAATTATTGGGCAGGCAAAATTTCTCAACAGGAATTGTTGGAAACAGGTCGTGAATTACGTGCACGTCACTGGCAACAGCAAAAAGAGGCGGGAGTTGATTTAGTTCCGGTAGGTGATTTTGCTTGGTATGACCAAGTATTAACGACTAACTTGTTATTGGGCAACGTGCCTCCACGTCATCAAAATGAAGATGGTAGCATCGATCTGGATACGCTGTTTCGTATTGGCCGTGGTCGAGCTCCAACAGGTGCACCAGCGGCCGCTTCTGAAATGACTAAATGGTTCAATACAAATTATCATTATATCGTGCCTGAATTTCAGCAGGGGCAAGAATTTAAATTGGGTTGGACTCAATTACTGGATGAAGTGGATGAAGCACTGGCATTGGGACACAAAGTCAAACCTGTTCTGCTGGGGCCTGTAACTTATTTATGGCTCGGCAAGGTGAAGGGTAAAGCTTTTGACCGCCTCTCCCTATTAACGGATATTCTCCCTGTCTATCAGCAAGTACTGGCAGAATTGGCAAAACGGGGTATCGAATGGGTGCAGATTGATGAGCCAGCACTGGTACTGGAATTGCCGAAGGAATGGCTGGAGGCCTTCTCAACGGCTTATCAGGCGCTGCAAGGACAGGCTAAATTACTGCTGACGACTTATTTCGACAGCATCAGCCATAATCTGGCGACGATCAAATCACTGCCAGTACAAGGGCTGCATGTCGACTTAGTTGCAGGGAAGGATTCCCTTGATGAATTGAATCAATCTCTGCCGGAAACGTGGTTGCTTTCATTGGGAGTCATCAATGGGCGCAACGTCTGGCGAGCAGATTTGAGTGCGAAATACCAGCTTGTGGCACCGCTGGCAGGCAAGCGTGATATTTGGATCGGCACGTCCTGTTCATTGCTGCATAGCCCGATTGACCTGAACGATGAAACCGGGCTGGATGAAGAAGTTAAGAGCTGGTTTGCCTTTGCATTACAGAAATGCGCAGAGCTGTCTTTGCTGGCGCAGGCACTGAATGCACCGGAAGGCAGCAAACAAGCTGAACTGGATGCTTACAGTGCGCCAATCCGTGCACGCCGTAGTTCTACAAGGGTGAACAATCCGACGGTGACTGAGCGCATCACGGCGATCAAACCACAGGATAGCGAGCGTAATCTGGTTTATCCAGAACGGGCCAAACTCCAGCGTGAGCGTTACAACTTACCGTTGTGGCCAACCACAACCATCGGATCATTCCCACAAACAACGGAAATTCGTAGCCTGCGTCTGGACTTCAAGAAAGGTCGTGTGGACAACACGCACTATCGCACCAATATTTCTGAACATATTAAGCAGGCGATCAATGAACAGGAAAATCTGGGACTGGATGTGTTGGTGCATGGTGAAGCCGAACGTAACGACATGGTCGAGTATTTCGGTGAACATTTTGATGGTTATGTCTTTACCCAAAATGGCTGGGTACAAAGCTACGGTTCCCGTTGTGTTAAGCCGCCAGTAATCATTGGCGATATCAGCCGCCCAGAAGCCATTACTGTCAATTGGGCAACATACGCACAATCCCTGACGGATAAGCCTGTCAAAGGAATGTTAACAGGGCCGGTGACTATCCTCTGCTGGTCATTCCCAAGGGAAGATATTAGCCGCGAAACGATTGCCAAACAGATTGCACTGGCCTTGCGTGATGAAGTTGATGATTTACAAAAAGCAGGTATTGGCATCATTCAGATTGATGAACCGGCACTGCGTGAAGGTCTGCCGCTGCGCAGGGAAGAATGGCAGGCATATCTGGAGTGGGCGGTGGATGCTTTCAAACTGAGTGCCGCGATTGCGGAAGATGATACTCAGATCCATACCCATATGTGTTATTGCGAGTTTAATGACATCATGCCTTCCATTGCAGCACTGGATGCAGATGTGATCACCATAGAAACTTCTCGCTCAGATATGGAATTGTTGGATTCATTTGAAGATTTTTCATATCCGAATGAGATCGGGCCTGGTGTGTATGATATTCACTCACCTAACGTGCCAAGTGTCGAATGGATTGAAGCGTTGCTGCGTAAAGCGGCTGACCGTATCCCAGTGGAACGTCTGTGGGTTAACCCGGATTGCGGCCTGAAAACCCGTGGCTGGACTGAAACCCGTCAGGCACTGGCGAACATGGTCGAAGCGGCGAAACGCCTGCGTGCTTCCGTGAACAATACTTCCGTAAATAACTAAGCTGAAAAACGCCCGCTACAGCAGATAAAATGTGGCGGGCGAAAGAATTATTTCCCCAGTAATTTATCTTTCAATAAATTCATACCCGCAGATTTTAAATCCAGATTTTCCGGAACTTCACCGTTTGGCGTGACCTTATCGATCAGATTGGGCAAATGTCGCGAGATTAATGATGATGCTTCATTGGGATCGATACCCATTTTCTCTGCCAATTGTTGGATCGTGGAAGAACCAAAAACAGAAGAGATTTGGTCAGCATGAATCGGGGAATTTTCTCCTGAGCCGATCCACGAATGGATTGTACCCCCCAGTCCCTGCTGGGAAAACTTTTCTATTAATCCGCTTATTCCTCCCTGACCGTCAACCCAGTCCATCATATGCTGGAGTTGTTGGTTTTTACCCCCACTCAGCATATTGGTGATTTGATCAAAAAAGCCCATCGTAACTCCCCCTCTTGTTGATGATTTATTGGCTTAACCACATAAAACACTTATTTAGGTACGTTAACAGGAATAAAACAGTAGCAATGTTATTAAATAAAGACAGATTCAAAATATAATTATTACATTAGCATAATATTGCAGATCCATCCCACTTCTGTGGGATTAGAACAAAATATGGCGGGTTATACCGAGGTTTTTGCCGTCTGATGCTTGCTGACTCTGTGACGGAGCGATAAGTATTAGCCTTGTTTGAATCTTATACTCAGTCCGTTGTTTTGGGTTATGAATGTGATTCTTATCACAAAATTATGTATGTGTTTCTTTATTTTTTCCAATTAAAGATGATTTTTATCACTAAAAAGTGTCAGATTAGGCACTAAATTTAGGCATCCCTGTTTTTTGAATTATTTCCGTTGAGGAGCTCGATATGTCTGATGTATTTCATTTAGGTATCACCAAAAGCGATCTGCAAGGAGCGACTTTGGCTATTGTTCCAGGCGATCCCAGCCGTGTTGAAAAAATTGCAAAATTGATGGATAACCCAGTTCATCTGGCTTCCCATCGTGAATTTACGACATGGCGCGCAGAAATTGACGGAAAGCCCGTGGTTGTCTGCTCTACGGGCATCGGTGGTCCTTCAACGTCAATTGCTGTAGAGGAATTAGCGCAATTGGGGGTGAGTACTTTCCTGCGGATCGGGACAACCGGTGCGATCCAGCCGCACATTAATGTGGGTGATGTATTAGTCACGACAGCGGCAGTTCGTCTGGATGGAGCCAGCCTGCACTTCGCGCCAATGGAATTCCCGGCGGTGGCTGATTTTGAATGTACCAACGCACTGTATGAAGCGGCAAAAGCATCAGGATCGGCCACCCACGTTGGTGTAACAGCTTCTTCCGATACTTTTTACCCCGGACAGGAGCGTTACGATACTTACTCTGGCCGTGTCGTCCGCCGTTTCCAAGGCTCCATGCAAGAGTGGCAGCAAATGGGGGTGATGAATTATGAAATGGAATCAGCCACTCTGTTGACGATGTGTGCAAGCCAGGGACTGCGTGCCGGTATGGTGGCAGGGGTGATCGTCAACCGGACGCAACAGGAAATTCCAGATGTTGAACTGTTGAAAAAAACCGAAAGCAACGCTTTGGGAATCGTGGTTGATGCCGCTCGCCGTTTGCTGTAATCGCTTTCATTAAGGGCCAGAACATGCTGGCCCGATCTTTTTGCTTACCTATCTTTCCTTCGTTCTAAAATCTGATAATGTCATAACGCTTTTTATCAATAACGATCTATTTAAATCATAACAAGAGTAACTATGACCACAACATTGCTATCCCATCCTTCATTGCTCCCCTTACATGGTGGCATTAACTTCCGTGATTTCGGTAATAAGACGCTGCATAATGGTGCGAAAATCAAATCAGGGCTGTTATTCCGCTCTGGCTCTCTGGACATGTTGACTGAAAACGATCAGACTTTTTTGATGGACCAAAACCTTTTCCAGATCATTGATTATCGTGATAGCAGCGAAATTGAGGATAAGCCAGATCGAGTGTGGCGTGGGGCGAATTATCACCATGCTCCGGCCAATCCACTCTCTAAGGAAGTTGATGCCAATCTGGAAAAATTGGGTCAGGAACTTCTGGAGCAGTTTGATGCACAAGCATTCATGCTGCGTTTATACGAATTATTGCCAATCAACAATCCTGCTTACAAACAGCTGGCTAATCTATTGATGCAACCAGAAAAAGGCGGAATTGTACAGCATTGCGCAGTGGGTAAAGACAGAACTGGCGTTGGATCTGCGCTGGTACTGTTTGCTCTGGGAGCAGATTTGGATACGGTAATGGAAGACTATTTAGTCACCAACGTTACGCTGGCACCGTATCGGGAATATCTCTTGAATGAACATGCAAAAGTCATGAGTGACCGTGTGATTGAAAAATTTGCTTATGTTTATTCAGTGCGGGAAGAATTTTTACTGACGGCCTTAAATAGTATTAACCAGCATTATGGCAGTGTGGATATCTGGCTGGAAAAAGATATCGGGCTGGATATGACAGCACGTGAAAAATTACAAAGTTATTTTCTTGAATAAAAATACTGAGTTAGCATTGGTTTATATATCAGGTGCTAACTTGGTACATCTGATGAATTAATACAGGAACGGCTAATTTGAGCTTGCATGAAATTATCGAACTGGTCACAGACTTCGTAAAAGCCCATGAAGATTGGGCAATCCCCATTGTTTTCCTACTTGCTTTTGGTGAATCTCTGGCATTTATCTCCCTATTGTTGCCTGCGACGATCATTTTATTAGGATTGGGGGCGTTGATTGGTGAAAGCGGGTTAAATTTTTGGCCAATATGGATAGCGGCGGCCGCGGGAGCCTTTTTTGGCGATTGGGTTTCCTATCTGTTTGGTGTCCACTACAAGGACAATGTCGGCAAGATGTGGCCACTGTCACGTCATCCGCAAACGTTAGTTCGCGGCCATCGATTTTTTGAACGCTGGGGAGTTTGGGGCGTTTTCATCGGGCGTTTTTTTGGCCCATTGAGAGCTGTTATACCACTGGTAGCGGGTATTTGCGCCATGCCGAAACGTCATTTCCAGCTCGCCAATTTTGCCTCTGCGCTGATTTGGGCCTTCGGTATTTTGGCTCCGGGAGCGTTTGGTTTACGCTGGCTGGCAGAATGGATGGGTTAACTGCGAGCCGCTTTGCAAACTGAAAGAAACTCATTAAAGAATCTGGACATCTATACAGCATCTATTTAACTTACATTAAGGTGAAGTTAACCGGGGTGAAGTAAGCGGGAGGCGTATAGGTGGATATCCAGTGGTTATACATGCTGATTGGCAGTTTAAGTGGATTGCTGGGCGGAGGGATTTTCGTCTGGCTTTCTGTTCACCAGCGAATTCAACAGAAAGAGTTGGAACTGCGTGAACTGCATAGTCAGCTTGCTATCAGCCATGAAAAGTTAGAACAGTCCCGCTATTGGCGTACTGAGTGTGAGCAATTAAATCAAGAACTGCTGGCGCAGCGCGAAATCAACAGCGTACAGGAAGTTGAATTACGTGAATTAAGCACACGGCTTGAAGAGAGCAGGCTGGCCGCAGAAGAAAAACAGCGTCTATTGATCAATAGTGAACAACGCCTCAATACCCAATTTGAAAATCTCGCCAATCGTATTTTTGAGCAGAATCGGCGCCGTACCGATGAATACAGCCGCCAAAGCCTTAATGACCTCCTGATGCCTTTTCGCGAGCAGCTTGACGGGTTCCGCAGTCAAGTACAGGATAGTTTCGGACAGGAAGCTCGCGAACGCCATACTCTGACCCATGAAATCCGCAATCTCCAGCAGCTTAATGCACAAATGGCAAAAGAAGCGATTAATCTGACGAAAGCCCTGAAAGGGGATAATAAAATGCAGGGTGATTGGGGCGAAATGGTGTTGGCTCGTGTTTTGGAATCTTCTGGTTTACGTGAAGGGTATGAATTTCATACACAGGTCAACATTAAAACAGAAAACGGTGAGCGCTTTCAGCCTGATGTCATCGTGCATTTGCCACAGGAAAAAGATGTCATTATTGATGCCAAAATGTCACTGATCGCCTATGAACGTTACTTTAACAGCGATGATGACACGCAGCAGGCACAGGCGTTACAGGAGCATATAAACTCAATCAAAGGACATATTCGGGGGCTAAGTCGGAAAGATTATCAACAATTGCCCGGTTTACGGTCGCTGGATTATGTTCTGATGTTTATCCCCGTAGAACCGGCTTATCTGGTGGCACTCAATCAAGCACCTGAATTACTGGATGAAGCATTGAAGCATAATATTATGCTGGTTAGTCCATCAACACTTCTGGTTGCCGTGCGTACGATTAATAATCTTTGGCGCTATGAATATCAGAGCCAGAATGCACGCCTTATTGCGGACAAAGCAACCAAAATGTATGACAAGATGCGGTTGTTTGTGGATGACATGCAAGGGTTGGGACACAGCCTCAATAAAGCACAGGAGAGTTACCATTTGGCAATGAAAAAACTGGCTGAAGGGCGGGGAAACCTGATTAGCCAGGCTGAAGGATTCCGTGATTTAGGTGTTGATGTTAAGCGCCCTATTGATTCACAGCTTATTGATAAATCTTTCCAATCATTGCAGGTTAATGAGTGAAGTGTGGATAGGGTTTTGTCAGAAAGGCTGGTACACTTGCTATAAATTTCTTTGAATAAAAAGCGGACAAATAACATGGCTGATCAATCGAAAAAAACTACAGATTTTGGTTTCCGCACCGTAGAAAAAGATGAAAAACAAATTATGGTGGCCGAGGTATTTCACTCTGTCGCTTCAAAATACGACTTGATGAATGATTTGATGTCATTTGGCATTCATCGCATCTGGAAACGTTTCACTATCGATGCAAGTGGAATTCGCCGTGGTCATAAAGTGTTGGATCTTGCGGGAGGAACGGGGGATCTGACAGCGAAGTTTTCCCGCATCGTGGGAGAAAAAGGTGAAGTTGTATTGGCAGATATCAACGAATCGATGTTGAAAGTAGGGCGTGAGAAACTACGTGATATCGGCAT
This sequence comes from Xenorhabdus bovienii, assembly GCF_024721015.1. Taxonomy (GTDB): domain Bacteria; phylum Pseudomonadota; class Gammaproteobacteria; order Enterobacterales; family Enterobacteriaceae; genus Xenorhabdus; species Xenorhabdus bovienii. Next base: position 15,435 of record NZ_JANAIF010000045.1, read on the forward strand.
CGTGGGCAATGTTAATTATGTTCAGGCCAATGCGGAAGAATTGCCTTTTCCAGACAATTACTTTGATTGTATTACCATCTCTTTTGGCCTGCGCAATGTGACGGATAAAGAAAAAGCCTTGCGCTCTATGTGCCGAGTACTTAAACCGGGCGGGCGTCTTTTAGTGCTGGAATTCTCCAAACCCGTACTAGCACCTTTGAGCAAAGTTTATGATGCTTATTCGTTCCATGTCTTACCTCGAATTGGGCAGATGATTGTCAAGGATGCGGACAGTTACCGCTACCTGACAGAATCCATCCGTATGCACCCTGATCAGGAAACATTAAAAGCCATGATGGAAGAAGCGGGCTTTGACCAAGTTTCTTACACCAATATGACCGGGGGGATCGTTGCACTGCATAAAGGATTCAAATTCTGAAATGGAGACGCCCGAATTAAGTGACAACCTGAATTCTACGGTGTTGTTTCCGGTGCTGACTGCGTTTCTGGAAACGACTCTGAATCATCTTCTGTACCGTGAAACCGTATTGAAGTCCGCCCGCATGAGGCTGGCAGGTAAGGTACTGTCCATCGAATTGAAAGAAATTAAAACACCACTGGTATTGATATTCAGTGAAAAACAGGTGGATGTTTTGAGCCAATGGTCAGAGTCTGCCGACTGTTCGATGAAAACGACGTTTACCGCGTTACTCAAATTGCGAGATCGTCAGTGTCTTTCATCTCTGATTAACAGTGGTGAAATCGTTATCGAAGGGGATATGCAAGTTATGCAGCAATGGTCGGCTCTGCTGGATATGTCTGAGTGGGATCCTGCTCATTATCTTTCCCCTTATGTTGGCGATATTGTGGCAGAAGGCCTCAGTCGGGTGATGAAGGAAGGCATTAAATTTGCCAGCAATGCGATGACAAGGCAGAAAACCTATCTGACGGAATCATTGACGGAAGAGTGGCGAATGGCACCCAATCCGCTGGAAGTGGCTTACTTCAGTGAAGAAGTACATGCGGTTGCTAATGATATGTCTCATATGGAAAAACGGCTGGCGGCACTGGAGGGAAAATATGACTCCTAGTGAAATAAAACGCCTTTACTTTATTGTTCGGGTCTTTCTTTCCTATGGCTTAGATGAACTGATCCCCAATATTCGTCTGACATGGCCGTTGCGTTTCGGGCGTTATTTTCTGTTCTGGCTCCCCAATCGACACAAGGATAAACCACTCGGTGAGCGGTTACGTCTGGCATTGCAAGAACTTGGCCCAGTGTGGATCAAGTTTGGTCAAATGCTCTCTACCCGCCGGGATCTGTTTCCTCCTGCTATCGCCGATCAACTCTCGATGTTGCAGGATCGGGTCGTTTCTTTTGATGGCGCAGTGGCTCGCAAATCCATTGAAACTGCTTTGGGTGGACCGCTGGAAACATGGTTTGATGATTTTGATTCACAGCCATTGGCTTCAGCTTCTATTGCACAGGTGCATACTGCTCGGCTTAAGGAGAATGGTAAGGAAGTTGTTCTTAAGGTGATCCGTCCAGATATCCTGCCTGTTATTAAAGCAGATGTCCGTCTAATGTACCGTATGGCGCATCTGGTTCCTTTACTGCCCAATGGCTATCGTCTTCGCCCGCGTGAAGTTGTGCGTGAGTACGAAAAAACGTTGCTTGATGAACTGAATTTATTGCGTGAAGCAGCAAATGCGATCCAACTGCGCCGCAATTTTGAAGATAGCTCAATGCTTTACGTGCCAGAAATTTATCCTGATTATTGTCGGGAGAATGTACTGGTCATGGAGCGTATTTATGGCATTCCCGTGTCAGACATTGCTACGTTGGAAGCGCGGAACACGGATATGAAACTGCTTGCTGAACGTGGTGTTCAGGTGTTCTTCACGCAGGTATTTCGTGACAGTTTTTTCCATGCGGATATGCATCCCGGCAATATTTTTGTCAGTTATGAACGGCCGGAAGATCCGACTTATATCGGCATTGATTATGGTATTGTTGGCTCATTGAACAAAGACGATAAGCGCTATTTGGCAGAAAACTTCATTGCTTTCTTCAATCGTGATTACCGCAGAGTGGCTGAACTTCATGTGGATTCTGGTTGGGTTCCAGCCGATATTAATGTGGAAGATTTCGAGTTTGCTATCCGTACTGTCTGTGAACCCATTTTTGAAAAGCCGCTGGCTGAAATCTCATTTGGTCATGTCCTGTTGAATCTCTTCAATACAGCTCGTCGTTTTAATATGGCGGTTCAACCTCAGTTGGTTTTGCTGCAAAAAACGCTGCTGTATATTGAAGGCCTGGGGCGCCAGCTTTATCCTCAGCTTGATTTATGGAAAACGGCAAAACCTTTTCTGGAAGACTGGTTACACGATCAGGTTGGCATTCCGGCGATTGTGCGCGCATTTAAAGAAAAAGCGCCATATTGGGCTGAAAAATTACCGGAATTCCCTGAGCTGGTTTATGGCGCTCTTCAACAGCATAAACGTTTGCAAACTAGCATTGACCAGATATCGCAGCAGTTACAAAAACAACAGGTCAGCCAGAAAAAATCTCTCTATTTACTGGGGATCGGTGCGACATTGTTTATCTGTGGCAGCCTATTTTTCATGACTGACCAGATTCATCTATCGTGGTGGTTGATGGGGGCGGCAGTCATATCGTGGATATTTGGTTGGCGCAGGCTTAAGTAAAGGTTATTTTGCCGTAGCCTTAATAGTGTGGTTGCGGTATTTTCGAACAAAAGTTCGTGGTTTATAATGAAAATATTAGTCGTTATTATTCCCTATGAATAGAGGTCAGTCATGATAAGCATCCCACAATTACTCATTATTGCTGTCATTGTCGTATTGCTGTTTGGCACCAATAAGCTTCGCTCCTTGGGTTCAGACTTGGGAGCATCGATCAAAGGTTTTAAAAAAGCGATAAGTGATGATGAAAAGCCAGATCAGGTTGAAAAAAATAGTCATGATGCTGATTTTGAAACCAAAAGTATTGCTGAAAAATCCACTGTTGCCGAGTCTGAAAAATCAGAGAGCAAAAATAAAGAGCAGGTATAAACCGTGTTTGACATTGGTTTTAGCGAACTGCTGCTGGTGATGGTGATTGGTCTGGTTGTTTTGGGGCCAGAACGCTTACCTATAGCAGTCAAAACAGTGGCTGGCTGGATACGGGTATTACGTTCGCTGGCGGCTAATGTCCAGAATGAACTTGCTCAGGAGCTAAAAGTGCAAGAGCTTCAGGACAGCTTGAAAAAAATGGAAGAAAAAGCAGATTTGCAATCATTGTCCCCAGAATTAAAGGCATCGATGGACGAGCTAAGGGAGGCTGCTGAATCGCTGAAAAAATCGTATCAGCTGACTCCTGAAGAGGCTAAAGCATTAGAAGAGGATGAAACACATTTTCACTCTTCTGTATCTCACTCAGTACCAGAATCGGCGTCAAAACAAAATAAAAATCAATCTCCTGAAAAAGCCAATAGTGAACACTAAAACATGTCTGTGGATGATACTCAACCTCTTATCGGTCACTTGATTGAGCTGCGTAAGCGGATTTTAAATAGCTTGATTACTGTGCTGGTGATTTTTCTGGCACTGGTTTATTTTTCTAATGATATTTATCGGCTTATTGCAGCACCGTTAATGGAACAATTACCGAAGGGAGCAAATATGATTGCGACAGATGTCGCATCGCCTTTCTTCACGCCAATCAAACTGACCATTATGGTGTCTATCGTTGTGTCGGCACCGATGATCCTGTATCAGGTATGGGCATTTATTGCGCCAGCATTATATAAACACGAGCGCCGTTTGATCATGCCCCTGCTGTTTTCCAGCAGTGTACTGTTTTATCTGGGCATGGCATTTGCTTACTTTGTGGTCTTTCCCATTGCATTTGGTTTTTTTGTCAAAACCGTGCCAGCAGGGGTGGTCATTTCGACAGATATCAGTAATTACCTGAGTTTTGTCATGGCCCTATTTATGGCGTTTGGTGTCTCATTTGAGGTGCCGGTAGCCATTATTCTGTTGTGTTGGAGTGGAGTTGTAACGCCTGAATCCCTGAAAAGAAAACGCCCTTACATTTTGGTTGGTGCGTTTGTGGTTGGCATGTTGCTAACACCCCCGGATGTTTTCTCGCAAACTTTGCTGGCTATCCCGATGTACCTGCTATTTGAAGTGGGGATTCTGCTTTCTCAGTTTTATGTAGGTAAACGACAATCAGACAGGGCAGAAAACGAATCTGAATATGATGCAGGTAACAATCCAGAGAAATAACTAACCATCTGCCATTGATGGTTATCGCTAACTGAATGATGGTGTTAAGATTATCAGCGGAGCGATGACAAAATTAACCCGGCGTATTGTCGCTGGGTTTTACATTAGGAGAGCAGTAATGAGCTATGTATTTCCAGGTACGTTTCCTGGTCGTCGTATGCGCCGTGTACGTCGTCATGATTTTTCCCGCCGTCTGGTCGCTGAAAATCAACTCACTGTCAATGATCTGATTTATCCCGTTTTTGTTATGGAAGGGATCAATCAACGTCAAGAAGTGTCTTCTATGCCAGGAGTGTATCGTCTGACAATCGATCTTTTGTTGAAAGAAGCCGAAGAGATTGCCCGACTGGGTATTCCTGTTTTGTCTCTGTTCCCAGTCATTGAAGCAGACAAAAAATCACTGGATGCGAAGGAAGCCTATAACCCTGATGGTTTGATTCAGCGCTCTATTCGTGCATTGAAAGATGCGGTTCCTGAGCTGGGATTACTGACAGATGTGGCACTGGACCCATTTACCACGCATGGACAGGATGGTGTCATTGATCAGGATGGGTATGTCATCAATGATATTACCAAAGAGATTCTGGTTAAGCAGGCGCTATCCCATGCTGAAGCTGGGGCTGAAATCGTTGCACCGAGCGATATGATGGATGGCCGTATTGGTGCCATTCGTGATCAGCTTGAGGTTGATGGCCATATTAACACGCAGATTATGGCTTACTCAGCCAAATATGCGTCCTGTTACTATGGGCCATTCAGGGATGCAATTGGCTCTAGCGGTAATTTGAAAGGCGGCAATAAGATGACCTATCAGATGGACCCAGCAAACAGCGATGAAGCGTTGCAGGAAATTGCACAGGATTTGCAAGAAGGGGCGGATAGCGTCATGGTCAAACCTGGTATGCCTTATCTGGATGTGATCCGTAGGGTGAAAGATACTTTTGGTGTGCCAACATTCGCTTATCAAGTTTCTGGCGAATATGCGATGCATATGGCTGCTATCCAAAATGGCTGGTTGAAAGAACAGCCAGCCATTATGGAATCACTGCTGTGCTTCAAACGTGCGGGTGCTGATGGCGTACTGACTTATTTTGCCAAGCGTGTAGCACAATGGTTGCATGAGCAGAAATACTGATTATTTTTAATAAAATAGATAAAAAACAGATAATAAAAACGGGCAAAATAGCCCGTTTTCTCTGATTAAATTTTAATGAATTGTTTATTATCCAATACCTTGGATACTTCTTTATTGAGAATATTCAACAGGAGAATTGAGCGGGTTTCTCCATCCGGCTCATTATAAATTGCTTGAATACCTTCGAAAATTCCTTCAGTTATCAGCACGGTATCGCCAGTAATTGGGGTTTCAGGTGCAATATATTCCTGTTCCGTTGCGGACATCAATTCATCAATCAACGTTTGTGGGACAACAGCAGGGTAAGTGCTGAAACGAATAAAATGATTGACGCCTCGTGTTGAATTGATAGTCGTGGTATGAATAATCTCTGGATCAAAATTCACAAAAAGGTAATTGGGAAAAAGGGGTTCAGTGACGGTAGTTCTTTTACCCCGAACGATTTTTTCAATTTTGGCTGTAGGTGTCAGGCAAATAACATCCTGTCTCTCTAAATTTCCTATTGCTCGAGAAATTTGCCCGCGTTTACAGTACAGAAGATACCAGTTTCCCATAATATTCCGACTCCATTACACAATATGTCTAGCATAACAAAACCAGGGCTTCAGGATCATCAATAAAGTCAGAGTGTGTTTAACGTATATACCTAATAGATTGCAAATTGCAGCGCAGTGGTAAGTGAATGAACGCAGTCAACAAAACAGCAATTTGAAAGATGAGTGAAGGATTCAAACTTTTTCAGCACGGTAAAACATTCCCTGAACAATGTGATACACAGGCATTAGTTGATTGGATACCATTTTGCTGCATCTGAGCAGTTAAACTCACAAAATCGGAATAAATGCATTTATTTTTAGTAAGTTATGAGTTTGCCTTGTAACCATCATGGGAGGGTTTATAATGTTCTTCCTCCTTAAAAACCGGCACAAATGAATAATATGAAATACCGTGATCTACGAGACTTTCTTTCCTTGTTGGAACAATCAGGTGAATTAAAACGAATTCGTATGGAGGTTGATCCTTATCTGGAAATGACAGAAATCGCGGATCGTACTCTTCGTGCCGGTGGTCCTGCCTTATTATTTGAAAATCCAAAAGGGTATTCAATGCCAGTACTGTGCAATCTGTTTGGGACACCTAAGCGGGTCGCTATGGGAATGGGGCAGGATGATGTCAAGGCATTGCATGATGTCGGCAAGTTACTGGCTTTCCTCAAAGAGCCAGAGCCGCCAAAAGGTTTTCGTGATCTGGTCGATAAGCTGCCTAAGTTCAAGCAAGTTCTGAATATGCCAACCAAGCGCCTCAATTCTGCACCTTGTCAGGAGCAAGTCTGGACGGGAGATGAGGTTGATCTCACCCGTATTCCTGTTATGCATTGCTGGCCAGAAGATGCTGCGCCATTGATAACATGGGGGCTTACTGTTACCAGAGGGCCAAATAAAGAGCGCCAGAATTTGGGTATCTACCGTCAGCAGGTTCTGGGTAAAAACAAGCTTATTATGCGTTGGTTATCACACCGTGGTGGAGCGCTCGATTTTCAGGAATGGTGCCAGGCTCACCCGGGAGAGCGTTTCCCTGTTTCTGTTGCGTTGGGTGCTGATCCTGCCACGATATTGGGTGCTGTGACTCCAATTCCTGATACTTTATCTGAGTATGCCTTTGCTGGGTTGTTGCGTGGGCATAAAACGGAAGTGGTTAAGTGCCTGTCCAATGATCTGGAAGTTCCTGCCAGTGCGGAAATTATCCTTGAAGGGTATATTGAACCGGACGAAATGGCACCGGAAGGGCCATATGGCGATCACACCGGTTATTACAATGAAGTGGATATGTTCCCAGTATTCACTATCACCCATATCACTCAGCGTCGTGACGCTATTTATCATTCTACTTACACTGGCCGTCCACCGGATGAGCCTGCTGTCCTGGGCGTGGCGTTGAATGAAGTTCTGGTGCCAATACTGCAAAAACAATTTCCTGAAATTGTCGATTTTTACCTGCCACCAGAGGGGTGCTCCTATCGGCTTGCTGTCGTTACGATGAAAAAACAATATGCAGGCCATGCCAAGCGGGTCATGATGGGAGTCTGGTCATATCTACGGCAGTTTATGTACACAAAATTTATTATCGTTTGTGATGATGACATCAACGCGCGAGATTGGAATGATGTCATTTGGGCGATAACTACGCGAATGGACCCGCAGCGAGATACTGTCTTAATGGAAAATACACCGATCGACTATCTCGATTTTGCATCACCGGTTTCTGGGTTAGGCTCAAAAATGGGATTGGATGCAACCAATAAATGGCCAGGAGAGACACAAAGGGAATGGGGGCGCCCGATAGTCATGAGTGATGAAATTCGCGCCCGTGTCGATGAAATTTGGGATCAATTAGAAATTTTGAAGCGATAAGAGGGAACGCATGACAACACTGAGCTGTAAAGTCACATCGGTTGACTCCATTACAGATACCGTTTATCGGGTTCACTTATTACCTGATTTGCCTTTTTCTTTTCGTGCGGGGCAATACCTGATGGTAGTTATGGATGAAAGAGATAAGCGTCCGTTCTCCATGGCATCGCCACCATCAGAAAAACAGACGATCGAGTTGCATATTGGGGCTTCTGAGTTAAACCTGTATGCAATGGCGGTGATGGACAGGATCCTGGATCAGAAAGTGATCGATATCGATATTCCACATGGTCAGGCATGGTTTCGTGAAGATAGTGAAAACCCGATGTTATTGATTGCCGGGGGAACTGGATTCTCTTATACCCGCTCTATTTTACTGTCAGTACTGGAAAAAAATCCGAACCGTGATATCTCGATCTACTGGGGAGGGCGTGAATTACATCACCTCTATGATCTGGGTGAATTGCAGGGGTTGAGTGAGCGTTATCCCAATCTGGCTGTGGTTCCTGTGGTTGAACAGGTTGATGAATACTGGCAGGGCAGAACGGGTACGGTCTTGAGTGCAGTCTTAGAAGATTTTGGTAGTTTGGCGAACCATGACATTTATATTGCTGGGCGCTTTGAAATGGCCAAAATTGCCCGTGAACGCTTTTGTAGTGAACGTGATGCGTCTATTGATCGCATGTATGGTGATGCGTTTGAGTTTATCTGATCTGAGTGTTTTTGATCCGACTGTTCGATAACAATAAAAAAAACCCGCCCCTGACAGGCGGGAAACTACGGCAACAACTTATTCGAGTGATGCAATAGATAAGACAGACAAGGGAAAATGTTAAAAATCTCAATCAGTCAGATACTGAACAGCTAAACTCTCTCGATAATTGTAGCAATACCTTGCCCTAACCCAATACACATGGTTGCCAGCCCGAACTGTACATCTTTGCGTTCCATCAGGTTAAGCAGGGTAGTTGTGATGCGTGCGCCAGAACAGCCTAATGGATGGCCGAGAGCAATTGCACCACCGTTCAGGTTGATCCTATCGTCCATACTATCCAGCAGATTCAGCCCTTTCATACAGGCCAGTGATTGGGCTGCAAATGCTTCGTTTAATTCAATAAGGCCAATGTCAGCAAGGCTCAAGCCTGCTTTTTTCAATGCCATCTGAGTTGCAGGTACAGGGCCATAACCCATGATGGAAGGATCACAGCCAACAACTGCCATCGAACGAATTCGGGCACGTGCTTTCAACCCTAACTCGTTGGCTTTGCTTTCACTCATGATGAGCATCGCAGATGCGCCATCTGAAAGTGCTGAAGAGTTACCCGCCGTGACACTGCCTGTGACAGGATCAAAGACAGGCCGCAGCCCAGCCAGATTTTTCAGGTTGGTATCGGGACGAATCACTTCATCAAAATCGATGAACTTCAGGTTGCCATCAGCATCGTGCCCATGAATTGGTGCGATTTCGTTAGCGAACGTTTTTGATTCTGTCGCTTGTGCGGCTAGTAGGTGAGAGCGCAGGGCGAATTCATCTTGCATTTCGCGGCTGATACCGTGCATTTTTGCCAGCATTTCTGCGGTCAAGCCCATAACACCTGCGGCTTTAGCAACATTGCGGCTTAATTTCGGATGAAAATCGACACCGTGAGTCATGGGAATATGCCCCATATGCTCAACACCGCCAATCATCGCAATACTGGCATCGCCAGTCATAATCATGCGAGCACCGTCATGCAATGACTGCATTGAAGAACCACACAGACGGTTAACGGTCACCGCAGGGACCGAATGGGGAATGCCTGCCAGCAATGCGGAATTACGGGCGATATTGAACCCCTGTTCCAGTGTTTGTTGTACACACCCCCAAGAGATATCGTCGATATGCTCAGGCTGTACTGACGGGTTGCGCTTGAGTATCGATTTCATCAGATGTGCGGAGAGATCTTCGGCACGGACCTGACGGAATACACCACCTTTTGAGCGCCCCATTGGGGTACGAATACCATCAATAATGACTACGTTTTCCATGTTTTCAGACCTCACGCTTTTTCACCTGGATTAACAGCAATTTTGGCTGCGACAGGGTAGTAACTTTCATTGCTTTCGGATTTCGCTTTCAGGCCAGCGGGAACGTGATACATTGCGCCTAAGTGGGCATAACGTTCAGCCAGTTTCACATAAGCTGCGGTTCCCATCGTATCCAGATAGCGGAAAACACCACCGTGGAATGGTGGGAAGCCTAAACCATAAACCAGCGCCATATCTGCTTCCGCAGGACTGGCAATGACACCTTCTTCCAAGCAGCGAACGACTTCGTTAATCATCGGGATCATGGTACGGGCAATGATATCTTCCCCAGAGAAAACCTGTTTCGGTTGACTGATACCTGCCAGCAGTTGATCGACGGTTTCATCCTGCTCTTTTTTCGGCTTGCCTTTTTTGTCTTGAGTGTATTTATAGAAACCCACGTCATTTTTCTGGCCGTAACGCTGATTTTCAAATAATACATCAATGGCATCGTGATAATCGCGAGTCATGCGCTCTGGAAAACCTTGTGCCATGACCGCCTGAGCATGATGGGCGGTATCAATGCCAACAACGTCGATGAGATATGCAGGACCCATCGGCCAGCCAAACTCTTTCTCCATGATCTTGTCGATTTGACGGAAATCACCGCCATCGCGCAGTAACATGCCGAAGCCTGCCAGATAAGGGAACAATACGCGGTTGACGAAAAAGCCTGGGCAATCATTGACAACAATCGGCGTTTTACCCATTTTGCTGGCGTAAGCCACAACAGTAGAAATGGTCTTGTCTGAGGTTTTTTCTCCACGGATGATTTCAACCAGCGGCATACGGTGAACTGGGTTGAAAAAATGCATACCACAGAAATTTTCTGGCCGTTTCAGTGACTTTGCTAATTCAGTGATTGGGATTGTGGAGGTATTGGAGGCTAGAATGCAATCTTCGTTGATATGTGATTCTGTTTCTGCCAAGACCGCAGCTTTAATCTTCGGATTCTCAACAACGGCTTCGACAATAATCTGAGATTGCTCAATGTCCGCATAACTGAGTGTTGGTTGAATGGATGACAGAATCTTAGCCATTTTCATAGCATCCAGACGCCCACGCTCAAATTGCTTATGCAATAACTTAGCGGCTTCATTGACTCCTAAATCCAGCGCTTTCTGATTAATGTCTTTCATCAGAACAGGAACGCCTTTGCGTGCAGATTGATAGGCGATACCACCCCCCATGATACCTGCACCCAGTACTGTTGCATGCTGTGGCACCGTGACTTCTTTCAGATGTTTTTTCGCCAGACCTTTGACATATTGGTCATTCAGGAAGATGCCGACCAAGGCACGGGCAACATTGGTATGAGCCAGTGGAACAAAACTTTCTGCTTCTAGTTTCAAGGCTTCATCACGACCCAATGTCGCTGCTTTTTCAATAGTTTTTACAGCAGTAATTGGCGCTGGATAGTGTGGGCCTGCGACTTTCATCACCATTCCTTTCGCCACGGTGAAGCTCATGGTGCGTTCAACATCATTGAGGTTCAGTGGGGAAAGTTTAGGTTGGCGGGCGGCTTGCCAATCCAGATCGCCTTTGATGGCCTGTTCCAGAATAGAAACAGCAGCATCTACCAGCTTTTCAGTCGGCACAACGGCATCAACCAGGCCATTTTTTAGCGCGTCTTCTGCACCAATATCTTTGCCTGCTGTAATAATTTCGAGGGCGTTATCTGGGCCAATTAAACGTGGCAGGCGAACAGAACCACCAAAGCCCGGCATAATGCCTAATTTAGTTTCTGGTAATCCGATGCGAAGATCTGGGGATGCAACACGAAAGTCAGTTGACAATACTACCTCACAACCACCGCCAAGTGCATAGCCGTTGATCGCAGAAATAGTAGGAACAGGGAGATCTTCAATACGGTTGAAAATATCATTGGCGAACTTCAGCCATTCCTGAAGTTTTTCTTTTGGTGCATCGAATAATGATAAGAATTCTGTGATGTCTGCACCAACAATAAAGGCTTGTTTTTCAGAACGTAGTAACAGCCCTTTTAATTCAGTTTGTTGCTCAAGGACGGCAACCGCTTTATCCAATGAAGCAACGGTTTTTGTATCTAATTTATTAATTGCAGCTGGTGCATTGAAGATCAGTTCTGCAATGCCATCTTTCAGCCAGTTTACTTGAATAGTGTCACTTAGGTAGAGCATGTCAATCTCCTCAATGAGTGCATACCATCTGGTATGACCAGATACGGTTGATTGTGATTAGTGTGTTAATCGAATGCAAACCAATGATGAATTTTTTGTAGAGCGGATCACAGGGAAGATTTATGATGGACGACAATATTTTTTATTATAGTTATGAAAAATATAAATATTGTTAGTCAACTGCGCTAAGGTGAGATTTCCCCATGGTGACACCAAAAATAATGAATTGTGGTAAGATTTATACTCCTGCCAGATAATCAAAAGGTTTATGAAGATGGAAAAGTTGGCATCCCTGTACCACGAACATATTAAAATATTACAAAGACGTGCCCGCGAAATACTGACACGAAATCAGCTTGACGCTCTATTTATTCACTCTGGCGAGTCATTACGTGTTTTTCTGGATGACTGCGATTATCCTTTCAAGGTAAATGCACACTTCAAGGCTTGGGTGCCTGTGACTAAAGTACCCAATTGCTGGTTATGGATTGATGGTGTGAATAAACCTAAACTCTGGTTTTATTCTCCCGTGGATTATTGGCATAGCGTGGAGGCTTTGCCCAATAGCCACTGGACTGAAGAAGTTGAGTTGATCCATCTGGCAAAAGCCGATGATATCAAAGCAGAATTGAGTGGCTTATCAAAACAGAATACAGCTTATATTGGTGAGCAGACTGAGCGTGCAAAGGATTTGGGTATTCTCGAATACAATATCAATCCCAAAATGGTCTTGGATTATTTGAGTTACCATCGCTCATATAAAACAGATTACGAGCTGGTTTGTATGCGTGAAGCGCAGAAAACTGCCGTGAATGGTCATCTGGCCGCATACGACGCGTTTACATCTGGTGTGAGCGAGTTCGAAATCAATATATTCTATTTGATGGCAACAGGGCACCGCGATACAGATGTCCCTTATAATAATATTATTGCCCTGAATGAAAATGCGGCGGTCTTGCATTACACCAAATTACAACAGACTGTACCTTCTGAAATTCGCAGTTTCTTGATTGATGCTGGTGCAGAATATAATGGCTACGCTGCTGATATCACCAGAACTTATGCAGCAAAACATAACAACGATTTCGCTTCACTGATTAAAGATTTAAATGGGGAACAACAAGCGATTATTGGCTCGATCAAGGCGGGTATTCGGTATACCGATTATCATATCAATATGCATCGTCGCATAGCCAAGTTGCTAAAAAAACACGGAATCATTAATGGAATCACTGAAGAAACTATGGTTGAGAAAGGGCTGACAACTCCATTTTTCCCACATGGGCTAGGCCATCCACTGGGTTTGCAGGTGCATGACGCTGCCGGATTCATGCAGGATGATACCGGAACCCATCTGGCCGCGCCGACATTACATCCTTATCTGCGTTGTACACGTATTTTGGAGCCGAGGATGGTTTTGACCATTGAACCGGGTATTTATTTCATTGAAACTTTATTGGCACCGTGGCGTGAAAATGAATACAGCAAACATTTCGATTGGAAAAAAATCGACATGTTTAAGCTTTATGGTGGTATTCGTATTGAAGATAACATCGTTATTCACGATGGAAAAATTGAAAATATGACCAGAGATTTACAGTTGTCGTAATGAAGCCTTATTTGATCCCTGCGGCTTCAGTCAATTTCACTGAAGAAATAAAGAAAAGTCGTTTCATCACTCTGCTGGAACACACCAGCGGGGTGAATGAGGCAAAGTTATTTATCCAGAACATCAAGGAGCAATACCCGGATGCCCGACACCATTGCTGGGCTTTTGTGGCAGGTGCGCCGGATGACTCCCAGCAATTAGGTTTTTCAGATGATGGAGAACCGACGGGAACTGCCGGTAAGCCCATGATCGCGCAATTAATAGGAAGCGGAGTGGGAGAAATCACTGCCGTGTCAGTTCGCTATTTTGGTGGCATCAAACTTGGCACGGGAGGATTGGTAAAAGCCTATGGCAATGGTGTGCAGCAGGCACTGAAATTACTGGAAACAGAATACAAAGTACCGCAGAAACTGTATCAATTGCAGTGTGGATATGCCCATATCTCGATGGTGGAACAATTGCTACAAAAATTCTCAGGGCAAGTGATTGCCAGTGAATATGCTGAAAACGTTACATTGCAAGTTTCACTGCCAGCTACCCTTGCGGGGGAGATAGGTGATAAATTACGTGACTTAAGCCGTGGTGCTCTGTTTTTAACACCAAAATCATAATTATTTTGTCCTACCGGATTTTTGAGGAACCAGCCGAATGCATTTTCGCGCCATAACCCGTATTGTCGGGCTACTTGTCATTCTTTTCTCTGTCACAATGATTATTCCGGGATTGGTGGCATTGATTTATCGAGATGGCGCGGGTAGAGCATTCAGCCAGACATTTATCTTTGCTCTAGTGATTGGTTTAATGTTATGGGTGCCTAATCGGAACCAAAAACATGATCTTAAACCGAAAGAGGGATTTTTGATCGTTGTCCTGTTCTGGACAGTTCTGGGAAGTGTCGGTGCATTGCCTTTCATTTTCTCAGAGAAACCCAACCTTTCAGTGACTGATGCCTTTTTTGAATCATTTTCAGGCTTGACGACAACAGGGGCAACCACGCTTATTGGTCTCGACTCTCTGCCGAAAGCTATCCTCTTCTATCGACAAATGCTGCAATGGCTTGGGGGAATGGGGATCATCGTATTAGCTGTTGCGATTCTGCCCTTGCTCGGTGTCGGGGGAATGCAGCTGTATCGGGCAGAAATGCCGGGGCCGTTGAAAGACAATAAAATGCGCCCCCGCATTGCGGAGACCGCAAAAACACTCTGGCTGATCTACGTCTTGCTGACCATTGCCTGTGCAATAGCGTTATGGGCGGCGGGCATGTCGATATTCGATGCGATTTCTCATAGTTTTTCTACAATCGCGATTGGTGGGTTTTCGACACATGATGCCAGCATCGGTTTTTTCAATAGCTCGGCTATTAATACCATTATTGCGATTTTCCTGCTGATCTCTGGCTGTAATTTTGGTCTGCATTTCGCCGTACTTTCCGGACGAAGTTTGAAAGTTTACTGGCGTGACCCGGAATTCCGCATGTTCATTACCATCCAATTGGCATTACTGGTGATCTGTGTGCTGATATTGTGGCAACAATCCGTTTACGAATCAGGATTAGATGCACTGAATCATGCTTTCTTTCAAGTGGTTTCGATGGCAACCACCGCAGGATTTACAACAGTCAGTTTTGCCAATTGGCCTCTGTTTCTGCCTTTTCTTCTCTTATGTTCTGCATTTATCGGAGGATGTGCGGGATCGACAGGTGGGGGATTGAAAGTTATCCGCATCTTGTTGTTGTTCCTGCAAGGCTCCCGTGAACTAAAACGTCTGGTTCACCCGAACGCCGTATACACCATTAAATTGGGACAAAGAGCATTGCCGGAGCGAATTATTGAAGCAGTATGGGGTTTCTTTTCTGCTTATGCGCTGGTTTTTCTTATTAGCATGCTGTTACTGATTGCAACAGGTGTTGATGAATTTTCCGCTTTTTCTGCTATAGCCGCAACATTGAATAACTTGGGGCCCGGGTTGGGCGCCGTCTCTGATAACTTTACCACCATGAATCCGGCGGCTAAATGGATATTGGTCGTAACCATGCTGTTTGGACGTTTGGAAGTTTTCACTCTATTGGTTCTGTTCACACCGACTTTTTGGCGTGAATAACTGTGAAGGTGAGTCGTTGTTTAAAAAAGGTGTATTTATGAATTATTTACTGCTTTATTCCACTCAGGATGGACAGACTAAGAAAATTATTACTTGTATCGCTGAGAATCTCCGTCGCGCGGGTGCTGAGTGTGACTTAAGAGATCTGGCTACAATAAAGCACATTAATCTGAAACCTTATCATAAAGTGATGATAGGGGCGTCGATACGCTATGGCCATTTTAATTCCGTATTACATCAGTTCGCTATTCGACACCAAAAACAATTGAACCAAATGCCGACGGCGTTCTTCGGTGTCAATCTAACGGCGAGAAAACCAGAAAAGAGAACACCAGAAACCAATGCTTATATACGCAAGTTCTTGATGAAAAGCCCTTGGAAGCCAAATTTATGTGATGTCTTTGCTGGTGCGTTGCTTTATCCCCGCTATCGTTGGCTGGATCGCATCATGATTCAGTTTATTATGAGGATGACAGGTGGGGAAACTGATACAACAAAAGAGATTGAATACACTGATTGGGAGCAGGTCGATCTCTTTTCTGGGAAGTTTCTGCAAATATCATGTGAAAAAGAGTCTCAAAAATAGCCTTTTTGCTGGTTGTTACAGCGTTTTGAGGGAAAAAAACACGAACGGAAAGAAAATTCAAAAAAACTATTGTCAGGCGGCGAAAAGTCCCTATAATGCGCCACCACTGACCGACGCTGAGCGAAGACACGCC
>NZ_JANAIF010000459.1 GCF_024721015.1 Xenorhabdus bovienii
TTTACAAGCTAGAACACCACTTATCATTTTATTCATTACTTTGCCTATATTCTTAGCATTAGTAAATTGGAGATATATTTTCTTATTTATATTATTATCAATAGGCTCTATCATAATCATTACAAATTCAAGCCTACTCATTAAATCAAAATTAAGATATACTAGATTTGCAAAATCAGCTATTGAGCAAAGAGTCGGGATTTGGAATTCATCTCTTTCAGTCATTAAAGATAATTACTTCTTAGGTGTTG
>NZ_JANAIF010000460.1 GCF_024721015.1 Xenorhabdus bovienii
GTGTTATTATCGAAGCCTTTTATAATATTATCAACTTTTGACTCGTTTAACAACACATCACTTCCTCCCAATTTATTAGCCATACCATAATATTGATGCATTTCCCCTACATCAGGAACGATATTTAATAAATGCTCGTTGTTCATCCGTTGGTTTACATTCGAAATGATTCTATATACAATTGATAACGACACGTTAACCAACTTTTTAACAGGTATTGCTATACTTTTATTTCTATAAAAGTCTAGACC
>NZ_JANAIF010000461.1 GCF_024721015.1 Xenorhabdus bovienii
CGTCTGAGTCCACAGCTCGATACAAATATTTCCATTGGCCTTTGATTTTGATATCGGTTTCATCCATTCGCCAGCGATGCCCAACATCAGGCCTGCACCGCCGATAACGTTTCACAAGCAACGGAACCCGACGATGAACCCAACGGGAAAGGGGAGAATGATCAACGGCAATCCCCAGGGGTTACGCATGAAATTTTAGTCGGCTAAAATTGATTAAATAACAGTGCTTCCATATAACCGTTATCCCATC
>NZ_JANAIF010000462.1 GCF_024721015.1 Xenorhabdus bovienii
GACCCCGCTCGGGCAGGCCTATTCGGACAGTGTGTCGGTGCTGACTATTTCTAGCTGTTTGGACGAGCACGTGGGCCATCGCGGGCAACTCCATCAAATGAAAGATCAAAGGGCTGCTGCGGCCACAGTTTGTGATTGGTCTGAAGAAGCGCGGTCACCCCGGGCGGCGTATGACCTGATCGACCGTGCGTTTGTCGAGTTCGAAACAAAGCGACCAAGGCCAAAGCACATTCAGGTTCCGATTGGGCTT
>NZ_JANAIF010000463.1 GCF_024721015.1 Xenorhabdus bovienii
GGAAACCACCGAACGGCTGGTCTTCAACAAGCTGCTGACAGGCGGGTTTCGTCTGGGCGTCAGCCGCAAGCTGATGACCCGCGGACTGGCACAAGCCACCGGACAGGACGAGGCCGAACTGGCACACCGCCTGATGGGGGACTGGCAGCCCGACACGACAAGCTACAATGCGCTGATCATGGCCTCCGATCCGTCTGCGGGCCTTTCGCGCCCCTACCCCTTCTGCCTGGCCCACGCACTTGAGGGAGTG
>NZ_JANAIF010000464.1 GCF_024721015.1 Xenorhabdus bovienii
TTCATCCGCATGACCGGCGGGCAATTCGGGTTCGAGGTCGCCTCGGAAAGCGCCTTGGCAGCGGGACTGGTGATGGGGATCATGATCGTGCCGCTGATTTCCTCACTCTCAGACGATGTAATCAACGCTGTACCCCAATCCCTGCGCGACGCTTCGCTGGGCATGGGTGCGACACAGTCGGAAACCATCCGCCGCGTGGTCATGCCCGCCGCCCTGCCCGGCATCGCCGGATCTCTGCTCTTGGCCACCT
>NZ_JANAIF010000465.1 GCF_024721015.1 Xenorhabdus bovienii
TCTTCTTTTTGAGATTCTAATTCTGATTTCAAGGATTGTACTTCTTTATCTTTTTCGATTAAGTGTAAGTACAATTCCTCTATTTTCTCTACGTTGGTAAGTTGCGTAGTACTGATATCAATCAATCCTTCTTTGGCAATTTCTTTTGCTGACTTGTATCCCGGTAAGTGTCCGTTTTTCTTGATAAAAGACTCAATACTTGCCAAGTTATGGAAGTCGTAATCCGCTTTGATATCACTGTATCCTTTG
>NZ_JANAIF010000466.1 GCF_024721015.1 Xenorhabdus bovienii
TAAAAAAATGAACAATTTATACCCAGCCTTTGTAAAAAAGTTTATAGTACTCAGGAGAAGTGACCTGAATCGTTGGGAAAATCGGGATGGCGGAAAGCTCGATCATCGGCACCAGAATTCGCGAGAGGCGGGTGCGGCAAGGGATCAAGCAATCCGCCCTTGCCGCGCAGGTCGGGATTTCGCCCTCTTACCTGAACCTGATCGAGCATAACCGGCGCAGGATCGGAGGCAAAATTCTGAATCAGCTG
>NZ_JANAIF010000467.1 GCF_024721015.1 Xenorhabdus bovienii
TGTGGTCCGGCTCAAATGAATGTAATATACCTGCCAGTAAAGGGCGGCTAAAGTTGAGGAAACTCATGTTTGTAAATTGCGTTTTAAAATCCTTTTACAAGGCTCTAAGGCTTAAATTTTACGCAACACGATTCAGAAGGGAGAGGAATAGAAAGCACAGCCCAACAGGATTAGATACCATCTGTTTCAAATTGATCCCTGCTTCAAACCGCGAAAGCATCATCAGTACAATAAAAGGCAGGTATCT
>NZ_JANAIF010000468.1 GCF_024721015.1 Xenorhabdus bovienii
TCAAATTTTTGATCATTATGAAGCTAAGTTTTTTCTTCTTGATCATACCCTTGATGCAGGTTGCAGCTTCAACCAGCGCACAAACTATAACCTTAAACAAACAAAACACATCCTTAACGGGCGTTTTTGAAGAAATCATGACGCAAACAGACTATGATTTTTCTTATTCAGAACAGCAAATTTCTAAAGTTGGCAGGATCAATATTTCTGTTACCAACGCCAGTATCATAGAAGTACTTGACAAGT
>NZ_JANAIF010000046.1 GCF_024721015.1 Xenorhabdus bovienii
GTAAAACGGGTTCTAATAGGGGGTCGAGGGTCAATGATGTAAAAAACCACGCTAAGGAGATAATTCATTGTTTATATTGAAAATTATAAACTTAAATTATTATTCGAGTTATTCAAATACTGTTAACCAAATCGAGAGGAGGTTCCTTTCATTCGCTAAGATATTGGGGTTTGGGGAGTAACGGAACAGTAAACACGGTTAAGTGGTTAAATAGAGTAGCCAATATCATTAAAAACAGATTGGTATAAGTTTTATGATGCTCCCGCCGTAACCTTGGTCAAAATGAGTATAGGTGATTTGGTATCGTAGAAGGGCTGGCTAAAAATAGCAATTCACGATGTAAGTTGGCCGCCCAATTTTTGGCTATTTAAATTGACCGCTTAACCGTGTTTACTGTTCCGTTACTCCCCAAACCCCAATATCTTAGCGAATGAAAGGAACCTCCTCTCGATTTGGTTAACAGTATTTGAATAACTCGAATAATAATTTAAGTTTATAATTTTCAATATAAACAATGAATTATTTCCTTAGCGTGGTTTTTTACATCATTGACCCTCAAACCCCTAATACTACAGCCATAAAGATTGCAAAATCAATGTATTATCAGATACGCGAGAAACTGAGAACTTATATGACTTCAATCTGTTGTATGAAGTAGATGTTTTATTAAAATGCCAATACGATTGTAGTACTAACGAAGAACCCGTAAAAGAAAGGAGGGAAAGCCACGCAGTAGCGTTTTTTCCATAAGCTCCCCCGCATTCCTGCCATCCGGTTTGGTATCATTCCGCTATTATAGCCGCGTTTATCTCATTCTACGCCTGACACTCAATTCCAGGGCGCAAGCACACTATTTTAGGTGCTTTTCGAGGATATTATTTCTTAAATATCAACTTTAATAGTGTTTTTATCGAGTGATAATTTAATCATAAAAGCAATTCATTACACTCTTTTAGCAAACAAAAGAGTTAAAAAACAACATTGGTATTTTAAGTTCAAATATTAATCAAAGTATGCTCGCGCCCTGCACTCAATTCTGGTAGTGAAGCGTGAATTACTTCTTTTTTGTATCTAACGAGGCAATTTGCTTCCCATCTGGGTAAAAGTTTTCAACTGACAACCAAGCTTCAAAATTAGGTTTAATCTTCATAAACTCATGATCTAACATTGAAAACCATGCAGTATCTCTATTGTGCCCTTTAATTACTGCTGCTTGTCTAAAAACACCTTCAAATGTAAAACCGAATCGTAGCGCACTTCTTTTTGATGCCTCATTTAGATTATTGCACTTCCACTCAACTCGACGATAACCGAGATCTTCAAATGCATATTTAATTAATAAATATACAGACTCTGTAGCCATTCTTGTTTTTTTCAAAAAATTAGAAAATATCACATAGCCAATCTCTATAACGCCGTTATCTTTATCAATCCGCATCATCGCAATAGAGCCAACCGCCTTGCCAGAACGGATATCAATGATAGAAAATTGATACGGATCAACACCATTAGATATGTTTCTCAAATAAGAAATAAACTCCATTTTGTCTTTGAAAGGCTTTGCTGGCCCAGGCAAATAAGTCCAGTCGCTAAAGTTAAATGGCTCACAGAAACACTTATAAAGTTCATCCCCATGATTATTTATATCCATTGGTATTAGCTGGCAATACTCACCAGTCAGAGTATTACCATCGGGGAGATCAGCTCCATGCCAATCAGAAACAGGAAAACCTATTAACTGACCAAATTCATTCTTAAATAATTCCATAACTTTCACTCTTCCTATTTAGATAAATCCACATATATTTACCATAACATCCGTTTTGGCGCACCACTCCGGACGGGTTCAGGAGACCATAAAAACAAACTGGTACGTCACTCGTCATTTTCGAGGGTTTTTCCACAGGACCCCTAATATCGTCAAGAAGATGTATTTAAACACATACATCTTCTTTTTTGGCGTTTTCATCGTGAGCGCCCTCTCTTTCGATTTTCACGCCATTCATGGCTAAAGCCATGAAATTTTTGCTAAGATAAGGTTTTGGGACTATGCCATGAGGCGGCAAAACGAATCCATCTGCTGACAAAATGAATCGGCGACTTATGACAACACAACGCGACACCAATGATCCGGTAAAAAAGCCCGTGCCTGCGGAACGGCTGATATTTGCCCGCAATTTCCGTGAAGCGCGAAAGGCGGCAAAGCTCAGCCAACGCGGAGTCAGAAGCATAACGGGCTTTGCACAGTCCTGGATCAGTGAGGTTGAAACCGGCCAAAGCACCATCAATCTCGATAATATGGCAATTCTTGCCGATTGTGTGGGCGTTCCACTGTGGAAACTGCTTCGCCCCCAATAATCCGGTTTCCTCTTTTCAATCCCGTAAAAGACCCTATTGCTGCGTGATAGGGTCTTTTTTTTATTTCAGAACATGATTATACTTGCATAAATGATAGACTGCAGACTATCATTACCTAAGTGAAACTATCAGCAAGCGGGCATAATCATGGCCAACTTCGACACCGCACAAACCATTTCCGGCATCGCGCCCAACAGGACGGAACACGACCGGCGCATTATGGAGAAGCTCAAACGGGAACTTGGCTCGGTGATTTGCGGGCTGTTGGACGATCCGACCGTTATCGAGATCATGCTCAACCCCAACGGAACGCTTTGGGTCGAACGGCTTGGGCAGCCCATGAAACATATCGGCAGTTTCGCCGCATCGCAGGCCGAGTCCCTGATGGCAACCGTCGCCTCGACATTGCGAACGCAAATCACCGCTGCAAACCCCATCCTTGAATGCGAACTTCCTTTGGACGGATCGCGCTTTGAGGCATTGATTCCACCTGTGGTTGCAAGTCCGACGTTCACGATCCGTAAAAAAGCCGTGAAGATATTCACGCTCTCCGATTACGTCGAAGCCCGGATCATGAGCGAGGGTCAATGCGAGGCCATTGAGGCGGCCGTGCGCCATCGCCGCAACGTGCTGGTTGTTGGCGGCACGGGGACGGGCAAAACGACGCTGACCAACGCCATTATCGACTTTATGGCGAAGGCCTGTCCGCAAGACCGGCTGGCCATTCTTGAAGATACCGGCGAACTGCAATGCAATGCCGCCAATGTCGTGACCATGCGATCCGTCGAGCACGTCGATATGACCCGGCTTCTCAAGGCGACCATGCGCCTGCGCCCGGATCGCATTCTGGTCGGCGAAGTGCGCGATGGCGCGGCACTGGCCTTGCTCAAGGCGTGGAACACGGGGCATCCGGGCGGTGTTGCCACCAATCACGCAAATTCGGCGCTTGGTGGCCTGATCCGCTTGGAACAGCTTGTGGCGGAAGCCACGCAGTCACCCATGCAGGCACTGATCGCAGAAGCCATTGACCTGATCGTCTCGATTGAGAAGACGGGCGGCGGGCGGCGGGTCAAGGAAATCGTCAAGGTCGAAGGACATGACGGCGTGAATTACATAACCCAACCAGTCTAAGGAAATGACCATGATCACACCCACCAAGACTTCGCCGCTCATATCAAACGTACGCGCCGTCTTGTGCAGCCCCTATTTTTGGCTGGCAATGGCGGCCGTTCTATGTCTTTTGACCATACATCCAGCCCATGCCTCCGATGCAACGGGCGGCGGCGGGGCGGGTCTGCCGTGGGAAAGCCCGCTCAACAAGCTCAAGCAGTCCTTTAGTGGGCCGGTTGCCTTCGTCATTGCGCTTCTGGGCATCATTTCATGCGGGGCAACCCTGATTTGGGGCGGCGAGGTTTCCGAATTCACCCGCCGGATCATTTACGTCATTCTGGTCGTCTGCCTCATCGTGTTCGCAAACACGCTCCTGACGGGTGCCCTGTTCTCCGGTGCCGTTCTGCCACCCGATGCCGTTGTCAATCCGGCCGATCTGACGGCTCATGCAAAGATGCAGGCCGCCCCCCTTTCCAGCATTGGAGGTCACGAATGGAAACCATAGAACCCCGCCGCCTGACACCGTTTCACCGGGCGCTGCATCGGCCGCAGCAGATCATGGGCGGCGAACGCGAACTTATGCTGTTTTCCATGCTCGTTGCAGGCGGACTGATCGTCTCGGCGCTCAATCTTGTTGCCACCGCGATTGGCTTGGCGCTTTGGCTGATCTGCGTCCATGCCTTGAGAAAAATGGCGAAGGCCGACCCTGAAATGTCCAAGGTCTACATTCGCCAGCTCAAATACGCACACTATTACGCCCCGCATTCGCGCCCGTTTCGCGTGGCTAAATCAAGGCGCATTTACTGAAGGGGGAATGGAAAATGCTTTCCTTAAAACCATTCCGAAGCAAAGCTGCCGGACTGCCCGATTTACTCAATTACGCCGCGCTTGTCGATGAAGGCGTGGTGCTGGGCAAGGACGGCTCCCTCATGGCCGGATTTTTCTTCCGTGGAAACGACGCCGCCTCCGCAACCACGGCGGAACGCAACTACCTCACCGCACTGGTCAATCAATACCTGTCGCGCTTCGGTTCCGGCTGGGCAACATGGATTGATGCCGCGCGTGTGGCTTCCCCCGGCTATACGTCCGCCACACGCTCATACTTTCCCGATCCCATCACGGCGCTGATCGATGCGGAACGGCGCGCTGCGTTCGAAAAACAGGACGCGCTCTTTGAAACCGAATACGCCTTGATTTTGCAGCACCTGCCGCCTTTGCGCCGCAATTCAAAACTCGGCGAACTGGTCTATGACGATGATAGCCGACAGGACTCAAACCCCGCAGACCGTCTGCTGGCCGACTTCAAAAAGAAACTCGAAGATTTTCATGACGGCCTCGGCGATCTCCTCCACATGCGCCGCATGGGCACCATCGCCATACCGGAAACGGGAAGCGGGGAAAACGAGACGTACGACAGCGACGAGTTGGTGAATTACCTTCATTTTACATTGACGAATGAGCCGATCGCCCTGCGTATTCCAGACTGCCCGATGTATCTGGATGCGTGGCTGGGCTATCCGGAACTGTGGCCGGGCGACACGCCGAAACTTGGCAAAAAATTCATTTCATGCGTGGCCATTGAAGGATTTCCCGGCCATTCGTTTCCCGGCATTCTCGATATGCTCGACGGTCTCCCGATGGCCTATCGTTGGACAAGCCGTTTCATTTTTCTCGAACAGCATGAGGCTGTCGCCGCACTCAACCGCTACCGGCTCAAGTGGCAACAAAAAATCCGGGGCTTTTGGTCACAGGTCATGAAGTCGCAAAAAGGCATGATCAATACCGATGCCTTAAACATGACCGCGCAAACCGAAATGGCCATAAACGATGCCAAGTCGGGATTGGTGGCTTACGGATACTATACGCCAATCGTCGTCCTGATGCATGAAGACCGGGCATTTCTCGAAGAACAGGCACGTTTCGTCAAGCGCGAACTGGAACGCAAGGGTTTTGGGGCGCGTGTCGAATCCGTCAACGCGCTCGAAGCGTGGTTAGGCTCATTGCCGGGTCAGACGTATCCGAATGTGCGCCGTCCTTTGGTGCACACCCTCAACCTTGCCGACCTGTTGCCGCTGGCCAGCGTATGGCCGGGTCTGCGCGAAAATCCGTGCGACCTGTATCCGGCAGGTTCACCTCCCCTCATGCACACCGTCACGACCGGCGAGACACCGTTCCGGCTGAACCTGCATGTCGGCGATGTCGGGCACACCCTGATATTCGGGGCGACCGGAGCCGGTAAATCGACATTGCTGGCCATGATTCATGCACAGTTTCGCCGCTATCGCTCCCGCCAAAGACGCGACGGAAAGACAAGACCCGCCACGATCACGGCGTTCGACAAGGGACGCTCGCTTTATGCGCTGAGCAAGGCGACGGGCGGCATTCACTACGATATCGGCAATGACGAAGCCGACACGCCGGCTCTCGCGCCACTCGTGGATATTGACGGCGAATCCGATGCGCTGTGGGCTGAAGAATGGATTGCGACCTGCTTTGAACTCCAAGCAAAAAAATCCCCGACACCGGAGCAGAAAGCCGAGATCCATCGGGCAATGAACCTGCTGCGCAAGGCACCACGCAATTTCCGCTCCCTGACCGATTACGTGACAACGGTACAGAATGGCGAAGTCCGCGACGCCCTCACGCACTACACCATCACCGGATCGATGGGACACCTGCTTGACGGTCAGGAAGAATCGCTGACCGTCAGTCCTTACACGGTGTTTGAGATTGACGATCTCATGAAGATGGGCAATGCCAACGCCATTCCCGTCCTGCTCTACCTGTTCCACCGTTTTGAGCGCTCCCTGACCGGACAGCCGGCCATGCTGTCGCTTGATGAGGCATGGGTCGTTCTGGGTCATCCCGTGTTCCGCGAAAAACTGCGTGAATGGCTCAAGGAACTGCGCAAGAAAAACTGCCTTGTCATCATGGCGACGCAAAGCCTGTCGGATGCCGTCGCGTCCGGTTTGCTTGACGTGCTGATCGAACAGTGCCCGACAAAAATCTTTCTTCCAAACAAGGAAGCGCACCTGCACGGCACCAAGGAAACGCCGGGGTCTGCCGACCTGTACACGATGTTCGGCCTGAATCCGGCGGAAATCAATATCCTGAAAACCGGACAGTACAAGAAACACTATTACTACAAATCGCCGCTCGGCCGCCGCCTGTTCGAACTCGGCCTCGGCCAACTGGCTCTGGCCTTCGTTGCGGTCTCCGGCAAGGAGGATCTGGCCGAAGTCCGCCACCTGATCGGTGAGCACGGCGCAGACTGGCCATTGGTTTGGCTGAAACAAAAAGGAGTGAACTATGAGCAATATCTGTCTCAAGTCCCTGTGTAGGACAGCCCTTACGGTGGGCGTTCTCGGGAGTGCCCTCTATAGTGCCGCGCCCCCTCCTGCCTACGCTTTCTTCTGCGCGAACTGCGCAACGTTCACGCAGCAGATGCATCAATATGCCGAAGAGGTCAATACGCAGTTGAACACGGCCAAACAACTGCAAACCCAAATCCGGCAATACGGCGATATGGTCAAACAGGGCTTGGCCTTGCCGAGCCGGATGTTTGACAGCGTCACCTCTGACCTTCGCGGCGTGATCGCGACATACACCAACGCAAAATCATTGGGACGCGACATATCCGATCTGGAGTCGCGCTTCAAACAACAGTTTCCCGGTTATGAATCCTATCTCAAAGAGACGGGTCAAGCCGCGCGGATGATGCCGGAGCGCTATAAGAAATGGGCATTGGAAGGTCTGGACAACGCCCGCACGGCCATGCAGGCCGCAAAGATCAATACCAGTTCCTTTGCCGCCGAAGACGCACAGCTTGACAAAATCGCAACCCGTTCACAGCAGGCGGCCGGACGCTTGCAGGCCATTCAGGCCGGAAACGAGATTGCCGCCTCGAATGTCCAGCAGCTTCAAAAACTGCGCGATCTCATAACCACGCAAATTTACATGCAGGGCAACTATATGGCGCAGATGCAGGAACGCGCGGCCGTAGACGATGCCTTGCGGCAACAACGCAGAAGTGGCGTTACCATCAATACAGGCCGCGATAAGGGGTACTAAAATGCTCAACCTTAAAATATCGATCTTCGTTCTTTCCTTGATCATCGCCGGCGTGGTCGGCGGTGCCGGAACAACGCTCGTCATACATATGGCCGGACTGGGGACTAAAGCCACAGACTGCGAGCAGATATCCCATGAAAAAGGCTTGCGGCAACAACGCAGAAGTGGCGTTACCATCAATACAGGCCGCGATAAGGGGTACTAAAATGCTCAACCTTAAAATATCGATCTTCGTTCTTTCCTTGATCATCGCCGGCGTGGTCGGCGGTGCCGGAACAACGCTCGTCATACATATGGCCGGACTGGGGACTAAAGCCACAGACTGCGAGCAGATATCCCATGAAAAAGGCTTGCGGCAACAACACAGAGGTGGCGTTACCATTAATACAGGCCGCGACAAGGGGTATTAAATGATGGCGCGGCAGAGGCACATTTTCATCCTGTCCCTTGCACTGGTGACATTCACCCTGTTTCTTGTTGTAACCGATGCAAGGGCAAACACAAACCTTCACGATGCAGGTGGAACATTAACAAACCTGCTTGATCTGGTAAAGGCAAGCGCCGCCCATTGGGACGGAAAGCTCAAAGGCTATGCCAAGACCCTGTTCTGGCTTCTGGCCACAATTCAATTCGTCTGGACGTTTTTTCCCTTGGTGTTCCGTCAGTCGGATTTTGGCGAGATCACCGGCGAGTTGATCCGCTTCATCTTGGTGACCGGATTTTTCTATGCCCTGCTGCTGTTTTCGGCCGACTGGGCGGGAGCGGTCGTTGACAGTTTCCGGCAGGCGGGAGCGAATGCCGCCGGGCTTGGAATAAAAGACATTCGACCGGGAGACATTTTTGGGACGGCCGTCGTCAAACTCCATTTCATCGGCCAGCGTTAAGACAATCATCGTCAGCAAAAGGCGGGTGAGAGGCACGAGTCGCTTTGACGTCTTGGGGGTCGAAATGAGATAGAGCGAAACAGGCCGGTCGTGATCCATCAGGTCGGCAATTTTAAAATCACTGCGCGAGGTGTTTTCTCCAACGATAGGATCGCGGTAGAGCGCAAGCGCATTGTTCGCCGTCGATATGATACTCCCCAATTCCCGTGCCGGAGTATTGACCATACGGGTGCCAATGCCGGTGATGACAAGCTGTGCCTCCCGGTCGGCCGGGTCAGTTTTTTGAAGCCTGACATTACGCATTTCATCAAACAGCCCTGAAAGGGCTTTAGGATCGCCATCCATATCGTCCGCAAGGTTATTTTTCGTATCCGGCGCGGCAAAATCACCCACACCTGTAAGCATATGGCCAATGTCTTGGAGACAGGGGGGGCGACCAACCCGTTCCCCCCTGTAAAGCGCATGAAGAATAAGGCCGACAAGCAATTCAAAAGCGGCACTGCGGAAGTGATCGCTTTCAATGCCCTTTCCGTCGGAATCGACGACCATCAACGCAATGTTTTGGGTGTCACTCACCTGAAACCGCGTCCGGAACTGGATTTCATCCAATGGATTCCACGCACAGCCGGTATGGGGTTTAGCCGGGTCAAAGCGCAAAACAACGGTCTTGGCATGGTGTTTGCGCCAGCCGGAAGTCATGGCATAGTTTTCACCTTTGCGATCCAGTACGAAGACACTGTGTGGCCAGCTCAACAGCGTCGGGATAACAAGCCCAACACCTTTCCCTGATCGCGTTGGAGCCACGGCGCAAATATGCTCGGCACCGTCATGGCGAAGATAATAAGTCCGTCCGGTATCCGTGTCATCATAGGCTCCGCAATAGACACCCCGTCCCTGTTGACCGTCACGCGGTAAAAGTCCCGTTTTTTTGACTTCTTCCAACCTCGCAAAATGGGCGGTTCCGTGCACGTCTTCATGCTTGCGTGAGCTGCGCGACTTAAGACCCACCCATAAAACGAACGTCACAAACGCGATGAGGATTCCCACCGTAAAAATAATGAAAGCGGTGTTATAAAGAATGGGTGTGGAATCATAAAAGCGGAACAGCCATCGCCACCAATCAAACGGGCTGTAGAACGTTCCAAAGAGCGGATGTCCGAGCGCAGGATGATAGTCCAGTCGATGCGCAATAAACTGGGTGCATACGCTGTTTATCCCAATAATAAACAGCACGAGATAAAAGCCACCAATAAGCCGTAACTTGGTGATGGACGAGTTTGTACCGCTCATAGTTCAACCCCGTTTCCCCCGCCAATGAATCTTCCATGTGCATCGAGTTGAACGCAGCGGCCGCGTTTCCATTTGGCCGCTTTGACAACGACATATGAACTGGACGGTTTGACCAATATTTCACATCCACGCTTCAGCAGCAATACTTCAGTGCCGTCGGCCATGCGCCTGCGTCCTTGGTAAATCGCCTTCCCTACGTCGCCGGGCGTCCAAAATCGATGATAGTCTATAGACGATATATTGTCGCGCTTTTTATTGCGTTCTTCGATCCATTTTTCAACCGTACCGCTCGACCCGGCGGGGGAGGCTGTATCTTTTCCGGGTTTTGTTCGGTCTATCGACGGGTGTTTTCCGGGATTGATTGCATCCTGCCACCTCAGTTCCATAATCTTCATATCAACCGCCGTTTGCCGAGCCTGCTCCATTGCAGGATCGGCAAAACGAATGTCCAGATCATGCAGTCCGGCAAGTTGGGCTACAACCTGCCGGAACCCGGCCGTCCCTTCCACAATCAGGGCGTGTCCCTCAAATTTCTGTGCTGCCAATTCGAGCATGACAAGTGCTGCACCCGTTGTCGTTTTCTGCGCCTGAACATGGGTTGTACGGTCAATAACGATGCCACCGTCAACGATGCGATAGACCATCGTTCCATCCTTACGCGCTTGCGGGTTTAAGGACTCCATGACAACGGTTTTTGCCTTGTCGGCCAATGCGGCAGTAAGCAGGTCTCCATGCCAACGGCGTTCGCGTTTCTCCCGACTGCGCAGCACGGCCAACGCGTCCGGCTCCCCCTTTTCGGCCTGTACGATGAGCCAGTCTGCCCAAGCAGGCATTGAGGTCTGCACAAACAACATATGCCGCCGCTCATCCATTACTTTACGGTATGCCACCCGGGATGCGTCTGCCTGCCGTTTTATGATACTTTGCATCACCTTGCGCGTTGCACCTCTGGCGGAAACTTTGAGCATCATGCGTTGCGTATTGCGCCATTGCTGTAACTGCGCCTTGAAACGTTCATCATCACGTTTCATCTGCGCCAGACCGCCGCGCCGCGCCATAATGTTTTCTTGGCGCTCATGCCGGTACCGGGCAAACAGAGAGGCGCTAGCGGGATTTTCTTGGCAGGGTCTTGGCGTATAGGACTTAGCCGCCTGCTCCTTATGCTGCCGTGAAGGCTCAAACGAGCCAAGCCGGTCTGTCAGTGCCTTAAAGGACAGATCGCGCCCGCAAGTGCTGGCCTTCGTCCAAAGTGACAAGCCAGGATCACCGATAACCAGACCCGCCCCCCGTCGATTGACCTCCAGTCCATGTTCGGCGGCTTTGGAATGGATTTCCTTCCAGCTCATCGCCTTGCGCAGCAACGGGGCGACTTCACGAGCCACATAGCCGGTTAACGTCTCAAGGCCGCTTTGAACCTCTATATCGACCGTAGAGGCTTTTATTTTGCGTTCATCGCCAACATCTGCTCGATGGTCATGTCTCGCCCGTCGCAGGCCGTTAACGCGTTCTGTTCCTCCCTGCTCCACACGAGAACGTGCATCACCCTGCAATAGCAACGCAGTTCCTTCGGTAGAGTGTGCCATACGGCAGCCGGACAGCTTTCGCAGACCGTTGAGGGTTTCGGTCTTTGGTGGCTCGGCAAGCGAGAGATCGTAGGACTCTCGTAGATATTGCCGGAAACGGCTGTCGCGCTGCTCCGGTCGCTGTTCAGGGGCAAGTCGGATTTGATCGGTTTTGTCATGGTCTTTATCCTTTTGTAACCCGTGGTTTGTTCGCTGTAAGCCGTATTTGATTTCGAGGCGTTCACAGGCCTCCATCAATCTTTTTTTGTCGTAGTAAGGTTCAATATTCTGTAAGCCGGTTGGATGCACCTTGTTAATGGCCACATGCACATGCAAGTGGTCGGTGTCCGTATGCACCGCCGAAACGCGATGGTGGTCGGCATAGCCAATCGAAGCGCAAAGCTCATCCTCGATGGCATGTAAAACATCCAAAGGCGGTTGTTCATCGGAGGAAAACGAAAAAACAAGGTGATAGGTCTTGTCGGTTTTGGAGCGTGTGTTGGCGGTTTGCGTAGCTTCAATAAGAACGGTCGCGGCAGCCGGATCGTCGGTGCCGCAATTTGTGACACTGTAACTCCCCACACGCTCACCCTGCGGCGTTTTTTCTTTGGTGTCCAAAATATAATCGACTGTGCGCGCCCATGATTTCGGGTCAAGGCCACCTTGCGCCGCCACCATATAGCGGACAAGCCGGGCTACGCTGGACGTTCCTTTGTTTCGTGGGACGCGTTTGGCAATCATCGGAGCACCCGTGTCATGAGAGCCAGCATTTCGGCCTGTAAGGCGCGGAAGTCTTTCATCATCGCTTCCACATCGATTGGCCTTGCCCCTTGGCCGCGTTTCTCAAACAGCCACAGTTTTAAAAGGCCGGCAACACGCCCAAGATCGCCGTTCACCTTGGCCAAGTCTGCAACGGCGATCAGGTCAACCCGCGATCGGATGGGATGATTCAAACCTGTTGTCAGCAAATAGGATGACAGCGACAGACCGGCTTGCGCCGCCCGAAGGACTATCTCCGCTTTCTCGTCATCGCGCACCCAAACCTTAATCGGCGGCACGTCGCGCCGAGGCCGGATGTCACCTTCTTTTGGTGCTTTCTTTTCACTCATCATGGCCACCTTGGACGCTTGTTCTGCAAATGCAGCACAGGCGCTTCCGTTTTGGCTTGTAGTGGTTGCGGTAGCAACGGTTAGCCCCGCAGGGCAAGATACCGTCGAGCCGCAGGCGAGTAAGGGGGTGTTGGAGGTCATAGCGACGAAGGAGCGTAGGCCTACAACACACATCTTGCCGTCTCACTCTATTGCAACTATAGGAAATTCTGTTTTAGGTGTAAATAATTTTCTATAGTTGCTTTATATTAATCATAATTTCCTATAGTTGCCTTTAATTGCATAAAAACACTTAAATATTGCCCTATATTGCTTAAAATATCCTATAGTTGCCTTATGTTATCCTCTAAGCTATAGTAAACCCACCGCACAAAGAACACGCAACCGCAAACAGGAGAAACCAATGGGAGAACAGCCCTGCAAGACGTATCGCGGCCAAGGACGCGTCACTTTCTTGGCTCACATTGATACTTTCCGAACCCTGCTCGACGCGGGACATCCATTAAAGGCGATCTACGACGATTACAGAGACCGACTTCAAATCGGCTATCCCCAATTCACGAAGTACGTCAACAGGTACATACGGAAGACAGAAAACGATGGGCACCAAAAAAAAGAAGGGAATGGCGAAGAACAGGCAACAGGAGCCAAGAACGCTCAAAACGCGAAAGCCAACCGACCCGGCTTTCGGCACGACCCGAACAGCGGCAACACCCGTGACGATCTCATCTGAAAAAGGAAATGCGCATATGAAACAGGTTCACTTCACTCTCCAAGGCAAAGGCGGCGTTGGCAAGTCTTATATCTCTTCCCTTCTCATCCAGTTCTTGCAAAGCAAAGGCGAAGCCGTTATGGCCATTGACACCGACCCGGTCAACGCCACGCTCGCTGGTTACAAGGCATTCGGGGCACAACGCCTTGAATTGATGAAAGACGGTTCAGTGGTCGAACGTAACTTTGACAGACTGATTGAACAAATCGTGGAAGAGGACACAAATTTCGTCATCGACAACGGGGCGGCCTCCTTCATTCCACTCTCCTACTACATCGCCGAAAACGACGCGATGAACCTCATTGGTGAGAACGGAAAGCAGGTCGTTATTCACACCGTCATCACCGGCGGGCAGGCCTTGCGCGACACGTTGAGCGGTTTTGCCTCACTGATTGAACAAATGCCCGAAAATGCGCAGGTCATAGTCTGGCTGAATGAATTCTTTGGTGACATTGAAGCTGAAGGTAAAACCTTCGAACAAATGAAGGTCTATCACAACAACAAGGAACGCGTCTTGGGTCTCGTTCGTATCGCCCGCCAGACCGGCAGCACGTTCGGCGAGGACGTGAAATTGATGCTCGATGGCAAATTGACATTCGATGAGATTAAACAGTCCCCGGATTTCGGTCTGATGTCCAAATCCAGACTGTCAAAGGTGAAAACGGCGATCTTCGATCAACTCGCAGTCGTCCTCTAAAGAGAATGGAAACCGGCCATGATTGACTTTGATGAAATACGAAAAGAGGTCGCTATCCGGCATAACATTCTTCTGGATAAAGACGACCCTATCCTTGTGACCGTAACGGTGAACGACATTGTCTTGAGCCGTTATGTCGATGTCGTGTCAGAACGGTATGAGGCTGCCAATCGAACCTTAACCGTCAGCCTGCAACAACAGGTGGAACAGTCCAAGGAAACGGCCGCCAAAATCATCACGGACGCTTCAGACTATGTGAGTGAACAGGTCAGGCAAGCCATTGTAGAGGCGGTCAATGAAGCAGGCAACGAGCTGAAACGCCAGATTGGCAATGCGCAGGCTGCCGGCCGTGATGCCGTAACCGGTGGACACAACGCCAAAACAGCCAAGAAAAGCGCACTGATAGCGGCGACAGTGGCCGGTACGGCGGCGTTGATCTCCATTGCTGCGATGATCGTCGTTTTACTCAAATAAGAGAACAAACCATATGTCCCGTCTTATAGATAAGACGGGCGGTCTCATATTAAGCGGTAAAATTTTTCTGACTGGCAAGAAGTTTCGCGCCGCAGGCCGTCAGCATCCCTTCCAATGCAATAGGTTTCCCTTGATGCTTTAAATCAGGACTCCCGTCCACGATAGGGAAAACACCTTTGCATTTTGGGCAGGTCACTAAATCACCTTGAGCGGCAACAGGGACACCTTGATAAACATAACCCTCAAGAGCGGTAATCACCTTGCCACCATGATCTGTTGTGTCGTTTAATCGTATAACCGCTTTATTGCTCATGCTCATGTTCATACCTCGCAAATCAGTGGCAATAATCCCAAATCCCGCAAACAGATTTCAATATCATTGGCTCTATTTATATCATTCTGGCTTTCAACATTAAAAATACTTTTTGTAATGATGATTAATGTACCGGCCTGTCCCTCTTTATCAGGGATAGATAAAATTTCTTCTGCCATTGGAACTGAAGCTGAAGTAATTTCTGTCGGTAAATAAATCATCCAACCTGCACTTAAGCGATCAGGAAAAACCTGTTTTCTTTTTAGTGAATATTTCCCGGTTTCTACCATGATAAAAGGGGTATTATGACCGGAAACCAGAAATTTAATAAAATCGATCAGTTTAGGAAACTGAAACTCTTTTTCTTTAATGGATATATTAATCTCTATTTTTGTTTGACCTAACTGGTTCATCCGATAATTGTGATAAAAAATCGCACAGCCATCGGTATTGTTTTTACCGTCCCAGACCCCTGATATAACCATAGGGTAATCTTCTGTATAACCTTCTTCAAATTCATTTATAGCGTCTTCAGTTATGCCTTGTTTATCAAAAGCAACCCTGATTAATGCCTCTTCTAAGGTGTCACCGGATAAATACCAAGTTTTAGGGTATCCAAAGAGCACATCTATTTGTTTTGCTATTTCATATGTATCATTAACCGCTGTTTT
Organism: Xenorhabdus bovienii; assembly: GCF_024721015.1. Classification (GTDB taxonomy): domain Bacteria; phylum Pseudomonadota; class Gammaproteobacteria; order Enterobacterales; family Enterobacteriaceae; genus Xenorhabdus; species Xenorhabdus bovienii. The sequence continues at coordinate 15,312 of NZ_JANAIF010000046.1, forward strand.
TGGAGTTAATGGTTCTTTCCAATCGGAATATACTTCTATATTTAATGATAAAATGGTCATCTATCATTTCCTATGAGTTTACAATGGAGTGTGAAGCACTTTAATATTGGCGTAAATAGAGAATGCCCTTACATAATAAGCAAAGCTCACAGGCTGTAGAAAGTGCCAATGTGAATTTGGGATACCTTGTAATGTAGAGCATACTGTTTGTTGTCTTCCTGCTTGAGACATCATAGATATGTGCCCACTTTTACTTATTTTCCACCAAAATTTCGGTTCGGCATTTTCAAAAAACTGGTCATATTTAGCTTTCGCCTCAAGAAACAGACATTGTTGGGGTTTCCAGCCATCAAAACGAACGCTCAAGCACAGCCACACTTGAATTTTTTCCGTTTCCGGCATGTATACTGAATTACAGATTTGGATTTGATAAATTGTTGAGTCAGCAGAAATGCTGACACTTTCCCAATAAGGGGTGACCTGTCCGATCGCGGGACATTTTTCACACTGTTCTCTTGTCGTGCTAATGGCATCGGTCTTAGCTTCTGCTTTATCTTTTTCGTTCGTTCCTGCTTTATCTTTCGTTCCTTCCATGATGCCAACAGCAACAAATCCTGCTACGCAGGCGGCAAACGTCCATTGAGCGGCAGCTAAAAGAGCAGAGCCAGCAGCGGGTGCTCCAAGAACTAAGGGAACGGGCATATTAATGTTTCCTTTTCATTAAATTATCCACTATTCGCAGATAATCACGATATTGTTGCTCAGGGTTATCACCTGCTTTCAGCATGTTTTGAATTTCGGGTGAATCGTGATAATTGCGGTTAAACGCAACAAAATAGAGATAAGAGCGAATTAACGCTTCATCTTTAAATCCCATACCGATCAAAGCCAGATACGCTTCTTTCAGTCGCCTGTGCAGGCTATGTTCACTCTCGTTCCCGATAAGTGCAGCGTGTTCCGATTGAATGCGTTTGCGAACTTGAGTGACATAAGCCTCGTCTTCTGCATCAATAAATTTGGCGACCTGTTCTTGGCTGAGTTTGAGCATTATTGTCCTCCTCTTACAAAATGATCATGGCAGTCAAACGAATACACCCACTCATCCCTTCCAATGCAACAGGTTTCCCTTGATGCTTTAAATCAGGACTTCCGTCCACGATAGGGAAAACACCTTCGCATTTTGGGCAGCTCACTAAATCACCTTGAGCGGCAATAGGGACACCTTGATAAACATAACCCTCAAGAGCGGTAATCACCTTTCCGCCATGATCAGTTGTGTCGTTTAATCGGATAACCGCTTTACCTGCCATAGTCATAGCTCTGTTCTTAACGGTAATAATCCTAAATCCCGTAAACGGATCTCAATATCATTTGATTTGTAAATGTCTTCTTGATTTTTACCGTCAAAAATACCTTTTTTAGAAAAAATGAGTGTGCCTATGGCTTTATTATCTTGATAAATAATTTGTATGTCTTCTGCTTCGGGTAGTACATTGGTATCTAAAACATTAGGAGTATAGAACGCCCATCCAACGCCAAGTCTATCTGGAAATACTTTATTATTTTTCAAAGTATAGTTATTGGTTTCAATTTGAATTATTGGTGAATTTCTGCTGGTTATGAGATAGGTAGTCATATCAAGCAGTTTAGATATTGTCAGTTCTTTAGCATCAATGTTTAAATCCAAGCCTATTGTAGTCGAATCCGGCCGATTGATATTCATAAAATAATAATAACTGATGGAACAAGAATGATCGTCTTTCTCTCCATCCCAAATCCCGGTAATGAGATCCAGTGAATTATTTTCAGCATAGTCTTTTTTAAAACGTTTTATGGCCACTTCAGTTGGACCATTTTCATCAAAAACAATATTTTGCAGGGCTTGTTTCTTGGAATTCCCTTTAAGATGCCAAACCTTTTTTCTTCCAAAGAAGATATCAAGGTGTCTTGTGATTTGATGTAGATCCATCAACGCTATATCTGCAATATTATTGTCATTTTTTTGCTGGTAATAAATTTTAAACTCTAAATTTATTATTGACATGATGATTTTAAACCTTAAATAGATTAAAATTGAATGGGGGTGTGATAAACCCTAATATTTGTAAATAGAGAAAACATCCCTTTAAAGAAACCTGCACTGATGGGCTGCATAAAATGCCAGTCTACTTTCGGCTTTCCTTTTAAAGTCTGACAAACAACCTGATGTCTTGAAGCTTGTTTCATAGCAGAATCTATTCCTCTCCACCAACCTTTAGGCTTTCCATCTCTAAAAAATTGATCATATCGGGCTTTAGCTTCTAAAAATAAACAACTTACAGGAATCCAGCCATCAAAAGTTACTCCGATACATTTAAATTCCTGTATCGTTTTTGTAATGGGATCATATATAGTTTTGGCGATATAGACCTGATAATTTATGGTAATGGCACTCCAGCGAGCTACTCTTCTATACATCGGTGTCGTTACCGGTATTGCAAGACAAGGTTCACAATCTTTTGATTCCGTTTTAGATTGTGATATGGATTGCGCGGCACTTTGATCAAGTTTTTCTGAGCCTAAATCATCATCTTCCCAAAAATCGGCATCCGTATATTGATCCCAAATACGGTTTTTATCTTCATGCGTTATCTTTGCAGGGCCATAGTTTAAATTGTCTTCTGTAACATCGTAGTCTGTGTTGCCTGATTTTTTTGATCCTCTTGTAGCTATCTTGGTCGCTTCTCCAATACCGATCAGCGCAAATCCGGCGAGAGCGGCATAGTACAAGTACACACCTACGGCAATAGGAGCCGGCATATCAATGTTTCCTTTTCAGTAAATTGTCAGTAACCCTCAAGAAATCCCTGTACTGCTGTTCTGGATTGTCTTCGGCTTCAAGGAAGTTCTTAATCTGGGGATTGCCATGAAAATCAGGATTAAAAGCAGTGAGATACAAATAGGATTCAATCAGCGCTTCGTCTTTAAACCCCATACCAATCAAAGCCAGATACGCTTCTTTCAGTCGCCTGTGCAGGCTATGTTCACTCTCGTTTCCGATGAGTGCAGCGTGTTCCGATTGAATGCGTTTGCGAACTTGAGTAACATAAGCCTCGTCTTCTGCATCCATAAATTTGGCGACCTGTTCTTGGCTGAGTTTGAGCATTATTGTCCTCCTCTTACAAAATGATCATGGCAGTCAAACGAATACACCCACTCATCAATCCCATCGGTAAAATCTGCCAATTGCTCCAGGCTAAAAACATCCCGTATTTTATGCAGAATGCGGGGATCATAAAAACGCAGCAAGGCCGTTTCTCCCGTTTCCAGCCGGACATTGAGATAAGGTTCAAGGTGACGGGTGAGGTTATCCAGTGACAGCGCGGTGTGTAACCATGAGACGGACGGTGCCGCCCGTTCGAGTTCGGATAATTTTTCCGCCCATGATGGAGCCTGAGCCATATCAAACAGCCATGGCCCAGCAAATGCAATTTTGGCATCGGGATATTGCCGGAACAGCGGGTTATTCACCCCGGCAATATACGTGATTTCATTACCAAAGTGGCGTTCATACTGTAAGCCATTGACCAAGGCAAACAGTTTGATTTCAGGGTGAATTTTTCTGTATTCCGCCCATTTTTCCTGTAATACCGGAGTCATGACTGCCCCCTGACAACCATTGCAGTGCCCTGCAATTCCGCTTTCATCAAACAGGTCAGACAGATTTCTTTCAGCGGTGCTGCCAGAATTTTTTCAGCCTGTGCCACGCTGGCCTGTTTCAGCTTATCCAGCATATCCGGCAACTGACCGCCCCAGCCTGAGCCATTGCCCGGTGCGCCACTGCCAAAGTTAATGCCGGCACTGCTGGTAATGCCGCCGGCATCAATTTTGATAAAATGCCCCGCGGCCTGAAGGGTGAGTTCAGAACCGGCATCAATCACGACTTTGGCACCTGAACGAAGATGGATTTCATTGCCGCTTTGCGTCAGCAGGGCATCGTCGGCCTTGATATGGAGTTTTTTGCCGGTTGACAGAGAAATGTCATTACCTGCCAATACCCGGTATTCATTATCGATGCGCAGGTGCGCATCATGTTTAATGTGATGCGTCCGGTTATGGCCAATGTTTGTGGTTTCATCATTCAGGATGTCAGATTTCATATCCTTCTGGGCATGGAAAAAGATTTCTTCACCACCCTTGGCATCGTCAAAGCGCAGTTCATTAAAGCCTTCACCTTTGTGGGTTCGGGTTTTAAACGTGGTGCGGGTTTTCTCCGCCGGCAAGTCCAGCGGCGGACGGTTCAACCCGTTATAGACGCAACCCGTCACGATAGGGCGGTCAATATCCCCGTTGAGATAGGAGACAATGACTTCCTGCCCGATGCGCGGTATGGCCATGAAACCGAAGCCGTTACCGTTCCAGCCCTGTGCCACCCGAACCCAGCAGGAGGCACCATCATCGGCCTTGTCGTAGCGGTTCCAGTGAAAATGAATTTTGATGGCACCATCTTTATTAACGAAAATTTCTTCGCCTTCCGTGCCGACAACCATCGCGGTTTCATCCCCGTCGGCCAGTGGTTTATAGTGGAACGGCGGACGCCAGTCGTTGAGGCCGTCGATAAAGCTGAACTGGTTGGAAAGCGTCGTGCCTTCACCTGTATCATGTCCCAGTGCCTGCGGACAGCGACCATAATGGCTGATGCCGACAACCTGCCAACGCGTATTGAGCGGGGCATGGGAATGATTTACGATTTCGAAGATTTTTCCCGGCATCAGTTTGATGCAGTTACTGTGTCCGTTGCCGCTTTGCATCCGGTTTTTCAGGGCTTCATGACGGTATTTAACGAATGGTTTGGCTTCGGCATCCCGCTGAAAACGGCCGTAACTTTCGTAAACCGTGTACGGTGTAAGTGAACCCAATGCCTGATATTGCGGGCTGCTTTCCAGATGGGACAGGGGATAAAGCGGACGGTCGGGATTAAAATCCTTGTTGATCGTGCGCTGGGCAGCCATGCCAACACCAAGACGCACCTGATAAATCGTATCGACCCCGTGCGCCGTTTCCGGTTGCGGGTTGTAACCAAGCGTTAAGTCGGCCGTCATGCCCAAGTGACTGTCACTGAAAAACAGCATGTCACCCTCAAACCAAAAGCTGATCCCTTCTTCGGCCGCCAACCGACAGAAAAAAGCATAATCAGACTCCCGTTTCTGTGTCACATACTCTCTGTCCTGATGCGGATCTTCCAGTTGTGAATCTGCACGGATGTGATGCTTTTTCAGTAACAGTTTCATAATATCCGGTACATTCCGGCGGTGATGGATATGGCTGTCCTGATTCAGCGTCAACCGCCAGAGGAAAGGACGCACGGTAAACGTATAGAGCGTCTGATGGCCATCGGTGCCGCACCAGTCGGCATGGGAAACGATACCGGTTATTTTGCGTTGCAGAAATTCATTCTGTAGCACCTGAAACACGGCATCCTGCATCAAAAGTGAAGGAAGGTCGATTTCCTGATGTTGCCCAAACGGGCTATGCGAACTGACCAACGTCAGATTCAGTGTAAACAAATCGGACAGTCCTTCACTTAAGGTAAATTCAGAGACCGCGAACGTGTTCTCCGGTAAGTGAGCTATCTGGCAAAGGAACCGCAAGCCGCTTTTCATGATGTTATTTCCCCCCAATCTTCCATCTTTGTTTTTTATCTCATTGGCTACATTTCATTACGCAAGCCTTCCATTTGTCGAAATTGCCACAACGGCGTTGTGGCGTTCTGGTGATAAACGTTTAACTGGATAAAATTGTTTTCGATGACAAAACAAGACAAAACTTGGCCAATAACCTGAGCGAACCGATACATGTGCCCTTCGGTATCGTAGCAATCGGAATTAAGTGTCAGATGAAGATAATAGCCACGTATGGGACGGCCTGTGTAGTTTTGTATCCGATCGCCGGCGGTGGCTTCGAGGTGGACGATCCCGCTGATATCGTGCTGCATTTTCTGACTTAAAAGACGGTTATGGCCACCATAACAATCAAACAGCCCGAGAAAGGTCTTTAGCGTGTCCGTATTGAAAATCAGGAATGGGGTATTGTTAAGGACACCAATCAAAGACCAGTCCGGTTTTCCCATCACCATCGGCGGAAAATCCGGTGAAACGGGCGTGATATTGCTGGCTCGCAGATGGGCAGGCACAGATTCCTCCGATACCGTAATATCCCCTGCCTCCAATGTCATGGCCTGTACATGGTAGCCGCTCAGATGCGCACAAACGGTTTGTGACGGCAGATTCTTGGCATCTTCGCCATCTACACCCAGAAAGCGGATTCCATTCCGGATACGTCCCAGCAGATCGGTTGAGAGAAGTGACTGGAAATAGATGTTTTCAGGGTGCCCTTCATCAAGCAGCCAGTCACTTCTCTCGCAAAACCGGGCAACAGATTGAAAATGACGCGCTTTACCGCGCAATTGTTTCCCTCCGGGTTGTTTGACCGTTTGAACATCCTGTAACTGAAAGAGCCGCACGGTATCCTGTAAAGGCAAGGGATAATGCGCTTGATTTTCATCAAGCTGAAGGGGGAGGCTGATCATAGGTTCCAAATGGATGGCAGGGACACATCCCAACCGGAAAGCATCTCCCAATGTATCCAGTGGCAGCTCACCTTCCAGCCTGAAGACCAGTTCAAAGGAACCATCCGGGTTTAAAGGCAGTTCGCGGTATTCCTGCGCATCAAAGGTCACAAAATCGAAAGCATAAGGCAGACAGTAATATTCTGTTATCAGTTGCAGACGGGCAAAATGAGTGTTGTCGGTTGGCAGTACACTGTGATTGAAATGAGCATCACATCCATGCAACTGACTGTATCTGAGTCTTTTTTCTTCGGTTTTTGTGCGCAGGAAAATATCACCGGGATGGCGTTCCAGCCACAAGCTGAGCTGAGCCGTCCGCTCACGGTCTGTACCGAGAAAAAACTGGAGCAATCCCACTTTCCAACTGGATGAAACCTCTCCCGTTTGGCGCAATGTCAAGATTATCTCGCTGTGTTCGCGTGTTTTTTGGATTTGCCTGTCCAAGACGATGAAAGGTTCGATATGCAAGGGACGACAGGTGCGAAATCGTAAAACCTGTTCCCCTTCAGCGGCAGTTACAGATGTTCCTCGAGGGATATCTACAGCACCTTGATGAATGCCCTTGTGGGGTGTGAATTGGATGATCGTCGTCGGCGGAACGGGACGCAGGGCATGAGGCCAGATCCGTCCCAGCATTTCATGGGTAATTTCCGGGTAGCTGTCCTCAATGGTACTGCGCAGGTTTGAGGACAGTAAGGCAAAACCTTCCAGAAGCCGTTCAACATCAGGATCATGCGGTGTATTCAGAAAATTTTCCAGATGGGGAAATTCAGCCGCCATCAACTTTGCCCGTTCACGCATGTAAGCCAGTTCTTTCAGATACAGAGATTCTTTGGTGTTCTTCATCTGTCTCTCGCTTCAATGTTTCGATTAACTATTAATCGGCATTCCATCGATAATGTTGATGAATGATGACGGAGCGATAGGATCAAACACACCATTTTACGGATTTAAGCGTTAATTTCTTTAATAAGATGCACAGTTTTGAACATTTCAGACAAATACGAATGAAGAAGAAAAAATCACACCGGCAGAGAGGATAAGGAAGGAGAATCCGAGAGGTTAAAATGGGCGGAAAAAGGGAGTTATCCTGAAGATCAAGGGGAAAGTGGCTTAACGGAGTGATCGAAAAACGGACAGATCCTGCATTTCCATACGGCCGGGTTTCATGCCTCATGAACCAAGATTTATCAATACCACCTCAAACTTTGTAAGTTAAAATAAAGAGGTCTTGTTCTAAAAAAGAAAGGAGAAAGGCCGAGAGAGGAAAGAGGGAATTTTTGTTTTTCCATAGGCTCCGCCCCCCTGACGAGTATCACAAAAAAATGGACGCTCAAATCAGGGGTGACGAAACCTGACAGGACTTAAAGATGACCACCGTTTCCAATAGCCGGCTCCCTCGTGCGCTCTCCTGTTCCCGCCATACGGTTTACCGATGTCATTCCCGCTGTTATGGCCGCGTTCTCTCATTCCACGCCTGACATTCAGTTCCGGTTAGGCAGTTCGCTCCAAGCTGGGCTGTATGCACGAACCCCCCGTTCAGTCCGACCGTTGCGCCTTGTCTGGTAACTGGTCACTCGATTCCAACCCCGACAGACACGATAAATCGCCACTGGCAACAGCCATCGGTAACAAACTTGAACGAGAAGGATGACAAAAAATCAGAGAGAATTACTTGAAGTGATTTACCATTTAAGGCTACACTAGAAGGACATTTTCGGTGACGGCTTCTCGTGAAAGCTAGTTACCACGATTGAACCGTTCTAGTAAAACTGTTCAATCTTGAATAAAACCGCCCCTGCAAGGGTGGTTTTTTTCTTTTCAAGACTAAAGGTTACAACCTAACTCAAAGGATCTCAAGAAGATCTTTTTTTCTTTAATGCCGCATCACAAGTTTTTCAATATGTTAAACTGCTCTTCCCTGCCCTAAACACGTAGATTATCCGTCTATTCCGCACGATCGCATTTCTTTATGCCATGCCAATGCAAGATCCATAACGATCCTATCGCGTGAAATTTTCCTGATCGTGATCAGCCGATTTTCACGATCGCTCTAATTGTGGCGGAATTTGTTTCAGACACAAAAGAAGGTTTTTGACTTTCAAGGAATGGAAACGCGAAGTTATCCACTGACGGCAGCGTTTTTCTTTTAGTTTTTAAAGTTCTTAAAGTTTATAGGGTCAATTCCGCTTTATAAATCAATTTCTTACATACCACAAATGTGCCTTTTTTCCCGCTAAATGTGCCTTTTTTCCGGTTAACTGTGCCCTTTTTCCGGTGATTGTGCCTTTTTTCCCGTGCTGTCCACAGATCTGTTTTTAAATGTGTCTAAAAAAAACTAGGCACAATTCATAAAATGTGCCTACACTTAATAAGGGCACAGGAACGGGAAAGGCGGCACATATGACGGCAAAAACAGCGGTGACACACAAGGCGGATGATTACGACGCAGACAGTGTAGAACGCCCGGCAGGAGAACGATGGATCAGTATGACCAACGCCCTCACCCGTGCCGGACATGGCCTGACCCTATCGGAAAAACGGCTGGTTGCCTGCGGCGTCTCGAAACTCGACAGCAAAAAGCCGCGCCCCACGTTTGACATCCCTGTCACGCGCATTACCGCAATGGAATACGCAGAAGTCTTCGACGTAACGCTTGACACGGCCTACGACCAGTTACAGGCCGGAGCTAAATCCCTCTATAACCGTTCCATCACCTTTTATGAGCCGGCCTATCGGCGCAACGGCAAGCCTTTGGTGAAGACAAAAGTCCAGATGCGCTGGATCGGCGCAGCCAAATATCAGGCCGGTGAAGGATGGGTCGAACTGCACTGGTGGCCAAACCTGCTGCCGCATCTGACCGGCCTGAAACGCCAGTTCACGACCTACCAGCTTCAACAGGCCAGTGCACTGCGCTCTGCCTATTCATGGAAGCTGCTGGAACTTCTGATGCGCTTTGAATCGACCGGCTGGGCGGAATATGCCATTGACGATTTCTCTACGTCTATGGATGCAACGGAAAAACAGCGCGAAAATTTCGCAAACATCCGCCGCAAGATCATTGAACCGGCAGTTAAGGAACTGACTGAAAAAGACGGTTGGCTCATCGACTGGAAGCCGGTCAAGGCCGGCCGCAAGGTTGCAAAACTGCGGTTTGATTTCAAGCGCGATCCCCAAGGCCGGTTACTCTAAATGTGCCTTTTTTCCGGTTGAGATATAACGTCTTTTTCCAAAATTGCCTTGCATTGCCTTTAATTTCTTAAGTTTTCTTAAAATTGCCCTATATTGCTTACAATATCCATAATATTGCCTGAGCCGGTCGGCAAGGCGCATTAGCAAATAGGGGTTGTAAGCCGGAACCGTCCAAAATTTTGTCGGGCTTGTAGCTCCGGAAGTAGTGGCGATGTGTGAAAATTGTGGCCGCTACCACACTTGGCTACGTTCAATGCGAAACATTTGGAATTTTTTTAGCCAAAAAACCCGTCACAAGAAAAGCAATTTCGCGATGGATTTCATTCCTATTTCTGCTTCCGCCATCTTTGCAGATAATTCCATCATCTTTATTTTCACCTTCAAGTAATCCTATAGCGCCTGATTTGCAGACTTGCATGAAGCTAAAATGCATAGCATCAGGGATTTCGACATAGGTCGAGTAAGTTTTCGAGAGATATTTATTCAAGTAGCCGGATTCAAGTTCGACCGGCATATCTCCAACATCTGTGCCAGCGCCAATAATAAGAGAAGGGATATGTATCTTTGCCAAACTCTCTGAGGAAAAACCCCGGATCAGTCCTGCATCGAGGGAAATAAACGCCTTTATGCGTGAGTCTTCCATGTTTCTCTCCAGTTCTGGCTTTTCAAGTCCAAGTACTAAAACAGGGTTGCAAGCCCAGAGAGTTGAATACTTCTGGCAGTCTTTTTTAAACAATCCTGTATCAAAGCGTCCACCGCTAAGGGCAATAACGGTCCATCCACCAAGAGAATGACCAATAGCTGCTATTCTTTCCATATCAACCTTACCACCAAGTTTAGAGTCTGTGGTTATAGCGTCGATCACTCGACTCAAGTCATGTGGTCGTTCCCATAACTTTGTGGCTTGTTCCATATCTTTGTTAAATACACTTGTACCGGGATGATCCGGCGCCGCTACAATATAACCCTGACCGGTTAATTCATTGGCCAGCCAACTCAGATTACGCCAACTACCACCATAGCCATGGGAAAGAACCACCAGTGGATATTCGTCGGAACCAGGTACTCCATTCTGCACGACATTAATTCCATAAAAAGTCTGATTGTCGCCGATGTTTATAGTTTTGGTTTGATTTTTAACAGGATACCAAATTGCTACACTCAATGGCCTGAGTTCTCCTTTATCTAGGTCAATTTCTTTAAAACCGACCGCAGAGGATGAATGAGCAAGCGCAGAAATAGATAACCATAATAGACTAACTAAAGAATAAAATTTAAGCATGAATACTCCGGATAAACTGATCATAGCTGGATCTATTATTACTGAGCATAATCTACTCTTAAATATTATTTGTACGCGCAAGAGTCCGATAGACGGTTGGCCTCGATACTGAAAACAGTTCAGCCAGATCGCTGATTGAGTACTCCCCCGTTCCGTGCATGCGGCATAGCTCTTTCTGTTGCTTATCCGAGAGTTTTGGTTGTTTACCTCGTAGTTTTCCTTTTGCCCGGGCAATGGCCATACCTTCCCGAGTGCGCAGCCGTATCAAATCTCCCTCGAACTCTGCGAAGGTGGCCAGTATATTGAAAAACATTTTCCCCATCGGGTCTGTCGGATCATAAACACTGGGGCCAAGTGCCAGTTTGACCCCACGAGCAAGCAGTGAGTCGGCGATATAACGAGCATCAGGAACTGAACGGGCAAGTCGGTCTAGTTTTGGCACAACCAGCGTATCGCCGCAGCGAACGGCTGCGAGTGCCTGGTCCAGTCCTGGTCTCAATCGGTTTGAGCCGGTTAACCCCTCGTCGATATAAATCCGGTCAGGGGATACGCCAAGTTGGAGTAGCGCCTCCTGCTGTGCAGCCAAATCCTGTTTGTCTGTTGAGCAACGTGCATAACCAATCAATGTTTTTGTCATAAATATGTACGATTAAGGGGCCATCAAAGAGATTGATACCGTACCATTTTTATGAGACAACTTCAGCCGCGCTGCATCATTCTATAATAATTATTTTTTACTGTTCGCTGAGCGATCCTCTTACGGACATGAATTTCCTGGAGTCAACGTGATGGCTCATCATACAAACAAAATAACCGGTAAAAGTGAAAGGCTGTCTGTATTAACTGATGCTGAGCAAGAAGCCTTGTATAGTTTGCCTGATTTTAACGATGCGCAGAGGCTGCAATTCCTGGCATTGACTGAATTAGAACTGGCTCTTGCCAATAATCGACCAAGCCTGCATGACCAACTCTATTGCATTCTTCAGATGGGTTATTTCAAAGCCAAGCAGGCTTTTTTCCGTTTTGACTGGCATGAGGTCAGTGACGATTGCGCTTTCGTGATAAGCCACTACTTCCATGATGAATCTTTCGGGAGCGAACTGATCACTAAACATGAACGTTACACTCAGCGTGAGCAAATTACCCAATTATTTAGCTATCAGTCTTGGTCTGGGGAATTTCGGCCTCAGCTCACACAACAAGCGGCTCATATCGTGCGGCGAGATGCAGCCCCGGGTTTTGTTGCCGCCGAATTGGTCATCTGGCTCAACCAAAACAAAATTGTCCGACCCGGTTACACCACACTACAGGATCTGGTCAGCCAGGCGCTTTCTGTTGAACGCCAGCGTCTGGGAAATATTCTGGCCGATGTTTTGGACGAAACGGCTACAGCCTTACTGGATAAGCTGCTGGTACGTGATGATACGTTGTCTCAACTGGCAGTACTCAGGCAAGATGCTAAAGATTTCGGCTGGCGTCAGATGGCTCGAGAGCGTGAAAAGCGTGCTACGCTGAAACCATTGTATGAAATTTTCAAAGTGTTACACCCCAGATTGGGTATTTCACAGCAGAACCTACTGTATTACGCAAGTTTGGTGAATTTTTACACTATTTACGATTTGCGTAATCTGAAAACCGATCAAACCCGGCTCTATTTGCTTTGTTATGCCTGGTGGCGTTATCGGCAGTTTACTGACAACCTGGTTGATGCGATGGCCTTTCATATGAAGCAACTGGAGGATGAAAGCCGAGCTATCGCAAAAAAGACCTTCGCTGATGAACAAGACAAACGTCATCAGGAGACTTCACAGGTGGGTCGCCTGCTGTCATTGTACGTCGATGATCGGGTATCTGATATGACACCGTTTGGTGAAGTACGTCAGCAAGCCTGGGCAATTATGCCAAGAGACGCGGTGCAAAATACAGCACGGCGTATGCGCGATAAGCCACTGAAAAAACTGGCACTACACTGGCAATCAGTAGACAAATTATCTGGGCGTGTTCGCCGCCATTTGCGTCCGTTGTATACCGTGCTGGATTTTGCCTGTATTGATCCTGCCAGTCCATGGCTTAAAGCGCTCATCTGGGCTAAAGATATCTTCAGCAAAAGACAGCGTTTTTCGCAACGGCCGCTTGCTGAATGTCCGCCGGCAACATTACCAAAGCGGCTGTGCCCGTACCTGCTGATATTTGACACGGATGGAAATCCGGCTCATTTGCACGCCGACCGCTATGAATTCTGGCTATACCGTCAGATAAGAAAACGGTTTCAGTCAGGCGAATTTTACCTTGATGGCAGCCTGCAACACCGCCATCTTTCCGACGAGCTGGTTTCAAATGAAAAAAAGTGCGATGTTCTGGCGCAAATGGAGATCCCTTTCCTACAGCAACCTGTTGATGTTTTGCTGGATACCCTGTCATCTGAATTACATCAACAATGGCAGGTTTTCAATCACGAACTGAAACAAGGTCAGCTTAAGCATCTGGAATACGATAAGGACACACAGAAATTACATTGGCGCAAACCCAAGGTGGATAATCGAAAACCTCAAGAGCAAACATTTTATGCCCAGCTGCCGTTCTGCGATATTGCCGATGTACTCAGTTTCGTGAATGAACAGTGCCATTTTCTATCAGTAATGAAACCTTTACAGCCACGTTATGCGAAAAAACAAGCCGAAACTGATAGTCTGATGGCCGTCATTATTGCCCAGGCCATGAACCACGGTAATCAGGTGATGTCGCGAACCAGTGATATTCCCTACCACATTCTGGAAAATACTTACCAGCAGTATCTGCGTCAGGCGACATTACAGGCCGCCAATGACTGCATCAGTAATGCGATTGCCACACTGCCTATCTTTCCGCATTATTCGTTTGATCTTGACGTTCTGTACGGTGCGGTCGATGGACAGAAATTCGGGGTTGAGCATACAACTGTGAAAGCCCGCTATTCACGTAAATATTTTGGGCGTGGCAAAGGTGTAGTCGCCTACACGCTATTGTGTAACCATATACCTCTCAACGGCTATCTGATAGGCCCAAACGAATATGAGGCTTACCATGTCTTTGATATCTGGTATCGCAACACCTCGAATATCGTGCCAACCGCCATCACCGGTGATATGCACAGTGTTAATAAGGCTAACTTCGCGATCCTTCACTGGTTTGGCCTGCGTTTTGAGCCTCGTTTCACCAGTCTGAATGCACAACTACAGATGTTGTATTGTGCTAATGACCCGGAAATGTACAAAAAATGCCTGATTCAACCCGTCGGCCAGATTGACCGGCAACTTATTATCCGCGAAAAAGCCAATATTGACCGGATTGTTGCCACGTTGGGGTTGAAAGAAATGACACAAGGTCTGCTTATTCGTAAGCTGTGTACTTATACGGCACCCAATCCAACGCGACGCGCTATCTTTGAGTATGATCGGTTGGTACGCAGCCTCTACACATTGCGTTACCTGCGTGATCCTCAGTTAGAACGGAATGTACACCGCTCACAGAACCGGCTTGAATCTTATCATCAACTCCGTTCAGCCATCGCACAGGTCGGCGGCAAAAAGGAACTCACCGGACGATCCGACATCGAAACGGAAATCAGTAATCAGTGTGGGCGATTGGTTGCTAACGCAATCATCTACTATAACTCCGCGATTTTATCCCGGTTACTGAATAAACCGGAGGTATCAGACAGCATCAAGACACTGGCATTGATAACCAAAATGTCCCCCGTCGCCTGGCAGCATATTTTGCTGAACGGGCATTATACCTTCCAGAACGAAGGTAAAATTATTGACCTTGATGCGCTTATAGCAGGGCTGAATTTCGGCTGACGGAATTTTCGGCGGTTCCGGCTTAGCAATGGCATTCGGTTAAATCCTTATCGGCGCATCAAAAGAATTCCATCGTGTTCTGGGTTTCATCGATTTCCGTGGGTAGTGCCTCTCTGGTCTCACCCGTTGTATCATTCTTGCCATAAGTGCATAAAGCGTGTAATAGAATGATTTTAAATGCTTTTTTAGCTTACCTTGTATTAGCAGAGGCAGATGTTTGACGATAAAAAACAAACAGTTTTTTGAATTCAGCTTCTGTTTTTTACCCAGGCTCTCCTTGTTATCGACACGATCCCTCACATCATCACCGTTTCTGTGATTAAAGTAATTTTCCGATATCCTTGTCAGGTTAAGTAATAATATATGTGCCTGAAGCTCTTGTTTGACGCCTTTTTCATTATGTGAATGGAAATCTTCAATGCACAGGATTGATTTGGAGAGTTTATATAATTCCTCTATTTTCCATCGTTGATGGTATAAGTCATTAAAGTCTTTTACCTCATAATAATCTTGTTCAAGTAAAGTTGTAGCGAGAATATATTTAACATCTTCGTGAAAATACTTTATTAGCCGTAACGTGATAGTCGGGAATTCAAAAAGAAGTTTTCTTTTTCTAAGGTCTGACTTTACTGCATCTGATGGTTTATATGTCACAATAGCATCATCACAATGGCTGTTAGAAAAGTCTCTAATCACTTTGTTTCTATTACCTTCCTGTATTCTGAATATCGCATTCAAATTATTTTTTATCACTTGATGTAACATATAATAACTAAAATACCCCCTATCTAAGATAACGACAGCATCATTATCTAGATATCTAAAGTGTTTTTCTGCACAAGCTCTTTCGTTATTATGATTAACAAAATCAATATCATATATAATTGAATTCGATATATCATAAAGGCAACTCATCATCGCATAGGGGTAATATCTGGATGTTTTTTGCGTGACCCGATAGCCATTATTGATAAGTTTTCTGGGAACATTTAGTTTTGAACCATCAATAGCAAAAAGCCGGTGTCCCTTCCATGTTATTGGGCGAGAATCCTTCTCCCAGACAGAGACGATATCTTTGTTTATAGTTTTAATAGCATCATCAGGTAATTTTATTCTGGCTTCGCACATCGATGAAGCAGAGACAGGATTATATTGCGGAAGTGGTATTTTTTCACGAATGCAGTCATCCCATATTTCATTGATAATATAAGCATATCCATGAT
>NZ_JANAIF010000469.1 GCF_024721015.1 Xenorhabdus bovienii
AAACGCTCACGCACCAAAACCCGCAGATCCTTGGCCAACTCGGCATTGGAGTCGTCGATGTTCTCGTTGCGGCACACCAGACAGCGCAAGTCCTGCGAAATCTCCCGCGCTCGCTCTTCAAGCACCGGATCATCAAGCATTTCTCCCGGCTGGACGGCCCAAACCGGAACCGCCAGCGTCACAACCAGCATCGCAAAAAGCCATTTCAGCGTATTCATTCTGCCGGAACTCCTGCGCTCGGCGCCT
>NZ_JANAIF010000470.1 GCF_024721015.1 Xenorhabdus bovienii
CCGTTCGCGCGTGAGATTTTTATGCACTGCGCTGTGATTAAATTTCGTTTTCATGTATAATTAACCTCGTTGAAATGGTGTTTTGAGAGGGACTTGCATACTTCCTCTTAGTCATTAAATTGATAGTTCGAATTGCATTTCAGAGACCTCAGTTGTTAGCGCAACTGGGGTTTTTCTTTTTGGGTATCGGATATACTCAAGTGCTTCTATTAATGCCTTCGCATCCTCCCGATTTATCACTACGT
>NZ_JANAIF010000471.1 GCF_024721015.1 Xenorhabdus bovienii
TATGAGGGAGAACGAAATTACACACTGCGGCATCCGGCAAAAAGTGGAACAGTGGCCATTATTGAGGAGCTATACAAAAAATCAGAACTGTATACGAAAGATGACCTATACAAAAAATCAGAACTGTATACAAAAGATGACCTATACAATAAAAGCGAACTCTATACTGTAACCGAATCGAATAACCGGTTTGGGTATAAAAATGACGCGAAATTGGATCAAAACGGGTGGTGGAAATGCGGGGA
>NZ_JANAIF010000472.1 GCF_024721015.1 Xenorhabdus bovienii
TCTCTTCGCGGAAGTTCTTGATCAGACCCTGAATCGGCCAAGCAGCCGCGTCGCCAAGAGCACAAATTGTATGGCCTTCCACCTGTTTGGTTACGTCAAACAGCATATCGATTTCTTCGACTTCAGCTTCTCCGCGCACAAGGCGGTCCATCACACGCATCATCCAACCGGTACCCTCGCGGCAAGGCGTGCATTGGCCACAGCTCTCGTGCTTGTAGAACTTGGACAGACGCCAGATCGCTTTT
>NZ_JANAIF010000473.1 GCF_024721015.1 Xenorhabdus bovienii
CAGATGATCGGTCTGGGATTGCTTGAGGCAATTCCCGTGCAGGACCTGCTGGCCCAGGCCGACCCGGATGACGCGGATGGCGATGGTATTTCCGGCCGCCCCAACATCGTTTGGTCAACCGAATACGGTGAACCGATGATGGGCCGGTTCGGACACAAAGCCGGGATGCCCACGATAATGGAGCAGTCTGCTGCAGCTTTTGCAGGGGATATCGGCATCTCAAGCCCGCTTTACCCAGCTGGCT
>NZ_JANAIF010000474.1 GCF_024721015.1 Xenorhabdus bovienii
CAACCGCGGTTGAAATCGCCTGTTCCGAATCCCTGACGCTGGCCCGAATAGCTCTGGGGGTTAAGGAAAAGCACGGTCCTTTGCCATGCACGCTTGAAACGCTGGCAAAGACACTGAAAAAACAGGGGCTCACCTATAAACGAGCCCGTCTGTCGTTAAAAAAAACGCGATGAAACGGAGTTCGCTAAAAAATCCGTCTTGCTGGATAAGATTAAGGCCGGTGCACGGGCAGGCCGCTACCGT
>NZ_JANAIF010000475.1 GCF_024721015.1 Xenorhabdus bovienii
AGCAGGTGGACATGATCGAGATGCCAAACGGCAACCGGTTGATCCTGCTGTCTGAGGGGCGTCTGCTGAACCTCGGAAACGCCACCGGTCACCCGTCGTTTGTGATGTCTGCCTCCTTCACCAACCAGGTGCTGGCGCAGATCGAGTTGTTCACCAAAGGTGAGCAGTACAACAACGAAGTTTACATCCTGCCCAAGCATCTGGACGAGAAAGTGGCTGCGCTACACCTCTCCAAGGTGGGT
>NZ_JANAIF010000476.1 GCF_024721015.1 Xenorhabdus bovienii
CAATAGTGAATCGGTTTTGGCGGCACGTAAGCTGATAGGTGAAAAAACCGAAGTACTTGATGCGCTGATTAATAATGCAGGTATCAACGGCGGTTTTCCTCAGTCAGCACTCGAAGCAAGTATTGACCAGTTTAAACAAGTATTTGAAACTAATTTATATGGTGTTGTGAGGGTAACCCAGGCTTTCATTGACCTGCTGAAAAAGTCTCCTGCGCCCCGAATTGTTAATGTATCATCAAGT
>NZ_JANAIF010000477.1 GCF_024721015.1 Xenorhabdus bovienii
TAGGCGCATTGTACGTCCGCCGAAAAAACCCAAGGGTAAAACTTACCGCCCAGATGGACGGAGGTGGCCATGAACGCGGCATGCGTTCAGGCACGCTGAATGTTCCGGGCATTGTGGGCCTGGGCAAAGCCTGCGAATTGTGCCGGCTGGAAATGGATGAAGAAGCAAAACGCCTGTCTGCCTTAAGGGACAAACTGGAGCAGGCACTGCTGTTAATTGAAGAAAGCCAGGTTAATGGCAG
>NZ_JANAIF010000478.1 GCF_024721015.1 Xenorhabdus bovienii
TGGAGCAAAAGAATGGAGCAGAAAAAGGACCTTTATGTGAAGCCTAAAGTGAGAGATACATATCTGTATTCGAATTTAATGAAGTTAGAACCTAACGAAACTCAAAAAGCTCAAGAGTTGGTTGAGGAATATATTGTTGATTAGTTAATAGAAGAATTTTATTATAAGGAAGCCGCTTCAGTGAATTTTGAAACGGCTTTTTTGTTTATTTTTGCTCGCATCTCCCAGAAGGAAAAAACTA
>NZ_JANAIF010000047.1 GCF_024721015.1 Xenorhabdus bovienii
TACCGTGGAGTATGAGCTAAATACTCTATTGGAAGGTTATGGTGCTAAATTTGCAATTAATTTTTCTTGATTACTTATTATTTATACGGTAGATGAGGAAGAGCTAGCAGAGGCGGAGAAAGGAAAAAACTGGCGTGATAAAATCATATCACGCCAGTTTTCAGCTTTGCAGAGGATTATTACATACGTTCTACAGTCTGAATACCCAGAGTATCAAGACCTTGCTTCAAAGTTTTCGCTGTCAGCAAAGCCAACTTCAGGCGGCTCTGGCGCAGTTCTTCGCTATCGGCATTCAGGATAGGGCAGTGCTCATAGAAACCAGAGAACAGACCGGCCAGATCGTACAGGTATGCACACATAACATGCGGCGTACCTTCACGGGCGACGGTAGTGATCGTTTCTTCAAACTGCAACAGGCGGGTTGCCAATGCCTGCTCGCGTTCTTCATTCAGCATCACCGGCAGTGTCAGGCTGTTTTCATCGATATCCGCACGTTTAAAGATAGATGACACGCGCGTGTAGGCGTATTGCATATAAGGTGCCGTGTTGCCTTCAAAGGCCAGCATATTATCCCAGTCGAAAACATAGTCTGTAGTACGGCTCTTGGAAAGATCTGCATATTTCACTGCGCCAATCCCTACCGCTTCCACGACTTTTTTCAGTTCGTCTTCTGGCATATCTGGGTTTTTCTCACGAATGAGGGTATCCGCACGCTCAATCGCTTCATCCAGCAAATCGGACAGTCTTACTGTACCGCCGGCACGGGTTTTGAATGGTTTACCATCTTTGCCCAGCATCATGCCGAACATGTGGTGTTCGAGTGACATGGATTCTGGAATATAACCCGTTTTCCGTACAATTGCCCAAGCTTGCATCAAGTGCTGGTGCTGGCGTGAATCGATGTAGTAAAGCACACGGCTGGCATTTAGGGTTTCATGACGGTATTTGGCGCAGGCGATATCCGTCGTGGTGTAAAGATAGCCACCATCTTTTTTCTGGATAATAACGCCCATGGGTTCGCCTTCTTTATTCTTGAATTCATCAAGGTAAACCACTGTCGCGCCATCACTCTTAACGGCAATTCCACGCTGTTTTAAATCTGCAACGATACCCGGTAGCATATCGTTATACAGGCTTTCACCCATAACGTCTTTTTCTGTCAATGTGACATTCAGGCGGTTATAAGTTTCCTGATTCTGGGACATGGTGATATCTACCAGCTTACGCCACATCTTACGGCAATACTCATCACCGCCTTGCAGTTTGACGACGTAGTTACGCGCGCGAATAGCAAACTCTTCATCTTCATCGTAGTGTTTCTTTGCTTCGCGATAGAAAGCTTCTAAATCCGCTAATGCCATGTCATTGGCATTTTCGTTCTGGATCTTTTCCAGATAGGCGATCAGCATCCCGAACTGGGTTCCCCAATCACCAACGTGATTGGCCCGAATGACTTTATGCCCAAGAAACTCAAGGGTACGTGCCGCAGCATCGCCAATGATGGTTGAGCGCAGGTGTCCAACATGCATCTGCTTGGCGACATTGGGTGCGGAATAATCGATAACGATGGTTTGCGGTTCGACTGGGGTGATACCGAGCTTTTCATCTTTCAGGGTAGTTTCTATATTTGCTGCAACCCACGCTTTATCAAGAAAAATATTGATAAAACCCGGGCCTGCAATTTCAACTTTGCTGGCAATTCCTTGCAGATCCAGTTGGCTGACGACTTTTTCTGCCAATTGTCGAGGAGGCATTCCCACCTTTTTAGCGGCTGCCATCACACCATTCGCTTGATAGTCACCAAATTGTGCTTTTGCAGATTGACGGACGTGAGCTTCACTGTCGGTTGGAGCGCCAGCTTCAATCAGCGCATTGCTGATTTTTTCTGAAAGAATAACCTGTATATTCACCGTGTTACCTTAAGTTACGCACGAAAGCTTATGCATTTTGGAAATGCAATACTTTTAAGCGTGTGGGTTATGAGAAAATAACGGGGTTTATACCATATTCGGGGTTCTGCATGCTACCATCAGCCACCTCTGGTGTGTTACTTTTTGTTTTTAGCCTGTCTTTCAGGTGATTCGTCGTTATGCCAACTTCAATGAGTCGCTTACTGAGTGATATTTTGGCAAAAATAGACAATTTGTGATTTATATCACATTAGTCGAACGCAATTTTTACGGTTTATTTAATGGGTAAGAAATGTCTCATTTTTCAAAAATTTCTGAGTTACAGGATTTAGTGGCTGATTTAGCCGGATTTGAGCAAAAACTTAAGCAATTTGAAGGGCATCTTGGCTTACACTTCGAACAATATTCAGCAGACCATATTTCCCTGCGTTGTAATGAAAGTAAAATAGCCGATCGTTGGCGTAAGGGCTTTCTGCAATGTGGTCAGTTAATATCTGAAAGTATCATTAATGGCCGTCCGATCTGCTTATTTGATCTGAACCAGCCAATAGTACTACTTGACTGGAAAATTGATTGCGTGGAATTGCCTTATCCTAGCCAAAAACACTATGTCCACCAAGGTTGGGAACATGTCGAACTGGTGCTGTCTGTACCACCAGAGCAACTTATTTGTGAAGCTAAAAAGTTATTGCCTCAACCTTTACCAGATAATTTTCGGATGAAGGAGAGTCATCCAAAAGGAAAAAGTGAACGGTTGCCGAACCCGACTTTGGCTGTCACTGATGGTGAAATCACGATCAAATATCATCCTTTTTGTATCAAAGAAATTGTCAAAAGTGAGGTATAGCCGGCAAAAATGACGTTTTTATCATGCTGTTCCAGTAAAAAATTCTGACCTTGTGATTTCCAACATGTCATTAAGATAAGTTAGTTGTCATAGTTAATAAGTTCACTAATAAAGTAGTTTTAGGTTAAGTGATGACTTGTTGACGAATTCGTATTCGGAGGGCTTTTTAATGATAAAGCTGGAAATTTGCTGTTATAGCATAAGCTGTGCGCTGGTTGCACAAAATGCGGGCGCTGACCGAATCGAATTAAGCGCAAGCCCGTTGGAAGGCGGATTGACACCCAGTTTTGGGGCATTACAACAGTCGTTACAGCGGTTATCTATTCCTGTGCATCCCATTGTGCGGCCAAGAGGGGGAGACTTCTGTTATAACAACATGGATTTTGAAGCCATGAAAAATGACGTTGCCCGTATCCGTGATATGGGGTTCCCCGGCATTGTTTTTGGCATTTTGAGCGAAAACGGCCATATTGACAGACTCCGTATGCGGCAGTTGATGTCACTGTCGGGAAATATGGCTGTTACTTTTCATCGCGCTTTTGATATGTGTTTTAATCCGCATGTTGCGTTGGAACAACTGACAGAGCTTGGAGTGCAGCGTATTTTAACATCAGGCCAACAGCAGAATGCTGAACTGGGGCTGACGCTGTTAAAAGAGCTGATGCAAGCCAGCCGTGGGCCGATAATTATGCCCGGCGCGGGTGTCAGGGTGAGTAATATCAGTAAGTTTCTGGAAGCCGGAATGACGGAAGTTCATAGCTCGGCGGGTAAAATTGTACCTTCTACCATGAAGTACCGAAAGGCAGGGGTGGCGATGAGTTCGGACGATCGTGATGTAGATGAATATTCTCACTACAGTGTTGATGGTGAGTTAGTTGAGTCGATGAAGGGAGTGATGAGCCTGATTGAGCGGTAGATGTGATATCGCTTGCGTCATAAGGAAAGTGAAATCTTAGAACTTAATGAGTGAATTGCCATATTGGACAGTTCACTCATTAATATTTGTTCAATATTATGGTTTGCGGGCAATGAGGACAGCACGCAATGGGGCAGGGTAGCCTTCAATTGTTTTACTGTGATCTGATGGGTCAAGGAAATCTACCAGTGATTCGGTTTTCATCCATTCTGTCCGGCGCTGTTCATCAGGTGTTGTAGCCGCATGATCGACAATTCTGACATCGACAAAACCACATTTTTCCAGCCAGACTTTCAGCATCTTGGCCGAGGGAATAAAATAGACATTCCGCATTTGTGCATAGCGTTCACCCGGAATGAGGCACTGATTTTCATCACCCTCAATCACTAAACTTTCCAGCACTAACTCACCATCAGACACCAGTTGATTTTTCAGTTGCCACAGATGATCAAGAGGTGAGCGGCGGTGGTAGAGCACTCCCATTGAAAATACCGTATCAAAGGCTTGTAGTTCGGGTAATTGTTCGATGCCCAATGGCAGAAGGTGGGCTCGTTGATTGTTCCCCAGTAACTTTCTGATCGCTTCAAATTGACAGAGAAAAAGTTGGGTTGGATCGATACCCACAACCAATTGAGCGCCTTCGCCAACCATGCGCCACATGTGATAACCACTGCCACAGCCGACATCAAGTACGGTTTTTCCTTCTAAAGGAGAAATATGGGGCAGCACTCGCTCCCATTTCCAGTCAGAGCGCCATTCGGTATCAATTTCAACGTCATACAATGAAAAAGGGCCTTTTCGCCATGGCATCAATATTTTCAGTATATTGTGAAGGCGAGCTTTTTCACCTTTTGACAGATCCGGCTTATGAGTCGCAATGACACCATTTTTCAGGTCAAGGTGGCTTGGCTTGATCTCAGGCAAATTTTCCAGAATTTTTACCCATGAGCTGAACTGACCGTGCTGTGATGTTTTTTGCCAGTGGCTCAATTGTGCTGGCAGGCTATCCAGCCAATGGCTTAATGGGTGCTTGGCGATCAATTGATAAAAATTACCGAAATCGATCATTGTTCAGTTCCTTTTATTGCCAATAATGAACCGAAATTGAAACACTGGAACCAGACTTCTACATGCTGGAAACCGGCTTCTTTAAGGCGTGACTTATGGGTGTCAACAGAATCTGTCCGCATGACATTTTCCAGCATACTGCGCTTTTGGCTGACCTCCAGCTCACTATAACCATTGGCTCGCTTGAAATCATGGTGCATATTGAATAGTAACTCGCCAATTTTCTGGTCTTCAAAATTGAATTTTTCAGACAGAACCAGAACCCCACCCGGTTTTAATCCTGCGTAAATTTTCTTCAATATTTTCTGGCGATCATCAGGGTGCAGGAATTGTAATGTGAAATTCAAAACTACCATCGAGGCATTTTGAATGTCGGTATCAAGGATATTCTGTTCGATCACCTCAACGGGTGTACTGGCTTTGAAAGAATCAATATGGCGGCGGCAGCGTTCGATCATGGCTGGTGAATTATCGATAGCTATAATCCGGCAATTATCAGCATTGATACTGCGGCGGATGGACAGAGTTGCCGCCCCAAGGGAGCAACCGAGATCATAAATTTGGCTACTTGGCGTCACGAAGCGACTGGCCAGCATACCTATCATGGAGATGATATTAGAATAACCGGGTATGGAACGTTTCACCATATCAGGAAAGACTTCGGCAACACGTTCGTCGAAACTCCAGTCGCCTAAATTGGCGATTGGGGCAGAGAACAGACTGTCCCGTTTATTATGAGGATCTTGATTTGACATAACAACATTAGTTTTGGAAACAATTAAGAAGTGGGCATTCTAACAGAATGCGGGAAAAGGCAGAAAGGGATAATCAGCAGAAACCCTCAGGCGGCAGGAATACCGCCCTTGGTAATGATGGGCTTCTCTTATGCATGGGTGTCATGATGTACATCAAGGTTTGCATTTATGCATGTAATTTATACATATCGAGTGTAAATCACGCATAGAAAGAAAATATTTGTTCCCAAGGTAAGTAGTAAATATTGGTGATAATCATTATTATCATTGATATATACGTTGCACCCATGCCCATACGGCGCCAGCGGATTTCGCGATGACGCAGGCCAAAGTAGTGCAATATCCTACCCGAAAGCAACAATAGGCCACAAATATGTAGCATCCATACGGCGGCTCCATTCATCTCCATCATCAACAGCAATAGCATTGAAATAGGAATATATTCAACAGCATTGCCATGCACGCGAATGGCTGTCTGCAATTCGTAAAAACCGCCATCACCATAGGCGACTCGATATTGTGTTCTTAATTTGACGACATCCAGAGACAGCTTAATCAATAATAGTGCGCCCAAAACGATATAAAGCGAGCTAACCATTTTTAACTCCATTGCCTAACCCAAAACGGCCGAATGATGATAAACCTCAAAAAGAAAACTGTCGCTATAAATCATAGTATTTAATAATAAATACTATGAATATTATCAGTTAGAAAAAAATTGTCTTGCTAGGAATCGTGTTATGCCCTTATCTCTGGTCATAATTTTCAGTATAATGACTGCCTTTTTTTGACAATTCTTCCTAAAAAGAACAATGCCAAAATTTCCGCAGCAGAATGCATAACGAGCTGAGTAAAAGGATATTGTATGCGTACTAACTATTGTGGGCAGTTGAGCCTGGCCCATGAAGGCCAAAAAGTAACTCTTTGTGGTTGGGTAAACCGTCGTCGTGATTTGGGCGGCCTGATCTTTATTGATATGCGTGATCGCGAAGGTATCGTTCAGGTATTTTTTGACCCAGACCAAAAAGAAGCATTTGCTCAGGCTTCTGAACTGCGTAATGAATTTTGTATTCAAATTACGGGGATAGTGCGCGCCCGTCCTGACAGCCAGATCAATAAAGAAATGGCCACTGGAGAAGTTGAAGTTTTCGCAGATAGCCTGATGGTTTTCAATCGTTCAGAGCCATTGCCACTGGATAGCAATCAGAACAACAGTGAAGAACAGCGCTTGAAATACCGCTATCTTGATTTGCGTCGCCCAGAGATGTCACTGCGCTTGAAGACCCGCGCAAAAGTCACCAGTTTTGTTCGTCGTTTTATGGATAATGCGGGCTTCCTTGATGTGGAAACCCCTATGTTGACCAAGGCCACTCCAGAAGGTGCGCGTGACTATCTGGTTCCAAGCCGTGTCCATAAAGGCAAGTTTTATGCATTGCCTCAATCACCACAACTTTTCAAACAATTGCTGATGATGTCCGGTTTTGACCGTTATTATCAAATTGTGAAATGTTTCCGTGATGAAGACCTGCGGGCAGATCGCCAGCCAGAATTCACTCAAATCGATGTTGAAACCTCATTTATGACCGCGGAACAAGTTCGCGAAATCATGGAAAAAATGATCCGTGAATTGTGGCTTGACGCACGAGGTGTCGATTTGGGTAACTTCCCCATCATGACATTTGCAGAAGCGATGCGCCGCTTTGGTTCAGATAAGCCAGATCTGCGTAACCCACTGGAACTGGTGGATGTTGCTGATTTAGTGAAAAACGTGGAATTTGCTGTTTTTGCTGAACCTGCCAACAATCCAAAAGGCCGTGTAGCCACCATTTGTGTACCGGGCGGTGCTGAACTGAGCCGTAAGCAAATTGATGAATATGGCAAATTCGTCGGTATTTATGGCGCGAAAGGGCTGGCATGGATGAAAGTTAACAATCGTGCTGCCGGTCTGGAAGGGGTGCAAAGCCCGGTTGCTAAATTCCTGTCAGCAGAAGTGGTGGAAGGTTTGTTGTCCCGTACCAATGCACAGGATGGCGATATCCTGTTCTTCGGTGCTGACAAGAAAAATGTTGTTACCGATGCAATGGGAGCGCTGCGCCTGAAACTGGGACGTGATTTGAACATCACTGATCTGGCGAGCTGGAAACCGCTTTGGGTGATTGACTTCCCAATGTTTGAAGACAATGGTGAAGGTGGCCTGCATGCAATGCACCATCCATTTACTTCTCCATGTGATATGTCGGCGACAGAATTGGAACATGACCCAGAATCTGCCATTGCGAATGCTTATGATATGGTTATCAATGGCTACGAAGTGGGGGGCGGTTCTGTTCGTATTCATCGCAATGAGATGCAGCAGGTGGTATTCCGCATTCTGGGCATCAATGAGGAAGAACAGCAGGAAAAATTTGGTTTCCTGCTGAATGCCCTGAAATATGGAACTCCTCCTCATGCGGGTCTGGCTTTCGGCCTGGATCGCCTCGTCATGTTGCTGACGGATACCGATAATATTCGCGATGTGATTGCATTCCCGAAAACAACAGCGGCGGCCTGTTTGATGACTGAAGCACCCAGTTACGCGAATCCTGCATCATTGGAAGAACTGGCAATCTCAGTCGTTAAAAAAAAGAGCGAATAATGGATTACAAGCGCCCTGAGTCTGTACTGGTTGTGATTTATGCGGCTACCAGCAAAAGGGTGCTGATGTTACAGCGGCGGGACGATCCTGAATTCTGGCAATCCGTAACCGGTAGCCTTGAAGGGAACGAAAAACCGTGGGAGGCGGCGTTACGTGAAGTACAGGAAGAAATTGGCATTGATATTGTGAATGCGGGTTTTGAACTGACAGATTGTCAACGCTGTCTTTATTATGAGATTTTTTCACATTTACGTTATCGATATGCTCCGGGTGTAATGCGCAATAAAGAACATTGGTTTTTGCTGGCGTTACCTGAGGAACGTGAGATCCTGCTGACAGAACATTTGGCTTATCAATGGCTGGCGGTCGAAGAGGCTGCCAGGTTAACGAAGTCATGGAGCAATCGGCAGGCAATTGAAGAGTTTGTTATTTAGTCTACTAGACGTTTTATCGGAGATATTTTCATGGCAGGTCATAGTAAATGGGCCAATACGAAACACCGCAAAGCTGCGCAGGATTCAAAACGCGGTAAGATTTTTACTAAAATTATCCGTGAATTAGTAACAGCTGCACGTCTTGGCGGAGGCGATCCGGCTTCTAACCCACGTCTGCGTGCAGCCGTCGATAAAGCGCTGTCCAACAACATGACTCGTGATACGCTGAATCGTGCCATTGCGCGTGGTGTTGGCAATGATGACGCGGATAACATGGAAACCATCATTTATGAAGGTTACGGTCCGGGTGGTACAGCAGTTATGGTTGAATGTTTGAGCGATAATCGCAACCGTACTGTTTCTGATGTACGTCATGCTTTCACCAAAACTGGCGGTAACTTGGGTACAGATGGCTCTGTTTCTTACCTGTTTACCAAGAAAGGTGTAATTTCCTATGCACCGAGTCTGGATGAAGATGCGGTGATGGAAGCGGCTTTGGAAGCGGGTGCAGATGATGTCGAAACCTATGATGATGGTGCAATTGACGTTTATACTACACCAGAATCTTTTGGCGATGTTAAAGATGCACTGGATGCGGCGGGTTTCAAGGCAGAATCTGCGGAAGTTTCCATGATCCCATCCACCAAAGCGGAACTGGATGCAGAAACAGCACCTAAATTACTCCGTCTGATTGATATGCTCGAAGATTCTGACGACGTTCAAGAGGTTTACCACAATGGTGAAATCTCTGATGAAATTGCAGCGCAGCTGTAATTACCATCAGGGTTCACAGCGTAGAGAAAGTGTTCCTTATCTCAGGGCACTTTCTCTAACGTTTTTATCCCATATCACAAGTGGAATAAATCGATATGGCGATTATTCTTGGTATTGACCCCGGCTCTAGAATCACGGGGTATGGCGTGATTCGCCAGCAGGGACGGCAACTTATCTATATTGGTAGCGGTTGTATTCGAACAAAAGTAGATGATTTACCCAATCGTTTGCAGAGGATCTATGCCGGTGTTACCGAAATCATTACCCAATTCCGACCTGATGTTTTTGCGATAGAGCAAATTTTCATGGCGAAAAATGCGGATTCAGCCTTGAAACTGGGGCAAGCTCGTGGTGTAGCGATTGTGGCTGCGGTCAATGAATCCATTCCTGTATTTGAATATGCAGCCCGTCAAGTCAAACAGACCGTTGTTGGTACTGGGGCGGCAGAAAAAAGTCAGGTTCAGCATATGGTTCGCTCTATACTTAAATTGTCTGCTAACCCGCAGGCTGATGCCGCAGATGCTCTGGCTATTGCGATTACTCATTGCCATTTGAACCAAAACTTATTGCGTGTGGGTGATGTGCGGTTAAATTTAACGCGAGGGCGTTTGAAATAAACTATGCTGGATATACGTCCAGCTTTTTTTATGCTATAAGCTGCAGCGGAATGATTTATTTTTATTTTCAGGGGGTAAACAGTGATAGGGCGTTTGAGAGGAACCGTGTTGGAAAAGCAGCCACCATTAGTTTTATTAGAAACCAATGGTGTCGGTTATGAAGTTCATATGCCAATGACCTGTTTTTATGAACTGCCTGAAATCGGCCAACAGGCTATTTTATTCACTCAATTTATTGTGCGTGAAGATGCTCAGTTATTATACGGCTTTAATGATAAGCAAGAGCGCGCACTTTTTCGTGAACTGATTAAAGTTAATGGTGTAGGGCCGAAGCTGGCACTGGCGATCCTGTCAGGGATGTCTGCTCAGCAATTTGTGACTGCTATTGAACAGGAAGCCATTACCTCGTTGGTTAAGTTGCCGGGAGTCGGCAAAAAAACGGCCGAAAGGCTGGTTGTGGAAATGAAAGATCGCTTTAAAGGCCTCAACGGTGATCTGTTCAACCAAAGCAACGATATTAATTTACCTGCGGTGGCTAAACAAGCCAACTCTAATGCGGATATTGAAGCAGAAGCCGCTTCCGCATTGGTTTCACTGGGATATAAACTGCAGGAAGCCAGCCGGATGGTAAGTAAGGTGGCTAAACCGGGCGCAGATTGCGAAACGCTTATTCGAGAAGCGCTGCGTGCGGCTCTGTAGTTACAGGAGTTAAATGATGATTGAAGCTGACCGTCTGATTTCAGCAGAAGTTTTGCAAGATGATGAAGTCATTGATCGCGCTATCAGGCCAAAATTACTGTCTGAATATGTTGGGCAACCTCACGTTTGTGAACAGATGGAAATTTTTATTCAAGCTGCCCGGCAACGAGGAGATGCACTGGATCATTTGCTGATTTTTGGCCCTCCAGGATTGGGTAAAACCACGTTGGCTAATATCGTAGCGAATGAAATGGGCGTCAATCTCCGCACAACATCAGGGCCTGTTCTGGAAAAGGCCGGTGATCTTGCTGCCATGTTAACCAATCTTGAACCCCATGATGTTCTATTCATTGATGAAATCCATCGCTTGTCTCCGGTTGTGGAAGAGATCCTTTATCCTGCGATGGAAGATTACCAACTGGATCTCATGATTGGTGAAGGTCCAGCTGCTCGTTCAATAAAAATTGATCTGCCTCCATTTACGTTAGTTGGTGCAACGACTCGCGCGGGGTCTCTAACCTCCCCATTACGCGACCGATTTGGCATCGTACAGCGCCTTGAATTTTATAACGTAGATGATTTACAGAACATAGTTTCCCGTAGTGCCCGCTATATGGGGTTGGGCATTTCAGAAGAGGGAGCAAGGCAAATTGCCATGCGTTCCCGTGGTACACCTCGTATTACCAATCGTCTGCTGCGTCGTGTGCGAGATTTCTCTCAGGTAAAAGGGGATGGTTCTATTAATGGCGACATTGCCGTCCAAGCTCTCAATATGCTGAATGTTGACTCGGCAGGTTTTGATTATCTTGACCGTAAGCTATTAATTGCGATTATTGATAAATTCATGGGTGGCCCTGTCGGGGTGGATAACTTGGCAGCCGCGATTGGTGAAGAGCGGGAAACTATTGAAGATGTTCTGGAACCATTTCTGATCCAGCAAGGTTTTATCCAGCGGACTCCTCGAGGAAGAATTGCTACCAATCATGCTTATCGGCATTTTGGACTGAGTAAAGAAGTGGAGTAGAAATACTCAAATACCAGCTCAGGCTAGTTGCCAAGAGCTGGATATACTTTGTGACTTGCATTTATGGTGCTTGTGTCAATGATGAATCAATGAAAATAATTTTTAAACGAATTGTTAAGGTTGCGGTTAATTATTTTTAACGGATAAATCAAACCAATTTAAATTATTAGATATTGCTCGATTAAAAAGGGCTACAATCATTGAGATAATAACCCCCTGTATTTATATGGTATAAAAAACCATTATCATATTTTTAATTTTTTATTGCCAATCTGAATTATCAGTTTTTCGCCTTACACGTCAAACTTAATGCAAACAATGCTGCCGAGCAGAGCACAACAGAAGGTCCGGCGGGGGTATTATAAAATGCCGATAAAGTTAATCCTCCCGTGACAGCAAGCATACCAACAGTAATAGCAAAAACTGCCATGTGCTCTGGCGTACGGGAGAATCGACGGGCAGTGGCCGCCGGGATAATTAATAGAGAAGTGATGATCAATGCCCCGACAAATTTCATCGCCAATCCAATGGTCAAAGCTGTAACCAGCATTAAAAGCACACGTAAGCGCTGGATTTTGATGCCATCAACAAATGCTAAATCCTGACTGACCGTCATCGACAGCAAAGCACGCCATTGCCATGTCAGCAACCCAGTAACAATGGCAACACCCGCTGCAATCAGCCAGAGATCTTCATAAGTGACAGACAGCAGATCACCAAATAAATACGCCATCATATCGACTCGGATATTGGTCATAAAGCTGACGACTACCAAGCCCAGAGATAGCGCACTATGCGCCATAATGCCCAGCAGAGTATCGACCGCTAATTGTGGGCGTTTTTCCAGCCAGACTAAAATCATTGCCAATATCAATGTAACAGCAATAACGGCATAAAACGGATTAACGTCTAATAAAAAACCGAATGCCACGCCGAGCAATGAAGCGTGTGCCAGAGTGTCACCAAAATAAGACATTCTCCGCCAAACAACAAAAGAGCCGAGCGGCCCTGCGGCGATGACCAATAAAATGCCAGCCAGCCAGCCTGGGAGTAATAACTCAATCATCGACGTGGCTCCCCACCGTTTTTCAAAATAATTTTTCCTCTCAGATCATGTTGATGGTTGTGGTGATGGCGGTAGACTGCCAGCTGTTCTGCACCATGACGACCAAACATTGCGATGAATTCTGGATGCATTGATACCACCTCAGGTGTGCCAGAACAGCAAATGTGTTGGTTAAGGCATAAAACCTCATCTGTTTTCGCCATCACCAAGTGCAAGTCATGGGATACCATAAGCACGGCGCAATTAAGTTCTGTTCTGATTTGATTGATCAAATCGTAAAGCGCCAGTTGGCCGTTCACATCTACACCTTGTGTTGGTTCATCAAGCACCAGAAGTTGAGGATGATTGAGCAAGGCTCTGGCGAGTAAAACCCGCTGGGTTTCCCCTCCTGACAGTTTTTGCATGGGTTGCTGTAATAAATGTTCAGCATTGACACGCTTTAATACGGGCATGATGTCTGCTGATTTAACATTTGGCCTTAGCATCATGAAACGTTTAACCGTTAAGGGCAGGGTAGGATCAAGGCTGAGTTTCTGTGGGACGTAACCGATTTTCAGTGGATGACTGTGTTCGATAGTTCCAGAAGTTGGTTGAATCAAGCCCAGAACAACGCGAACCAGTGTTGATTTGCCCGCACCATTTGGGCCGATTAACGTCAGGATCTTGCCTTGTCTGAGACTGAAAGTGATATTGTTTAATACCTTGCGGCTACCAAATTCGACCGTAATGTTTTTTAGGGTGATCATAATGGACATGCTAAAAGAGTCTTGCAGAATCATTGAGATGTTATAATATAACATTTTAGAATTCAATGCATGGAATATTCATATATGTTACACAAACCACAGAAAGACGCGCATAAATTTTTTCGCAAAATAGTGTTGGCTACCGCGCTAATGACAGGGATAAATTACTCGGCACAGGCCGATGTCGTCACATCTATCCGGCCGCTGGGTTTTATTGTTGCCGCTATTGCTGATGGTGTAACAGACACTCAGGTATTGCTGCCTGATGGTGCGTCTCCACATGATTACGCGTTAAGACCTTCTGATATCCGTAAGATTAATCAGGCCGATTTGGTTATTTGGATCGGTCCGGATATGGAAACATTTCTGGCGAAGCCGATAACCAAAATTGCGCAGAACAAACAGTTGGCGCTTGCTCAATTATCCACCATTAAACCATTGCTATTGAAAAATAGTGAAGATGAAAATGATTTAGAAGAATCGAGTCAGCCTAAACATGACGCTGATCACGAACATCACCATCACGGTGAATATAATATGCATATCTGGCTTTCTCCGGAGATTGCGAAGCAGGTGGCTCAGGCAATATATATTCAACTTGTCGAGCAGTATCCGCAACAAAAGCAGCAATTAGAAGTAAACCTACGTAAATTCAATGGACAGCTTGTACAAACTGACAAAAATGTTGCTAGTATTCTAAGACCTGTGCAAGGGAAGGGATATTTCGTTTTTCATGACGCTTACGGTTACTTTGAAAAACATTACAAGTTGGCTCCGTTAGGTGTGTTCACGGTTAATCCTGAGATACAGCCCGGCGCACAGAAATTACATTATATACGAACACAATTAGTTGAGCAGAAAGCCACATGTATTTTTGCTGAACCTCAATTCAGGCCAGCCGTTATTCATACCGTAGCAAAAGGTACTGATGTACGTACGGGAACACTAGACCCATTGGGAAGTGGCATAGTATTAAATAAAGACAGCTATATGAAATTTATAACTCAGTTGTCTGAACAATACGCGAGCTGCCTGAATTAGTACAATAAGGAATTTTATTAGTGCAGCAGATAGTTAAAACTATCGTTCTGGTATACAACAACTTGCCGAGACCGCACAAGCTTATGCTTGGTTCTCTGACGTTAGTCACCTTAGCTGTCGCAGTGTGGCGGCCAGTTGCTTACCATGAACAAGAAGAAAGAACAGGCAGTATTATTCTGAGTACCCCAAATAATATCTCAGATGCGACCGACGATTCGATAGGCGATATCGATGAGCAGCTCCCTGATGAAGGAATTGGCGATGACGAGGGTGGTTCGGATACAACTGTAAATTTTCCCCACCAATATGTTGTCTCCGGTGGAGATACCTTAAGTTCTATTTTGACCCAGTTTGGGATTGATTCATCTGATGTGGCTTTATTAGCCAATCAGTATAAGTCGTTGCGCGATTTAAACATTGGGCAGTCATTATCATGGACAATCGATGATAATGGTAATTTAAAAACGTTAACATGGGGTATATCACGGCGTGAAACCCGTATTTATACCCGTGAAGGTGATGTCTTTAAAGAAACAAGTGCATTTCAGAAAGGGGAGTGGAAAAATACGATTGTCAAAGGCAAGATAGATGGCAGTTTTTCTGGTAGTGCTCTTTCCGCTGGATTAACCAGTGGCGAAGCAAGAGATATCACAAAAGCGCTACAATGGCAGATAGATTTTCGTAAATTGCGTAAGGGCGATCGCTTTTCTGTGTTGATGTCACGTGAAATGCTGGATGGAAAAAGTGAACAGAGTCAGTTAATGGGTGTTCGTTTGCATAGTGGCGGAAATGATTATTATGCCTTCCGCGCAGATGATGGCCGCTTTTACGATGGCAATGCGTCTGGTCTGGAACGTGGCTTCCTGCGTTTTCCGACTATGAAACAATTCAGATTATCTTCTTCTTTTAATCCCCACCGTTTAAATCCTGTTACTGGGAGAATCATTGCACATAAAGGTGTGGATTTTGCCATGCCTGTTGGGACACCTGTTCTGGCTGTAGGGGATGGGGAAGTCATTGTCTCCAAGTTTGATGGTGCCGCAGGTAATTTCATTGCCATTCGGCACGGTCGCCAGTATACCACTCGATACATGCACTTAAGAAAATTGCTGGTGAAACCAGGCCAGAAAGTGAAGCGTGGTGAACGTATTGCCCTGTCAGGTAATACAGGGCGCTCAACTGGCCCACATTTACACTTTGAATTCTGGAATAACCAGCAGCCAGTAAATCCACTTACTGCTAAATTGCCACGCTCTGGCGGATTAAACGGTAAAGAGCGTTCGGAATATATAGCTAAAGTCAGGGATATCAAGCCTCAATTATTGCTGGATTGAATGCATCAACCCCTCGATTATTAACAGACATAAAAGCGGATGATTGATATCATCCGTTTTTATATTATTTTTTGTTGGAAGCTTGTGTATTGAAAGCTTGTTTTGGAACCATCAGAGTTAGCTCATGAATAAAGAGAAAGATACAGATAGTAAACTGGGATATGTCCCAACGTTTCATCTATCCTATTTGCATCCTCGTTATTGGGGTCTTTGGACTGGTGTGGGAGTATTGGCGGGATTGGCTTATGTTCCGGTAAAATGGCGTGATCCACTGTTAGCCAAGATGGGTATTTGGGCGGGCAAGAAAGCGAAAAGTGCCCGTCGCAGGGCGAAAATCAACCTGATTTATTGCTTTCCTGAGCTACAGGAACAGCAACGTGAAATGTTGATTGACAAAATGTTTGCAACCGCGCCTCAGTCTTTTGTCATGCTGGCAGAGCTTTGTCTAAAGGGAGCTGAATCAACGCTTCAGCGCACCCGGTGGCATGGTGAAGAAATACTTCACTCGTTAAAAGCACAAGGTAAGAATGTCATTTTACTGGTTCCTCATGGTTGGGCTATTGATATTCCTGCTATGCTGTTGGCTGCGCGTGACCAAAAAGTGGCAGGCATGTTCCATCATCAGAGCAATCCTGTTGCTGATTATTTATGGAATAAAGTTCGTACTCATTTTGGTGGCCGCCTGCATTCCCGTGAAGCGGGGATTAAACCGTTTATTGCGTCGATCCGTCAGGGGCACTTGGGCTATTATCTGCCCGATCAGGATCATGGTGAAGAACACAGTGAATTCGTCGACTTTTTTGCTACTTACAAGGCGACACTACCCGCGATTGGGCGCTTGATGAAAGTCAGTCGGGCAGCCGTTGTACCATTATTTCCTGTTTATAATTGCCAGACTCATCAGTTGGATATCTATATCCGCCCGCCGATGGATGATATTGAAGGGCAGGATGACACCTATATTGCCCGTCGCATGAATCAGGAGCTGGAGGAATTGGTGCGTCCTAATCCTGAACAGTATACGTGGATACTGAAACTGCTTAAAACACGGAAAGCAGGGGATATAGAGCCTTATAAAAGGAAAGATCTCTGATTTTTTAATATCAGGGGCAGCATATTCTGCCCCTGATGCTATTCATTGATAGCCAATTACTCTACTTCAAGCACTCGACAGGTATTGGTACTACCAATCGTTCCCATCTGATCGCCCTGAGTAACCAGCACCACATCACCAGAAGTCAGATAACCCTTATCGCGCAGGCGATTGACGGCTTCGTTTGCGGCGGAGATCCCATCAGTGTGGGTGCTGCAATAAACTGGTGTAACACCACGGTAGAGAGCGGTCCGGTTCAGGGTGGATTCATGGCGTGACATGGAGAATATAGGCAGACCGGAACTGATGCGTGACATCATGCGTGCTGTACGACCTGATTCCGTCATGGCAATGATCGCCTTGACACCTTTCAGATGATTGGCTGCATACATGGTTGACATTGAAATGGCCTCTTCAATGCTGTCGAATGTAGTATCCAATCGATGTTTGGACACATTAATGCTTGGCATCTTTTCTGCGCCCAGACAAACTTGCGCCATTGCTGCAACAGTTTCCGCAGGATATTGACCCGCCGCGGTTTCGGCTGAAAGCATAACAGCATCAGTGCCATCAAGTACCGCATTGGCAACATCCATCACTTCTGCCCGCGTTGGCATAGGGTTAGTGATCATGGATTCCATCATTTGAGTGGCGGTAATTACGACACGATTCAGTTGACGGGCGCGGCGAATTAACTTTTTCTGGACACCAACTAGCTCAGGATCACCAATTTCAACGCCCAAATCACCACGGGCGACCATGACGACATCAGATGCTAGAATGATTTCATCAATAATATCGTCGCTGCTGACAGCTTCCGCGCGTTCAACTTTGGCGACAATTTGGGTTTCACAACCTGCGTCACGGGCAAGGCGGCGGGCATAATTCAGATCTTCACCTGAGCGAGGGAAAGAAACCGCAAGGTAATCAACACCAATTTTTGCTGCTGTAATGATGTCTTGTTTGTCTTTTTCTGTCAGCGCTTCAGCCGACAAACCGCCACCTTGTTTATTGATGCCTTTGTTGTTGGAAAGTGGACCGCCTACAGTGACTTCCGTGAAAACTTTCATGCCCTGAACATCCAGGACTCTCAATTGAACGCGTCCATCATCCAGTAACAGAATATCACCGGTCGTAACATCAGACGGCAATCCCTTATAGTCGATACCAACTTTTTCTTTATCTCCCTCTCCCTTACCAAGATTGGCATCCAGTAGGAATTTATCTCCAATATTCAGGAATATTTTGCCTTCCTTAAAAGTGGATACGCGTATTTTAGGCCCTTGGAGATCGCCGAGGATGGCCACGTGGTAGCCCAAACGGGCTGCGATTTCCCGCACTTTATTAGCACGTTGAACATGATCTTCCGCAGTGCCATGAGAGAAATTAAGGCGGACAACGTTGGCTCCCGCATTGATGACTTTCTCTAAATTGTCGTCACGATCCGTTGCAGGGCCTAGCGTAGTGACGATTTTCGTTCTTCTGAGCCGTCTGGACATGTATTACTCCGTTGACCTGTGAAGTATAGGGTTTTTGATTACCGTAAGATAACCATTTAGATTCTTGATTATCAACCCCGCAATAAGAATGATACTGACGGGGGGAGACTTTCCATCATTATGCTACCAGCCTAGAGAGCCGATAAATAGTGAACAAAAACACAGTCTATTTTTCTGGTTTATTCATACTTATCAAACCGAGAATTGCGTAACGCTTCTTTGACTCTCTTCAAGTTATTCCTGAATTTTGAGCCTCGGCGTAATGTAAAGCCCGTTGCCAGTACATCAATGATGGTAAGTTGAGCAATTCTGGAAACCATTGGCATATAAATATCCGTGTCTTCGGGAACATCCAGCAGAATGGGCAGGGTCGCTTCGTGTGCCAGCGGTGAGCCCGTTGAGGTGATGGCGATAACAGTTGCGTCATTTTCACGGGCTAATCTGGCGATTTCTACCAGATTTTTGGTTCGGCCTGTATGAGAAATTAGAACTACAACATCCCCTTCGGCACTGTTAATGCAGCTCATTCGCTGCATGACAATATCGTCAAAATAGGTGATAGGGATATTAAAGCGAAAAAATTTGTTCATGGCATCATGAGCTACAGCGGCTGATGCACCCAATCCAAAAAAAGAGATTTTTCTTGCCTGTGTCAGCAGATCAACCGCACGGTTAATGGCCGCAATATCCAGATTATTTTTAACCGTTTCTAGATTGGCCATCACCGATTCGAAAATTTTGCTGGTATAAGACGTGACGCTGTCACTTTCTTCCACATTACGATTTACGTAAGGCGTACCATTCGCCAAGCTCTGTGCCAGGTGTAACTTAAAATCCGGGAATCCTTTGGTGTTCAGGCGACGACAAAAACGATTAACTGTAGGTTCACTGACATTCGCCAGCTTAGCCAGGGTAGCGATACTTGAATGGATGGCAGTATGTGGTGAAGCAAGGATGACCTGCGCAACCTTTTTTTCTGACTTACTCAAAACATCAAGGCTATTTTGGAGGCGTTCCAGTGTATTCATAAGACGCAGTTCAACCTTTGGTTTTAACGATTTCATTAACAGGAGAAATCTATGTAACTTTCATGAAAATATACTACTTGTTATTGAAGGCTGGCAGTGGCAAAAAATGAATAAGTTGATATTTTTCATGAAAATATGACGGGTGTCTAACTTT
The DNA here is from genome assembly GCF_024721015.1 of Xenorhabdus bovienii. GTDB lineage: Bacteria > Pseudomonadota > Gammaproteobacteria > Enterobacterales > Enterobacteriaceae > Xenorhabdus > Xenorhabdus bovienii. The sequence continues at coordinate 19,641 of NZ_JANAIF010000047.1, forward strand.
CAACTTGGTAAGATTACTTCTTAAACGTTGGAAATTTTCAGTAAATTGTTACAGTGCGGTATAAATATCGACCACAATACAGTTTTAACGTGAAAATCGTACCCAGAAAACGGGGAAGATAGGATTTACTCTAGCAGTCTACATGAATAAATGAGTGTTTACTGCTTATAATCAAAAGAGTACATTACCCGCGAGTTCTGTAAAAAAATTACAATATCCCGTAATTGAGGAGATGCAACATGGCGGTGACATCCGTAGCTCAGGCTTGTGATTTAGTGATTTTTGGGGCGAAAGGAGACTTAGCACGCCGGAAATTAATGCCTTCCCTTTACCAGTTGGAAAAAGCGGGTTATATCCATCCAGACACCCGAATTATCGGAGTTGGTCGCGCTGACTGGGATAAAAAAGCCTACACGAAGGTGGTTGAGGAAGCGTTGGCAACATTTATGTCTGAAAAACTTGATCCAGAATTGTGGAAAAAACTGAGTACACGTCTGGAGTTTTGTAATTTAGATGTCAATGAAACAGAACATTTCACTCGACTGGCGAAAATACTCAAGCAGGACAGCCTGCCAGCTATTCATTATTTCGCTATGCCACCCAATACCTTTGGCTCCGTGTGTCATGGGCTGGGGGCTGCGGGGTTGAATAAAGAGCCTAATCGCGTAGTGATGGAAAAACCACTGGGGACGGATCTCGCTTCTTCCAGAGCAATTAATGATGAAGTGGCAAAATATTTCAATGAAAGCCAGATCTACCGCATTGACCATTATTTAGGTAAAGAAACCGTACTGAACCTATTAGCGCTGCGTTTTGCTAATTCACTGTTTGCCAATAATTGGGATCATCGTACGATTGATCATGTGCAAATTACTGTTGCTGAAGAAGTGGGTATTGAAGGGCGCTGGGGGTACTTTGACCAGGCCGGACAGATGCGCGACATGATCCAGAACCACCTGCTGCAAATCCTGACCATGATTGCCATGTCTCCACCGTCTGATTTAACCGCAGACCGCATCCGTGACGAGAAAGTTAAAATACTGCGTTCATTGCGTCGCATTGATCAGACCAATGTGCGGGAAAAAACCGTTCGTGGGCAATATACCGCAGGCTTCGTGCATGGTAAAAAAGTGCCGGGCTATCTGGAAGAAGAGGGAGCGAATAAAGTCAGCAAGACTGAGACCTTTGTATCGATTCGCGTTGATATCGATGATTGGCGTTGGTCAGGTGTTCCTTTCTATCTAAGAACAGGTAAGCGCTTACCGGCAAAATGCTCTGAAGTTGTCGTCTATTTCAAAGAGCCTTCATTAAATTTATTTGCCAATTCTTATCAGCAATTGCCGCAGAACAAATTGACGATCCGCTTGCAACCTGATGAGGGTATTGATATCGAAGTCCTGAATAAAGCACCAGGACTGGATCACAAGCATCGTTTGCAGACCACGAAACTTGACCTGAGTTTTTCTCAAACATTTAGTCAGACACATCTTGCAGATGCTTATGAGAGATTGCTGCTGGAAGCCATGCGTGGTATTCAGGCGTTGTTTGTCCGCCGTGATGAAGTGGAAGAAGCGTGGAAATGGGTTGATTCCATTATGGACGCTTGGGAAGCAGATAACGAACCACCGAAGCCTTATCAAGCAGGAACTTGGGGGCCAGTAGCTTCCATCGCTATGATTACCCGTGATGGGTGCTCGTGGAATGAATTTGAGTAACAACAAAATTAATAACAAAAAATAATTAATCGTGTTATACATTCAGCTGGATTTGATATTCGGCTGAATGACTGACTTGTTATCAATTTCAACGCTCTATCGGAACTCAAGTCATTGCTTTCTATTTTAGGCTATGCTAGAAATATACCCACCATTAACACCACTAATATGGAGATTCGTAGTATATCATACAGTGATCATCGTGTGATGAAAGAATAAAATATCATGAATAGCGCCAAAAGCGTCACAATTCAACAAAGTAGCAAAATTCAACGCAGTACACATGTTCTTTTTCTCTCCGCTATCTTATCTAGCGAACACTACTGGTGCGGTGCACTTTAGGGTCTTCTCCTGCTAACCGGTTTTTCACCGGACGATTCTAGTTTTTCGCCAAAATGTCAGGCTAATTCTGATATCACGTTTTCAAATAATTTTATTGGTATTAATGGTTTGATGTCTTGGCATGCTAATACGGTATGTTCAGGAGAAAAAAATGATTTATTGGATATTTCTTGCACTGGCGATTTTGACAGAAGTGATTGGTACTCTGTCCATGAAACAAGCCAGTGTTTCAGGTGATTTTACCGGCATGATTGTGATGTATACCATGATCACAACTTCTTATATTTTGCTGGCCATTGCCGTGAAAAAGGTCGCTCTGGGAGTCGCTTATGCCCTATGGGAAGGGATTGGCATCCTGTTTATTACAGCTTTTAGCGTATTGTGGTTCAATGAATCACTGTCACCCATGAAAATCGGTGGATTGGCCCTGTTGATAGCCGGAATTGCACTGATTAAATCCGGTACAAAAAAAGCCTCGAATCATCAAATGAAGGAGGCATAGCATGTTGACACCATTTGAATGGTGGCATGCCGCTTTCCTCGTTCTGGCGGTTCTACTGGAAATAGTGGCGAATATTTTACTGAAACTGTCCAACGGTTTTCAGCGCTTCTGGATCGGGATTTTATCGCTGGTGGCTGTTTTGGCGGCATTCAGTGCGCTGGCTCAAGCAGTAAAAGGTATTGAACTTTCCATCGCTTACGCGCTTTGGGGCGCATTTGGGATTATTGCCACAGTTGCAGCAGGTTGGATCATGTTTAATCAAAGACTGAATGTCAAAGGTTGGGGTGGCATTGTGCTGCTATTAATTGGCATAATTATGATTAAAATGGCTTAAGTGCGATGCCTTAAATGGCGATTTTTTAAATTTAATTTGTAGAATGGCATTGAGTGAGTTGAAAGGTTCTCAATGCCATAGCAAACCTGAAAAATGAAGGTTATAGGGCTGCGATAATCTTGATTTCCACTTTGTATTTTGGATTCATCAGTTCAGCCTGAACAGTACATCGTACAGGTGAGCTTCCCGCAATAACCCATGTATCCCACGCCGCATTCATGCCGGCAAAGTCGGTTTTATCTGCCAGAAAAATCGTCGCATCTATGATTTTGCTTTTATCTGAACCCAAGCGCTGCAACATAATATCAATCGCTGCCAGTGTATCGGCAGTTTGTTCTGTGATATTACCATCCAGTTTTTCTGGCACGCTAGTATAATAGATAGTGTCATTGTGAATGACCGCTTCTGACCAGCGGGTATCTGGATCAATGCGTTCAATAGTCATTAAATCTCCTGTTAATGTATACAGTTTTATTGCTGAATTGGCTGGTGATTACTACTCAGTATTGGCATAATTCTGCCACATTTTATTGTAAAGAGACGGTTCGTGTCAGACGATTTTGCGAAAAATGGCGTACTTGCCAAGGCAATACAAGGTTTCAAGCCCCGTGACGCACAGCGGGAAATGGCTTTAGCCATTAGCGCTGCAATAAAAAAACAGCAGCAATTGGTGGTGGAAGCGGGAACGGGAACGGGTAAGACTTTTGCCTATCTGGTGCCTGCATTACGTTCAGGCAAAAAAGTGATTATTTCCACAGGTTCCAAGGCGTTGCAGGATCAGCTTTATAACCGTGACTTGCCGACCGTCGCTGATGCGTTGAAGTTTACGGGCAGTCTGGCCTTATTGAAAGGGCGCTCAAATTATCTCTGTCTTGAGCGCCTTGAACAGCAATCACTTGGCAGTTCTCAACTTGAGCCAGAGATGCTGGCAGAAGTGGTTAGGCTGAGAAGTTGGTCATCTCAGACAGAAGATGGTGATATCAGTACTTGCCACCAAATTGCAGAAGACAGCACTGTCTGGCCATTGGTAACGAGTACTAATGATAACTGTTTAGGCGGTGATTGTCCGCGCTATCAGGAATGTTTCGTTCTGAAAGCTCGCCGCAAAGCGATGGAATCGGATGTAGTCATCGTTAACCATCATCTGTTTATGGCGGACATGGTGGTGAAAGATACCGGATTTGGCGAATTAATCCCTCGTGCGGATGTGGTGATTTTCGATGAAGCACACCAGCTCCCCGATATTGCCAGCCAGTATTTTGGTCAGCAATTGAGTAGTCGCCAATTGATGGATTTATCACGAGATATCATCATGGCTTACCGTACTGAAGTACGGGATCAGGCCCAACTACAGAAAAGTGCGGATCGTCTCAGCCAAAGTGCGCAGGATTTTCGCCTGTCCCTGGGAGAGAACAGTTATCGGGGCAATCTCCGTGAAGCCTTGCAGCAGCCACAGATACAGCGGATGCTGGTACGGTTGGATGATGCACTGGAACTCTGTTATGACGTAATGAAGCTCTCTTTGGGGCGTTCGGCCATGTTGGATGCTGCTTTTGAACGGGCAACGGTCTATCGTAATCGTCTTAAAAGGCTGATCGACGTTACTATACCCAATTATAGCTATTGGTTCGAAAGTTATGGACGACATTTTCTGCTGGCACTAACGCCACTATCTGTATCCGATAAATTCAGTGACATGATCCGTGAACAGTCTGGTTGCTGGATTTTCACGTCCGCAACCTTATCTGTCAATGAACAGCTTGAACACTTCACGGCACGCTTGGGATTGAAGCAAGCGCAGACGTTGCTCTTGCCCAGCCCCTTCGATTATCAGCGCCAGATGTTACTGTGTGTTCCGCGCCATTTACCATCACCGAACCAGAATGGCGGGGCAAAATGGTTAGCACGTATGTTGAAGCCATTAATTGAAAGCAATAAGGGGCGTTGTTTTTTTCTTTGCACTTCTCATCAGATGGTGCGCGGTCTGGCGGAGGAATTCCGTGCCAGCCTGACATTGCCGGTGTTGGTACAAGGAGAAACAAGCAAAGGACAGCTGTTGTCACAGTTTATTTCTGCGGGTAATGCGCTACTGGTGGCGACGGGTAGTTTTTGGGAAGGTGTGGATGTTCGTGGCGATGCATTGTCCTGTGTCATTATTGATAAACTGCCGTTCACCGCGCCGGATGATCCGCTGCTCAAGGCACGGATTGAAGATTGCCAGCTTAAAGGCGGAGATGCCTTTAGTGAAGTCCAGATTCCCGATGCAGTGATCAGTCTGAAGCAGGGCGTCGGGCGCCTGATTCGTGATATTGATGATTATGGCGTGGTCATCATTTGTGATAATCGTTTGGTAATGCGCCCATATGGTGAAATTTTTCTTAACAGCTTACCGCCTGCCCGCCGTACACGTGATTTATCGAAAGCGGTGGCATTTCTTAAATCACGTCCAACAGAGTCAGAGTAAAATCTCAGGGGCTATGGTAGTATAGCCCCCTTATTTCGAATTCTATTCTTGCCGGAGTTAAGGCATGTCCACGCGGATTTTAGCTATTGATACTGCAACTGAAGCTTGTTCTGTTGCACTTTGGAACGAAAGTGTCATTGAGGCACAGTTTGAAATTTCTCCCCGGGAACATACTCAACGCATTTTACCGATGGTTCAGGCGGTATTGTCTCAGGGCAATTTGAGTCTGCAACAGCTGGATGCGCTGGCGTTTAGTCGAGGGCCTGGCAGTTTTACTGGGGTGCGGATTGGTATTGGCATTGCTCAAGGTCTGGCGTTGGGAGCTGAGTTGCCGATGCTTGGTGTTTCATCGCTCAAAACGATGGCACAGGGGGCATTTCGCCTAAAAGGCGCTCAAAATGTTCTGGTTGCCATCGATGCCCGTATGGGAGAGGTTTATTGGGGGCAATATACCCGCAATTCACAAGGTGAATGGCAGGGTGATGAAACAGAGGCAGTTTTGAAGCCTGAACAGGCACAGGCCGTCATGAATGCCTTAACTGGAGTTTGGGCAATTGCGGGAACCGGATGGGAAGCCTATCCTCAATTATTGGACACTCATTTAGATTTGGTAAAAAGTGACATTACTTTACCTCATGCGGAAGATATGCTGCCACTGGCTGTTCAGATGTGGAAAGCAGGAGAAGCAACGGCAGTTGAACATGCCGAACCCGTTTATCTGCGCAATGAAGTGACATGGAAGAAATTACCAGGCCGTTAAAGTAAACAAACGTAATTATGTAAAGCTGATGCAACTTGTGATGGGAAATGATGTCCATGAATATAGATGCTCAGGTTAATTTTTTCCGTGATTTTTACTGCAATGGAGGAGCTTATGCTTAAGGGGACGTACTATCGAGTCATGCTGCAAGTGGTTGCATTGGCGGGAGCAATGATACTTACAGGTTGTGTATCGGTTCCTGATGCAATAAAAGGAACGACCAAAACACCCGTAGAAAATCTGCTTTCTGTCAAAAATACACCTGAACTATATATTGGGCATGAAGGGCGCTTTGGTGGAAAGGTATTGAGTGTCTTAAATGAAAAAGACAGGACTCGGCTAGAAATTTTGGCTTTACCATTGGCAAGTAATGCGGCTCCGCTTTTGAATAAACCGTCTCTTGGACGAGTTTATGCCTATGTGAATGGTTTTTTGGAACCGAATGATTTTAAAGATCATTATGTGACAGTGGTGGGTTCGATTACAGACCTCGAAAAAGAGATGGTAGGGAATAGTCCGTATAATTATGTCGTGATGAATGTCGTCGGTTTTAAACGCTGGTATGAATCTGAACGTGTTGATCTACCACCTGTTGGTAACTCTGTTTTCTGGAACTATTATGGTACCCCTTATTTTTCAGACTGGGGCCAGATAGTGAGCATGAAGGACGCTTTGGCGGAAAGGTATTGAGTGTCTTAAGCCAGACTCAGGTAGTGCCTGTTGAAACGATTTTGACCGAATGATCCTGTCTGACGGATAAAGTTTGCAGATACAAAATAAATGGCCTCATAAAGTAAGTGGCGAGGCCATCCTCAAAGTTTCATCTCTTTGTTTACTATTATCTTCCTAATAATTATCCTTTATTGGTTTATCCTGCTTATTACTATTTAGAATAATGAAGTTAGTTTAAGTCAAAAATGATTAAATCAGTGTATAATCAAAGCGTTATACATCCAAGTGTTGGTTATTTAATTAACTCATTGATAAATAATAAAAAAATAAGGCAGCTTCTGCTGCCTTATTTTTTGGCAGAGACATATAGTATTAAATTAGTGATGTATATCGCCAACCTGAACAATGTTTCTTTTCAAACTGGTACGCTGAGTTAATAATTTGTTAAATGTACAGGTCTGGTTTTTGTTTCATGGTCAGTGGTTATACAGCAATTAGATTTCAGGAGTATTCAACTTGGAAAAAGTTTGGCTAAAACATTATCCGGCAGATGTTCCGGCAGAAATCGATCCCGATCGTTATTTGTCGTTGATTGAAATGTTTGAAAATGCTGTGGCACGTTATGCCGATCAAGTCGCATTTATCAACATGGGCGAGGTGATAACTTTCCGTAAATTGGAAGAGCGTAGCCGAGCCTTTGCAGCCTATTTACAGAATGGACTGGGGCTGAAAAAAGGGGATCGCGTGGCATTAATGATGCCAAACTTATTACAATATCCCGTTGCTCTCTTTGGCGTCCTGCGTGCAGGGATGGTAGTTGTCAATGTCAATCCTTTGTATACTCCGCGCGAGCTGGAACATCAGCTTACTGATAGCGGAACATCAGCCATAGTTATTGTTTCTAACTTTGCGCATACCTTAGAAAAGATTGTTTTCAACACCCCGGTTAAGCACGTTATTCTGACGCGCATGGGGGATCAATTATCCCGTCCGAAAGGAACTCTTGTAGATTTCGTCGTAAAATACGTTAAACGGCTTGTACCGAAGTATCACTTACCGGATGCCATTTCGTTTCGCAGCGTGATCCACAAGGGTTACCGTATGCAGTATGTTAAACCGGATGTGGACGGCGATGCTCTGGCATTTTTGCAATATACCGGAGGAACAACGGGAGTGGCAAAAGGAGCGATGCTGACCCACCGGAATATGTTGGCGAACCTTGAACAGGGAAAGGCTAATTACGCTCCGCTGATGGCTCCCGGACAAGAATTAGTCGTCACCGCATTGCCGCTTTACCATATTTTTGCGTTGACGGTCAATTGCCTGTTGTTCATTGAACTTGGTGGGCAAAATCTGCTGATTACTAATCCTCGGGATATCAATGGAACGGTCAAAGAATTGTCGCGTTACTCATTCACTGCCTTGTCGGGAGTGAATACGCTATTTAATGCATGGTTGAATAACCCTGAATTTCAGAAACTGGACTTTTCCTCATTACGTTTGTCGGTTGGCGGTGGCATGGCCGTACAGAGAATAGTGGCCGAAAAATGGCAAAATTTAACGGGGTGTCATTTACTTGAAGGCTATGGGTTGACAGAGTGTGCACCTCTAGTTTCAGGTAATCCCTATAACCTGACTCATTATAGTGGCAGCATTGGTTTTCCTGTACCTTCGACAGAAATTAAGCTGGTTAGCGATGATGGCAATGAAGTTCCTTTGGGGCAAGCAGGGGAAATGTGGGTTCATGGCCCGCAGGTGATGAAAGGCTATTGGAATCGCCCTGAAGCAACGGCTGAAGTATTGAAAGATGGCTGGCTGGCGACAGGGGATATTGCCAATGTAGATGAAAACGGGTTTTTACATATCGTTGATCGGAAAAAAGACATGATTTTGGTTTCCGGTTTCAACGTTTATCCCAATGAAGTAGAAGATGTTGTTTCTTCCCATCCTAAAGTGTTAGAGTCAGCAGCAATAGGTGTTCCAAACGATAACTCTGGTGAAACCGTCAAAATATTTGTGGTTCGTAAGGATCAGAGTTTAACTGAGAACGAGCTTAAGACACATTGCCGTCGTTATCTGACCGGATATAAAGTACCGAAACTCATTGAGTTCCGAGATGAATTACCGAAATCAAATGTAGGTAAAATTCTTCGCAAGGAACTGCGTAACGAAGAATTAGCAAAAGCGAATAATGCTGCGACAGCGGCGAATTGATCATGTTATAGATGGTTGTCTTAAGGGAGACGGTTTAGCCGTTTATAGCCTTAAGAACGATTTTTTAAAGGGTAAATATTTTAAGATTGCCTATCACATCAACAACGCCGGTTCTTACCGGCGTTGTTGTACAAGTCTTATGAATGGCTAAGAGAATGATGTTTTGAATTATCAGTTGATTACCTCCGATGCTCAATTGCAGTCAATCTGTGAACGGGCAAAAAAACACGCAACAATTGCATTAGATACAGAATTTGTACGCACACGGACGTATTATCCCCAATTAGGTTTGATACAACTGTTTGATGGCGAACAACTTTCTCTGATTGATCCTCTCGATATTTCAGAATGGCAGCCCTTTCGGGAGTTGTTGACTGATCCAGATGTATTAAAATTCATCCATGCTGGTAGTGAAGATTTAGAGGTTTTTTGGAATAGCTTTCAATGTTTGCCAACGCCGATGATTGATACTCAGGTACTGGCTGCGTTTATTGGCCATCCTATGTCGTGTGGTCTCGCAACACTGGTTGCTCAATATCTTCACGTGGAATTGGACAAAAGTGAATCCCGCACTGATTGGCTAGCTCGTCCATTGAGTGGAAAGCAGTGTGAATACGCCGCGGCGGATGTTTATTATTTATTGCCTTTGGCCGATATTCTGGTGGCGGCAACGAAGCAGGCGGGATACATGGATGCGGCACAAGATGAAAGTTATCTGATCGCCCAACGCCGCAAAGAAATATTGATGCCAGAATGTGCTTACAAAGATATAGGTAACGCGTGGCAATTACGTCCAAAGCAGCTGGCCTGTTTGAAAAAACTGGCGGGATGGCGGTTAAATCAGGCACGGGAACGGGATTTGGCAATCAATTTTGTTATTCGCGAAGAAAATCTATGGCAGGTAGCCCGTTATATGCCGACTTCTTTGGGGGAGTTGGATGCCTTAGGATTAAGTGGGCAGGAAATCCGTTGTCATGGGCGTCGTTTGCTGGTAATGGTTGCAGAGAGCAGAGATATTCCAGATGAAGCCTGTCCGGCTCTCATTACAAACCTCATTGATTATCCGGGCTATCGTACGGCCTTTAAGGAAATTAAATCGCTGGTCACTCAGGTTAGTGAGTCCCAGCAGTTTAGTGTGGAATTATTGGCTTCCCGTCGGCAAATCAATCAATTGCTCAGTTCTCATTGGAAACTGAAGTCACCCGATTATCAGCCTGAATTACTCCGTGGATGGCGAGGAGAGTTGCTGGCTGAGCCTGTTGCTGAAATATTAGCAAATTATCCGGCTTAATAACGATTATTGTCGGTGATGTTTATTCCCTGCCCATCGAATGGGGCAGGGAAGGTTGAGGTTAACTTTGTGTCATCGTTTCAGCAGCGGTATCATTTTCACTGATACTGAACCATGGATAATACTGCACCCGACGCAGATATCTCTTGGCATTTATCACCAGTATTTCCCGACCAATAGGATCGTAATAGTGAGTATCGGCATACTACATGATTGCGAGTACTATCATCTGCCACATAACGCCAATCGTCCAGATAATAAGGCTGATAAGTACGTATCACTTGCCCCTTATTGCTATACTCGGTATGTCTTCCCCCCACTAAAATCACTTTCTGAGTGTTGCATTTATTATATGAATCCGCCTAACAATTTATTTGGTGACTGTTTTAAATCTAATTTATGTCTTTTATTTATTAACCTGAGATCGGTTTAAGCCATCACCCGAAGTCCTGTTTTTTCAGCGCTTGTGATATTGAGTGATGGCTTTTTGGGTTTTAAGCAGTA
>NZ_JANAIF010000479.1 GCF_024721015.1 Xenorhabdus bovienii
GTCAGTTCAGGACGGTTCAGGTAGCCACGGGCGACGCCGGCACCGGCGATATGGATTTCGCCAGTGACACCGAGAGGAACAAGCTGACCGTGGGCATCAAGGATATATGCCCGCAAATCGGGTAGCGGCTGGCCGATCAAGCTGCCGCGTCCCAGGGTGATGTCGGATTCCGTGAGTTCACGATAGGTGGCATGCACGGTGATCTCGGTGATGCCGTACATATTGACCAGACGGGTCTGT
>NZ_JANAIF010000480.1 GCF_024721015.1 Xenorhabdus bovienii
CAAAGGAGATGAGTATAACGCCACTTCCAATAAAACCAATCAGATTTTTAGAAAATGTATTTCTTCCCAGACCGTTGATCACAAAGCCCAACAGGAATTAACGGAACCAGCCAAACTAAATTTATCATTTTATAATTTATTCTTAATAATTACCACTTAAGGCGATTCAATACATTAATATCTGTAGACTGTGTATTTCTGTACACCATCACAATAATACTCAGCCCTACTGCAACTTCT
>NZ_JANAIF010000481.1 GCF_024721015.1 Xenorhabdus bovienii
ACCAAGAACAGAAGCCTACAAATGAAAAAACTAATTAAACCCAGCTTACTTATATTCGGATGTTTAGTATGGGCTGCCTGCAGCAACACTAAATATCTGAAACCCGGTCAAAAATTGTACACGGGCGCTGAGGTTGTGATCAATCCTGATTCATCAGCAAAAATTGAAAATCAAAAAGATGTTAAAAGTGATCTTGAAGCTAAAGCAAGACCAAAACCCAACAAATCAATTTTTGGCTT
>NZ_JANAIF010000482.1 GCF_024721015.1 Xenorhabdus bovienii
GCACTTTTTTTATTCCTAAATCATCCATTATTCTTTAAATTCTAGGCTAATTAATAGCCTCTAGGCGTTGATGTGTCCTGCCGATAGGGTGTTAGTCCATTTTGAATGTTGGATCGTTTATAGCGGCTTATTTGAAGTTGTCTTAATAGAGTGACGGGATGGTCATTTCAGAACGTCCTGGGGTATTACAAAAAGGCGGGTGAAGGGAGAAATGGCCAGGTTTGAGTTGCTTTTGCT
>NZ_JANAIF010000483.1 GCF_024721015.1 Xenorhabdus bovienii
GCCGTGGTTTGATGAACACCAGTTGACCAACAAGCTGACGCTGGATGCAACCTGTCCGCTGTCGAAGGAAACCGACTACAAGAAATGCGCCTGTAAGGTCGAGCGCGCGTAATCGGCACGGATCGCAAAGGTAATCCCCATGCCCCTCGCCAAGACTCCTCTTTCGCCGAAACGTCGCCGCTTCCTTCAGGATACGGCGCGTGCGGCAGGCGGCTGTGTGGTCGCTGGGTCACTGCT
>NZ_JANAIF010000484.1 GCF_024721015.1 Xenorhabdus bovienii
CGGGTGTCTGGCCACGCAACGGGCTCAGAATGTCCTCCAACTCTTTGAGGGTGATGCTGTCGAGGCTGCGCAGGGTTTGCTCCCACATCGCGCCCACCAAGCCCTCGAACTTGGCGGTGGCGGCGATCAGGCGCTCGATGCGTTCGGCAGGGGTCAGTGCGGCCATCAGTTCCCCGTCCGTCTCAGCCCGAAGGCGCTTTCAAAGGCGCGGGACGTGGTGTTTCCTCCGCGTTCGAT
>NZ_JANAIF010000485.1 GCF_024721015.1 Xenorhabdus bovienii
GCAACCGGGAACGCACTTGTGCATTGCCACTCGCCAGTTCGTATTTCAGCAAATAGTTCTCGCGTCGCAGATTCACTCGATCCACACAACGCGCAACCGCATTCAGAATCTGGTTTGACCGAAACGGCTTCAGAACGAAATCAACGGCTCCGGCCCGCATCGCTTCGATTGCGGTGTCCATATCTGCAAAAGCTGTGATCAGGATCGTGTCCGCAAAAAAGCCGAGTTTGCGTTGT
>NZ_JANAIF010000486.1 GCF_024721015.1 Xenorhabdus bovienii
GACCTGGAAATCGCAGAACTCAAGAAGCAGAAGCTAAGGCTGAAAGAGGAAATAACGCGACTATCCGTCAACGCCTAATCTGACGAAACGTCGCGCAGATCAATCAGATCGTGTTTGCGGGCAAGGTCCGCAACACTATTGGTTTGTTCTGTCAGCCAGTCGCGGAAGGCGACGATCTGGGGTCGATGTTCGGCCCCTTTCAAACAAATGATACGATAGTTCGCAATGGTTTTCAG
>NZ_JANAIF010000487.1 GCF_024721015.1 Xenorhabdus bovienii
GGATTGGGGTTCCATGGGGTGAACTGCATGTTGTGTCCTCCCAGTCATTATTGTTTCCTGAGTAGATAGGAAAGATAACGAATAGCTCGACTGTAAAAAACGGGTCTCTCACAAGCTATGTCATATCCGGGGTAACTCAGATTCCCTTCGTGGTATTCCTGTTCCTCTTTAGGATATTTTTTATATATTCGGGCATTAGCCTCTGCTTTAATGGCTCCACGTTTGCTGAAATAT
>NZ_JANAIF010000488.1 GCF_024721015.1 Xenorhabdus bovienii
ATGTCGACCGCTTCCGCACGGCTGGCCTTATCGGTAAACAGCAGGAGATGCCAGTGGGGCGTCCCGTCATGGTGAGGCTCAACCACACGGACACCATAAACATTAAGACCCGCATCCTTAAAGGCGGTGCGAATTTTTGCCCAGACCCGCACCAGATAACGCTGGCCGTCTTTCGGCGTGTAGGCTTCATCAGCCCAGTTGCTATTCAGTACCGCGATTTTGTCTTTACCCATC
>NZ_JANAIF010000048.1 GCF_024721015.1 Xenorhabdus bovienii
GGCGGCGGTGTGCAGGTGTACTCATGGTTAATCAACTCTTATGATGGAATGGTGGGGCATTATTATTGCACGAAATTCCTCATGACGACACCATCTAGACTTTCTCTGTTAATGCAACAGAACCACATTAAGCCACTACGCAGGTAAACGTAAAGTGCTTAATATCTTCCCAAGCATTGATACCGGTGTTTGTGCCACATCTGTCCGTAAATTCAACCAACTTGCCAGCGAATTGGATAATACTGTTGTATTGTGCGTTTCAGCCGATTTGCCTTTTGCTCAGTCTCGTTTTTGTGGCTCTGAAGGCCTGTCCAATGTTGTCACCCTTTCTACGCTACGTGGCTGGAAATTTCAGGAAGATTACGGGGTTGCAATCAGCGAAGGCCCATTGGCTGGACTGACTGCACGGGCTGTCGTTGTTCTGGATGAAAATAATCAGGTTATTTATAGCCAGTTGGTCGATGAAATCACCAACGAACCTGACTATGACAGCGCATTGGCAGCACTGAAATAATTGTTTTATTATGAATAATAGTCTTGTTTTAGTGTTTTAACACAGCAACCTATTGTTTTTAAATTTATATCTGGCGACGATAAAATCACAATGAATAATTTTATCGTCGCCAACTTATTTTATATAACCCCACCTAGCGGTTAAGAATAATTAACCAGTACCAAAATTCTCTTGTCCTTTTCAATTGAAAAACATTTTTAAATCAAAAAATTGTCTTCATTACTACGCTAGTGGCCGCCTGTTTTACAACCTTCCCCCCTTATTCACACAATCACATTGCCAATAACTAAAAAGAAATATCCGGTATAATTTTATTGCAAAATAATTTTTTATATGAAATATTGCATATCGATTAATACCATCTTGCAATCAAAATAATGGCTGTCTGGGTTAATCGTAACAATCAGTAGACAAAGTATTTTGATTTGTTTTCTGAACCTTAACCTAAAGGCTCATGCGGTAGCTTTGGTCTCACAAGGAGATTTCAATGGAAAGGATCATTATAGCTCACTCCTCATTAGGCGATGAATCTCTGCTATTTAAGTCATTGAAAGGAAAAGAAAAATTATCAACTATTTATAGTATTGAAGTGGAGCTTTTCAGTGAAAAGAAGGATCTTGACATCAAAGAGTTACGAAACAAACCCCTGTCAATAGAGATAAAAAATTCTACAAACATTTCAGAAAAATCCCGCTTTTTAAGTGGAATTATCCGTGAAGCCACTATCTGTGATTATTATGACCATTACTACTATTTATATAAGGTGATTATCCAACCTGAGTTGTTCATTCTCACTTTAAACAAAGATTTCAGAATCTGGCAGAAAAAGACGGTGCCTGAAATTATTTCAGACGTTCTTAATAAATATAAAATAAAGTTTAAAAATGAACTCAATGCGAAATACCAGCCATTAGAATATTGCACCCAATATAAAGAAACTGATTTCGATTTTTTGAGTCGGTTAATGGAACGTGAAGGGATTTATTACTATTTCCAACACGATAAGAATGATCACACGCTTATATTGGCTGATTCCCCCCAATCCCATTCAGCGTTACCAGAGCAGGCTTCTATTGAATATTATCCAAGCCATTTTTCACCGAGAAACAAAGACAAAAATTATCTATACGACTGGATTGTAAGTTATTCAATCAATCCCAAGTTCTATACCATGAGTGACTATAACTTCCTTAAGCCAAATGCACAGCTAAAAGAAACTCAGCAGAATCCAGATCCGACAGTACCAAAAACAGAACTGTTTGAGTGGCCAGGGAATTATACCGAAAATGCGCAAGGACAATTTTATGTCCGAATACTACAACAATCCTATACCGCGCAGGATCTGTATATAAAAGCAAAAAGCATAGAATCCGGCATTGCGCCAGGCTACACCTTCACATTATCAAAAGCCCTGCGGGATGGAGACAACGGCGACTATCTTATTGTCAGTGCCAATTATGAGTTTCATGAAAATCCCTATATTCTGGGAGACAATACGGCTGATGCCGACAACATAAATAAAATTATCACTGAGTTCACCGCCATCCCCGCTAAAGTCAACTGGCGTGCTCCTCGCACAACATCATGGCCCATAGCAGGTACTGAACGAGCTACCGTTGTCGGGGCAAGCGGCAAAACCATTTGGACTGATGAACATGGCAGAGTCAAACTCAAGTTTCACTGGGACAGAAGCGATATAAAAGACGATAAAAGTTCCTGTTGGGTACGGGTATCCAACAATTGGGCGGGATCAAAGTTTGGGGTGATGCAGGTGCCAAGAGTGGGGGAAGAAGTTATCGTCAATTTCATTAATAACAACCCAGACGAACCATTGGTTGTGGGGCGCAGTTTCAACCAAAACAATATGCCTCCCTGGGAATTACCCGCAGAAGCCACCAAAATGGGGATAATGTCACGGAGTTTAGAGGGCGGAAAAGATAATGCCAGTTACTTGTTGATTGATGATGCTCAAGGAAAAGAGTCCTTCGAAATACATGCCGAGAAAGACATGACAGTCTCAGTGGAACACGATCAAACCGTTTCCATTGATGGGGCGTCTATCACAAAGATCAAAAACAAACAACAGACTACCGTGACCAATGGCAAGGAAGTCGAAGTCACCAGTGGTGGTATTCAATATAAAATTACTGACGGATATAAAGCAGATATCACGGGTGATAAATCAGAAAAAATCAGCGGCTCTTATCAGTTAGAGGTTGGACGCAATTTTGCTAACAACATCAGTGGAAATTACAACCTGAATATTACGGGGAATAAGAAAGAGTCAGTGACAGGAAACGCCGAAATTAAAGCAAACAAGTTGTCCTTGGCATCGAGTACCACAATAGATATTAACGGTGCAGCAAAGATTTCCATAACGGCGGGACTCATTCTATTGGGTTAATTGCTCAATTAAAAAGATTTATTCGGGGCTTTCAATGAAAATTATCAAACCTCTGCGCTTAAGTCTGCTACATCGCCCTTATTACTGGCGGCAACATCACTATCTTGGTGTCTCCATTATGGCTTTAACTGATATGGGTGCCTCCCCTCGCCTGCGGCCTGAGCCTGAACTTTGGCAACTTGCAGAAGCTGAACTGAAAACCACTAATGGCGTTGTCGATCTCGCCATCCCTAAATCTTCCGCTGAATTTCTTGCAACGGGCTATGCCTATACTCATCACCAGCCTGATAAAACCACGTGTTCTGCACGTATCCAGATAGAGCAATTGGATAAGACACTGATTGTCTCTGGCGATCGTCATTGGATTGGCGATAAGCCATCCACGCCGCAGGCATTTGAACAGATGCGGTTGGATTGGAGCCGTGCTTTCGGGGGAAAAAATTATGAAGAAAATCCATATGGGATCGGCTTTACGCCAGAACTACAGGAAAATGGCCTCGAAACTCATCGATTACCTAATGTAGAAGCCCAAAACAGACAACTTTTGTCACTGCAGGATACCCCTAATCCTGCGAGTTTTTGTCCCCTCGAATTTGGGTGGCCGCGCCGTTTCACCCGTATAGGGAAAAAATATGACAAAGAGTGGCTGGAAAATGAATTCCCTGGTTTTTCCCGTGATATCGACTGGCGATTGTTTAATGCTGCTCCCCGCGATCAATGGTGGGAACACTATCAGACGCTGCCAGAAAACGCAGCATGGCGCATTTGGAATATGCATCCTGAAAAACCCATGCAAGAAGGCAAGCTGCCACCGTGGCAGGCGCGTTGTTTCATCAAACGGCTGCGTGCTGACGAAGAGATTTTCGAAGAGATTGCCATGCGCAATACGACGGTGTGGTTTTTCCCTCATCGGGAACAGATGATCCTGATTTGGCATGGTTACACACGTGTTAATGAAGATGATGCGACTGATGTTTTACACATGCTCTCCGCAATAGAACTCAATAGCGAAGCACACTCAGAAAATGACTACCTTCAAGTACTTAACCAGCGTACAGAGAAAGAAAAAGGCGCATTATATGCTCTGCGAGAAAAAGACCTGATCCCTGAAAGCATTATTGGCCCGTGGATAGATACAGAGCAATCGGAGCATGGCAGTCCTTTGAGGGAGAATTTGCAAAATCGCGAGAAACGCCTGCGTGAGCAACACAAGGAGCGCATGGCTAAATATGGAAAAGATATCAGCACACTAATAACTCCCTATATTGAACAACCCGCTAATCCCAAAGCGGATGAATTACCTGAATTTGTAGACAAAATAGAGCAAGAAGCTGCCCAAAAATATATTGCAGCCGAGCAGCAACGGGAAAAAATTCGCACAATCGCTCAAGAGCAAGGTGTTAAGGTGGAGCAGGTAGCGATGCAAAACGCCCCCAGAGGGCCACAAAACTTCCACCAAATACGGGATATCTTGTACCAACAGCAAGAAAGTCAAAAACAAGTTGAGCCAAAATCAATAGAACTTAACGATAAAAAACTGACACAGATTGAACAATCTCTGCATAAAATGTATCTGGCCTCTGCACAGACACAACCGCCAGCCCTGCGCTTGACCGGGGATCTGTCACAAATTATTCGCAAGCAAGTCCAGCGTATTATGCGGGAAGGGGGCGATTTCCGTGCAATGGATTTTACCGGAGCAGACTTATCAGGAATGGATCTACAAGGAGCCAATTTTTCCGGTAGTTTGCTGGAAAGTGCCTGTTTCAATAACAGCCAATTGGATGGCGCAGATTTCAGTGAAGCCATGTTAGCCAGAGCCGAGATATGCCATGCTTCCCTATATGGTGCAAAACTGGATAATGCCAGTCTGGCACAGGCAAAATGTGAACAAAGCGATTTTTCAGCGGCAAGTTTTAAAGAAACACAATTGCAGGAAACGTTGCTCAACCATTGCCGATTTAATCATGCTATCTTCACGGATCTCTTTTTACAAAGAACCTTCATCAAACACTGTCGTTTCCAACACTCGCAATGGCAAGGCTGCATTTTTATTGAGATGATGCTACCTGCCCTAAAATTTAGCTATGCCAGCTTAAATAAAGTTTCCTTTATCAATTGCCTGCTGGAGAACGCCATTTTTGATCACGCTGTACTCGAAAGCTGTTCATGGATAGAAACCGAAGCAGTGGCAATCCGGTTTCGATCAGCCAAACTGCTAAACTGCGTGTTTACCATGAAAAGTGTGCTTAATCAGGCTGATTTCGGTTATGCCACATTAACGGAATGTAATTTACGCCAGACACCTTTAGTTCAGGCCTCTTTCCACTCTGCCACACTGAATAACAGTGATTTTAGCGAAGCCAACTGCCAATTGGCTGATATGCAGTATTTAAATACCACCCAAAGTATATTTATCAGAACGAATTTTAAGAATGCATTGCTGAATAATGCCAACCTGATCGGCGCTTTTATGCAGAAATGTACTTTTTGTAGCACTGACTTACACGAAGCTAATCTGTTCCGCGCTGATATGTCCCAGTCCATCATAGACGACTCCACCTTGATTCATCATGCCTATACACAACGTATCAAAACCTTACCCAAACGTGATCAGGACGTGATATGAGTATGCTGACAGCTAATGAGATCATGGCTAAGATCAAACAGGGAGACGTCATTGAACAAGTCAATTTGCAGGGGATCTCGCTGGTTGGACAAAACTTATCAGGAGGCAGGTTCTGGGCTGTAGACTTTTCAGATGCCAACTTCTCCCATGCCATTCTTGAAGAGTCAGTCTTTACTGAATGCCTGTTTGAAGAAACGGTCTTCAATTCCGTCAGGTGTGAAAAGACCTTGTTTGAACAGTGTAATATGATACGTGCCATGTTCAATAAGGCCACACTGAGCGCCAGTGTGTTCGACCAATGCGTCTTAAAAAAAACACAGTTTAAAGTCACAAAACAAAACAGTACCCAGTTTTCATCCTGCCAATTGCAATATGCTGATTTTATTGAAAATGAATTTGATCGCGCCACCTTTATCAACTCAGTATTGCATTACGCAACATTACGCAATAGTCACTTTTTTCTGGTCACCTTTTTTCGTCAGGACTTAAGAAAAACGGATTTTTATGCCAGTCAGTTCATGAAAACCCTTTTTTTTGAATGTGACCACCGTGATCAAGATTATCGAAAATTGCAATTTCAGGCCTGTCAATTTACAGATAATCAACTTGATGCAGTGAATTTTAATCAATCCAATTTGACCCATTGCAATTTTAAGGGAAGCTCTCTGCAAGACGCCCAGCTTTCGAATGTCAATGCAACCCAAGCGTTATTCATCAATGCCGATTTAACGCGTGCATGCTGCCATAACAGTCTGTTTAATGGAGCTATTTTTATTGGCGCTTGCCTTGAGCGGACCGATTTTCGGCAAAGTCAACTACAACAAGCCATCATGCAAAAAGTACGGGCTGTCAACGCACAATTTGTGAATTGTGATATGACCTATGCTGATCTCTCTTATGCCAACATGAATAACAGCGACTTTCGGGCAGCACATTTTATGAGAACGCTTTTTCATCGTACTCAACAGGTTGGAGCATTATTCTCTGACCGTCAGGGCATATTGGAAAATGATCCTGAACTGTTTGCTGCTGAAGAGTGGAGTACACAACAACGTCAACGTAAGATTTAAGCTGGGGAATCAATATGGTGAAATCTTCTTACGCTCTTTCTTCATCGACTCTTGTTACGGAACAACGATATACAGAACAACCACAGACGAAACAACCCAGTCCATTCCCATCGCAACAAATTGTCGGCCAAGTCGTCAATATTTTTCAGGACGGCAAATTAATGGTTAAAAATCAAAATCATGGGTGGCATTGTCGACAAGCCGCCAGTTGCCTATTGGCTCCTGCAATGGGTGACAGGGTGCTACTTGTAGAAGCCGATGAACAACTCTGGATACTGGCGATATTAGAACGGGCAGAGCAACAAGATCCGGCTGTAATCAAGGTATCAGGCGATTTATCCATTATGGCTCAGGGGAATTTGAACCTGAGCAGTAACGGGTTAAATATCACCGCCGAAAATGGAAATTGCCATATTAATGAAATGCAATACAGTGGTGGATCCTTGTCTGCCTGGGTCTCCGTCTCGAAGATAATAGGCAATCAATTTGAATCCGTTTGGCAAACTGTAACCCAGTTGAGCCATCGTCTTTTTCGCCATACTACGCAAACAGAACAAGTGCATGCAGGGCAATTAGATATGCAGGCAGAAAACTACATGCGACTACATGCCCAAAATACCGTGATAACCGCCAAAGCAATCACCAAAATAGATGCTGAACAGATCCACATTGGATGAAAAAATAAAAAGGAAACATTATGTTTGCCAATACCCAAGGCGGTGGCACAGATCTGGCCACCCCAGATATCTGCCTAACCCCATGCCCTCTAGGTGCCCCAGTACCGATGGTGTATCTCAATATTGCACAAGGTACGAATGGCATTTGTGCCAGCACGGTCAATATTCTCTTTATGGGAAGTCCAGCCCATAACATGGCGACAATGATTGCCATGACGAATGGAGATAATCCGGGGGTGAATTTGGGCGTTGCGTCCGGGACGGTGATGGGACCCTCCCGCCATACGCTTGGAGCCAATAGCGTCTTGATTAAGGGATCACCGGCAACCCGGCTATCAAGCCCTACCCTACAGAATTCAACCAATGCGGTAGGATCACGTACCGTCCCCAGCCAGACAAAGGTCGATATTTCAGGGGCATGATCTCCCCTGCATCTTGTAAAGATGGGGGAAATTCATGGTCAATATAAAAAATGCCAGCCACACAACTCCACCTTGCAGTGATAAGACATTCTCCCGCGAGATAATTGGGCATAAATTCGCGAACAGATATCGATTAAGTTTCAAGTGGGCAATGATGGCAATACTGTTTCTTCACGTACTCGTATTTAACTTAATAATATTTAACATCCTCGTATTAACAGGGTGTTCATCATCCGAGCAGAAAAAATCGCTCCCTTACCAATTGATTTTTCGTGCCACAAATAATGTGAATGACTCAGCTCCGCTGAAAATACACGTTATTTTGTTGAAATCGACTTCAGAGTTTATGTCTGCTGATTTTTTTTCACTGCAAGGTCATGCTCAGGCTGTACTGGGTAATAAATTGATTAATTCTGAGCAACTTTTTTTACTGCCTTTTCAGCACAAATATTTTTTGTTGGAAAAAAACATACCAGAAGCCAACTCTATCGGCATTCTTGCTGAATATAAGCAATTGGATGGGAAAAAATGGCGTATCGCATTACCGGTTCCCATTCCTGAGCCTCCCGCTTTCTATAAGTTTTGGACATCACCGCCAGACACATTAGATATATGCATTCAAGTCACCGCCAATGGCCTAAATTTCATCGATAAATGCAATTAACGTTATGCCGTAAGAGAAGGAACTATATGAGCAGATCAGAAAAAGTTATCTGGACAGAAGGCATGTTCTTACGCCCTCACCACTTTCAACAGGCCGAAAACTATCTGGAGACTTATGTCCGCGATTGGGGTATGGCTCAAAGGCCATATTACTGGGGCTTTTTAACGTTAAAGTTAGATCAATCATTGCTCGAACAGGGCAAGGTCATGGTTGCATCAGCCAGTGGAATTTTTCCTGACGGAACACCCTTTAATTTCACCGAGACGCACGCCCCTGTTCCATTGCAACTTGCAGAAAATCAAACTGGAGAAAATGTCGTATTGGCACTGCCGATCTTTCGCGGAGGAAGGGAAGAGATCATTTTTCAGGAAAGAAAAGACTCTATGGCACGTTTTGTCAGCGTTGATGCCGAGGTCAATGATTTTAATGCCATGTCAGTCGGAAGTACCACCGTGCAATTTGGCCGAATGCGCCTGCGGTTGATGTTGGAATCAGATCTGACTCCGGAATGGACGTCACTAAGTATTGTGCATGTTATCAGTAGAACCCGTGATAATAAATTGCTCCTTGATTCACGCTTTATTCCGCCCTTACTCAACTGCCATGTACATCCACAACTTGTCGGTTTCATTAATGATTTACAGGGATTGCTGGAGCAACGCCGCCAACAGACAAGCCAGTGTTTGTTACAATTGGGGCAACAAAATAGTTCGGAAATCATGTATTTTCTTTTCTTGTCATTAGTCAATCGTTATAGAGGCCAAGTGAGCCATACCCGGAATATTCCCTTACTGCATCCAGAACGGTTATTCAGTGAATGGCTGCAATTTGCCACCGAACTGGCAAGTTTTTCCCAATCACGGATACCAGAAGAGAAACTTCCGATTTATGACCATGACAATTTGCAAGTCTGTTTCAACCACCTCATGTTTTTATTACGCCAAGGGTTATCCATTATTCTGGAAGAACACGCTCTCCAGTTGCCTTTGACTGAGTATTCTCATGGGCTGAATGTGGCGACCTTAACTGACGCCAATATGCTAAATACATTCAGCTTTGTATTGGCCGTTTATGCCGATATGCCGAAAGAAACACTCATCTCCCGTTTTCCGGCACAGATGAAAATTGCCCCTGTTGGCCGCATACGTGAACTGGTTCAGTTACAGTTACCCGGTATCCCGATCAGTGCAATGCCATCCGTTCCCAGACAAATTCCCTGGCATTCCGGTTACCTCTATTTTGAGTTAGAAAAAGAGGGTGAACTCTGGAGCCAGATGGCAAAATCCGGTGGTTTTGCGTTACATCTGGCAGGTGAATTTCCGGGTCTGCACATGGAATTTTGGGCTGTTAGAAATCAGTCCAAGAGTTGACGCCTCAAAAATCAGAATCAAAAGAACAGAGGTCACTACACCTATGACTCCAAACACTCCCAACAGGCATACGGAGCTTTCTGGCGACACTTGGGATAATCCATTAGTCACTGCCGCTAACCCTCTATTAAATAGCATTCCTCAGATCCGCCATGATACCGAGTCCCCGGATCCAACCGTTCTACGGCAAAAACTGATCGATGAAATTCGCCACTTTGAACTGAAATGCCAATATGCCAAATTGCCTTATGAAGTCATTATCGGTGCACGTTACTGTCTGTGCACCACATTGGATGAAGCGGCAGCACTGACTCCGTGGGGCGTTCGCAGTGTCTGGTCCGGCAGTGGATTGCTGGTCACGTTTCACAACGAAACATGGGGAGGGGAAAAATTTTTCCAGTTATTAGCGACGTTATCCCAAAGTCCCCAAAAAAATCTGTTGTTGTTAGAACTCATTAACTTTTGTCTCCAGCTTGGGTTTGAAGGGCGTTATCGTGTCATGGATAATGGGCGAACCCAGTTGGAAACCTTGAAACAGCGCCTGTTCCAGTTAATTCATTCCGTTCGTGGCAATTATCCGCCTGAATTATCACCTGCATTGCAAAAAATCGTGGCGCCAAATCATCCCTGGCAATCGTCTTTCCCTATTTGGTCCTATATCGCGGTAACCTGTCTTATTGCATGTATTCTGTATATCGGGCTGAATTGGCAGTTGGATAATATAACCAGCCCAATATTGACGAAAATATATCAAGTCAATTTGCCCAATATGTCCGTTGATGATCGCGTTTCTTCTTTCCTGCCGCCGGTCTTAAATTTACAGGATATGCTCAGACGTGAAAGTGCTGCGGGATTATTAAATGTCGCGGATTTGGCTGATAAAAGTATCGTCACATTAAGGGGCGATGGTTTGTTCAAGACGGGTTCCACTCAAATAAAAAATAATTATCTTCCCGTTATCAAACATATTGCTGAGACCATGAACAACATCGAGGGGGAAATTTTAGTAATCGGCTATACCGATGATGTTCCCATTAATAGCCCCAGCTTTTCATCCAATTATGCCTTATCACTCGCCAGAGCCAAGTCAGTAAAAAGGGAATTCGAAAAATATCTGGATCACCCTGAACGGGTAAGAACAGAAGGAAGAGGAGAAAGTGATCCCCGATTTCCAAACGATACGCCCAGTCATCGAGCTAAAAACAGACGGGTTGAAATCATTCTGTTAATTTCCCCTACACATCAGACAACGTGAGAATACGGAAATATGTTGAGCGCCATTGTTGCTATTTTTACCAGCCGATTAATGTGGAGTTTCCTCGGCATCACCGCCATCTCTTCCATTATCTGGTTTATTGGTCCCATGACTTCTATCGGTAATACCATACCTCTTGAATCAAGTACGGTACGAATAATTATCATTGCCACATTATATTTTGTCTGGCTCTTTATCCAGTTAGCGTCTCACTTATATCAGGTTTGGCTGAATAAAAAACTTTCTGACCCATTAAACAGAAGCAATGACAAGAGTGAACAATTACGAAATTCACAATATACAACATTATCAGAACACTTTTCTGATGCTTTACGACTACTGAAAAATGCCTATTTTTATGGTCCAGAGATCCAATATAAGCCGAAATGGAAACCTTTTTTCGATCGTCGATATCGGTATCAGTTACCTTGGTATGTCCTGATTGGTGCCCCCAACTCAGGAAAAACAACCCTCCTGGCAAATTCGGGCTTGCACTTTCCATTATCAGATCATTTCGAAACAGTTTCCTCAAACGAGATAAAAGAAACCGATAATTGTAACTGGTGGTTCACCAATCAGGCTGTCTTACTGGATACGACCGGACGATATACCACTCAGGACACACTGCACGAACAAGATGCCCGTGAATGGAAATGTTTTGTCAATTTGCTGAAAAAATATCGCACACGCCAGCCACTAAATGGCGTCATTCTTACCATTAGCGTAGCGGATTTATTAAACCCCTCAAAGAAAGTACGTGACCAACACGCTTATTTATTACGCAGACGACTGTCAGAATTACATACACAGTTCAAGATCCAATTTCCAATCTACGTCATCATTACCAAGATTGATTTACTGAAAGGGTTTGCGGCTTATTTTACCCATTTTGATAAAACACAGCGCGATCAAATATGGGGGTTCAACTTCCCGTGGAACAAAACAGGCTGGGATCTGAAGGACGTTTTTGCACAGCAATATGAGCTGTTACAAACTCGATTAAATGCAGAGCTACCCCATATTTTACTGCACCTAAATGACCTTCAGCAGTGTGCTGAAAGTTACCTGTTTCCACAAGAATTTGCTGCACTACAGCCATTAATTGCCCAACATCTTGAAATTGCATTCGCTAAATCAGGTTTTGATATTCCTTATTCACCACGTGGGCTTTATTTCACCAGCGGCGTACAGGAAGATCTCTCTCATCAAGGGTATTTCCTAAAAAATCTGCTGGAAACGCTCTTTCAGGAAGCAGGCCTTGCCAGTCAAAATCGTTGGTGGGTGTACAAAAACCGTCTATTAAAGGGACTAGGTTATATTATTCTGGCTGCGATCCTGGGGTTAATCATCACCTTATTTTTTACCAGTTATAACAACAATAAAAATTACCTGACGGAAGTTCAGGATAAAATTTTTCCTATTCTGAGCCAAAGTGCAGCATTAAAAAAGAGCAACAACGACATCGATATTTATACCCTGCTGCCTATTTTGAATAAAGTGGCTGGTTTGGCAAAAAGTGAAGCATTCTCTCCTGATGATCCCCCTTTGTCATACCAAATGGGGTTGTATCGTGGTGAACAAATCAATGATGCCAGTTTGACACTGTACACGAAAACATTACAAACCTTATTGTTACCGCAAGTCGCACGGTTAATAACGTCTCAATTGCACCAAACCAACATCGATAATATAGATGACACTTACAATACGTTGAAAGCGTATCAAATGTTATGTCAGCCCCAACATTATGACGGTAAGTTCTTACATCGTTGGGTGATGCAATATTTGCAGGCTCATTTACCCCCCACTATTTCACCAGCACAATTACACCAAATTGAGGGGCATCTGCGCCAATTATTGGAATATCAGGTCGTTACTTTCCCTTATGTTTGTGATAACCGACTGATAAAACAAAAACAGATTTTACTTAGCAAGATCCCACCAGCACGACTCATTTATATCCATTTAAAACAGGAACTATCGGATAACCCCAATTTATCGCCAGTCAGCTTAACAACGCTTGCTGGCCCAGAAGCCGGATTGGTTTTCTCGCGCATCAACGGTACACCGATTACCCTTAATATAGCGGGGATGTTTACTCCGGCGGGGTATCAAATGGGGATAGGTAACAATCTCACTACCCTCATCGATAAGTTAGACAGTCAAAATGCATGGATACTGGGCCAGTATGCAGAAATATCAACCCCAAAAGAGCTTGCCCTTTTAGTACGAAAATTTTATCTCCATGATTATCTTGAACAGTGGGATAAATTTCTGTTCGACATCCGTCTAAACAATATTGACAGCCTGGAGCAACGTTCCAATATGGCCCAGTTGCTGGCTTCAAATGCTTCTCCCATGCGCAATCTGCTCATTAATATCAGTAAGAATGTCAATCTGAATGAAGGGTTAAGCGATAGCCAATTTGATAAAAAAATCGGTGAGTTGGTCAGCCGTAAAGCAGGTTTGACAAAAGTCGTACCTAATCCATTCATGTCAGGAGATAACCCCCCCACCCCAGAACAAGAATTGAGAGAACATTTTGCCCAAATTATTGCATTGGCAAACAATCCAGACGGTAAAAATAAGCAAATTCCCTTTGATCATGTTCTCAGCCAACTTGCCAAATTACACGAATATCTGGATTCAGTACAAAATGCTACCAATATAGGCATACCCGCACCATCGGATGAAATTATCACCCAACTCCAAGCCACGGCGGAGCGATTGCCGATCCCATTCAAGGGCATCATTTCCTCGTTGGCAATGGGGGCTAACAGTGATACACAAGCCAGTAACGTAAAGAATCTCAATAAGCAACTGAATACAGAAGTCCAAGGCTTTTGTCATCAAGCGATTGCCAACCGCTATCCGCTGACGCCGTGGGCACTTGATGATATCAGACCGGATGATATGGCCCGGATGTTTGCGCCACAAACGGGGATCATGGATAGCTTTTTCCAGAAAAATCTGGTGGGAAAAGTCGATACATCTCACGAAAACTGGCGCCTTATACTGGGGACGGATAGCAAAGCATTACCGGAAAGTCACAAATTACTCCTGCCATTCCAACAAGCCCAGATCATTCGAGATACTTTATTCAGCAACGGCTCGCGTATCCCTTCATTTCGGGTCATCGTCCGCACCGTAAATATGGATAAAGAGATATTGAGTATGATACTGGATGTTGATGGCCAGCAATTGCAATATAGCCACGGCCCACAAGTTTCGCAGTCACTCAATTGGCCTGGCCCAAACGGCTCCAATCAGGCTCGTATCCAATTAAATTTAGATGATGGGACAACAGCGAGTCTCATCACTTCCGGCCCGTGGGCATTAAATCGCTTAATTGACCATGAGCAACACCCGACAGGAAAACCCGCCACAAATAATCATACAAGCCAGCGTGTGACATTTAATATCAGCGGCCATCATGTCTCATTGGAATTTATTCCAAACAGTATTCTCAGCCCGTTTCAACTTCCCCTTTTCGTCTGTCCCAAGCTGATTAATTCATAAAAATAGATGGCCTATACCCATCCAACTTCACGTTGCCGCTTGCAAACTCATGTGAGTGTTTATACCTCTGCGCGGGGAGGTATAAGGCGCATCTTGAAAGGCGATGGCTATATTCAACCATCAATATTTTCAACTATCAGAAAAAGTAAACCTTATTATGAACATCGAAACCTTACTCGAACCCGTCAGCATCGAATCTCCTTGTGGGGAAAATCTGGAATACGATCCTGAATTTATGGCATTAGAACAATCCTTGCTTGGAAAAACGGAACAGCAGTTTGGTGATATCACTATTCCAGCGGAGCCACCTGACTGGATACAGGCCGAAAAACAAGCCATTAGCCTACTGAGGCGGACCAAAGATCTGCGCATCATCATGGCACTGACACAATCATGGTTGCAAATGCGGGGATTATGTGGCTACGCAGACGGCCTGAATCTGCTCCAGCAGACACTGGAACGCTATTGGGATGAAGTTTGGCCGAAATTAGCGTTTGAGGGGGAATATGATCCCCTATTTCGCCTCAACATACTTGCCGCTATTGAGGACGATTCTCCTCTTTCGTTGCAAGCGCAATATTCCACTCTGTTGCGGAACGCGTCAAAGGAGTTGTCATTGCTAGAGGTTTGCTCATTACTGGATGGCACGATAAACGAAATCAGCGGCTATACCGGCGGGCGAACCCGATTACAGGAGGAGTTAAAGCAGCAGGCCAGTAGTCCTGAAGTTTTGGCCGTGATCCGTATTCGGGATCACCTCATTGCAATACTCGACATTATTCGTCAGGCATTCTCAGAAAGCTATGTTCCTGAATTGTCTTGGTTAATAAAACAATTAAATAAAGTGATTGAATTTTGCCCTTCCCTCTCAAAAACAAGGCATCGCGATAAGGAGCCAGACCCCAAAAATATTCTTGACTCAACAACATGTTCGGAACAGAGAACGCCTGCATCGACATATTCAACCCATGCGGTATCTGCTTCTTGGCATACCATTGAAGCCAGCAGCCGTGATGAAGCACGCATGTTACTAGAAAAGGCTAAAAACTATTTTGTCGTCAATGAACCCAGTCACCCTGCCCCACATATGATTGCCCGCATTCAGCGGTTGATTAATCGTGACTTCGTTGACATTGTTTATGATCTTGCCCCAGATGGACTCAACCAGCTCGAAATCATTTTTGGTCGCCCAGACAATTTTGACTCGAATTAATCGTCGTGTTCTCAACAATCTATCAAGCCATTTGTCGTTTTATATCCATCCAACTTCAAGTTGCCGCTTGCAAACCCATGTAAGTGTTTATACCTCCCCGCTACGCGGGGAGATATCACGCATCTTGAAAGGCGACTGCTATATATCCGATTAAATTAGCTAATTATTAGCCAGTAATGGAGAATTTGTCATGAAATCCAGTGGACAAAAGTTTATTGCTCGAAATCGTCCTCCGCGCGTACAAATTGAATATGATGTCGAGCTTTATGGTTCAGAACAAAAAATTCAATTGCCGTTTGTTATGGGGGTGATGAGTGACTTAGCAGGAAAAACATTAGAGGCTCTACCGGAAGTGAGTGACCGCAAATTCATGGAAATTGATATTGATAATTTTGATGAGCGCATGAAATCAACACAGCCCCGTGTTGCTTTTCAGGTGGACAATACCCTAACAAATGATGGAAAACTGAATGTCGAATTAGTCTTTGAAAAGATGGAAGATTTTCAGCCTGATGCGATTGCTAAAAAAGTAGAACCCCTAGCTAAGTTACTGGAGGCGCGAACCCAACTAGCAAACCTATTATCCTATATGGATGGCAAAAGCGGCGCAGAACAATTGATCGCCGATATCCTGCAAAATCCTGCCCTGCTGAAATCACTGGCCGATGCCCCAAAACCCACCGAAAGTGTTGTTGATACAGAGAGTACGACCAACACAGAAGAGGCTGAAAATAAGGAGTAATTCATGAGTACGACTGAACAAGAAACTGAATTTCAGCAAGAGCCGCTCCCGAAAGAATATACCCCTGATGAACTGAGTGTATTGCTGAATAAAGAATTTCGTCCGCAAAGCGACCAGGCACGAAGCGCTGTTGAAAGCGCAGTGACCACATTAGCACAACAGGCGCTGGAAAATACGATCACAATCTCCGGTGATACCTACCGAACCATTCAAGCCCTGATAACTGAAATCGATAAAAAACTATCACAACAAATTAATCATATTCTGCATCATGATGAATTCCAAACGTTGGAAGGGGCTTGGCGGGGGTTGCATTATCTCGTCAATAACACGGAAACCGATGAAATGTTAAAAATCCGTGTTATGTGTATTTCCAAAAAAGAGTTGGGTAATACGCTAAAACGTTTCAAAGGTGTTAGCTGGGATCAAAGCCCTATCTTTAAAAAGATCTATGAAGCGGAATATGGCCAGTTTGGCGGTGAGCCTTATGGTTGTCTGATCGGAGATTATTATTTCGATCATACCGCACCCGATGTTGAACTTTTACGTGAGATGGCTCAGATTAGTGCCACAGCACATTGCCCATTTCTTTCAGGAGCCTCGCCAAGTGTGATGCAAATGGAATGCTGGCAGGAGTTATCTAATCCACGGGATCTCACCAAAGTTTTCCAAAATACCGAATATGCCCCTTGGCATAGTTTGCGTGAATCAGAAGATGTTCGTTACCTGGGATTGACCTTACCCCGTTTTCTCTCCCGTCTGCCCTATGGTAATAAAACAAATCCTGTTGATGATTTTAATTTTGAAGAGGATACCGAAGGCCCTACCCACAGTAACTATACCTGGGCCAATGCGGCTTATGCCCTGGCTGTTAATATCAACCGCTCATTTAAATTATATGGCTGGTGTACTTCTATCCGTGGCGTCGAATCCGGCGGTACTGTAGAAAATTTGCCTTGCTATACTTTCCCATCCGATGATGGAGGGGTTGATATGAAATGCCCCACCGAAATTGCCATTAGTGATCGCCGTGAGGCTGAATTGGCTAAAAATGGTTTTATTCCACTCTTGCATCGTAAAAATACAGATATGGCCGCCTTTATCGGTGCACAATCACTTCAGAAACCTTCTGAATATTACGACCAAGATGCCACTGCTAATGCAAATCTTTCATCTCGCCTACCCTATTTATTCGCCTGCTGTCGTTTCGCTCACTATTTAAAGTGTATTGTACGCGATAAAATCGGCACATTTCAGGAACGTAGTGATATGGAGAACTGGCTCAATAACTGGATAATCAATTATGTTGACGGTGATCCGACCAACTCTTCTGCAGGAACCAAAGCACGAAAACCCTTGGCTGCCGCAGAAGTACAAGTAGAAGAAATCCCAAGTAATCCAGGGTATTATCACGCTAAATTCTTCCTACGCCCACATTATCAATTAGAAGGACTAACCGTTTCTTTACGTCTGGTATCAAGATTACCTTCATTAAAAAGCGCTTAGTTCTCTAATATTAGGAGTAACATTATCGACCATAATATTATTGTCTTTCATCTTTTATTTCCCATCAACACATAACTGTTACTACATAAATTAAAACCATTGTTCTTCATTCAACGTTATTTATTGTTCATTGTTGTTATAATAAATAGAATTTGAGGTGTAACCATGTCTGATTTCAATTCCATGTATAATACTCATTCTTTCGTCCAATTCGAGGGCATTGAGGGTGAATCGCAAACTAAAGGTTATGAAAAATGGATCGGTGTCCAATTTATTAGTCGTGCCATAATTAACCCTGCTAATGGCTCAACCGATACAGGAAGCTGGGGTTCAGGTAAAGGTTTTTTAAACCATTTCATGCTTCATATTAATTATGATAAGGCAATAAGCGCCTTAGAAAAATACGCTGTCACGGGTAAACATATTAAGACAACAAAAATTCATATACTTCGTTTCATTGGCGATGCTGAACCGGCAATATGGGCTAAATATGAACTTACCAATACTTATATTTCTGAAATAAGCAGTGGACAACCTTCCGATAATGTCATCACGGTTGGCCTAAAAATGAAAAAACTCCAATTAAATTACACACCAGCAGATTATGAAGGTAAAAAACAGGCTGAAACCACCTGGACCTGGGATATGGAAAAAAATGTTATCGAATAATATTCATTATTTGTTTTATTTGCTCATATAATACGACCAATAACCTCTCTTCGGGGAGGTTATTTCCCACCAGAAATAGGCACCTATCATTATGCGATTCACCATTGTTAAAAATATTGGTACAAACCAGCCGCAACAACTGAGTTATGATTTTATGCCGCCCGGTGGCACAATTGGCCGCTCTCCAGATAATAACTGGGTTTTACCAGATGAAGGGCAGGCTATAGCTCGTTTACAGGCCACTGTATCTGTTTCCATCGATGGAGAATGTCGTATTAGTAATCGGGGGGCTGCCTCTGATATTTTGTTAAATACCATCCCCATCGCTCCCGACCGGAAGATTGAAATCCGCGATGGTGATACGTTAAATATCGGTGATTACCAAATCCAAGTCATTAATATTAACCAAGGTTCGAATAATACGAATAGTGTGAACACGCCACCATTGGCAACAATTCGCAAAGATATTCACAGTGAAATTTGGGATGGATTGGAGAATACGTTTACGCCCGATGAAAGCATGCCTCAGACTCCCCAACAAATTGCTAAGACACTCAATGACAATAATCCACTCATAAAATCTCAGCGACATCAGGAACGCAATCCAATAAACCCTCTCGAACAGATGGAAACAATAATTGACCTGGATTCCCTGCAATTCCGAGCCACTGATCCAATCACGATGTTTAATGCAAACACGGATAGCCAGCAAGAAAATATTCTCAATGACAGTACGCCCAGTACCTTATTGCAGCAGGGCAACCAGCGCGATAAACAAGAAATTGATCCCTTGATTTTATTTTCCGATAAACGTCGACGGGGGATTTTGCATGATGAGCCGCTAAACTGGGTGATAGAGAATGCTGAACCTTTGGTCGCACAGGCTAATACAGGCACTTCTGACCCTCAATATGGCGCCAGTGATCCCCCTTTCCACCGTCATAACAATGAACGCTTGGATATCGACCCAGTGACATATCCGCCTAATCCCCATCAACCCGATCAGGTCGGGGATGGTGTTAAATTAGAGGGTAAACTCTTAGTCGCTTTATTGGACGGTATGGGGCTTAATCATCGCCAAAACCTGCAATTTGATGGGCATACCCTGTATAAACTGGGGAAATTACTTAGTCAGTTATCACAAGGCATTATTGCGTTAAATGCGTCACGCACGCAGTTGAAATATGAAACTGATACCGGAGTTGCTCAGATCCTGGTGGATGGCAACAATCCCTTTGCACTTCTTCCTTCGGGTCAAGCGGTGCTGATCCAAATGCTTGGCGAACATATGCCAGGATTTATGTCAGCAGAACAGGCAACACGAGATATTTTAATCGAGTTACAAGCACATCAATTGGGTATGATTGCCGGTTTACGCACTATTACGACAGAGATGTTACAACGATTTGATCCCTTAGTGGTTAAACAAAAAGCACAAGCCGCCGGCAGACTGCCTCGTTTGGCATTATCATCAACGTATAAAGCTGCTTTATGGGATTATTTCACCAAACATTATCAGAAAAATATGGAAAAAATTGAACAGGATCACGCTATATTTGGTGAACAGTTTCGGCAAGCCTATGAGTCAGAAATTATTCGATATAAACACTCACAAAATAAATTAAAGAACAAAGATAAAAAATAACACCCGCACAATGACAACATTTAATAGATAACCGATAATTAATGAGTAGATAAATAATAATGAAAGATAATATTACTTTATTACATGGCGGTTATCATTTTCGAAAACCTCCTGCACGCATAACTGCCAGAGATAGGATGCAGTCTTCTTTGCTTGACAGGCTTACTGACAATGAACCTGATAAGAAAAAAGAAAACATGAACAATTATTTATTATCACACAGAACCTTTCGGCAAAATGTCCTGCGGGATTTACAATGGTTACTCAACAGCATTAATAAAGAGCTTAATCAAGATTTTTCTTGTTTCCCCGAAATACAGCGCTCTGCTTATAACTTTGGAATAGCACCACTGGCGGGTAAAAATATGTCCGATATTGAATGGAGTGATATCCAAAATAAAATCATTAAAGCGATCCATATTTTTGAACCCCGTATTATTCCCAATGAACTGCAAGTTAATTGCATTTCCGATATTCGTTCACTATCTCTATACAATACATTGTCCATCGAAATAAAAGGATTTTTGTGGTGTATCCCCTGGTCAATAGAATTTTTGTTTCGCAGTGACCTCGATCTGGAACACGGTTCTTTCACCATGAAAGAAGCCGGATAAAAAACCTGAGAGGAGAATCATGGATAGCAAACTATTGGAATACTATAACCGAGAGTTGGTGTACTTACGTGAAATGGGTAAAGAGTTTGCGGAACGCTACCCCAAAATTGCCAATCGATTAGGCATGCATGGCATTGATATCGCCGATCCCTATGTTGAACGCCTGATAGAAGGGTTTGCTTTCTTGACTTCCCGCATCCAGTTAAAAATGGATGCCGAATTTCAGCATTTTTCCCAGCATTTACTGGAAATGCTCTATCCCAATTATCTGGCTCCCACCCCTTCCATGGCCATTACAGAACTCCAACCAGACATGAGTAAGGGAGATATCAGTCACGGTTTTCTGGTGCCACACGGCTCGATTATGCGCTGCCAATCTCTGGAGAACGATGGCATTACCTTGCAATATTCCACGGCTCAGGATGTCATCTTACAACCGCTGAAACTACAAAAAGTGGAGCTTGGCAAGATCCCCGCCAATTTCCCTCTGGTGGGTTTAAACCTTCATCACTATGGTGCAGTCAGTGCATTACGTATCCGCCTTGCCTGTAAGGGAAAGTTCTTTCTCCACGATTTGGATCTTAATAAACTGACCTTTTTTCTTTCAGGGCCAGATATTCAATCCCAGAAACTGCTGGAACTGATGATGGAGCACTCGGTTGGGATGGTATGCCAAACTCAGGGGGCCTCCCCACAATACCTGACATTGCCTGATATTGCTCCACATCATGAAGGTTTTGATGATGAGCAAGCCCTCTTACCCAATGATCCCCGTAATTTCAGTGGATATCGCCAGGTTCAAGAATATTTTGCCTTTCCGGCACGTTTTCGATTTTTCAGTATTTGTGGTATGCAACCTTTGCTCAAGGAGACCAAGAAAGACGTTGAATTCGAATTTATTCTGCTCTTAAACAAAACCGATAGCAGTTTGGAAAGCCTGATCGACACTTCCTATCTGGCATTGAACTGTACGCCTGTGATCAATTTATTCCCCAAAATGTCCGAGCGGGTGACGGTTGATGAAAGTACCAACGAATATCATCTGGTCGTCGATAACACCCGTCCATTAGATTACGAAATTTTTTCCGTGCAACGTTTACTCGGTATCGATGCACAACATAAACAAGAGCGTATATTTCGTCCTTTTTGGTCAACTAATAGCGATGACCCTGATAATTACGGTGCCTATTTTTCACTGCGCCGGGAGCCACGCATATTGTCTGAACACGCCCATCATTATGGCACCCGCACGAGCTATATCGGCACAGAAACATTTATCTCTATTGTGGATGAACATCACTCCCCGTGGCCTGATACATTAAGATATCTGAGTGCCGACGTGATGTGTACTAACCGAGATCTACCCGCAATGTTGCGGCAAAAAGATATCAATAGCTTTGCCATGCTGGACTCCATCCCTATCAGTAAAATTGAGTTTATTAAAAGGCCGACCATCCCTCGCCCTGCTCTGGCTGAGGGGGCTGTATCATGGAAATTAATCAGCCAGCTTCAAATTAATTACATGAATTTTATGGATCAAAACCAAGAAGAAGGTACCCAGGCACTACGACAGCTATTAAGTCTCTATGCCGACCTTGCTGAGCCAGCAGTCGTACGCCAGATTAATGGCATACGACACTGCTCATTAAAAGAAGTCTATCGTAGAGTGCCCGATACTGGCCCTATCGTTTTTGCCCGTGGTGTCAGCATTAAACTCGAAGTCGATGAGCAGGAGTTTGCCGGCGCCAGCCCGTGGCTTTTAGGCAGTGTGCTGGAAAAATTATTCTCGCGTTTGGTCACCATAAACGCCTTTACTGAAATGACACTGTATAGCCAGCAACGTGGACAAGTTGGCTTCTGGCCTGCCCGCATGGGCAGCAAGAAGTTAATATAAGTGATGTGTGGACAAGCCCACAAAGTAACAATGTGCGAGAAGATGGGGATTGAATATGAAAACAGATATTACGGCCATTCATCGTGTATGCCGTTTGCCAGAGTATTTTTGGCAACAACTCACCCAAGCCCCCTGGCAATTTGATCTGTTCCAGACCCTACGTCGCATTGATGCCCAAGCGGGAGGGTATTACCGATTAGGGACAGCCCCATTACCACGCTATGAACTTTTGCGCTTGGGGCAAAAAGCGTCAATGGCATTCGCACCTTCCACAATTTCCACAGTCCATCAGCTAAAAAATTCAAAACTCTACGAAGTGCTTATTTACAGCTTCGGATTATTTGGTCCCAATGGCCCATTGCCTCTGCACCTGACTGAATATACCTATTCACGGGAATATAATTATCAAGATCCCACTTTGGGTGCCTTTACCAATCTATTTCACCATCGGCTGATACTCCTGTTCTATCGAGCCTGGGCCAATGCACAACCTACCTCATCATTAGATAGACCTGACAACCAGAAGTTTTGTCATTATCTGGCTTGCCTGATAGGGATGGGATTGTCAGCCCAGCAGAATTCCAACCCGGTCAATCACGATAACATTATCCGTAACTCTATTAACAATCATGCCCGTTACGCGTTGTCCGGCCATCTTTCCCGCCAGAGGCATAATGCGGAAGGGTTGAAAAAAATAATGCTTTTTTATTTCAAGGTTCCCGTAAAAATTATCCAAAATATCCCACAATGGTTGCAGATTGAAACGCAAGATCAGGCTCGACTGGCAGCAGGGCGTCATGTGCCCTGTTTAGGTAAGTCCGCCATTTTGGGCATTGCAATACATGATATTCAGCATAAATTCCGTATTGAACTAGGGCCATTAACTCAGGCAGAGTACGACATGTTTCTGCCTGAACAGACGAAATCTCAACAAGTGCGTGAGTGGGTTTATCAATACTTAGGTATCGAGTATGGCTGGGATATTAGGCTGATACTTGATAAATCAGACATCACCGAAATGCGCCTGTCAAAAACGGGGAAATTGGGACTCAATAGCTGGCTGGGTAAGGTTAACAAATCAAGCCATTATGATGACTTAATCTACAACCCTAAATCCTGCAAGACACATTAAAACCTATTCCTCCCTCAACGCCAATATTGCTGCGGGTATATTTATGCCAGAAATCAGCCGTTCTGTACTCTTTGGTAAACTCAATCGTGTACTCTTCACCTCACTGGAAAATGCGACAACTTTCTGCAAACTACGCAGTAATCCTTATGTCGAGTTAGTCCATTGGCTGCACCAGCTTATGCAGCAACAAGACTGTGATTTACAATCGGTTATCCGTTACTTTGCATTAGATGAAGCCAAGCTGGCAAAAGATATTATTACAGCACTGGATCGCCTGCCACGTGGAGCTAGTGCGATTTCTGATCTTTCCGAACATATTGATAGTGCCGTAGAGCGTGCCTGGGTATATGGATCATTAAAATTTGGTGTTGACAAGATCCGCACCGCGCACTGGCTGATTGGTATGTTAAAGACTTTCAATCTGTACAATACCCTGAAAGCCATTTCCCGACAGTTTGAACAAGTCAATGCAGATACGTTAATAGATAATTTCAACGCCATCTGCGGCAACAGCAGTGAAGAACCGGAGAATGAATCACCCTCTCATCATTCCCAACCGACAAAACCACAATCCTCTGACAGTGCCCTGCGGCAATATGGGCAAAATCTCACTGATCTGGCTCGCCATGGTGATATTGATCCCGTATCAGGACGCGATGAAGAAATACGCCAGATTGTCGATATCTTGATGCGCCGCCGCCAAAATAACCCCTTACTGACCGGTGAAGCTGGGGTCGGAAAAACCGCCATCATTGAAGGGCTGGCATTGCGGATCGCCGCAAATGAGGTGCCTCCACCACTGCAAAATGTGCAACTTTGGCTATTGGATATTGGGATGTTACAAGCCGGGGCGGGTATCAAGGGCGAATTCGAATCCCGCTTGCGCAGAGTGATTGACGAAGTGCAATCCAGCCCCCTTCCGATCATTTTATTCATTGATGAAATCCATACATTAATTGGTGCAGGCGGGCAACAGGGAACGGGGGATGCTGCCAATTTACTTAAGCCCGTACTGGCACGTGGTCAGTTACGAACGCTTGGAGCAACCACCTGGTCTGAATACAAGAAATATATTGAAAAAGATCCGG
Organism: Xenorhabdus bovienii; assembly: GCF_024721015.1. Classification (GTDB taxonomy): domain Bacteria; phylum Pseudomonadota; class Gammaproteobacteria; order Enterobacterales; family Enterobacteriaceae; genus Xenorhabdus; species Xenorhabdus bovienii. The sequence goes on from NZ_JANAIF010000048.1 coordinate 25,028, forward strand.
CCCTCACCCGGCGTTTTCAGGTCGTCCAAATTCATGAACCCGATGAAGCCAAGGCACTTTTGATGCTACGCAGTTTGGTCAGGACGCTGGAAAAACATCACCGTGTTCTCCTACTGGATGAGGCCGTTGAAGCTGCCATACGGCTTTCCCATCGCTATATTCCCGCTCGTCAGCTACCCGATAAGGCTGCAGCTCTATTAGATACGGCATGCGCCAGAGTTGCCATTAGCCAACACGCTGAACCACCACAGTTGGAAAATTGCCGACATAAAATCGATGCCTTGAAGATTGAGCTAGAAATTGTTGAACGAGAAGCAAAAATGGGGATAGGCGATCAGCAACGGTCAAATACCATCCTCAATGCGCTATCCCTATTGGAAGAACAACGTATTCAATTGGAAAACCACTGGCAGCAAGAACTCTCCTTGATTAATAGAATTATTCATCTGCAAACTCAACTTTATGAACCCCCCTTTCATCAACAACAGCATAATGATCCCAATGCCCTGCATGCAGAACTGATAGCATTGCAACAACAATTAAAAATGTTGCAAGGAGAGATCCCCCTTATCTTTGCTTCGGTAGACAGCAATGTTGTTTCCGCCGTTGTCTCAGACTGGACGGGGGTTCCTCTTAGCCGCATGGTAAAAGACGAAATTAATGCGGTATTGCATTTGGCGGATACACTCAACCAACGAGTTATCGGGCAGTACCATGCTTTGGAGTTGATCGCAAAACGGGTACGAACTTCACGGGCAAAATTGGATGATCCCAATAAACCGGTGGGGGTGTTTATGTTATGTGGCCCTTCCGGTGTCGGTAAGACCGAAACCGCGCTGGCATTAGCGGAAACGCTATATGGTGGCGAACAGAATCTGATCACCATTAATATGAGTGAATTTCAGGAAGCCCATACGGTATCCACTTTAAAAGGGGCACCACCAGGGTATGTGGGTTATGGTGAAGGGGGAGTATTGACCGAAGCCGTGCGCCGGCGTCCCTACAGTGTGGTCTTACTGGATGAAATTGAAAAAGCCCACTCTGATGTCCATGAGATTTTTTTTCAAGTCTTTGACAAGGGTTGGATGGAAGATGGTGAAGGCCGCCACATTGATTTTCGCAATACCATTATTATCCTGACATCCAATATTGGGGCTGATTTGGTGAGTTCGCTGTGTTTACAACAGGCTTCTCTTCCAGATCCAGAAAAACTGAGTACCGCATTGCGAAAACCCTTACTGCACGTATTCCCTGCTGCCTTACTCGGACGTTTGATTGTCATTCCTTACTATCCATTGAGTGATAATGTGATGACAAGTATTGTTCACCTGCAATTGGCAAGGATCAAAAAACGTTTACTGGAAAACCATGACATTGTAGCCACATTTGATGAACCCATGATTAAATATATCGTTGGCCGATGTACAGAAATCGAATCAGGTGGCCGTATGGTAGATGCTATCCTGACCAACTCCTTGCTGCCGCAGATCAGCCAGCTCTTGCTCTCTGCTAACGCGAATGGTCAGCAATATCATCAATTACAAGTCTCTCTCGGACAAGGTGAGTTTCAGTTCCAGTTCATGGAATGAACTTGTGATTAAGAGAATATTTATTAACCTCAGCTTCGTTTAAAGATAGCGATTTCATTATCCCGTAGATTCAAGCTCGGTTTTTTAGGTTGGAATGTATAAGCAATAAGACCGGCAGCAACTTCCAACAAAAAACCGAGCTGACTGCGATGCCTTGAATGCTCTATCTGAGAAATATTTTTGAGCTGGTCGACGACCGTTTCTATCAAAAATCTCCGTCTTAACATCAACCTATCCCAGAGAGATAATGCTTTGGTTTTCATGTTACTCCGGACATTGGTGATTAACGTGATGCCTTCCGCTTCTAACTCATCGCATAAAGCCTGGGATAAATACCCCTTATCACCATACAAACATCCTGTTAGTCCTTTTGTCAGCGCTCTGACTGGCTGACGATCATCCTGGTTTCCTGTGGTGAGTTTCACGGCTAACAATTCACCGCAATCATTGATAACCAAATGAAGTTTAAAGCCATAAAACCAGCCTGTACTCGTTTTACCTCGTTGTGCCATCCCTTCAAATACGCGATGACGGGGAATACGAAGATTGTGACAAACAGCAATTTTGGTAGAATCAATAAAAGCAATCCCTTGAGTTTGCGCCTTACGTGATGAAAGAAAAGCGCATAAAGGAATAAGCGCCCTTTTCTTCAGGGTGAGGATACGAGTATAGCTGACTAATCCGGGAAAATCGGCTGTAAAATATTGTTTTACATGTTCAATATAAAATGTTTTAAAATCACGATAATGACTCATATGAAATAAAATGAGGATCATCATGACTTCACTGAGAGAAAGGGATGCCTCACGGTGCCGTTTACGTAATCCATTTTCAATGAGTTGTTGATGCCAGAGAGGGATAAATTTTTGGCAAAAGTCATCGACGCAGCAGTAAAGTTCTTCTAAATTATACATGCCTGAGGGTCTCCACTATTTTGTTTTCTTTAGCAAAAACGTTGATCGTGCCTCAGGCACTTTAGTTCCCTTCCCTTAAGCGAAGCTCAGGTTAGGTAATATCTCACTTATTTGTTGATAAAGGTGTCGTCAATGTCGTTGATACGAAAAGCCTTCAAACGGTTGCATTATCCCGTTGATATCATTGCCCAGTGTGTCCGTTGGTATCTGGCCTATGCCCTAAGCCTACGCAATCTCGAAGAGATGATGACCGAGCGAGGGATACGTGTTGACCATTCTACCTTATACCGTTGGATTATCAGGCTCACACCATTACTGGGTAAAGCCTTTCGTCGACATAAACGTCCCGTGGCTCGTCGCTGGCGTATGGATGAAAATCAAAGGGCAATGGCGTTATCTTTACCGGGCTGTGGATTCAGACGGCAATACGGTTGATTTTTTGTTGACCGCCCATCGGGATAAGGAGGCCGCCTTGCGTTTCTTTAAGAAAGCAATACGCCAGCATGGACAACCCGACGGGGTGACGATGGATAAAAGTGGTGCCAATAAAGCCGCAGTGGACGAGTTAACCAAGGAAAAAACAAAGGATAACGACATCATTATCCGGCAAAATAAGTATCTTAATAATCTGATTGAACAGGATCATCGGAATATCAAACGTCGGATACGGCCAATGTTAGGTTTTAAATCGTTTCGCCGAGCCCAAACGATTTTAGCGGGGATAGAGCTCGTTTCGATGCGGCGTAAAGGGCAATACTTACAACCCGAAGATAAGACATTGTCACCGGCAGAGATATTTTATCGATTGACTGCATAAATAGTCATCATTCCCACCTCCGTACAAACTTTCTCTGTTAATGCGACAGAACCTAAAATTCACATAGTAGGTAAGCTAACTGACCAATATCACTACAGTGTAGGTATATTTTTTTGGGGGCTCATATGGCTTTTACGAGTAAAGTCCAGCTTATAAGCATATATCCAGACGCACATATGTACATCACATCAACCTTTTATGATGGATATACAATAAACGAATTCACTGTTGCTTGTCATGGCGGAGCGGATGGTCTTCTTATAGATGGACATATCTGGTCTCCTGATACAGTGGCTGAATGTATTCAATCATGCACAACCGTTTATTCACTGCATAAAATCCACATACTTGCCTGTGGTTCGGCGAATTATGATATCGCCTCTACCGCAGCAAAAATATCATCAATAATACGAGATACTGAAGTTAAGGGATATGTAGGCTCAGTTTATATTAATTTCAGGCATGAGGAAGTTTATCAATATTATTTAGCTAATGGGAATAATTCCGCTTCTATCGAAAGATATCTTGAAAGAGCGGCAATCGGTCGAATACATACAAATAATGTTAATAATTATTACTGTATAGTATTCAAAAATGGCATGATGGAAAGGTGGGAAGCACTTGAAAGCTGAAGCGGGATTTTCTGTATTTATAATTCCCCCAATCTCTGACCCTACGACATATGCAATAAAAATAAGTTAGTTACATAAATGGAATGATTATCCCGTATGTAACAGATGACTGATTTTCTCTATTTCAAATCGGAGAAGAAATTGCCACTTTGAATAAATGATCTTGTGCTTGCACAGATATATCAATACACAGTGTCAGTTGTCTTCTGAGTAGATTAGGATTAATAAACATGGTTCTGGTCATCAGGTAAGCTTCCCTGTTTTTGAGCGAGTCCAGAGTGATGTCCCTGATCCGAAAAGCGTTCAAACGTCTGCATTATCCTGTCGATATCATTCCTCAATGTGTTCGTGGGTACCTCGCTTATGCCTTGAGTCTGCGCCATCTCGAAGAGATGATGGCAGAGCGCGGCATTGGGGTCGACCCTGCCACGATACATCGCTGGGTGTTCCGTTTGGTGCCCCTGCTCGGCAAGGCTTTCCGACCTCGCAAAAAGCCCGTTGGCTCCCGATGGCGAATGGATGAAACGGACATTAAAGTCAAAGGCCAGTGGAAATACCTTTACCGGGCGGTCAATACCGACGGTCAGACGATTGACTTCCTGCTGACCGCTCGCCGCGATGCAACGGCAGCCCGGCGTTTTTTCCGTAAA
>NZ_JANAIF010000489.1 GCF_024721015.1 Xenorhabdus bovienii
GACAAAACTACAAGGAAATCCAGACTGGGGCCCGTATGATCCAGGTATTTGGGGCATGGCACAGAAAAGGAACGATCATCATGCCTACCTTAAAATACAAAAAAACAAACCTGATCCCGGGACTGGATTTAACAGTAAATGCGAACTACAATCTTGGAACTGAGCAGAACATTGATACTGTCAATGCAAGGTACGACTGGTACGGCAACTCAAAGCCTACAGGTACCAACGGCG
>NZ_JANAIF010000490.1 GCF_024721015.1 Xenorhabdus bovienii
TTGTATAGCTCCTCAATAATGGCCACTGTTCCACTTTTTGCCGGATGCCGCAGTGTGTAATTTCGTTCTCCCTCATATGCTTGCCACATTGCGACGGCATTAACCACTTCCAGATAGGTTCGGTCGCCACCGGGTAATCCTGAAATAATAGTTTTAGCATAGACATCACTGTTAAAAATCTGTGGTGTCCATTCCGTCAGAGAGGCGGCATTTTTCGCCCGCTCCACGGTATC
>NZ_JANAIF010000491.1 GCF_024721015.1 Xenorhabdus bovienii
CGCCGTCCTTCAGACAGGTGGTCATGTGACGCTTGCGGCCAAAACCTTTGACGCGCGTGACGGCAAAGCCCGCGTCAGCCAGATTACGCCGCACAAAACCCGCCGCGGTGTAAGTTGCAGCTGTGCCTCCGGTTTTGGTATGCGCGCCAACCTGCGCCATGAGACCCGCATCCCAGAGTTCAGGGTTTTTGGCAGGAGAAAATCCATCAAGGAACCATGCGTCGGCGGTAAAT
>NZ_JANAIF010000492.1 GCF_024721015.1 Xenorhabdus bovienii
TAATCAGACGGCATATTTGCAGTCTGGTCATAATATGCGCGTATCATTTAGCGACGCGGTTAATTTGCGATCCTCATTGAGTGGATCACAAAAAGAAAAGGATAGCATGGCGAATGCTACCCTTTGGCGTGACTCAGATTTGAGTCATGAGTTAAATCAATCAGTTACCCGTAATCCAAATCTGGTTTACGAAGAATTACAACAGCTTAAGAGGCTACCATCTTTAAGAGGG
>NZ_JANAIF010000493.1 GCF_024721015.1 Xenorhabdus bovienii
CCTGCCAGGCTCCCGGAACGATAACATATGTTTTCCCTGATTGCGAATCATGATGTTCATCCTTTGAGCAGGAAAAAAACCCAGCCATGATCAGCACTCCGAAGAGTGCCCTTAAAATTATTTTTTTCATAATGTATTGCCTAATTGTTTAGGCTGCGCAATACTAGGATGAAAACATGGGCAGGAGTTTAACCTGGGTTAAAATCAGAATACCGAAAATGTATGTGACTTT
>NZ_JANAIF010000494.1 GCF_024721015.1 Xenorhabdus bovienii
GTGGTGCCATCCTCAAAGGTCACCTGTGCGTTGAACACAGCCACAGCATCCAAAGCGGTGGGCGTTCCGTCGATATCAACGGTTTCGGGATCACCACGGTTGTTGCTGTCCGCAATACCGTCGCCATCGGCGTCATCCACCTGCACGCGCACCTGATTTGAACCCAACGGATCCATGTCGCTGCCGTAAGATCCCAGAACCACCTCGGCGCCGTCCGCAAGCGAATCCATGT
>NZ_JANAIF010000495.1 GCF_024721015.1 Xenorhabdus bovienii
TGATGAATGACGCTGACCCGCTTATCGTTACCAAACACCGAATTAACCAAAGCGTCCACGGGCTCCGGCTGTCCGCCATCGTTTACAATTACCAATTGCCAGTGCGGATAGGTTTGATCCTTTACGCTTTCCAGCGCACGTCGCAATAGCACGGCCCTATTCTTGGTGCGCGTAACAATTCCAACCGACACGGTTTCACTATATTCATACTTAGGCGAAACGAAAGGTGCGG
>NZ_JANAIF010000496.1 GCF_024721015.1 Xenorhabdus bovienii
CGGCAACCGGTTTCACGTCGATGCCGGAGCCGCGCACCATCGGTTTATATGCGCGTGGCAAGCAGCTGGTGGCGGGAAACTTCCTTTTTGGCGGACATCTTTTGACGGCTCAGAACACGTCTATGTGGTCTCTGGATGCACCGGATGAAGTTTTTGCTCAGGAACTTCACGGATTTGCGTGGCTTGACGACCTGGCCGCTGTCGGCGATGCGCCTGCACGGGACCGTGGGCA
>NZ_JANAIF010000497.1 GCF_024721015.1 Xenorhabdus bovienii
TGATCAGCCATCTCAGCGCTCCTTCAACTTAACGGATGCGTTGTAAACGTTCATCGCCATAGAGATGAGCAACGACGCGGTGAGATAGAACAGCATCAAAAGCAGAACACATTCGATCGCGCGGCCGGTCTGGTTGAGCGTGATGCCCCCCAACGTTGCGGTGATGTCTGCATAACCCACAGCAATCGCCAAGGACGAGTTCTTGGTGATGTTCAGATACTGCGAGATCAG
>NZ_JANAIF010000498.1 GCF_024721015.1 Xenorhabdus bovienii
TGCCACGCCCATCGGGTACCAGACCAACATGCTCGTGTTTGGTCCGGGCGGCTATAAGTTCACTGACTTCATGAAAGTCGGCATCCCGCTCAACCTGTCGATCGGACTGCTGACCTCCGCAGTAATACCTGTGATCTGGCCGCTCTGATCAATCAGGCCGCCCGGTAAGAGGACGGGGCAACACCGTAGGTCTTGCGAAACGCTCGGGTGAAGCTTTCGGGAGACGCGTAG
>NZ_JANAIF010000049.1 GCF_024721015.1 Xenorhabdus bovienii
GCGCATAGGTCAAAGAATTAAAGTCAAAGTCACCGTCTAAAGACGGTGGTTTTAAACCTTTCATATGGAAAAATAAATTAATAAATTAATAAATTAATAACTTTAATAAATAATAAACCATTAAAACAGTGAGTAAGGAATAAAAAAGCAAAGCGTACTCAATATTAAAATCACTCCTTGCTTTTATATATATTTAATACTGGATTATTAATATTTTAAATTAATCATTTACTTATCATTATATTTCACTGAAAAAACTAAAATGAACTTCGACTAAAATTCGATATCTAATTGATTTATTTTAATATTTATTTTTGGCACACACCAGTAACCTCTGTTATTTTGTCAATCAGTAATAAATTTTATTGTAATTTAATTAGTTAACAAAAGGATAAATCAACGTCATGACATTGATGTTTTTCTCTATATGAAATATTTTCATGATGTCCTCTGATTCAGAAAAGTATCAAACTGCTTTTCCCAAATATTCAATTAAAAGGAGCCATTGCATCAGTGTAGATAAAATCGTCGCTACTTTTGATTGGCAGTCTCTAACGTAAATACGAATTCACTTAACGATTTCAATTAATTACAGGAAATGACAATGAAATTAGAAACTCTATCCATTCATGCGGGTTATTCGCCAGATCCTGCCACCAAAGCAGTTGCCGTTCCCATCTACCAGACAACGTCTTACGCCTTCGATGATACCCAGCATGGGGCTGATCTATTTGATTTAAAAGTTGAAGGTAACATTTACTCCCGCATGATGAACCCAACCAATGATGTGTTGGAAAAGCGCATTGCGGCCTTGGAAGGTGGCATTGGTGCACTGTCTGTTGCTTCAGGTATGGCAGCCGTCACCTATGCTATCCAAACCATTGCCCAAGCGGGAGATAACATCATTTCCGTGGCAAAACTTTATGGTGGAACCTATAACGTGATGGCGCACACTTTCCCAAGCATAGGGATTGAGACCCGTTTCGTTGATCACAATGATATTGCAGCCATCGAAGCATTGATTGATGAGAAAACCAAAGCAGTGTATTGCGAATCCATCACCAATCCCGGTGGTCATATCATTGATATCCAAGCAATGGCAGATGTTGCCCATAAATATGGTATCCCGCTGATTGTCGATAATACCGTCGCAACCCCCTACTTATGCCGTCCGTTTGAACATGGTGCAGATATCGTCATCCACTCTCTGACCAAATACATCGGCGGTCATGGTACCACCATGGGCGGTATTATCGTCGATTCAGGCAAATTCCCGTGGGCAGAACATCAAGATCGTTTTGCTATTCTCAGCACACCGGATGCGTCGTATCACGGAATTATCTATACCGAACATTTTGGTGCAGCCGCCTATATCGCCCGCTGTCGTGTTGGGCCACTGCGCAGCACTGGTGCCACACTTTCGGCATTCAGTGCATTCCTGATCCTGCAAGGGCTTGAAACATTAGCGCTTCGCATGGAACGCCATACTGAAAATGCCTTGAGAGTCGCACAATACTTGAATGAGCATCCTCAAGTATCTTGGGTTAAATACGCCGGATTGCCTGAACACCCAGAGCATGAATTGGCGGTACGTTACATGGGGGGGAAACCTTCGTCTGTGCTGTCCTTCGGCATCAAAGGAGAAGAAGAAGCCGGCACACGTTTCATTGATGCACTGGAACTGATCGTGCGTCTGGTCAACATCGGCGATGCCAAATCTCTGGCCTGCCATCCGGCATCAACCACACACCGCCAGTTAAACGATGAAGAAATGGTAAAAGCGGGTGTATCACGAGATTTGATTCGTCTTTCCATTGGAATAGAGCACAGCGACGATATTATTGCCGATCTTTCACAAGCGTTAGATGCTGCAAAATAGTCATTAATTTATTATTCAAATAAATAATAAAACACCGGTATCGACAGATGTTGATACCGATGAGATTATAAAAAATATAAAATCAGATTTTATTAAAATTAGATAATAAATTAGAATATCGTTCCATATCAATATTTCCACCACTAAGAATAATCCCGATTCGTTGCCCTTTCAACTCTTCCCGCACCTTTCTTGCAGCAGCAAACCCTAAACATCCTGTAGGTTCAACAACTGTTTTCATTCGTTCTGCTAAAAAGTACATAGCATCAACCAATTCATCATCTGAAGTAACCAGAATATCTTCAACCAGATTACGAATAATAGGAAAAGTGTATTTTCCTAGATGCTGTGTTTGTGCTCCATCCGCAATGGTTTTTGGTGTTGCAATATGAACAATTTCACCTTTTTTAAAAGATTGCTGACCATCATTACCTGCTACAGGCTCTACACCAAAAATCCGACATTTTGGAGAAAAATGAACAGCAGAAAGTGCAGAACCTGATAATAACCCTCCACCACCAAGAGGAATGAACAAGGCATCCAATTCTCCCACTTCTTCAAACAATTCTTTAGTTGATGTTCCTTGACCAGCAATGATATGTGGATGATCGTAAGGTGGAATAAACGTTAAACCGTACTGATTCGCTAAATCACGAGTTATTTCTTCACAATCTTCAGTATATCTATCGTAGATTACTACTTTACCACCATAACCTTTTGTCGCTGCAATTTTGGCCTTCGGAGCATCCTGTGGCATGACAATAGTAGCAGGAATATTGAGTAAATTAGCAGCCAAAGAAATAGCTTGTGCATGATTTCCAGACGAAAAAGTAACGACTCCCGCTTTTTTCTGTTCATCACTAAATTGATATAACGCATTCATAGCTCCACGAAATTTGAATGCTCCCATTCTTTGGTAATTTTCACACTTAAAATAGACTTCAGCATTGAAGATTTGGTTAACAGTCCTTGACGTAAAAACAGGGGTTTTATTGATATATTTTTTAATTCGGGAATGCGCTTCTACTACATCACGATAATCTGGAAGAAAATTCATTCTTTAATTTCCTGATCTGAGAAAAATATTTTATGTTTTTTTAAGCATGCCAACCTTAATGCCATAATTAATTTGATATTTTTTATAAATACTCAGTAAAATTTCATCATTTTATTAATTCCTCCCATCTCTGTTACATGTACTAATTAATGGCTATTTTCAGTGATTTTTCACTATCAATCATTAACACATAAAGTAACTCACAGATCAATTATCTCCAATATTTCATGCTAAAGCCCCACAGTAAATCTTTATAGTTCAATAATATATTATTCACTATTAGAAATAATTCCCACGCTATCTTATTAAGATCATCTTTATACGGCAAAAAGCCCACAATAAAATTGGTTCAGAATACTGATTATTAAGTTAGATTATATTAACAAAATAAAATAATTCATCTTTTTATTAACACATAAGAAACATTTGTTCGTTTTACTTATCTATTGTATTTTAATTACGAACAATCAAGGAGGAAACCGTGGCTTTTTTGGTTATGATTATCGAAATCTGCAAGTCGATCCTGAGTGGAAACCAGGTGAAAACCAAGCTGTATCACTCGTGATAAAAGCGGGCCAATGCGTGATCTTCTGGTCAACCTTGATGCATGCTTCTTACCCTAATACTTCTGAGAAACACTATCGTATGGGATTTACTACCCGCTATGCACCAAGCTATGTCGATATTTATCCCAATACTGATTATGTCTACGAATATGGTGGCAATATCCCACTTGATAAATTTGGCTGCGTGATCGTGTCAGGTCAGAGCCGTAACACCAACAACCGGATTGCTTCTCATAACTTGCTGGATCAACCCCTTATACCACTATGAAGGAAGATGTCCTGATGACTCAAATCCAGTGCTATCTCAATAATACATACTGTTTCCTCTCCACTGGCGAAGTTATCGCCAGTGGTTCCGATGAATGGGGACAATGGATTGCTCTAAATAACAACCTATTTCATCCACAAGGCGGGGGGCAACCCGCCGATATTGGCTGGGTGAATAATGTCCCCGTGAAGGTTAGAAAGCAGGCTACAGGGCAGATAGCCGTGTATCCGGAATCCACACTTCATGCCCCACTGGGTGCACAATTGAACTCAAAACTATCAGAAGAGGCCCGTATATGTCATGCAGCACTACACACTGCTGGTCACCTGCTGAACTGGGAAATGCGTCAATATGGCTGGATGGCAATCAGCGGCCACCACTTTCCCGGAGAGTCACGCGTTGAGTTCTCTCCTATAGGCTCCAGTGCCATACCTTTCGATCAGCTATCTTTACAAAATATCGAAACGACTATCAACACTAAACTACGTGATGGCGGGCAAGTAACAACTTGGTATGAAGCGGATACCCGGCTGTGTTTAATTGAAGGCACTGAACCCATGCCCTGCGCGGGCACACATGTCGATAATCTGAACAAAATCAATAAATTTACCATTAAGTCGGTCAAGTTCAAAAAGGGAACTCTACGTATCAGCTACGATGCCAGCCATATTATTTTAAGGGCTGACAATGTCTCATGATGTATTACCTCTATCCCGTAGACGGCTTTATCTGCTAGATCTGGGACTACTGGCTGTTGCCCTTTCTTGGGGTGCCAGCTATTCGCTGATGCAATTGATCATTCAAGCCGGGCTGACTGTACCGTTATTTTTGATGCTGCGCTTTGCTCTATCTGTACCTTTTATGTTTCTTGGCACTCGGGTACGCCTGCGTAACATCAAACCAGGGGAAATTATTAATGGCCTTATATTCGGCTGCCTGCTGTACGCCATCCTGACGTTTGAAACCTTGGGAGTTAAGTACACTACAGCATCCAATGCTGGGTTCCTTATCGCCTTGTCTGTCGTTATCGTCCCCTTTTTTGAACGTATATTTGGAAAACGTAAGCAAAGTAAGTTTATTTACTTTACCTGTTTTATTTCTTTAGCCGGCGGTGGGATATTAAGTTTTTCCGATACAGGCAACTTTGGCTTTAATAACGGTGACTGGTTGATCCTGCTTGCAGCGCTGATCCGCGGTTTCCAAATCTTTATGTTTGGTAAGCAGACATCCGGTAAATCCTACTCATTGGTTAATATCACCCTGATTGAACTGGTGACAGTCTCCGTACTTGGGTTAGCCTTTGTTTTAATGACTGACACAGCATCCCTGCACCTCATTCCAACCATTACATTCGATGTTTGGGGATATATTCTGTTTCTGAGCTTACTGGCAACTGCTTTTGCTTTTCTGATGCAGCTCTATGCAGCAAAAACCACCAGTCCTACTCGGGTTGGCCTGATTTTGTCGTTGGAACCCGCATTTGCAGCCCTGTTTGCTGTCGCAATTATGGGAGAAACTATCGGTATTTTGCAGAGCTTCGGCGGAGCCATTATTGTCTGTGCCGCTCTGCTAGGACGTATCGTGGAAGGAAAACGCTATGAGTAATCAACGTCCTCATATCGATAGTAAGCAGGTATAATTATGTTGACATGATGGGGGCCATCTTTCCCCCATGATTATTAACTTTGAATTGAATAAGACATGACTACTGTTGCACTAACTGCAACATCAATACATATATAGGAATGTATGACATCACCAGAGAATGCATAAAAGTCACCGGGATTTAATATCACACTTTCATCGCTTGAAAGTCGTAACATTAAGACACCATCATGAACCATAATGTGTTCATGAGTCCCTACTGTATGAGCGGGACTACTAATAATAACCCCTGGATTCATTTGTAAATGCCATATTTCAGCAACACTACCCAAGCCGATACGAAACTTCATCACTTGAGAATATGTATCCTCCATTGGAATATTTTTTTCCAGATAGGGGTAGCGCTCATTATTGCTGCCAAATAAATCTCCCAGCGGAAGACGTAGCGCAATTGCAATAGCATCTAACGTATCAATTCGAGGGTTAGAGTTGCCTGATTCTAATTGAGATAGTGCGGCCTTAGATACACCAGACAACTTAGAAAGTTCGTTTAAAGAAATATTTCTAGCTAAACGCAATCGTTTTACCTTGTTACCGATATCTATACAATTTTTTTAACTCTATCTTGTTGTTGAGTATTATTCATAACCAAATCAATTTTTTAGTGGGAATGAATAAAGACTAACAGAAATAGATGGAAACATCTTCAAAAATAAGTAATTAATATAACTCCCCATTTAATTAACATTATGAATTAAATGGGGAGTTATATTTTATTGATTATTAAAGAGGGCAATGAAATGCTTCAGATAAACGATTGTTTCAAGATAATCTATACCAGTGCCCTATTACTTATAATGCCAGGCCCAACAAATACCTTACTACTCTGTTCAGGATTCTCTCAAGGGATAATAAAAAGCCTTAAATTAATTCTTGCCGAATGTATAGGTTATTTACTATCAATAAGTAGTTGGGCACTATTAATTATTGTTCTGGCAAAGCATAGCCCACTTCTCTTACTCACAATAAAACTAATTTCTGCTCTTTATGTCGCTTATCTGGCAGTAAAAATATGGCATTTTTCCCTACAAGGGTATGATTACCATGTGACTACAATGACAATATTCTTCACTACCCTGCTCAACCCCAAGTCTTTTATATTTGCTACTTTTATTATCCCAACATCTGCATTCCTCAATCACCAAGATTATTCTTTTGCCATACTAAGTATACTCTTCGCTCTTCTACCCATTTCCCTGCTATGGACTGTCTGCGGTGCCAGTATGCCTTTGTGGAACACTGGACGATTGTTCAAGCCAACACTGTTGTATCGTGTCGCATCTCTGACTATGTTCATTTTTTCTATTTCCATGTTATATAACTCAGTTTCTATCATCGTCTCCCAGTAAATTTTTACAGAAAATCGTTAATAAGGTTTCAGGGGCGTATCGACTATGCGCCTGTATTGCCTGAGTACCGTTTTTTTATTTCAATCATTATTTTATTAAAAAAATGAAACACCCATGACAATAAAACGACAAAATAACCAAAAAATAGATAAATCATAAACACATAAACTTATTATTCATATTATGCAAAGACTGGTAAAAACCAGCCTTTGCATTTTCAATCAGATATCAAGCTTTGAACGTGATCCACGGCCTGACCCTTGCCACGGGCTAAATTAATCCGGTCTGTTCTTGGATCTCAATCACCGGCGTAATTGGCTTGTAAGCCTCAGGCGCTTCTTCACGCAGGCGATCGCTTTTCAAAGTGATGCACTGCCACGGCAATCGGCTATTTTTTTGTAGATCAGGCACTTTATTCCGCATTGCCTGACGGCGTACCGAACGCCCGGCTCCGTGTGAACATGACCACAACCAGTCTTCATTGCCTTTCCCCAATACAAGGTAAGAATAATCCCCCATTGAGCCGGGAATTAACGCCAACTCCCCTGCCCGTGCAGGTGTAGCGCCTTTGCGATGGAGATTCATACCCTGCTCAGGAAAAATAATATTATGCGAGAGATCCACAATCAACTTACTTTTATCCTGCCCAAAAACCTGTTTCCAAGCCGCGCGCACCAGTTCCGTCAAAACAATGCGATTCGCCCACGCATAACGCGCCGCACAACCCATCGCCAGAAAATATTCCTGAGCGTGTTCATCTGTCAGACCAAATAGGCCAGAAGATGGATATTTTGCCGTAGCCGGCCATAAAGCCCTCGCTTTATCCATCCAACGCTGACCTATGTAAAAACCCACATCCCGTGAGCCAGTGTGGATCATCATCAATACCTCACCTTCATGCAGGCCTGCCGCGTAAGCCGCGTGCCTGTCCAGAATGGTATCGACGATTTGCAGTTCAACAAAGTGGTTGCCTGAACCCACCGTACCCAAGCTTGCCGGACGGATGATTTCACGTTGCTCGAAAAAGGCTTCAGGTGCGTATCGGCTATGCGCCTGTACTGCCTGAGTACTCAGTATCGCGTTTAATTCGGCATACATGCGCTTGAAATCGGCCTGTTGCCAGACCCCCTGTTGAGGTAATTCCTGTAACCATGCCGCCAGCCCTTCGTCAAACAGGGCACTGAATGAGGTTGATGTGACGGGTACATCACGTTGATCCAGCAATAGGGTATTTTTTAACTGCTGAATCAAGGCTTCTTTTTGGCTATACGCTTCCGCATAGCTCAAACCCGTTGTCAGCAGGCGCATACCGCAGTTGATGTCTGTCCCAATGGCAGCAGGGATCACCAGATCCTCTGTCGTTGCCACAATACAGCCCACTGGCGCCACCGCTCCCGGATGAAAATCCGGTGTCGCTCTGGTACGACACACTTTCGCGTCGCTGCCGGGTACGTGAACGGAAGCAAGGTCAAGTAATTGCTGTACGGCCTTTTCTTCCAATGGCAAGGATTCAGGCAGTAGAACTTCAGCTTCAATTTGCTCTTTATTGAAACGATAGATATTATTTTCGTACTGGGTTTCGATTCCCTGACGGGATAAACGTTTTTGTAAACGAGTAAACGTAGACATGTTGGCTACCTAGAAAAACAAAAAGTTGCTTCTTCCGTTTTCATGGGGAAGAAGTGTTGTTTTTCCTGCAGCAGCTCAATTCAGGAAGATTTTAGCGGCGGTACTTTATCCATGAATTCTGAGATTGTAAAGGCCTTTCTGATATCAGATAAAAAATCACCGCATAACCAGTATTTCATTATTACTGATAGATAAGGCTCTGTTTTACAACCACTTTAGATAAGGGTTTCTGTTTGTATTCAATGTGTTTTCTTACTTGTCTAACACAAAACGAGGAATGACAGGCAGGCAATAGACCACCCCATCAGAAAATGAACCGTAATCTATTGACTAAATGAGGACTGGATTATGTCAGACAGTTTCCAAAATAATAATCTTATCGAATAAAACCATACTTATTAATAAGGTTATATGGAGAGTCAGAATACATATAAAATTATCCAATTCATGCGTAATCTCGGTTATATCTCCAAGCATGCTCTAATGCTGTTTGAAATTCTTTTCCTTTAATTTCTTTAGTGTATTCTTCACGTAATTTTTCCCATTCTTGCCAAGATTGACAATCACTATCATTTATATCATCTAGAAATTCATAAAGCGTTATTATTTCATTTTTTATGTACTCTATAGTATTCTTCCGACTATTAAATAACGATGTATCATTATTCAAATTAAATACACGGATCGTTTCTTCCGCTTTTTGTCTTTCTCTGTCACACAAATTTCGCTGAGGGACAACATGGCCAGAAATTAAGAAAAGCAAATAGTCACCAGGATCTTCTTCATCAGGTTTGATCAGTTTATTGATATCACATGGTGGGTTCAGCTTTCTATTATCCTTATATATCCCACAACGTCCCCACCCTCCAGTTTTTTGAGGATCTCCACAGGAACCAAACAGATTACCCCAATTAAAAGTTTTATCTGGAAACGTTTCACGCTTCCTAAAGTGCTCTATATGTTTACTCTTCCCCTTCAATCTACATTCACAATAAGCACAAAATTCACCTTGCATCTGCTCCAATTTTGACCATATTTCATCCTTCGGAACCGCTCCCCAACTATCTACGCCATGTTTAAAATTAGATAAACAGTCTGGAGCTTCCTGACGTTCTAATTTCTTCAATTTTCATCCTTTTTCTTATCAAATTTTTTACGAGCCTTAACTTTCAAGCTTTGAAGACGAATGTGACTTTCACAACGTTTAACTTCTGGATGCTCATCACCAAAATGTTCTTTGATCTTATTGAATAACTCTTTAGCATTCGAATTATTTTCATAATTATCTTTTTCAACCAATTCGATTAGATCGTTAACCCATTTTGACTCTGGAAGATCCGGAATGGAAAAAGTATTCATCAATTGTTCAAGAACATCGCTATTTGCAACGCCCTTTGTTTGAAAATCAGGTACTCTCAGCCAAACTGCTCCTGTATCATCTTCTCCACTAAAATAACGAATATTTTTTCTATTCACTGTGGACAACACTTGTGGGCTATGAGTAGAAATAATAAATTGGATATTGGGAAAGGTTTCCTGAAGCGTTGTAATTATGCTTTGCTGCCATTTAGGATGCAGATGAAGCTCGATTTCATCAATAAGCACAATACCATTTCCTTCCAAAGGGTTTTCTTTTTCAGGGTTTAATAATACCAATCTTCGAGTTAAATCAGCGACTAAAGCAATAAATACTCGTTGACCATCTGAAAGCTGAGTTAATTTAACTGCTTTTCCATCAATTAAAACGAGAATCTCATCAACACCAGATTTATCTGTGACCCAAATATCTTCAACACTGGGTACTACATGTGAAATTGCTTCAATCACTTTAGAAACAATAATAGATTCATGAGAACCATCATCTTGTTTTTCTTCCAAAGATTCCAGATATTTATTTTTCATTTCCTTTAAAATAGAATCATCATAGATTGTTGAAAGAATTTCATTCATAACTTTAATTTCAATTTGTTTTTTTAATTGATTCAATTCTTCATTGAAAATTGAGGTTCCATATTTTTTTATTTTACTCAAAGAAATAAACCAATCTACAAAATTTTCAAATTTGCCAGTACCTCTAAGAGCATCAGTATAAGCATCGAAACGTAACCTTCGCTTTTCAGGTATATCGATCAGAAAATTTCTTTTATTAATTTTCAAAGGATAAGAACGTTCAATTAAATATGAAGCAAATAAAGGAAGATTAATTCTTCGCTTATCATTAATAATTCTCCACATATTAGCAATAGATTTCAAACCTACTACTTCACTATCACGTTTTTTCGATGCAGCTTCAATTGCTCTTGATAAACGAGCATTTATTCTAGTGTCAACGCCATACTTGAATTCAGTATAAATATCAGCATAACCTTCACTTTCATTATGAATATCGTCATAGGTTATACCACTTCCTTGACCATCTTCTTTTAAGATATTAGCATTTAACCAACTTAATGTTTTACTGATAGCTTCAATAATTGAAGTTTTTCCTTCACCATTAGTGCCAATAAAAACAGTAAGATGTCTATCTAATCCTTTCTCAATATTCAGTTTTTTGAATCGACGAAAATCTATGAGCTTTAAGGACTCTAATATAAAATTATTTTCTTCTATCAGAACACAACATTGCTCAAAGTAATATTCTGATAGTGATTCGTTCTTTTCTACATTCATTTCTCCGCTCAAATATTCTTGATAGAGATTAAAATTAGCGAGCAAATCACCTTTCTTTGCATTCATTTCCAATGCGCGAATATGTCTATTCTTTTTCATGATGACCCTATATCAAAAATATTTTTTAACGTTTCTTTCGAGTACTTCTGTACTAAACGAGGAATAAACAAGGGTTCAATATGTTTAGCAAAAGCTAACAATCCTTGAAGATAACAAATATCTTCAATACTTAGAACTCCTAATTCGAATTGGTAAACAAGATGTTTAATATACCTTTTTTTTTGTCTACCTATGGATAATTTTCCATCATTCGTAATAGTTACTCCAGTGATATGCCGATTGTGTGCTTTTGATGAAAATATTGTCTTACCATGATTTAGCGTAATCTGCCTATCGAAATGTTTTATCAACAATTTCTTTACCATCTCATGTACAGTAAATAAAACTCCTGTTTGATTAGTTGAAAACGTTAAATCATCTGCATAGCGAGTATAAGCAATTTGATATTTGAGACAAAAATTATACAGTTCCTCGTCAAAATTGTATAAGAAAGAATTTGAAACTGCTGGTGATGTTGGTGCACCAATACTTAATACAAGTTTTCCACTATTTTTTTTACTCGGACACCAGAATAACAAACGTTGTAATATCTTTCTGTCATTATCATCAATGAATAGCTCTTTTTTATTCCAACTTTCCCATAAAATATTAGGGGTGATTGAGTTGAAAAAATTCTCCAAATCCATTTTCAGTAGATATTGATTATCCTTATGATAATTTGCATTATCTTTTATCGATAAACCCTGACGGTATGCCATTGCACTAGGATGAACAGGCAGCAAGCAGCACTTAAGGAAAGCTGTTTGATATTCTTTAAGCCTTTTACTTGGTTGAGCAATGATTCTATGGCCTGAACTACGCTTAGGTATAGAGTAAACTTTATATTTTTTCGGGGCGTCAGAAAGAAAAGTGATCGCTTCTCTCTCACTTATCCCTAATGTTTTTACTAAACCAAATAAAACAGTCATTCAACCTCTGATAGTGAAAAGCCCAAGAACAAACTTGGGCTTTAGAGTTACTCTTTACTAAAGACAGCGAATTAAACGTGTCTACATTTAGGAGCTCGTGTATGCGACTAAATGTAGACACGTTTAATTCGCAACCTAAATGTGTTCAATAAGTTAGAGTCTGGCTAATCACCCGACTAGACGAAGTTCGTCCAAACCGCTAAAGAGCGTTTTAATTCTATGCCAAGTGATCGAGTATCACAACCTCTGGCCTTATTTCTCCGATCCCGTCCTCAAAACAGATATAACTTGCACCAATAACTCTTCACCACCCCCAACCAACCCAACACCTTGCCCTCTCCCCGTTTTGCGAGCATGATCGCAATACCTTTACCCGTTAGTCAGAAAGCCCACATGCTTACGATCAAGAAACTGCAAACCGCTATCTCAAGCCTTTCGGTATGGCGCAAGGGGGATCAACGTGCGCCACATAAGCCGTTATTACTGCTGTATGTACTTTCTCAATACCAAAAAAAGCATGGGCGACTGTTTAACTACGGGGAAGAGCTCCACCAGCCATTACTGGAGTTACTCAACAATTTTGGCCCAAAGCGCAAAAATCATTACCCAACCATGCCATTCTGGCGGTTACGCGGCGATGGGTTCTGGGAGTTGCAGAATACCGAACGCTGCACACCCCAAAAAGGCAATAAAGAACCACCAAAGCGCGAGTTGATTGAATATGGCGTGATAGGAGGATTCGATCAAGCAAGCTACCAATTACTACAAACTAAGCCTGAGCTCATCGATAAACTGGCACAGCAGATTCTCAGTGAACATTTCCCTGAAAGCGTACAGGAGCTAATCGCCAATCAGTTGGATTTCTCCTTAGGTGATATCCGCAAGTTACGCGATCCACATTTTCGTCAGAATATATTGCGTGCCTATAACTATCAGTGTGCCGTGTGTGGCTACAATCTACGCCATGACAATACCCCTGTCGGGCTGGAAGCGGCACATATCAAATGGAAGCAATATGGCGGCCCCTGTACTGTCACCAACGGGCTTGCGCTGTGCTCGTTGCATCATTCCGCATTCGATATGGGTTCAATTGGTCTTGACGATAGTATGAAGTTAATCGTTTCAAAAGGTATTAATGGCGGCCAGATGGTGGAGCAGCTTTTCTGGAATTTTGCCGATCAGCCAATCTTGCTCCCTCAGCAAAAAGAATATTATCCGCTGGAAGAGTTCGTCACTTGGCACCGTAGCCAAGTTTTTAAGCAATAACCCGCACAGATTAAAAAGGGGAGCCATCTGCTCCCCTCATCATGCAAACTGTTACAGGTTATTGACCCGCTTTCAGTTTCTGGAAATAGTTTTCGTACAGGATATTGGCGTTGCCAACATCGCTCTGCCATTCCCCTTTCTGGATAATGGTTTCATCAGGATACAGTGACTGGTCTCTCGTGATTTCTGCCGGCAGTAGTTTTTTCGCCGCCAGATTCGGCGTCGGATAACCGATTTTCTGCGCAACCTGTGCCGCGATCTCCGGGCGTAGCAAGAAGTTAATCAACTTCATCGCACCATCGACATTCTTGGCATTGGTAGGGATCGCCAGACTATCCATCCAGAAAATTCCGCCTTCCTTCGGCCAGATAATATCAACCGGTGTTCCCGACTGGCGTGCTACATAGGCAGAACCTGTCCACACCATGCCTAAATCAACTTCACCTTCCATAAATGGATTGGCTGGGTTATCAGAGTTGAATGCCAATACGTTTGGCATCAGTTTTTGCAGTTCCTGATAAGCCGCTTCAATCTCTTTCGGATTGGTCGTATTGCCGGAATAACCCAGCTTCAGCAATGCCATCTGGAAGACTTCACGAGCATCATCAGTCAGCACCAGACCGTTTTGATACTGAGGCTTCCAAAAATCGGCCCAAGAGCTGATGGTTTTTGGATCGATATTATCGCTGTTGACACCAATGGCCGTTGCTCCCCAAATATAGGGGATAGAATATTCATTCTTCGGATCAAAAGACTTATGCAGCAAATTCGGATCAAGATTTTTGAAATTGCTGAGTTTGCTCGTATCAATCTTTTGCAGCATCCCCTCTTTACTCATTTTTGAGACAAAGTAAGTGGATGGCACAACTAAATCATAAGCGCCGTCTTTATAAGTTTTCAGCTTGGTATACATGCTCTCATTGGATTCATAGGTGGAGTAAATCACCTTAATCCCAGTTTCGTTGGTGAACTGGTTGAGCAAACCAGGCGGAACGTATTCAGTCCAGTTGTAGAAATACAGCGTTTTGCCATCATCAGCGGCAGCGGCATTCACCGAACCAATGCTAAATGCCATCATCCCAGCGGCTAGCAGATAGAACCACTTTTTCATGCAGTGTTTCCCTCGCAGTTGGTGCGTTAGTCTTGTATAGGCTCGGAGTGAACCTACCCTTAGAAAGGCGGCTATTATAGAAGCGACATTTCATGGGGTAAAGCCACTTATTCCGTGTTTTATTGACGTTTTGGCAAGAAATTCTGATTTTTCAGGGTAAAAAGCGATGTTGCAAATAACGCGAAAGCGTGACCAGCCTGTGGCCACGCTTAAATCAACGTTAAGCTTTGCCAGTACGATCACGCATAATAAACTGGCTGAACAGCACCAAGATCAGTGACATTACCAGCAAAATAGTCGCTAATGCATTAACTTCCGGTGAAACGCCCACTTTTACCATCGAGTAAATCTTGAGTGGCAGGATTTCATAGCTTGGCCCCGTCACGAATGAGGAAACAACCACATCATCCATCGACAGGGTAAAACTGAGCAGCCAACCTGCCATCACTGCCGGCATCGCCAGTGGCAGGATGATTTTACGCAGAATGGTCAACTCACCCGCCCCTAAATCCCGCGCCGCTTCCAGCATTTTGACGTCAAAATCTTTCAGACGGGAATAAACCGTCACAACCACGAATGGCAGACAGAACGTGATATGCGAAAACAGCAGTGACCAGAATCCCAGTGAGACGCCCAGCAGCATAAACAGCACCAGCAATGAAATCGCCATGACAATATCCGGCGACATCATCACCACGAACAGCATACCGCTCACGAACTTTTTGCCACGGAACGAATAACGGTACAGAGCAACCGCCGTCAGTGAACCAATCAGAGTGGCAAACGTGGCGGAAGTGACCGCCATCGTCAGGGAATGTCCCGCCGCTTGAAGCAAGCTGTCATTGTTGAACAGCAGGCTGTACCATTCAGTGGTAAAACCCTGCCAGCTAATGCCGAACCGTGACTGGTTAAACGAACTTACGATCAGGATCACAATCGGGATATACAGATAAGCATAAACGAGGGTCATGAAACCACCGCGCAACAGGCGTCCGATCATTCCAGTTCCACCTTCTTGTTCAGCAGTTTAGCCGCACGATAGTAAACCAGCAGCATCAGCCCCATCACCAGCGTTAGGCATATGCTGGTTGCCGCCCCAAACGGCCAGTCGCGAATATTAAGGAACTGGCTTTTTATCACGTTACCGATCAGCAGGTTTTTCGCCCCACCCATCAGGTCAGCCACGTAGAACAGCCCCATTGCCGGCAACAGTACCAACAAGCAACCTGCAATAATGCCCGGCATCGTCAAAGGGATAATGATGCGGATAAACGTCTGCAATTTTCCCGCGCCCAGATCACGCGCGGCTTCCAGACAAGGTTTATCCAACTTTTCAATACTGGAATAGAGTGGCATCACCATAAACGGCAGCAGAATATAAACCAGCCCCAGCACGACGGCTTCGGAGGTATACATAATGCGCAGCGGTTTATCGACGATCCCCAGCCACAGCAGGAAATCATTCAGATAGCCACGGGTGCTGAGGAACATCTTCAAACCATAAATGCGGATTAAAGAGTTCGTCCAAAACGGGACGATCAACAGGAACAGCATCAGCGGACGCAGCTTCTCCGGCATCCGAGCCAAGAAAAAGGCGAACGGGTAGCCGATCACCAGACAGCATAACGTCGCGATGATGGCCATATCCAGCGAGTGTAGCAATACTTCGGCATACAGCGGATCAAACAAGCGGGTATAGTTGTCCAGTGAAAATACCATCTGTACCAGATTGGCATCATCGCGGATCAGAAAGCTGGTTCCGATGATCATCAGGTTCGGCATAAAGACGAACAGCATCAGCCAAGACACCATGCCCGTGATGACGATATTCTGGAATAGTTTACGCGTCTTCTTCATCGACCAGCACAACCTCCCAGCTTTCTACCCAAGTGACCGCGATCTTCTGGTTCAGGGAGTGGTCAACATCGGGATCGTCTTCGTTAAAGAATTCGCTCACCATGACCATTTTGCCATTTTCCATTTCGACCACCGAATCCAGCGTCATGCCCTTGTAGTTACGTTCACGCACATAACCAACCAGACCCGACACCTGCTCGCCATGATTGATCTCTTCGACCCGCAGATCTTCCGGGCGCAGCAGCACTTTCAGTATTTGCCCGGCGGTGACTGGCAACGAAGTGAAAATATCGCATTCGTGGCCTTCGACGTCAGCGCGTATCCGCTGCTCATCAATACGATGCAGCACCTTGGCATCAAAGATATTGATTTCGCCGATAAAGCGGGCAACGAACAGGTTTTTCGGCTCCTCGTAGATCTCACGTGGCGTACCATCTTGCTCGATGTGCCCATCACGCATGACCACGATACGGTCTGACATCACCAGCGCTTCTTCCTGATCATGGGTCACAAAGATAAAGGTAATGCCGAGCTTACGCTGAAGAGCCTTCAACTCATTTTGCATCTGCTTACGCAGCTTATAGTCGAGTGCCGACAGCGATTCATCCAGCAGCAAAACTTTCGGCTTGTTCACAACCGCACGGGCAATCGCCACGCGCTGCTGCTGACCGCCAGAAAGCTGAGCCGGACGCCGTTGGGCAAACTCTTCAAGCTGCACCATGCGCAACGCTTCTTCAACACGCGGGGCAATCTCCTTTGCCGGTGTTTTCTGCATGCGCAATCCAAAAGCGACGTTTTCAAATACGGTCATATGGGGGAACAGCGCGTAACTTTGGAACACCGTATTAACGTGACGGTGCTCGGCGGGAATATCAGTGATATCCTGCCCTTCCAGTAAAATTTTGCCGCTATCCGCATCTTCCAGCCCGGCAATCAGACGGAGTACAGTGGTCTTGCCGCAACCGGATGGCCCAAGAATGGTCAGGAACTCGCCATCATTGATAATCAGATCGAGCTGTGAAATAACTTGTTTGCCGTCGAAACCCTTGCACAGGGTGTTTAGTTCAACGAGTGGTGTCAGAGAGGTATTCTCAGTCATTTATGCTATCATCTATCCCTTGAAATAATGCAGATAGAACCGCCACGGGAAAAGACTGTGTCAGCCAGCAGGAATCATCGTTTCTCCGCTGAAGCTCAAACCAGTGGCGCCGATTGAAATTACGAAGCGCGCATAATAAACGCAGTAAGCTGAAATTGAAAGCCGAAACAATAACAATATGTCATTTTTTGTTATCATTTCATAAATGATAACATCGCGCTCCATGTTGTCCCCAGTCTACACACCTGGAAATAATTTCCTATCGGGTATTTTGCAATCACTTTTAATTTTCTTTACTTTCAATGAGATCCTTCAGACACGAAAACCCGCTCTTCCCTCCATTAAAACTCACTTGAAAACACCGTTCATGCTACTCTGCCGCACTTCCGGCGTTATACAGACCCTGCTATCTCTCCTCTCCCCCTCGACAAAAACGCGCCATCCGATTCTTTTTTTGAAAAAAATAAAATTATTCGAATTATTTTTTATTGCTTTAATAACAAAATTTATAATTCATTGTTTTTAATAAAATTTAAATAAGTAAGATCGTTATCACCCTTTAGAAAAATAATCCGAGCCCCCTACTTTACACCCCAACTCTTTGGCGATATGAAGAGAATGAATAAAGATTATTTTTACTTATTCGACAATAAAAATAACGTAAATTAATTCATCGTCATTTTTTTACCTAATTAGCCGAATCGTTTCATCTAATTATAAGAAGGTATAAATAGATGTTTCATCTATCGTTAAAAGATATCCATCTAGCGGCTTACGCTAACAATAAAGAAAGCGCCATTCGACAAGTTGCCGCTGCACTGGCCGCATCAGGCTATGTCAGTGAAAGATACATTGAAGGAATGCTGGAGCGTGAAATACAGTCCTCAACCTATCTTGGCAACGGCATTGCCATTCCACATGGGACAACAGCAACCCGCGACCAAGTGCTGCACACTGGCGTACAGGTCTTGCAATTTCCTGACGGCGTGGCATGGGGAAATAACCAGACCGTCCATATTGTCATCGGCATCGCGGCCAAATCTGACGAACATCTTACCCTGCTGCATCAACTGACTCGTATTATCAGTGATGAAAACCTCGCCAGCCAGATGGCAAAAACCGCTTCGGCGGACGAACTCTATCGCTTATTAATGAGCACACCCTCCTCCCATTTTCTGGATGCGTCAACGATCACACTGGATATCGACGCTCATGACCTGACAACCTTGCAGGCCCTGAACATCGCCCGCCTGCAACTGGCCAAAGCGGTGAATGCTGCATTCATTGCCGATGTTCTAGCCAGACCGCCAATTCATCTCGGCCAAGGGCTTTGGTTGAGTGACAGTGCGATAGGCAACCTGCGCAATGCCGTTGCGATTACCAGACCCAAAACGCCATTCACAATGGATGGTCAGCCAGTTGGAGTACTAATGACCATCGCCTATGCGGATGATCAACTGCAAAGCCTGCTGAGCCCTATCAGCACCCTGCTGCAACAAAACAAGGCCGAACGCCTGTACTCCGCACCCGATGCCGCAGCCATCATCGCACTGCTGACAACAGCTACACCGCAGGAAGCGACGGCACTGAGCGCAGATTTTATCCTGCCCAATGAACATGGGTTGCATACTCGCCCCAGCTCACTGCTGGTCAATACCATCAAACAATTCAACAGCCAGATCACCATCGCCCACCTTGATGGCTCAGGCGTTCCCGTTGATGGCCGCAAACTGATGCAAGTTGCGGGTCTGGGCGTCAAAAAAGGCGAACGCATTCGCTTCACCGCAGTGGGCTCAGACGCAGAACAAGCACTGACAGCGATCACAGCCTTGATTGAGCAGAATATGGGTGGGGAAATCGCATGAGCAAAAGAGTGGCAACCATCACCCTTAACCCTGCTTATGATTTAGTCGGGCTGACCACGGATATCAGCATCGGTAAGGTAAACCGCGTCCAGACCGCCGGATTATACCCTGCCGGCAAAGGCATCAACGTAGGTAAAATCCTCAAAAACCTCGGTATTGACGTTACCGTTGGCGGTTTTCTGGGAGAAGATAATCAGGACAGCTTCCAGAACACCTTCGCCGAACTGGGCATGAACAATCAATTCCAGCTTGTGGAAGGCCGGACACGCATTAACGTCAAACTCACCGAACAGAGCGGCATCGTCACTGATTTCAACTTCTCAGGGTTCAGCGTCAGCAAAGAAAAATGGCAACAATTCGCCAACCGCTCCCTCCAATGGCTCAATCAGTTCAGTATGGTCTGCGTCAGCGGAAGCCTGCCCGCAGGCGTCAATTTGGATGACTTCACCCACTGGATGCAGCGCCTGCGCAAAGAGTGCATGTGCGTGGTGTTTGATAGCAGCCGGGAAGCCTTCGTTGCCGGGCTTAAAGCCCTGCCCTGGATGGTCAAACCGAATCGCCATGAACTGGAGATCTGGGCTGGCCGACCACTGCCGACACAAGAAGATATTGTCACCGCAGCCCATCAACTGCGCGCCCAAGGCGTCTCTCATGTCGTGATATCACTGGGAGATGAAGGCGCCATTTTGGTCAACGCCTCTGGCACATGGCTCGCCAAACCACCGCACTGTGAAATCGTCAGCACCGTTGGCGCAGGAGATGCGATGGTCGGTGGACTGATTTACGGCCTGATGATGGGGCAACCCAGCGAGCACACTCTACGCCTCGCCACCGCCATATCCGCCCTGACCGTCAGCCAAAGCAGCGTCGGCAGCATTGACCGTCAGCAACTGGCTCGCATGATGGCACGAGTAGAACTCACTCCTCTGCACACTCAATCAGCGAAAAACAATCAGAAAAAAGAAAAGAGCAAAAAGGAAAACAGCGAGAAGGAAACCCTATGAATACATTGATTCTTACCGACAATCAGCAGGGACAGGCACGCGCTTACCTTGCCAGACATACACTGGAGACCATCGCCGCCCAACACGGCCTCTCCCTTGTCACGGACGTGAACAACGCAGAACTGGTGATTATTATCGGCGATTCTGCGCCTGATAACGTTAATCTGCATGGCAAAAAAACTTTTGCAGGCAGCGCGGAACAGGCTATCCGCGAACCCGATACCTTTATCAGCCACGCCAAAAACCAGGCCAGCGTTTATCAATCCCAAGAT
Source organism: Xenorhabdus bovienii (assembly GCF_024721015.1). Lineage (GTDB taxonomy): Bacteria > Pseudomonadota > Gammaproteobacteria > Enterobacterales > Enterobacteriaceae > Xenorhabdus > Xenorhabdus bovienii. The sequence goes on from NZ_JANAIF010000049.1 coordinate 20,586, forward strand.
AGCCATCACTCGCCGGATAACGCGGTTCAGCACAACACAATGAACATCGTAGCGATCACCGCCTGCCCGACAGGGGTGGCTCATACCTTTATGGCAGCTAAGGCGCTGGAGACCGAAGCACAAAAACGCGGCTGGCAGATCAAAGTAGAGACCCGTGGTTCCGTGGGAACCAACAACGCCATCACACGCGCAGAAATCGTGGCAGCGGACTTGGTGATTGTGTCAGCAGATATCGACGTTGACCTTACCCCATTTTCCGGCAAGCGCCTCTACCGCACCTCCACAGGCGCGGCCTTGAAAAAAACCGCCCAAGAATTGGATAAAGCACTGACCACCGCCGAGATTTATAGCGCCAAGCGTGAAGCTTCCGCCTCCAATAACCCCAAACCCGCAGGCACAGGCGCTTACCAGCACTTAATGACCGGCGTTTCCTACATGCTGCCGATGGTCGTCGCGGGGGGTTTGTGCATCGCCCTGTCATTTGTCTTCGGCATAGAAGCATTTAAAGAATCCGGCACACTGGCCGCCGCCCTGATGCAAATCGGCGGCGGCTCCGCACTTTCGCTGATGGTGCCAGTGCTCTCCGGTTACATCGCCTACTCCATCGCAGGACGCACCGGACTCGCTCCCGGACTGGTGGGCGGCATGCTCGCCGTCAGTACCGGTGCCGGGTTCCTCGGCGGGATCATTTCTGGCTTTCTTGCAGGTTACATTGCCATGTTGCTCACCACCCGACTGCGCTTACCGCAAAGTATGGAAGCCTTGAAACCCATTTTGATTATCCCGCTGGTCGCCACGCTGGTGACAGGGCTAACCATGATTTACGTCGTCGGTAATCCCGTCGCGGCAATGATGGAATGGCTGACCCATTGGCTGAAATCAATGGGAACCACCAATGCGGTGATCCTCGGTGCCATTCTGGGCGGGATGATGTGCACAGATATGGGCGGGCCAGTGAATAAAGCGGCTTATGCGTTTGGCGTTGGTTTGTTGAGCGCCCAGACTTATGGCCCGATGGCCGCGATTATGGCGGCGGGGATGGTTCCGCCATTGGCAATGTGGCTGGCGACGGTGATTGCGCGGAATAAATTTGACCAAAGTGAACGCGAAGGCGGAAAAGCGGCACTGGTGCTGGGGCTGTGTTTTATCTCAGAAGGGGCGATTCCATTTGCGGCGAAAGATCCGGTGCGGGTACTGCCGAGTTGTATTCTGGGCGGTGTAGTGACGGGGGCGCTTTCGATGTATTTTGGCGTACAGCTGATGGCTCCGCATGGCGGGTTGTTTGTGTTGCTGATACCGGGGGCGATTACGCCTGTGGTGAATTATTTGGGGGCGATTGTGATCGGCACGGTACTGACGGCTGGGGTTTATGGGGTGGTAAAAAAAAGGATTATTGTATAAGGAACTTCATAACCCATTGAATTTAATGATCAGGCTGCCAAGATGGTCAGCCTTATCTATCGGTGTAGTCGTTCAGCCCTCACTCCATCTGACACTTTAATTTGAAAAGAAGAGAGTTACCAACTTTGATTAAAGCATTAGTGCATAATTTAAAATAAAGAGGGAGTTCTCATGTTTCATGTTAGAAGCCCAATCATAAAAAATATAAGGCTACTTTCAGAAAGTCAGTTATAGTATTCACGTTAATGGCATACCAAATAAAACAAATTAAATCAAATGGATAAAACCATAACATAGTGATTGATTTTTTATATTTGTGATTTATCCTCATAAACATCAAGGTAAAACAGCCTATGTGAAGACACTGGCTGCTGAGTGACTATTAAGGTATGGAAAGGAAACTTAGCTAATCTATAGATGACATAGGTGAGTTTTTACATGGATGGAAAGAACAGAGTTTATTTTTTTTAGGGTTAAACGTAGAATAGCTCGTTTCAATTTGGTTAGGTTTGTATGAAAGCAATAGATTTGTTTGCAGGCGCGGGCGGTTTAAGTTTAGCTGCGCATCAACTGGGCATTGATGTGCTCGCTGCCATTGAATTTGATCAGGCCGCAGCCAAGACATACCAACTTAATTTAATTGAAAGGCTGGGACATAAAACAAAATTTTTTCAACAAGATATCCTGACAATTTCTCCAAAGGCACTCCGTCTGGAATTGGGAGTGAAAAAAAAAGAGCTTTCACTTTTGCTTGGTGGCCCTCCTTGTCAAGGCTTCTCTAGCCATCGTATAAAAAATGCGGGTGTTGACGACCCGAGAAATAAATTGCTACTTCGTTACTTTGATTTTGTCAAAGAGTTCAAGCCTCAACTTTTTTTGGTTGAAAATGTAGCGGGGTTACTGTGGGAAAGACACGCTAAATATTTAGATGATTTCAAAGAATTAGCAAAATCCAACAACTATAAAATTCTTCATTGTGGCACCTTAAATGCGAAAGATTATGGTGTACCCCAAAACAGAAAGAGAGTTTTTATTCTTGGTGTCAGAGAAGATCTAACGCTAAAAAATGACTTTAAGTTTCCACCCAATCCATCACATTTTTCTCCTAAGTCAAAAGAGGCTATACGTCAGCAGCTTCCATCTTGGAGAACTGCTTCTTCTGTATTTGAAAAACTAACTCCTGAATTGATAAAAAGATACATTAAAGAACATTTTAGGCCACATACAGAGTTGGCAGATAAAGAGGCTAGCAATCTTCTTAAACATCTTGAATACGGTTCCCCAGTGGACAAGGATGATCCGTGTAATAGACATATGCAGCCAACTTTAAGAATGACAGAACGCTTTGAAAGTACACGACTAAATGGTAGCCGTGAAGATGCTGCACCAGAATTCGAGCTTAATTGCCACTCCGATGGATATGCGGGACATAAGGATGTTTACGGAAGAATATTTATTCATCAACCAGCTAACACAATAACTACAGGATGTAATAATCCATCTAAAGGCAGATTTGTTCATCCATGGAAAAATCATGGCATTACTTTGCGACATGCTGCCCGTATCCAAACATTCCCAGATAACTATATATTTACTGGCAGTTCGACAGACCAAGCAAAACAAATCGGTAATGCCGTTCCCCCTATGCTGGGGAAAGCACTTATAGAAGCAATTATAAATGGAATCGAATAAAAAAGTGCCTAACATAAACTTTCTTTTATATCTATTTGTTAGATAAATAGTTATTTTAAGCCACTAAATAACGTTCCAAAATAGCGATACCTTTGTACAATTCCTTATACAGCAAGGATTGTGAGCTATACATAGCAGAGCCATGGGTTGATGCGGTCTATCAGGAATCAAACTTACTCTGTTCAGATATCAATCAAATAAACCAACTATATCGGTATTATGAAACTCTATTTAGCTGATATATACTCTGAACAAACTAATATCTTAGTGAGAAAGGTAAAATGGCTAACTTTAAAACTAGAGCTAGAGCCCTTGATTTGTTGGGACGTCAACAAATAGCAGGGATACCTACAGCTATCAATGAACTCTTAAAGAATGCACATGATGCATATGCTGATCATGTCGATATTGACTATTTCAGAATGAAAGATCTTTTCATTTTGAGAGATGATGGTATTGGAATGACAAAAGATGACTTTGAGAACCGGTGGCTCACATTAGGTACCGAATCAAAAGTTAGACACAGAAAGTCACTGGCTCCTCGTATAGATACAACAAAAGCACCAAGAGTATCTATGGGAGAAAAGGGTATTGGTAGGTTGGCAATAGCATCAATTGGTAAACAAGTACTAATTGTTACTAAAGCTAAAGAAGCAGAAGGTATAACTGTTGTACTAATAAATTGGCAACTTTTTGAAATACCTGGCTTGAATCTAGAAGATATAGCTATTCCTATCAAAGAACTGAATCATCTCCCTAAAAAATCAGACATAGAAGTTATGAAATCGGAGTTAAAGAATTCAGTTATAGCTTTGCATAATGCTGATAATTTAACAAAAGAAGAATTTAATGCTATTACATCATCAATTGATAAATTAGATATTTGTCCTGCTAAATTTAATAATCAGTTAATTGGGAATTATCCTCTAAATGATCTAAAAGATGGGGGAACATTTTTCTATATCACATCTATAGATGGAATATTAGATGTTGATATTGATGGAAACTCCAAGTCAAAAGAAGCAACTAAAATAGAAAAAATGTTAATGGGATTCCATAACACTATGACTCCTAACCATCCTAAACCTGTTTTAGATATCGTTTTTAGAGACTATAGCAATAATGATAATAACTATGTCAATTTAATTGACAAAGAGCAGTTTTTTTCAGCTGATGACTTCGGATTGGCAGATCATCACTTTAAAGGTGAGTTCGATGAGTATGGTCAATTTAAAGGCATGGTTAAGATCTATCAAGAAAAGACTTTTGAACATATTGTAAATTGGACTAGTAATAGTTTTAAGCTTACTAGATGTGGACCTTTTTCAATTAACTTCGCATATATTCAAGGTCGTAATACAGAGTCTATTCTGAATATTGAAGACCACTCAAGAATAAAAGCTAAAGCTGATAAATTTGGTGGTTTATATATTTACAAGGATAATATTAGAATATTACCTTATGGTGACTCTGATTATGATTATTTAGAAATAGAAAAACGCCGAAGCCAAAGATTTTCTTACTTTTTTTCCTATAGAAGAATGTTTGGTGTTATTAAACTTTCAGAAGAACTAAATGATGAACTAAAAGAGAAAGCTGGACGAGAAGGGTTTATTGAAAATAAAGCTTATCGTCAATTACAGGAAATACTTAAGAATTTTTTCGTTCAACTAGCAGCAGATTTTTTTTCTTCAGATGACAACTCCCCTAAAGCAGAAACTTGGAGAATTAAACGTGATGAAATAACACAATCATACAAAGCATTAGAAAAACGTGAAAAACAAGCCAAAGAAAGAAAGAGAAAATTTGAAGAATCCTTGAATACCTTTTTCGACTCATATAAGAATAATGCATTCAGCCAGAATGTAAAATATTTACTTAACGAAATTAACTTTGATATAAGGAGTGTTTGGTCCGAAAAAGAGCACGAATTAGTAAGTCAAAAGCTGTTAAATATTGAATCAAGATCAAGACAAAAATTATCAGATTATCGAAAGTCAATATCTGTTTCGGCTCCGAGAGGATTCTACATAAAGGGCGAATTAAAAAAAGACTATGAAACATACCTAGAAGAAATAGAAATTATAGATAAAGAAATATTTAAGAAAGCATTTAATAAAATAGATGAATATGTAGAAAATATCATTTCTGAGCTATCTATTTCAATTAGTAAAAGAAGGCGTCTAGAACAAGCTGTTGAAGATATTTCAAATCAAGCTAAAAAATTAAATTCAGAGAAAAAGAAAATAGTAAATGACTCTGTCAATAATATTTCAAATAGAGTTAAAGAACTCACAACTGAACTGATGATTGATCTAGACAATCAGATAAGGGAAGTAAAGGACAAATTCAAAAAAATATCAATTACAGATGAACCAGATATTAATTTGGTTGCTATTCGCAATGCATTATCAGATGAAATAAATAGTATCTCAGAACGTAATACAAATATATTAGATACAGTTATAAAACAGTTAGAAGGAATCTATTGGGAAAAAGATGAAAACAATAATTACATTACTAGTGAGCAGATAACTAACGCTCTTGGCGTAGAATTAGAAGAATTAAAAGATAGAATTAATACTGATATAGAATTAAGCCAGTTAGGGTTGGCTGTTGGTGTTATACATCATGAGTTTAATAGTACTGTCAGATCTGTCAGAGCTAGTTTGAGAGATTTAAAGGCATGGTCTGATGTCAATGAACAACTAGAACGAATATATAAAAATATAAAGCTAAACTTTGAACACTTAGACGGTTATTTAAATCTATTTACACCCTTAAATCGCCGTTTAAATAGGCGCTCTGAAGAAATAAAGTTATTAGAAGTGAAAAGTTTTCTTATAGAACTTTTTAAGAACAGAATGAAACGACACCAAATTGGATTTAAGCATACCAATGGATTTGCCCAGGCATCAATCAAAGGATATCGTTCTACTTTTTATCCAGTTTTTGTAAATGTTATTGATAACGCTATATATTGGCTCAATGAGAGTGGCCAAGAAAATAAAATCATACGGTTGCATGCCGATAGCTATGGAAATATATATATATCTAATAATGGATTAGAAGTAAAGATTCAAGATAAAAAGAAAATATTTGATTTGGGGTTCTCTAGAAAAGAAAATGGCCGAGGAATGGGGCTACATATCAGCAATGAAGTTTTAGAATCAACTGGATATAGATTGCTTTTAGATGAACCTAGAGAAGGATTTACTGTAACATTTAAAATTGCTATAGTGGATAATAATAATGACTGATTTCGCAAGTGTATCTAGACATACAATAAATAATTTTCTTCAAAGCATTGTCTTCATAGATGATAAAGCCTATGCCCCAGCGGGTTATCCTGACCAACATGAGTTCGATGCAAAAGAAATAACAAAGGTATTTTCTAAAGATGGAAAGGTATGTGCAGTATATCAACTCACACAAAAATCAGACATAGAGTCCTTGATAACAGTAGCAAAAAAAGCAGATGTAGCAGTTTTAGATTGGCAGATAGTTTTAGATCAAGACTCAGATTTATTCGAGAGTAATGATGAAGCCGATGCTGAACAAGATGATATTAGGGGTTTATATACTAAAAGCATTATTAGCGGTCTCTTATCTGATCAAGAGTGCCAAAATAGTATAAAATTAATCTTAGTATACACGGGCGAAACTGATTTAGAAGGTATTGCTGATGATATTTTAGAACATATTGAATCGGATAAAATATCAGGATTTAAAATAGATAAAAAAAATGATACATGTACACTAAATTCAAATAATTGCAGAATAATGGTGATCGCGAAATCTAATAGAGATGGAGAATATACTGATGATTATTCACTTTTTAAAGATAAAAAAATCACATATAAAGAACTACCAAATTTTATCACACAACAATTCTCTGATATGACAAGTGGACTACTTTCAAACTTTGCGATGGAATCTTTATCTGAGATTCGTCGTAATTTTTATCATATAATTAACCTATTTTCAAAAGAATTAGATTCAGCTTATCTTGCTCATCAAACATTATTAACTAATACAGAAGATGCAAATGAACTCCTTGTAGATTTATTAGGGGATACATTCACATCCATCATTCGTTACAAGAAATTAAACTCTTTCATCAATAAAGAAAATATTAAAATATGGATGAATAAAAATATACCAGAGGTGAATAAAAAAATACCAGAAGAAAATGGAAAACCTGAAAATATAGAATATAAGAGATCTCATTCTCTTTTATTAAAGCTTTTAGAATCAAATAATAATGTTGAAGAAAAATATTTTAACGCATTTTCATCTGATATAAATGGACAGAAAATTGCCAAAAATAAAATAAAAAATCTATCCGGTAAACTCTCCACCACTTTATTTACAGAGAGTAATAATTACGAAATTATAAATAAAAAATTCGCTAATCTCTGCTATCATAGAAACCCTATTTCACATCCTAGCTATCATCCGACTTTATCATTAGGAACTGTAGTTAAGAGTAGCTTAATACCTGAAACTTATTACATATGCATACAACAACGTTGTGATTCTGTACGTCTTAGTAATAGCGAATCTCGACGTTTTCTATTTATATCTATCACCAAAGTAAAAGATGATAGTAAATTTAATTTTTTGACTCCTGATGGTGAAAAATTACTCATAGACAAAGGAACGTATTCCCTTAGAACAGTTAAGTTTCGAGGTATTGAAGGATCAGTTAGAACCAAATGCTGTAACGAAACTGGTAAAAAGTTTTTTGAACCAGCACATTTGTCTGAAGAAATACCAGAGAAATTCGAGTTCATCGTTGAGCTTAAAGAACTATATGCTCAACGTATACTTGAAGAATATAGTGCCAGTTTATCTAGAGTAGGAATAGATGAGCCAGAATGGGTTCGCAGAGCTCGCTAATTGTGATATCTGACAGCACCTTACTTTGTTTTGGTGCCTGTCAGATCATATTTTGACAATATCTCTCGGTATCTTCATAGTTATTATTTTCACACGAAAACATATAAGAAAAATTGATAATAGTAGGGAGTTTTTTCATAATTTAATAAAATTTAGCAGAAATATATCTGCATAGCAAATAATTTTGAAACGACGTATAAAAGACGCCTATACATAAATCTTAATTAAAAATAAATTTTATGAATTCCTTTAATATCAATCTCTGCACATGAATAATTTTCACATAACCACTCTTCAATTCTTTCCGACAAATCATCATCGGATAATTTATATTTTCCTTTCAAAGAACATCCCCATACAACTAAAACTTTCAAACCTAATTTAAGCAAAGAATGAATAACGACATGATCTCTATAAATATTATTATTTATTTTCTTTTGCCAAAATTCTCTTCTAGTCGTAGGAAATTTAAACATATAACATTTATGTCCGTGCCAAAAACAACCATGAACAAATAAAACAGCTTGGTATTCATCTATAACAAAATCAGGCTTACCTGGTAAATCCGAAACCTGTTTTCTATATATGACTCCCAGTTCTCCAATGATTTTTTCGATCTTTTTCTCTATGGATGTATTCCTACTTTTAATTGCCCGCATATTTCTACTACGAACTTCTGAGTTATGAATATCAGCCATAAATCACTCTCCTTTATAAAACTAATAATTATAGCTAATTTACACAATAAATGAGCTATTAATTTTATCATAATGATATTAAGTTAATCAATGAAATTATCTGCACTTTTGTTATAGTCGGTAATACAATACACTGACTTACCGCGTCCACTAAT
>NZ_JANAIF010000004.1:0-44518 GCF_024721015.1 Xenorhabdus bovienii
TTAGTTCGTCATGAATTAACTGTTTTAGTCACTCTTTAAGACTTTAAAGTTTTCGGCATCTTGCGATGCTGTCGATAATGTCTTGTGAGTGCCCACACAGATTGTCTGATTAAATTGTTAAAGAACGGTCCGACCGAAGCTGTCCTCCGGGTCGTGAGGCTGCGTATCTTACGCTTTCCTCGCTGAGTGTCAAGCCTTTATTTCCGGGCTGTTCTCTCTTGTCATCTCGACGCGTTTGTATGTTTGTCGTGACAACGGATGCGCATTATAGGGAGCCGTCTGATTTAGGCAAGCCTTTTTTGTAATTATTTACCCAAACGCTTATAATTTGGGCAAAAAGGCTATTTTTGCCTATTTTTTATCGCATCTGGGAGATCTGCAAGGCTATTAATAACCAGATCAGCAGTCTGTTCTACTGCTTCTGTTACCGCTTTTCCAGTACGAACGAGTACTTTGGTTCCAACATTGGCTGCATTTGCTGCCAGCATGTCTTCTATTTTATCTCCCACCATATAAGAAGCTGACATATCGATGCTTAATTCTTCCTGTGCATCCAACAACATGCCTGGCTGCGGTTTGCGACAATGACAGTTCTTCTTATATGCGTCAGCACTCCCCTCGGGGTGATGCGGGCAATAATAGATGCCATCAAGATCGACACCTCGGTCTGCCAGCGACCAATCCATCCATTCTGTTAACTGCAAAAATTGATCTTCTGTAAACATCTCCCGAGCAATACCGGACTGATTAGTTATCAATACCAGTGCGTAGCCCATTTTTTTCAATTCGAGCATGGCTTCAATCGCGCCATCAATAAATTGAAAATTGTCTATTTCATGAACATAGCCATGATCGATGTTAACCGTGCCGTCACGATCCAAAAATACGGCGGGAATACCTTGAGTCACTTGATTACTCCAAGAACGTACGAAGCAGACAGTATCGCATGATTTGTTACTGAATGAGAAACCAGCATTTAATTTATTCGCAGTTGACTTAGACGTCTAGACGCCTTAACATCCACATTAATTCATGACTTGTTGCAAACGTTCTCAAGTCATTCATCTTTACATCTAATAAGAAAAAAATGATAAGACTGACTCAGATAAATAAGGTATTTCAACAAGGAGCGCGCTCAATAAAAGCGCTTTCAGATATCGACTTGCATGTCCCGCTGGGGCAAATATATGGTGTTATTGGCTCTTCTGGCGCTGGAAAAAGTACCTTAATTCGTTGCGTAAACATGCTTGAACGCCCAACCTCAGGTCAGGTATTGGTTGATGGGCAGGATCTGACATCGCTTTCAGAGCGCGAACTGACGCGTGCCCGTCGTCACATCGGTATGATTTTCCAGCACTTTAATCTGCTATCTTCCAGAACTGTGTTTGACAATGTGGCATTGCCTTTAGAATTGGACAACACACCAAAAGCCGAGATAAACGCTAGAGTCAATGAATTACTGGAATTGGTCGGTCTCTCTGATAAGCATGATGCTTATCCTGCTAATTTATCTGGTGGTCAGAAACAGCGTGTAGCTATTGCCAGAGCACTGGCAAATTCACCGAAAGTACTTTTGTGTGACGAAGCCACCAGCGCTCTGGATCCAGCAACAACGCGTTCTATTCTGGAATTATTAAAAGACATTAACCGCCGGTTAGGGTTAACGATCCTTCTGATCACTCATGAAATGGATGTTGTTAAACGCATCTGTGATCAAGTTGCAGTAATTAGTGGTGGACAATTAATCGAGCAGGATGTAGTGAGCGCAATATTTTCACATCCTAAAACACCTGTTGCTCAACAATTTATTAAATCTACGCTGCATTTGGATATTCCTGAAGATTATCTACAAAAATTGCAGCCTGAATCAGCGCCTGATCGCTGTCCACTAGTGAAACTGGAATTCACGGGTAAATCAGTTGATGCTCCCCTAATTTCCATGGCAGTACGCCGCTTTAATATCGATATCAGCATTTTAAGTTCCCAAATGGATTACGCCGGTGGCGTGAAATTTGGCGTTATGCTGGCTGAATTAGACGGTGAAAGCAGTAGTATTGAATCAACAATTGCGTTCTTAGAAGAACACCATGTGAAAATAGAGGTTCTCGGTTATGTCTGAAGGAATGATTTTATTACTGGCTAAAGGCGTCTGGGAAACTCTGGTGATGACTTTTGTTTCTGGCTTCTTTGGTTTTGTTATTGGTTTACCGGCAGGTGTGCTTTTATATGTTACCCGTCCAGGGCAGATTATAGAGAATGGGGCACTTTATCGCATATTATCTGCTCTGGTGAATATTACCCGCTCAATCCCGTTCATTATTTTGCTGGTATGGATGATCCCATTCACTCGACTCATTGTGGGAACATCCATCGGGTTGCAAGCGGCGATTGTTCCTTTAACGGTCGGCGCAGCACCTTTTATTGCACGTATGGTGGAAAATGCCTTATTGGAAATTCCGTCAGGTTTAATTGAAGCGGCTCGCGCAATGGGAGCGACACCGCTTCAGATTGTCAAAAAAATTCTGTTGCCGGAAGCATTACCGGGTTTGATTAATGCCGCTACGATTACCTTAATTACTCTGGTTGGTTATTCCGCAATGGGAGGCGCTGTTGGTGCAGGCGGTCTGGGCCAGATTGGGTATCAGTATGGCTATATTGGCTACAATGCAACTGTGATGAATACCGTATTAGCGTTGCTGGTTATTCTCGTTTTCTTGATTCAATTAAGCGGTGATCATTTGGCCAAAGCGGCTAACCGTAAATAACCTTATTTCAATTATGGTGTCTGTTACGGCACCTTTTAAGGGCTTATACCTAAAAGCCTCATGAGTAGTACGCAGTAGCCTGGTAAGACAGGTTCTAAATCAGTATTCAATAGGGGTGAAAATATGTCAGTAAAATTGAAATCCATCGTTGCAATCAGTGCATTATTAGGAACATTAATTCTTGCAGGCTGCGGTCAGGAACCAAGAGATCCAAACCACATTAAGGTTGGAGTCATTGTTGGGCCTGAACTTGAAGTTGCAGAAGTTGCCAAAAAAGTGGCCAAAGAGAAATATGGACTTGATGTTGAGCTGACTACGTTCAATGACTATGTTCTGCCAAATGAGTCACTGAGCAAGGGTGATATTGATGCGAATGTCTTCCAGCATAAACCTTATTTAGATCAACAAATAAAAGAACGCAACTACAAATTGGCTATTGTTGGTAACTCTTTCATCTACCCAATAGCAGCTTATTCCAAGAAAATAAAATCTCTGGATGAATTGCAGGATGGTGCTCAAATCGCTCTACCAAACGATCCGACCAACTTGGGCCGTTCACTGTTGTTATTGCAGAAGCAAGGTTTGATTAAACTGAAAGATGGCGTTGGTCTGTTGCCAACTATTTTGGATGTTACTGAGAATCCAAAGCATCTGGACATCGTTCAATTAGAAGCACCACAATTACCACGTTCACTGGACGATCAGAAAATTGCCTTGGCTATCATCAATAACACCTATGCTGGCCAGATTGGTCTGACACCGGAAAAAGATGGTTTATTTGTGGAAGACAAAGATTCACCTTACGTTAATATCATCGTTAGCCGTGAAGACAATAAAGATGCGGAAAATGTTCAAAAGTTTGTTAAAGCTTATCAATCTGAGGAAGTAGAACAAGCCGCCCAGACAATTTTCAAAGGTGGTGCGCTAAAAGGCTGGTAACCTTTCATCTTCAGTCAATCAAGATTAAAATCATCGGGCGGGTATTATTATCCGCCCATTTTGACTGGGGGAGCCAAACGCTTTTGATCGCAGTTTCATGCATCGACATTCACAGCCCCCCACTCACCGACCTTACCAGAATAAGGATTCAACGCGATGCGTATGCTACCTATCTGTTTCATGGCGCTATTTATGGTTGGGTGTACTTCTCTGTCAACTCAGGTCGAAAAACCTACTCAGGTAGGCTCAAAGTTGAAACATCAGCCAGCCAAGAAAAGTAAAGTGTCGTCTTACATTGAGCTATACACTAAGACAGAAGAACTGTTAGGCACTCCATTTAAAGATTTAGGCATCGTTTTCGGGGAATCCTGTCGCACTACGCAACAAGATCCTCCTGCCAGCATTGCAGTTGCACGGAAAAACATGCTGGCAAAAGCCGCATCTCTGAAAGCTAATGCAGTATTACTTCATCAATGCGCAATACTGTCTAATCACAACTGCTACCAGGCTGCGATTTGTGAAGGCTCTGCCCTGCTTACCACTAAATAATGATGACTAAAAAAAGCTCATGGCAGATTTTCATTTTACTCAAATAGGAACCATCCATTCTCCTTATAAAGAGAAGTTTGCCATTCCCCGCCAACCGGGTTTGGTAGAAGATGGGACGGGGCAGCTAGAGTTGCTGGCTCCTTATAACCAGATTGATGCGGTACGTGGGCTTGAACAATTCAGTCATTTATGGATTATTTTTGTTTTTCACCAAACGATGAATGGTGGCTGGAATCCATTAGTTCGCCCACCCCGTTTGGGGGGAAATGCCAAAATGGGCGTGTTTGCTACCCGCTCGACATTCCGCCCCAATCCGATTGGTATGTCGCTGGTAGAATTGAAAGGTATTCAATGCCAGAACAATCGGGTCATTCTGGAACTCGGCAGTCTGGATTTAGTAGATGGTACACCCGTTATCGATATCAAGCCCTATCTGCCTTTCGCCGAATCTCGCCCAGAAGCCAGAGCGGGTTTTGCACAGGAGGCGCCAGATACCGGAATGGAAGTCTCGTTCTTGCCAATAGCTGAACATCAACTGTCGTCCCATCAGGCAAATTACCCTCATTTACAACGTTTCATCAGTCAGATATTGGCGCAGGATCCTCGCCCGGCCTATCGTAAGAAAGAACAGGAAAACCGGATATATGCAGTTCATATCTTGGATTTCAATGTTCGCTGGCAGATACGTGACGCCATGACGGAAGTGGTTTCTATTGAACACCGTTAAAACCCCTTTTGACATAGCAAACTCGCTGGTAGACTAGCGGTTTATCTTTATTTTCTGGGTTGGGTGGCACAATCTTGTCGCCCAGAAGCAATTTGCTGTCCAATGGAAACTTACTATGCGTACTAGCCAATATCTGCTCTCTACTTTAAAAGAGACGCCTGCTGATGCGGAGGTTGTCAGTCATAAACTGATGCTTCGTGCCGGCATGACACGTAAACTCGCCTCAGGTCTGTACAACTGGATGCCTACAGGTGTCCGTGTATTAAAAAAAGTCGAAAACATTGTTCGTGAAGAGATGAATAATGCTGGGGCGATTGAAGTTTCCATGCCGGTAGTTCAACCGGCAGATTTGTGGCAGGAAAGTGGCCGTTGGGAACAATATGGCCCAGAATTACTGCGTTTTGAAGATCGGGGTGCCCGTCCTTTCGTTCTCGGGCCGACTCATGAAGAAGTCATCACCGATCTGGTTCGTAATGAAGTGACTTCATATAAACAACTTCCACTGAACCTGTTCCAGATCCAAACCAAATTCCGTGACGAAGTCCGTCCGCGTTTCGGTGTTATGCGTTCACGCGAATTCATTATGAAAGATGCTTATTCTTTCCATACCAACCAAGAGTCTCTGCAAGAGACTTACGATAAAATGTATGCTGCCTACAGCAAAATTTTTACTCGTATTGGGCTGGATTTCCGTGCTGTTCTAGCAGATACCGGTTCTATCGGCGGGAGTGCTTCCCATGAATTTCAGGTTCTGGCTGACAGCGGTGAAGATGATATTGCCTTCTCCACAGAATCTAACTATGCGGCTAATATTGAATTGGCTGAAGCCGTTATGCCATCCCACGAGCGAGCTGTCCCATCAGAAGATATGCATTTGGTAGAGACACCCAATGCTAAAACCATTGCTGAACTGGTCGAACAATTCAACTTGCCGATTGAGAAAACCGTCAAAACTCTGATCGTCCATGCGGCAAAAGAAAGCGGTCATCAACTGGTCGCATTGCTGGTACGTGGTGACCATGAACTGAATGAAATCAAGGCGGGAAAACTACCATTAGTGGCAAGTCCGCTGAATTTCGCTACCGAAGAAGAAATTCGTGCCGTTGTACAGGCAGGCCCAGGTTCCTTAGGACCAGTAAACCTGCCTATGCCTGTTATCATTGACCGTAGCGTATCTGTCATGAGCGATTTTGGCGCAGGCGCAAATATTGATGATAAACATTATTTCGGCATTAACTGGGAACGTGACTTACCCCTGCCAGAAATCGCCGATATCCGTAATGTCGTTGAAGGTGATGCCAGCCCAGACGGTCAAGGTACACTGCTAATCAAACGAGGTATTGAAGTCGGTCATATCTTCCAGTTAGGCACCAAATACTCCGATGCCCTGAAAGCCACTGTGCAAAATGAAGATGGTCACAATCAAGTTGTCTCAATGGGATGTTACGGCATTGGCGTAACCCGTATTGTTGCCGCAGCTATTGAACAGAACCACGATGATCGTGGCATTATCTGGCCAGATGCCATTGCTCCATTCCAAGTCGCTCTTTTACCTATGAATATGCACAAATCTTATCGGGTGAAGGAAGTTGCTGAAAAATTATATGCGGACTTACGTGCCAATGGTATTGATGTGATTTTCGATGATCGCAAAGAGCGCCCAGGTGTCATGTTTGCTGATATGGAACTGATCGGTGTGCCGCATACTCTGGTTATTGGCGATCGCAATCTGGATAACGGCGAAGTTGAATACAAATACCGCCGTAATGGTGATAAGCAAATGCTGAAATTGGAAGGTATTGTTGAATATCTGAAAGGGCAAATTCAGCAGCATTAATACTGTTTAAGCGCCGTTGTTCAAGTTCAGAAAAAAACCTGCGTATTCAATGCGCAGGTTTTTTTCTGTATGACGGCTAAGTTTTGTTATTTCCTGGTCTGACAAGAGGCTGACTTGTCAAAATGGATTTTGCCTGTTTGAATCAGTGCATGATCAAACATACCATCTTCCATCGAAGGCCGAAGCGAGTAGTAACCTTCGACTTCCACATAAACAGGCTCTCCCCCTTCCACACCTGTCGCACTGTAGCCACGTTCCAAATCGATATTTTCAGACGCATCATAGAGTTTTCCGGTACGGCACTCTGTAAATGTCGCGCTGTCAGCTATATAGCTGTATTCCCCCGCCATCTTTTTTGGTGTAACTTTTCCCAATTCATAATTGAAATTTGACTGAATTGGTTCACCGTTGATATCCAGCATGACCAGATTTTCACCTTTCATCTGATAATAAGATTTCTTACTATCCTCATGCGTCAAATCTATCTTTTTACCGTTTTTTATCCAATGACCCGTTTCGAAAAAGGTGTTTTCTTCATTTTTCGCTTCCAGATAAATTTGTCCCAATATATATGAGCCATCGCTTGAAAGCTGCAAAGTAGTCTCAATACCGGTGCAGTCCGCACAAGGTACAACGCCAGTAAACACGCTCTCAGTTGTCTGCAATTTATTCTGAAGTGCATTCTCCTGAAGCGTAGCATTATCCTGAGAGGCCACTTTGTTCTGACACCCAACCGCGGTTAACACTCCCACAGCGACCAAGGCGAGCAATATTTTTTTATTCATCATCATTTTCATCCAATAAATCCAGCAGATAACCTAATATTCATAACGTCCATCTCATGTAAAACATGAACTTTTCTTAATAAGATTGACATTACTGTACCGTATCTCAAAATGCATGGGGAAAAAAATCAAATAATATGATGTAATTTCGTTGCGTAATGATAAGACTTAGATTTAATCTACTTGCTTTCCAACGCAATTCAACAGACTTAATTCAGTAATCACGGAAAGTTTACTGTGCTATAGTCGTAGGTAGCATTTTTGCGTTTGATCTTGGTCAATCACGGGCGGCACAATAACCGCCACTAACATAGTGGTGAGAAAATATGTCTATAGATACTGAATATCAACCAATTAATTGTGATGATTATGATAACCTTGAGCTAGCTTGCCAGCACCAGCTTCATTTACACATCCAACTGCAAGGTGGTGACGTATTTGAAGGAAAAGCTAATAAGCTGATTTTAAGAAAAAAAGTCGAATATATTCTCGTAGAATCAAATGAAGAAACCCGTGAATTAAGGTTGGATCACATCATCAGTTTCAGCAACCCAGAAATTGGTACGATTGTTATTGAGCATTGAGCATTGCTCGTCCTGACCGCGTTCAGAAAGCTCACATTGATACACAAAATCACACACAAAGTCCTCATATAAAATGAGGGCTTTCTTTTCCAAATGACTATTTTTTATCTACGTTTGGTTTTTCCAGCTATGACTCCAGCAATTCGCTCATTTATCACTGTGGTATAAATCAAATCCCATAATATATATT
Organism: Xenorhabdus bovienii; assembly: GCF_024721015.1. Lineage (GTDB taxonomy): Bacteria > Pseudomonadota > Gammaproteobacteria > Enterobacterales > Enterobacteriaceae > Xenorhabdus > Xenorhabdus bovienii. Next base: position 8,377 of record NZ_JANAIF010000004.1, read on the forward strand.
CAGTAAAGGATAAAATTTACCCTCAGTAACCTTTAATAGATACTGAGGATAAATTGATAGATTAAGCATGATACGTAAATCCAGAATATAAGTGTTTATGGAGACCTTTATAGGAGGTTGCGTTAATTTAAGGCTAAAAATGACCACTTGCTGAAAAAACTCCACTAACGGTTTCTGCTCCTACTCCTACAAAATTTCCCAAATTATTATTATCATCATCATAAAATATAATTGTTGTAGTAATTGACAATGCGTAGACCCAACATTGAGTTGTCTTAGCATCAAGACTATCCAAATCCTCATCATATATACCTCCAAATATTCCCCAATTCCCAGGCTACCCAACCCCCAGTTTTTTCCAGAAAATCCTTTGTTATAATCGTCAAGTTTTAAAACCACCGTAGAATAAAGGGCCAGAGTCTGGATAGCTATGTTGCCTCAAGAAAAACTTCATTGTCATTAATAATAACTTTTTACATATTTTATCAATATCTTTAGAGGGCAATTTTCCATTCATGGAATCACTAAAAACCTTAACGATATCCAGTTTCATTACATCTGTAATTTCAAAATTTTTTCTCTTTATTTATTTTTCATAACAACCAACCTTATTGTAAATAAATACAATTAACCTAAGATAATTAGATAGCTATTACATTAACCACATATAATTAAAATATCATTATTTTATTTATTATAAAATAATTAAAATCATTATTATTTATTGGAGAAATACTAAAAAGCATAAAACTCAGCAATAGTTATTTAAAATAAATTAATAATCCGACAGAATTTAACTTATTCTGTTTTCACTTATTACTGTGAATTTAACATTGAAAAAGATATATTATTCTCTGTACAATATATCTTAACTCCCCCAACGGTGTGCTCCCCCCTAAAAGCTATTCCGATATAATTGCCACTCAATAAATCCTATTACACTTTAAAAGATAGTACATTATGTAATAATTTCAATTATAAATTACAGAATTTTTAACAAATATTTTACACCTGATTTCCACCAAACATAACTATGATATTGAATAAAAAAGAGATTACATAATTTCTAATGTAATCTCTCATAGGTATTTTTTATATTAAACTGCCAGCAATGATGAATTGCTGTTTCGTCAGCGACAACTTGAAAGATGAAGGATATAGGTACATTAAGCAGAATACGGCATTCTGTCCCATTTGATTGAAAGTATCTCCTCTCCCGCCAAAGGCTGCCCCTCCCTGGTGACAAAAACCCCCAATGCTGCAATCAATGTTTCATCATAATAAAGCAATGGTGTTCTTTCCCTAAGCCAAGGTGCGATACCTAATTCCTGCCATAATTTTTTACTGTGCCGGGAATGCTTACGACCCACGATGCTAATATTTCCCTGTACACCAAAACGAATGGTTACCCGCTCATTTCTACCAGGCATTCTGACATTAATACCACTTTCTTCTGACAACACCAGCATGCCCAAACCATCGGGTAATCGCAGTTCTTGTGCTATATCCCATTCAAGTAGGGTTCCTGCCAGCGATTGGCATTGAGGAACCAGCCAGAGTTGTTGCCGATAACGGCGAACATCGTGCTGCCCCAATCTAAAACGTGGCTCGGCATCCTGTCTGGAAAGCGCCACTTCCGACCAAATTCTCTGGAGTTGTTCACGCGCAGGCATCTTCACACCATGCTGATTGAACCATCTGCGTAACAAAGCATTACGCTTGGCCTCAGAGCAATCCACCAACGGTGAAATGGCTATCGCGCCTTCCGGGGTTATCAGCTCACTCAACGATTCATTAAGCAATTCATCCAACAATTGTTCTTGCTCTCCACACAAGCTGGCACTACGAGAAGCGGCTTGAGGGAAATGAGGCCAGCGCTGGTTAAGCAATGGCATGATATGCAAACGCAAAAAATTACGATCATAACGATCATCTTGGTTACTATCATCTTCGATCCATTGCAACCTCTGTGTGTGTGCATACGTTTCGAGTTCTGCACGACTGGCATTCAGCAATGGGCGAATCAGTGTTGTTCCAGCAAATGGCATGGAAAAAGGCATAGATGATAGTCCGGCAGGGCCACTCCCCCGTTTCAGTGCCAGCAGAAAGGTTTCTGCCTGATCATCGAGATGCTGCGCCGTGACCAAAATTTCACCCTGTTGCAATTCATGCTGGAATGCCTGATAACGGGCGTCACGAGCCGCCGCTTCAATGCCATTTTGCCGGATATCCAGGCTGACTTTTTCGACCCGAAAATCGACCTTCCAGTCGGCACAAATCTGGCGACAATGTTCAACCCACTTATCCGCCTTTGGATTTAAACCGTGATGGATATGAATTGCCCTTAGCTCTATTTGATCACGAATGACTTTGTGGGATTGGTAACGTAACTGAACCAGCAAATGCAGCAATACGGTGGAATCCAATCCACCGCTAAATCCAATCAAGATTTTTTTATATCGCCCTAGCTGATCGATTAACATCGTTAACAGAGGCTCATGAATATTGCTCATTGTGAGTGAAAACCTTCTTTCATTTGGCGATATCAATCCTCAATCAAATCATCGCTCAATTTATTCTGTGTCGCTGTCTTGGTTTTTGCACTGATGCAGAGCAGCCCCGATATGATAACAAGCGCTAATCCCACAACATAAGCAGGGACAAACGCATCACCAAAGAACAGAATAAGCCATATCATCGACAGCACCGGTGATAAAAATAAGATTGAGGCAATTTTAGGCGAATCAGGGCTATTCATAGCCTTAAACCAGATAATATAGGATACGCCATTCAATATGATGCCGTTGAGCAGCGTTGGCATCAGTGAATCACCCACTGGCCAATTGAAGCTGCTAAATGCCAATAAAAACACCGCCGACACTAAGGTAGAGCAAGTGAATACCCAAAATGTACTGATATAAGGGTCAATCGAGAAATGTTTCGATAGCACGGACATCAAGGCAAAACAAAATGCCCCACTGAATACCAGCAACAGAGCCTGCGGATGTTCTACTGCAATCTGGGTAATATTTCCTTGCGTAAACGTGATCAAAACGGCAATGAAACCAAGCGTGATGCCAATCATCTGCCTGATTGATAATTTTTCTTTGAACAGGAAAAACGACAACCCGATGATCATCAGTGGCCAGCTATATTGAACGACCAAGACAGCAACCCCATTCTCGATGGAATAACCGTAATAGAGCAATAAATAGAAGAAACAGTCCAGAGCACCTAATATCAAAACTTTAAGCATAACTGGAAAGGAAATAAATAAAAGTTGTTTTAAATTTCTACCCATCAGGATAGCAACAAAGAAAACCGCCAGAACGGACAGAATATTTGACCAGAACAAATATTGGAAATGGTCCATCTCTTTTTGACCCAAACGGGATATGGAGGGAACAAAACTCCAGATCAATACACAGGAAAACGCATAAATGATATTTTTATATTTGGCCATAGAAAACCCAATTTATTATTTTTCGAGTCTAGCTGATAAAACAGCCTATTTCATCCCAATGTTGTCAGAATGATAATACCAGACAGTATGGAGCGTGCTGATTTCATTACCTATAAACAATAAAATAGGTGGAAATACTGAGAATTTATCACTCCCCAGTACTGTCCACCTGCAAATAACGATATTAAAAATAAAACGGTATTGTAATAAAAACAGCTTTCGGAACTTAGCAGTAACCGTATTGCATTAAACGCTCATAACGACGATTAACTAATTCTTCGCTGTTCAGATGATCCAAATCGGCAAAATCAGCCAGTAATTGCGCTTTCAATGCTTCAGCAATCGCATCATAGTTACGATGTGCCCCGCCCAGTGGTTCTGGAATAATGGAATCAATCAATTTCAGCTCTTTCAGACGTGGCGCTGTATTGCCCATCGCTTCGGCTGCCAGTGGGGCTTTGTCGGCACTCTTCCATAAGATGGAGGCACAACCTTCAGGAGATATGGTAGAAAAGGTGCTGTATTGCAACATATTCACCTTGTCACCCACACTGAGTGCCAACGCACCACCAGAACCCCCTTCACCGATAATTGTACAGATGACAGGTACGGACAGGCGGGACATTTCACGCAGGTTGCGGGCAATAGCTTCTGATTGACCACGCTCTTCAGCCCCCACACCCGGATACGCGCCAGGAGTGTCAATAAAGGTAATGATCGGCAGTTTGAAACGCTCTGCCAACTCCATTAACCTCAGTGCCTTGCGATAGCCTTCTGGCGATGGCATACCAAAGTTACGGCGGATCTTTTCTTTCGTCTCACGGCCTTTCTGATGACCAATCACCATGACCGGACGCCCATCAAGGCGCGCCAAACCAGCGACTATCGCCTTGTCATCCGCATAGGCACGATCACCCGCCAGCTCTTCAAAGTCAGTAAAAACGCGCTGAATATAATCCAGCGTATAGGGACGGAGCGGATGACGTGACAGTTGAGATATTTGCCATGCCCCCAGATCAGAGAAAATCTTGCGGGTTAATTCAAGGCTTTTTTCTCGCAGACGCTGGACTTCTTCATCCAGATTTATATCTAGCTTTTCATCTTGACGGCTAACTGCGTTGAGCGAATCGATTTTCGCTTCCAACTCGGCAATCGGCTGTTCAAAATCCAGAAAATTCAGACTCATAACGTTCCTATTTTAGTCAAATTCTAATTCTACCTGCTCGTTACCCAGCAGAGTTCGCAGATCTGTCAAAAGGGTATCCGTCGGCGTTACCCGCCATGTTGCACCGAATCGTAAACGGGCACGGGCATCTACTCGCTGGTAATAAAGATGAACTGGTATCGTACCTGAACGATGTGGCTCCAATACGCTACGGAGACGATTGAATAATTGCTCATCAATTTGCCTGTCTGACAACGAGATAGCTATCCCGCGTGCAAATTTTTCACGCGCCTCACTGATATCCATTAATTCACGGACTGTCATTTTAAGGCCGCCGTTGAAGTCATCAAAGCTGACTTGTCCGGTAGCAATTAAAATTTTGTCCTGTTCCAATAAATGCTGATATCTTTCCAGTGCATCAGAAAACAGCATGATTTCCAGCCGTCCTGAACGATCATCCAAAGTACAGATGCCAATCCGGTTGCCCCGTTTGGTTGTCAAGATTTTGGAGGCCAGCACCAAACCTACCACAGTCGTTACTTGACCACGAGGTGTCGGGCTCACATCTTTTAGACGCAATCCATTCGTATATCGTTCAATCTCTTTCAAATAACTTGTGATCGGGTGACCCGTTAAATACAACCCCAGCGTTTCCCGTTCACCATCTAACACGATTTTCTCTGGCCATTTCGGTGTACTGGCATATGAAAGCTCAACCTGTTCTGGTTTTTCAGCCAGTACTCCAAACATATCTGTCTGGCCAATGGCTTCTGCTTTAGCATGTTGGTCAGCCGCTTTCAGCGCGTCTTCCAACGAAGACATCAAGGCCGCGCGATGTGGCCCCAGCCTGTCGAACGCACCTGACATAATCAGCTTTTCCATCACACGACGGTTCAGCTTTTTGGTATCAACACGCGCGCACAGATCAAACAGTTCTTTGAAATGCCCCTCTTTTTGACGTGCTTCGAGGATTGCTTCAATCGGCCCTTCACCCACGCCTTTAATCGCACCAATGCCGTAAACAATTTCGCCTTCGTCATTGACATGGAAATGATACAGACCACTGTTGATATCCGGTGGTAAAACCTTAAGCCCCATACGCCAGCATTCATCCACCAGCCCAACGACTTTTTCTGTGTTATCCATATCCGCCGTCATCACGGCCGCCATAAATTCTGCCGGATAATGCGCTTTTAACCATAAGGTTTGGTAAGAAACTAACGCATAGGCAGCAGAGTGAGATTTGTTGAAACCATAACCCGCGAATTTTTCCACCAGATCGAAGATTTTTATGGCGAGTTCGCCATTAACACCTTGGCTTATCGCGCCCTCTTCAAATACCGAGCGCTGTTTAGCCATCTCTTCCGGCTGCTTCTTACCCATTGCGCGACGGAGCATATCTGCACCACCGAGGGTATAACCTGCCAGCACCTGAGCAATCTGCATCACCTGTTCCTGATACAGAATGATACCGTATGTTGGCTCTAATACGGGTTTCAGGGATTCGTGCTGCCACTCAACATCTGGGTATGAAAGCTCTTCGCGGCCATGTTTACGGTCGATAAAGTTATCCACCATACCGGATTGTAATGGCCCCGGACGGAACAACGCTACCAATGCGATCATATCTTCGAAACAGTCGGGACGCAGACGTTTGATCAGATCTTTCATCCCACGGGATTCAAGCTGGAACACCGCCGTAGTTTCAGAGCGTTGCAGCATATCGAAACTTATCTGGTCATCCAGCGGAATTGCCGTAATATCAATCGGTTCCAGATTTTTATGAGTACGACGGGCGTTCACCATCTCAAGCGCCCAGTTGATGATGGTCAAGGTTCTCAGGCCAAGGAAGTCAAACTTCACCAGACCCGCATATTCCACATCGTTCTTATCAAACTGAGTGACGGGGTTCAGGCCTTCCGGATCACAGTAAATCGGTGCAAAGTCAGTGATCTTGGTCGGGGCAATGACCACACCACCCGCATGTTTACCGGCGTTACGGGTGACACCTTCCAGTTTGCGCGCCATGTCAATCAGCGCCCTGACTTCTTCATCTGCTTCGTAGATTTCAGGCAACTGAGGCTCAGCCGCAAACGCCTTTTCCAACGTCATGCCAGGATCAGGAGGCACCAGTTTCGATATTCGATCAACAAATCCATATGGGTGCCCCAATACGCGCCCAACGTCACGGATAACTGCTTTTGCCGCCATCGTACCGAAGGTAATGATCTGCGATACCGCATCCCGCCCGTACATATCCGCAACGTGGTCAATCACCTGATCACGTTTTTCCATGCAAAAATCGACGTCAAAGTCGGGCATCGAAATACGTTCAGGGTTGAGGAAACGTTCGAACAGCAAATCAAATGCCAACGGATCAATATCGGTAATTTTCAAGGCATAGGCGACAAGGGAACCCGCACCGGAACCACGCCCCGGCCCTACAGGTACGCCATTATCTTTCGACCATTGGATAAATTCCATCACGATCAGGAAGTAGCCGGGGAAGCCCATCTGGTTGATAACTGCCAGCTCGATATCCAAACGCTCATCGTATTCGGAACGTTTTTCCGCTCTTAATTGAGGATCGGGATAGAGAAAGTTCAGGCGATCTTCCAGACCTTGCTTCGATTTTTCAACCAGATAGTCTTCAGTGCTCATATCCCCTGTTGGAAACTGTGGCAGGAAATATTCACCGAGGCGAATAGTCACATTGCAGCGTTTGGCAATTTCTACGCTATTTTGCAGCGCTTCAGGAATGTCAGAGAATAGCTCGCACATTTCCTGTTCACTGCGCAGATACTGCTGAAGGCTATAGTTTTTAGGGCGTTTGGGATCAGCCATCGTATAGCCATCATGAATGGCAACCCGAATTTCATGGGCCTCAAAGTCGTCACTTTCCAGAAAACAAACGTCATTGGTTGCCACAACAGGTAGGTTTTTTTCTGCTGCCACTTCAACGGCAGCATGAAGATAATTTTCTTCGTCTTGACGCCCAGTACGGATCAATTCAAGGTAATAGCTGTCTGGAAAGTGTTCCTGATAGAAATCGAGGCACTGATCCACCATCGCCCGATTGCCACGCAGAAGGAATTTACCAACATCCCCCATTCTCCCACCAGACAGAAGAATCAAGCCGGCTTTGTATTTTATCAGCCATTCTTGTTTAATCGTCGGCCCAATCGCACCATAACCTTTCTGATAAGCTTCAGAAATCAGAAAAGTTAGGTTTTGATAACCTTCGTTATTACGGGCAAGGATCGTCAGATGGGCATATTCATCCCCCAGCAGATCACTTTCCACATAAAAATCAGCGCCTATAATCGGCTTGATACCTGTACTATGGGCACTGCCATAGAATTTCACCAAGCCGCACAGGTTAGTAAAATCAGTGATCGCAAAAGCAGGCATATCCAATTTAGCCACTTGTTTTACCAGTGACCCCGTTTTGGCTAAGCCGTCAATCATTGAATAGTCGCTGTGAACACGTAAGTGTACAAAACGTGGTTCTGTCATAGTTTGCCCAGATTACTTATCCAAGACCCAGCGCTCGTTTGACCGGCGCAAAGCTTTTACGATGGTGTTCCGTGGCGCCCAGCAAAGCCAGTTTTTCCAGATGCAGGGCGGTCGGATAACCTTTGTGTTTCGCGAAGCCATAATCAGGAAATTGCTTACCCAGTTCGGCCATTTCTCTGTCGCGTGTCACTTTTGCTAAAATGGAAGCAGCACTTATTTCTGCCACCAGATTATCCCCCTTAACCACCGCCTGTGCCGACATCGGCAATGCAGGACAACGGTTCCCATCAATCAGGACATAATCCGGTGTGATAGCTAAACCTTCCACCGCTCGCTGCATGGCGAGCATGGTAGCGTGGAGAATATTGAGTTGATCAATTTCTCCTGGTTCGGCGCGGCCAAGGCTCCAGCACAGCGCCTTTTCTTTAATTTCCAGATAAAGTGCTTCACGCCGCTTTTCTGTGAGTTTTTTCGAATCCATCAAGCCTGTAATCGGTTTGGCAGGATCAAGAATGACTGCCGCAGTAACCACTGCCCCGACCAGTGGGCCACGCCCAACTTCATCAACACCGGCAATCAAATTCGCCTGAGGATAAACAAAATCCATTATCTTCTCGCTAATTCCAGAACCGCTTGTGCAGCTTGTTCATCGGCATCACAGCGAATGCTTTCATGCAAATGCAGAAACGTTTGTTTCAACGATTCTACATCAGCACCACCTTGCAAGAGAGGCAACAATGCCCCAGACAATGCTTGTGGCTCACACTCGTCCTGTAATAGTTCTTTAACTAATTCTTTGCCTGCCAGCAGGTTAGGCAGAGAAACATACGGCGTTTTTACCAGCCGCTTTGCCAGCCAGAATGTAAAAGGTTTCATTCTGTAGCCCACCACCATCGGGCATTTGGCCAGCATACACTCCAGCGCTGCCGTACCTGAGGCCAGTAAAGTCGCATCACTGGCGATCATGGCTTTACCGGCGTTACCATCCAACAAATGGACAGATAAATCTGGCGCAATTTCATCTTTAATACGCTGAAACTGCTGATGCCGCTTGGCATTCACCAATGGAACCAATACATGCAGATCAGGAAGGATTTTCCTCAGCAACTGCACGGTTCTAAGAAAATCGGCACTCAACATCTCAACTTCTGCATGGCGGCTACCGGGCAGTATCGCTAGGCAATGGGCATTTAAGGGAACACCCAAAGCCTCCCGGGCTGCCGCTTTATCCGTTTGCAGTGGCATCGAATCAGCCATCGTGTGGCCAATAAACCTGCATGGAACGCTAAATCGATCATAGAACGCTTTTTCAAATGGCAAAAATGCCAGTACCAGATCCGTTGCCCGGCCGATTTTGAAAACCCGTTTCTGACGCCATGCCCATACTGATGGACTGACGTAATGAATCGTCCTAATCCCTCGCTGTTTCAGCCGCCCTTCCAACGTGATGTTAAAATCAGGGGCATCGATACCAATAAAGACATCCGGCTTCAACGCGGTAAATCGTGCCGTTAAATCTTTGCGGATTTTCAACAAACGGGGCAAGCGTCCCAATACTTCAACGATCCCCATGACCGCCAGCTCTTCCATCTCATACCAGGCTTCGCAACCTTCCGCCTGCATAAGAGGGCCAGCAACACCCACAAAATGGGCATCAGGAATTTTAGCTTTCAATGCGCGAATCAGCCCGGCACCAAGAATGTCACCGGACGTTTCTCCGGCAACCAAAGCAATTGTCAGCGGACGCTGATTACTAACAGAAGAAAAGGTAGCCAAAGGAGTATCCTTCATCTACTTAACGAATGATGCCACGGTTGGATTTTGCTGAATTTTCCAGAAAATCACTGAATGCTTTCACATGTGGGTTATTTGCCGCCTGAAGCTCAATTTCTATTCTGGCTTCTTCCAGCGTCTTTCCGCTACGGTAAAGTACTTTATAGGCATTACGGATTGCATGCAGTGATTCTTTATCAAAGCCACGGCGCTTCAAACCTTCAATATTCAATCCGAAAGGTGTGGCATGGTTTCCCTGTGCAATGACGTAAGGCGGGACATCCTGCGCAACGCCAGAACAACCACCGACCATAACATGAGCGCCAATCTGACAGAATTGATGAACAGCCGTCATTCCACCAATAATGACGTAATCGCCCAGAATGACATGCCCACCCAGTGTGCCGTTATTCGCAATGATACAGCGATCACCAAGCATGCAATCATGAGCAATGTGGGTGTTAATCATCAGCAGATTGTCACTGCCAATTTTAGTCAAACCGCCACCCTGAACGGTGCCACGATGAATCGATACGCTTTCACGAATACGGTTACGATCACCAATCTCAACGCGAGTCGGTTCACCCTGATATTTGAGATCCTGATTTACTTCACCAATAGAGGCAAATTGATAAATCTGGTTATCACGGCCAATCTTGGTGATCCCGTTGATCACAACATGGGATTTAACTTCAGTCCCTTCACCGATCTCAACCTGAGAGCCGATATAGCAAAATGGGCCAATACGGACATTGGCACCAATAACTGCACCCTCTTCAACAATGGAAGAGGGATGAATAACAGCAGTTTGATCAATCATATATTAAGCCTCACGACGGCGAGCACACATCATTTCAGCTTCGCAAGCCACTTCTCCATCGACTTTTGCTACGCCCCTAAAACGCGCAACACCGCGACGTTCTTTAATAAATTCAACTTCCAGAATCATTTGATCACCTGGCAGAACCGGACGCTTGAAACGAGCACCATCAATAGCGGCAAAGTAATACAACTCACCCGGTGCCAGTGAGCCAACGCTTTTGAATGCCAGAATTCCGGTTGCCTGAGCCATTGCTTCAAGGATCAGGACGCCTGGGAAAATTGGCTTACCCGGAAAATGTCCCTGAAAGAATGGCTCATTAAATGATACATTTTTGACTGCGCGTAGGAATTTACCTTCCTCAAAATCCAAAACACGGTCTACCAGCAGAAACGGGTAGCGGTGAGGTAGCAAATCCAAAATCTCTTCAATTTGCAGAGTACGATTATCACTCATCTAAATACTCTTCCTGTCTATATAAGAATCATAGTATTAACGACACGGCCTGCGTTAACTCCAAATGCAGAGTTATCAGGCAGGCCGCAAAAATAAAAACATAACCAAAAACGTTTGTATGATTACTCGTTTTCACCTTCAAGCTGGCGTTCTACAGATTTAAGCCGTTTATTCATTTCATTGATATTCATGACTAAAGCAGCAGTTTTACGCCAAACTTTGTTCGGTTGTAATGGGATACCAGACGAGTATACACCAGGCTCTGTAATTGGACGCATCACCATGCCCATACCGGTCACGGTCACTTTATCACAGATTTCTATATGCCCATTAATGACGCTGGCTCCACCAATCATACAATAACGACCAATTTTCAGGCTACCCGCCATAGTGGCACCACCAGCCACTGCTGTGTTGTCACCAATTATGACGTTGTGAGCAATTTGGCACTGGTTGTCAATGATAACACCATTACCGATAACTGTGTTATCCAGCGCTCCGCGATCGATAGTCGTAGAAGCACCGATTTCAACGCGGTCACCGATGATCACTGAGCCTAACTGTGGAATTTTAATCCAGTTGCCACGGTCATTGGCATAGCCAAAACCATCCGACCCGATCACGGTGCCTGACTGAATAAGGCACTGTTCGCCAATTTCAACGTTATGGTATACTGATACATTGGCCCAAAGGCGGGTTCCTGCACCAATACGCGTATTTTTGCCAATAAAGCAACCCGCACCGACAATGACATTATCACCCAGAACAACGCCAGATTCGACAACGGCATTTGCACCAACCGCCACATTTTTCCCCAATTGCACTTCAGAAAATATCACGGCTGATGGGTGAATATCCTGTGCAGGTTGTGGCGTCGTATCCATGATTTGTGCCATACGTGCATAGGCAAGATAGGGATTATCAACAACCAGTGCGGCGACCTTACAATGAGTAAGATCAGATTCACGCAGCACAACAGCCGCAGCCTGACATTCTGCAAGTTTGTCAGTGTAACGGCTGTCAGATAAAAATGTAATTTGTTCGCTATTTGCTGAATACATTGGCGCAATGCTGGTGATGACGATATCGCCATCACCATGTAATTGCGCATTCAACTGCTGAGCGAGATCAGCTAATCGAATTGAAACCATCTACTTATTTAACCTGTTTCAGTACATCTGCGGTAATGTCTTTACCCGATACGGAATATAATACGGTATTAGCATCAAGAACAACGTCGTAACCTTCTTTACCTGCAACCACTTTAACGGCATCGTGAATGCGGGTCAGGAGTTTGTTCTGCTCTTCCATCTGGCGGCGACGGCTATCGTTATCAAGAGACTGCGCCTTCTGGGCATAGTCGTTACGCTGTGCCATCACTTCTTTCTCTAATTTTGTGCGGTCGCTGGCTTTCATGGTTGAACCATCACGCTGCAGTTTCTGCACCTTGGCCTGCATATCAGCTTCCATACTCTGCAACTCGGATATACGGCCTTTAAATTCACTATCCAACTGTTTTACAGCAGCTTCACGAGCCGGTAACTTTTGGATGATTTCACCAACGTTCACGACTCCGATTTTGTCTGCTGCCTGAACACCCGCAGAGAAAGCTAATGCGATACCAAGGCTTGCCGCACACAATACTTTTTTCACTATAAACTCCTTTGACCCACGCTATTTTTTACATGTTGGAAAATTAACAATCACCTTATCTAATAATAAGGCGATTTTCCGCCAAAAACGATTAATTACTACCAAGTGCCGCCGATGTTAAATTGGAACTGCTCCGCTCTATCACCTTCGTATTCCTTGATTGGCTTCCCATAAGAGAAGGTCAATGGCCCCAACGGTGACAACCATTGCAATGCAATACCGGCCGAAACACGGATATTATTTGGCTTGCTGTAGTCAGGCAGGCCAGGGTAAATTTTGTTCCAGTTGGTATCCCACACGGTTCCCGCATCAACAAAGAAGGAAGTCCGTACAGTATTGGCATATTTCGCATCCAGGAACGGGGTTGGCGTAATCAACTCGAAGCTGGCAGTCGCTAACGCATTCCCCCCCACAGCATCACGGGATGGACTATTTTTTTCTGGTTCTTTGTCCTTACCTAAATAAATCGCTTTTGGACCGATATTATTCGAACGGAAACCACGGACACTATTAGAACCACCAGCATAGAAGTTTTCGTAGAATGGCATTTCCTTGCCACCTAAACCGCCACCATAGCCCATGCGGGTGCGCCCCATCATTACCCATGAATTCTTATCATCAATCGGATAATAACCTGTAGCGCTCCAAGTGAGTTTATAGTACTGGTTGTCTGAGCCTGGCAGAGCCACTTTGGCATCCACTGAAGACTTGAAACCAGAAGTTGGGAAGAAACCACGGTCAAAGTTGCCATATATCCAACTGAATGTCAGTGGGAAATCATTGGAATCGAACGATGCCTTGCCCTCAAAAGGCGGCTCTTTGCCCATTTTTTTCAAATAACGCCACATCGCTGCCTGTGGACGCATGTCAGACAGTGAGTTATGGGCATAGCCCAATCTCATGGCCAGCCTGTTATTTTCATTTAGCGGGAAGCCCAAAATACCTTCAGTACCGTAGGCTTTATTGGTATAACCAGAAAGTTCAGCATCATCTGCACGGAAGTCGTTATAGTACACACGACCGCCCAGACTTACGCCATTCACTGTGAAGTAAGGATCGGTAAAGGACAAATCCGCAGAGGTCGAATAGTCATTTTTGCTGGCACTGATCCCTACAGAGTTACCCGTTCCCAGCCAGTTTTCCTGCTGAAGGCCGATCTGGAAGCTCATGCCACTTTCAGTACCGAAACCAACACCAAAGTTCATGGAACCCGTATTGCGTTCTTTGACTTTATAAACCACATCAACCAAATCTGGGCTGCCGGCTACACGTTCTGTATCCACATTAACCGTTTCAAAAAAGCCCAGTCTGTCCAGACGCTCTTTGCCCTGTTCAACACGATCGCTGCCTAGCCATGCCCCTTCCATTTGACGCATTTCGCGGCGAAGCACAGAGTCTGTGCTAACATCATTACCTTCGAACCGGATTTTACGCACATAGAAACGGTTACCTGCATCCACATTAACATGTAACTTAACCGTTTTGTCTGTATCGTTGATTTCAGGCTGTGTAATAACTCGCGGGTAGGCATAGCCATAGCGACCAAGCAGGTTTTTAATTGCCTTTTCCATCGAGGTCACTTCTGTACCGTTATACAGCGACCCAGGCTGAATGTTGGTCAGTTTTGTGGCTTCAGACTGATAACCTGCCAAGTTACCGTTCAAATCAATACTGGCGATCTTGTACTGAGCGCCTTCATTGATATTCACGGTGATATAAATACCTTTTTTATCTGGCGTCAGATTAACTTGAGTCGAATCAATACTGAAACGGGCATAACCTCGATCAAGGTAGAAACTGCGCAGGGTTTCAAGGTCACCCGCCAATTTCTGTTTCTGGTATTTCTGGTCAGACATAAAGTTCCACCAAGGAATATCATCCCTGAGCTGGAAGCGGTTGAGCAACTCATTTGTAGAAAATGCTTTATTGCCGACAATATTAATCTGCTGGATCTGAGCTGAGATCCCTTCTGAAAATATGAGTTTCAGATCAATACGGTTACGGGGCAGCGGCGTGACAACGGCTTTCACCGTAGCATTGTATTTACCAACACTGTAGTAAAAATCTTCCAGCCCTTTTTCCATATTAGACAACATGGTGCGGTCAAGAGCTTCACCAACACTAACACGAGAGGACTCAAGGTTTTTCTTGAGCATGTCATCTTTCACCGATTTGTTACCGGAGAAAGTAATGCTGGCGATGGTTGGCCGTTCTTTAACCTGAACGACGAGTGTATTGCCATCACGCAAGACACGGACATCTTCAAAGTTTCCAGTCGCGAACAGTGTATGAATCGTGCGACTGATATCCTCATCGCTGATTGTATCACCTACGCGAACTGGCATATTCAGTAATGCTGCACCAGAAGTGACACGTTGAAGACCCTCAAACTGAATGTCCCGAACCACGAATCCGTCTGAACTGTATGCAGTGGCGCTGCCGAACAGCAGCGACGCTATGAGCAACTTTTTCATCGCCATCGTTGTTATGCGTTTTCCTAACCGGTCTCCCACCTTAGAAGCGGGAGAAATCATTGAAAAGTGCAAGCCCCATTAATAACACCAGTAATATAGTACCAATGCGATAACTGAAGTCTTGTACACGCTCGGAGACTGGCCCTCCCTTGATCTTCTCAATAGCAAGGAAAAGCAAGTGTCCACCATCTAGTACGGGTAATGGGAACAAATTAATGATCCCAAGGTTGACGCTAATCAGCGCCAAAAACATCAAATAATACACCAAGCCAGAATCAGCCGACACTCCAGCGCCTTTGGCAATGGAAATAGGGCCACTCAGGTTATTGAGTTTCACATCCCCCACAATTAATTTACCGATCATATTGACAGTCAGCTTCATCAATTGCCAAGTTTTGTCTCCTGCCTGATAAATGGCAGAGAAAGCCCCATATTGTTGAATTACCTTATATTCATCCGCCAGTGGAATAACTTGAAGTTCGGCGCCAGCGAAGCCTTCTTCACGCCCATTGGACAACTGCCTGGCCTCTGGTGTCAAAGACAGGGGGATTATGCTATCTGCCCTCGCAACGTCCAATTTTAGAGGAACATTCGGATTCTTCCTGATAAAAGATACAAAAGTGTGCCAGACATCCACATTCTGGCCATTGACTTTAACGATCCTGTCTCCACGTTGTAAACCTGCTTTTTCAGCAGGAGAGCCCGGGTAAACGTTCTCTACCTGAGAGCTGATTCGTGGTACGACAGGCATAATACCCAAAGACAGCAAGACATCCTGCTTGGATGGATCGAATGCCCAGTCACGTAAATCTAATGTTTTTTGCGTGCTGGCAGAAGCACCCACTGGCATCACATCCATTGACACAAAAGATTCACCCACTTTACTCACTAAGGCCAGACGTACCGAATTCCAATCAAAGGTTTCGATACCATCAACCATTTTTAGTTCCATTCCGGGCAAAATATTTGCCTGGGCGGCAATAGAATCTGGCTTAACATCCAAAACCACCGGGCGCACAGAAGGCACGCCAATCACAAAAACCAGCCAATAAGCAATGACTGCCAGAATAAAGTTAGCGATTGGCCCAGCACTGACGACTGCCGCGCGCTGGCCGATGGTTTTATTGTTGAATGCCATATGACGACGTTCGGGAGAGACAGACTCAACCCGCTCATCAAGCATTTTGACATATCCCCCCAGAGGGATAAGAGCGATAACGTATTCGGTTCCCTGCTTATCTGTGCGACGCCAGAGCGCTTTACCAAACCCGATGGAAAAGCGTTCAACGTAGATGCCACACCGTCTGGCAACCCAAAAATGACCAAACTCATGCACTGTGATAAGAATACCCAATGCAACAATAAATGCAGCCAGATTCCAGAGAATATCCATTACGTACCCTCAGAGACCAAATCCAGAAGAAATTAACAGTACCAATCCCGCGAACACAGGAATTGCTGCTGTCAGGCTATCTACCCTGTCCATAACCCCACCATGCCCGGGGATCAGCAGGCTGCTGTCTTTGATGCCTGATTCTCTTTTGAACATACTCTCGGTCAAGTCACCGAAGACAGAGGCAATCACAACCACAGCCGAAATCAATAATAAGTTTTCAGGTATTACCGGTACTGGCGCAAATTTACCGAACAACCACGAAATAAGCGTAGCAGTCAGTACTCCTCCGACCAAACCTTCAAGTGTTTTGCCCGGAGATACTCTCGGTGCCATTTTGTGTTTACCCAGTGTCCGGCCAAAAATATAGGCACCGGAATCGGCTCCCCATACCAGCAGCATCGCATACAATAGCCACCATGCACCATGATAGGGGTTGTTTTCATATCCCTGAGTTCGAAGCACCATCATTCCGCAATAAAATGGCACGATAGTCAGAACGCCAAACAACAGGCGCAGTGCAGTTGATGACTTCCAGATTGAGGCAGAAGCAGGATAAGTGATGACCAACAGGATAGCCGCAGCCCACCAAATCATGCCAGCCCACAATAGATATACAATCAGTGGCTTTTCAATAAGATGGGAAAGATCTGACAAAGAATACTGTAAGGCCAGTAGCCCTACGGCAAATAACACGGCCAGCGTAATACGTTTAGCTTGTGTGAAGAGCCCAGCAAATTGCCCCCATTCCCATGCGGCAAGTACTGATACTGTAATAACAACCAATCCAAACCCGGATGGAGGAAGTAAAAACAGTGCTGCAATAACAATTGGAATTAATATCAACGTAGTTAAAAGACGGTACTTCAGCAAGTTTTCCTCCTATGATCCCACTTCGGCATCGTCTGGTATTGTTCCGCCGAATCGGCGTTCTCGTTTAACAAAGGCATTAATGGCACCTTCAAAAACAGTTTCATCGAAATCAGGCCAAAGTATATCGGTAAAATACAATTCTGCATAAGCTATCTGCCATAACAGAAAATTACTGATACGGTGTTCGCCGCCCGTCCTGATCACCAGATCAACTTCAGGTTGCTCACTCAAATTGATGAAGCTGCCCACTGTGGCTTCAGTAATTTCCTCGGGCTCCAGCTCATTCGCCCTGATTTTTTCAGCGATTTGCTTAACGCCCTGAGCCAAATCCCAACGCCCGCCATAATTGGCGGCAATATTAAGCTGCAATCCGGTATTGCCCGCCGTCAATTCAACTGAACGGCGAATACGTTCCTGCAACCGTGAGCTAAACCGACTGATATCACCAATAACAGACAATTTCACATTGTGCTTATGCAAGCTCTTCACTTCATTATCAAGAGCAAAAACAAACAACTCCATTAATGAACTGACTTCCTGCTGTGGGCGATTCCAGTTCTCACTGCTGAAAGCATATAACGTCAGTGATTCAATATTGTGTTTAACCGAAAAACTCACGGCAACCCGCACAGCTTTAACACCGGCGCGATGGCCAAAAACCCTTAACTTCCCACGTTGTTTTGCCCAGCGGCCATTGCCATCCATAATAATGGCAACATGTCTGGGTAACGTTAGCAATGAGTTACAGTCACTGGAAGATATCACTCAAAATGATCCTTAAATAACTAAGCTGGTTCTTCTATGGGTTCAAATACTTTCAAACATGAAAAAGCCGTGTCAACAATTACCACGGCTATTTCTGGGGCATGGCCCGAATGAAAGCCTCTATCTTTGGCACACACTCGGAAAACGTGTGACAAATATTGAACCGGCTATTATAACAACTATTATTTACCCGCGAACTATACCATTTGCCAAAACGCAAACAAATATATACTTATTAGCAAGATTCGCTATTTGGAAAAGGTCTTAATCGTTTCTTTTACTAATTTTCTAGCGACTTTATCGATTTCTAAGACCTCTTCGATACTTTGAGGTTCAGACAAATTTAATTTTTCGACGACCAGCCGATTAATCATCACGATATCGGTGAAACGGATCCCATCTTTCAAGAAAGCACTGACCGTCTCTTCATTGGCGGCATTCAACGCGGTTGTTGCCGCCTGACCTTCATGGCAGGCATCGATGGCCAGTTTCAGACAAGGGTAACGCCGATAATCCAACGCTTCAAAAGTGAGTGTGCTCAGTTCAGTAAAATCCAGAGGTTTTGCACCAGAAGCAATGCGATTAGGATAAGCCATTGCATAGGCTATTGGGGTACACATATCCTGCGTTCCTAACTGAGCAATGATGCTGCCATCCTGATAACGAACCATCGAATGGATCACTGATTGAGGATGGAGCAGCACTTCAATTTCATCAGCAGAAGCATTGAACAGGTAACGGGCTTCGATATATTCCAGCCCTTTGTTCATCATGGTTGCGGAATCAACAGAAATTTTGCGTCCCATAGACCAGACGGGGTGAGCACAGGCTTCATCAGGTGTGACATCAAGCAATTTCTCCAGGGGGGTTCTGCGGAACGGCCCACCTGATCCCGTCAGGATAATACTGGAGATACCATGTTGTTTTAAACTTGCATTTCCAAGATTGTGCTGAACAGATTCAGGCAAGCTCTGGAAGATGGCATTATGTTCACTATCGATGGGCAACAGTTGCGCTTGATATTGATTCACCGCCTCCATGAACAAACGCCCACTGGTAATGAGTGATTCTTTGTTGGCCAACAAGACTTGCTTACCTTTGCGGATAGCCGCCAGCGTCGGCAATAACCCGGCAACACCGACAATCGCGGACATGACTTGATCAACATTGTCCAACGCAGCTAAATCACAAATGGCTTCCCTACCGGACAACACTTCTGTCTGGCTTCCCTGCTCTTGCAATAACTGCCGTAATACCGTTGCTGAGTGCGCATCCGCCATTGCCGCATATTGAGGGCGAAACTCCAGACACTGCTGTGCCATGATTTCAATATTTTTCCCAGCGACGAGTGCCACAACTTGGAATTTATCCAGGTTATTTCTGACAACAGAGAGGGTACTTTTCCCAATCGAACCCGTTGAGCCAAGGATAGTTAAGCGTTTCATTTTAATACTCTGAGTATTCTACTGACATAAAATGTCAATAGTTTGAGCCGTCCCGATCGGTATGTCCATCGCTTGAGAAAGAAATGTGATGCAAAGAATAACGCCGCAAGGACTGCGGCGTTATATTCGTGAAATGGCAATTAGAAATCCATCAATTCAGTTTCTTTACTTGCCAATGCTTCATCAATTTTCTTGATGAAATTGTCAGTCAGTTTCTGAATTTCGTCTTGTGAACGGCGTTCTTCATCTTCACTGATTTCTTTGTCTTTCAGCAGTGCCTTAACCTTATCATTGGCGTCACGACGGATATTACGCACGGACACACGGCCTTGTTCTGCATCGCCACGCACAACTTTGATCAGATCTTTACGACGCTCTTCTGTCAGTGCTGGCAGTGGAACACGGATAATGGTTCCAGCAGAAGATGGGTTCAGACCCAGATCGGAAGCCATAATCGCTTTTTCGATAGCAGGCGTCATGGAACGATCAAAAACCGTTATCGCTAAAGTACGTGCGTCTTCAACAACGACGCTGGCAATCTGACGTAATGGGGTCGCAGAGCCGTAATACTCGACGTTGATACCATCCAGCAGGCTGGGAGAGGCACGGCCTGTACGAATCTTACTGATTTGGCTTTTCAGTGCTTCGACGCTTTTTTCCATGCGGTCTTGTGCGTCTTTCTTGATTTCATTAATCACGTTACAAACCCTTGGGAACTGGTTATTTTGTAGCCCACGAATATCAAAATAAGATATCATGGCCCTGTATCATTAAGTTTGGAGCATCAGTACGCTGATCATACCGTCAAATTTCATCGGTGTCTCTGAGCATTATCCGTGAGAAATCAACGTACCTTCACTTTCCCCCATCACAACACGACGAAGTGCGCCTGGCTTGTTCATATTGAAGACACGAATTGGGATACTATGGTCACGAGCCAGAGTAAAGGCGGCTAGATCCATGACTTTCAGTTCACGCTCCAATACTTCCTGATAAGTGAGCTTACTGTAAAGAACAGCTTCAGTATCTTTAGCAGGGTCACTAGAATAGACCCCATCAACTTTGGTTGCTTTTAACACAACATCCGCTTCAATTTCAATGCCGCGCAAGCATGCTGCGGAATCTGTCGTAAAGAATGGGTTGCCAGTACCTGCAGAGAAAATAACAACACGACCGTGACGCAGTAAGCTGATAGCCTCAGCCCAGCTATAATTGTCACACACTCCATTCAGTGGAATGGCAGACATCAAACGAGCGTTCACATAGGCGCGGTGTAAGGCATCGCGCATCGCCAGACCGTTCATTACGGTTGCCAACATGCCCATGTGATCGCCGACTACACGGTTCATTCCTGCTTCGGCCAGACCGGCTCCACGAAACAGGTTACCTCCGCCAATAACGACACCGACCTGAATACCCAGCTCAACCAGTTCTTTGACTTCCTGAGCCATGCGGTCTAAGACGCTGGCATCGATACCAAAACCTTCTGCGCCTTGCAGGGCTTCTCCACTGAGCTTAAGCAGGATTCTCTGATATACGGGTTTTGCATTGGTTGCCATGGTGTTCAGTCCTAAGCAGATAAGGATATTGGGGATTTATTACAATTACACATCCATGCTATGCAGCCCAGATGTAAAAATTCATCATGAAATAAAACAGAACCGCCGATTGGCGGTTCTGTTCAAAACATTAAGACTGCTTGCTCATTGCAGCAACTTCTGCTGCGAAATCAGCTTCAACTTTCTCAATGCCTTCACCGACTTCAAAACGGATGAAGTTGATAACTTTAGCATTATTTTCTTTCATCAGGTCACCAACCGTTTTGCTTGGATCCATCACGAAGTTTTGACCCGTCAGAGAGATTTCGCCAGTGAATTTGTTCATGCGGCCAGAAACCATTTTCTCTGCGATTTCGCGTGGTTTGCCTGATTGCATTGCGATATCCATCTGGATCTGGTGTTCACGCGCAACAACATCAGCAGGAACGTCAGTTGGGTTCACGTATTCTGGCTTACTTGCAGCAACGTGCATTGCAACGTGCTTGATCAGTTCTTCGCTTGCGCCTTCAGCAGCAACCAGAACACCGATGCGAGCACCGTGCAGGTAAGAACCTACTGCGTCACCTTCCAGGATAGTTACGCGACGGATGTTGATGTTTTCACCGATTTTCGCTACCAGGTTAGCACGCTGTTCTTCGAACTGAGCTTTCAGTGCATCAATGTCAGCATTTTTGTCAGCCATAACGGCAGCAATCACTTCTTTACCGAACGCCAGGAAGCCAGAGTCTTTAGCAACGAAGTCAGTTTCACAGTTCAGTTCAACAATACCCGCATATTTAGCGTCAGCTGCAACTTCAACCAGGATAACACCTTCAGCCGCAACACGGCCTGCTTTCTTAGCAGCTTTTGCCTGACCTGATTTACGCATGTTATCGATAGCCAGCTCGATATCACCATTTGCTTCAACCAGTGCTTTTTTACATTCCATCATGCCTGCGCCAGTACGCTCACGCAGTTCTTTTACCAGAGCAGCGGTAATGTCAGCCATTTGTTTTATTCCTCGATGTGTCTCGCGGGAAGATAATATTCCGCGTGGATAGTTCTATATCAGATATGTAAAGGGGGCCGTGACAGGCCCCCTAACCAATATATTTCAATACCTGGTCAATAAGGGCTCAAGAATGAGCATGCCTTATTATTCAGCGTCTACAAGACCTTCTTCAGCTTGAACAGCCAGATCTTGTGAACGACCTTCACGAACAGCAGTAGCCACAGCGCCCAAGTACAGTTTTACTGCACGGATTGCGTCGTCGTTACCAGGGATGATGAAATCAACGCCGTCTGGATCAGAGTTAGTATCAACGATAGCGAATACTGGGATACCCAAGTTATTTGCTTCTTTGATAGCAATGTGTTCGTGTTCAGCATCGATAACAAACAGAGCATCAGGCAGGCCGCCCATGTCTTTGATACCGCCCAGGCTGTTTTCCAGTTTGCCAAGCTCACGAGTACGCATCAGCGCTTCTTTCTTGGTCAGCTTGTCAAAAGTACCGTCCTGAGACTGAATTTCCAGATCTTTCAGACGCTTGATTGACTGACGCACAGTTTTCCAGTTAGTCAGCATACCACCTAACCAACGGTGGTTAACAAAGTATTGGTCACAGCCCAGTGCTTCTTCTTTGATTCCTTCGCTGGCCGCACGCTTGGTGCCAACAAACAGAATTTTGCCTTTACGGGAAGCAATTTTGTTCAGCTCTGCCAATGCAATATTGAACATTGGAACAGTTTTTTCCAGGTTGATGATATGAACTTTGTTACGAGCGCCAAAGATGAAAGGTTTCATTTTTGGGTTCCAGTAACGAGTCTGGTGACCGAAGTGAACGCCCGCTTGCAGCATATCGCGCATGGAAACAGTTGCCATTTTAAACCTCTATAAAGTTAATTGGGGTTATGCCTCCACAGATCCCATAACACCGACTCTTTGACTGCGAAGCTATTCATAGAAGAGCGAACCACATGAGAGCACCCCGGTATATGTGTCGATCCGTGTGTGTTATTTACACAAATGAGTTAATTTAGCATCGCTGAAAAACCGAATCTGGCAGAAACAATTATGCAGAATGCCGGCGCGCTTTATACCACAAATAGCCTCCAAACTCCAACATTTGTTACCGCTTTCTGGTAGGCAGATCTGTCAACGGTTATTGGCAGATATTCTGTGGACTGATACCATAACTACCAGCATTTTTCCTTAGTTAACATCAAACAGTCGGGTAAATTTCCGACTTGAATGGACCGATTTCATGGCTATTTCTATCAAAACAGATGAAGACATCCAGAAAATGCGCGTTGCCGGACGTCTGGCAGCCGAAGTTCTGGAAATGATCGAACCTTACGTTAAGGTTGGTGTGACCACAGGTGAGCTTGATCGTATTTGCCACGATCACATTACCCATAAACAGCAGGCAATTTCTGCCTGTCTTGGCTACCACGGTTTCCCGAAATCCGTATGCATCTCCGTCAATGATGTGATTTGTCACGGTATTCCCAGCGATGACAAGGCGCTGAAAGAAGGCGATATCGTCAACATTGATGTCACTGTCATCAAAGAGGAATTTCACGGCGATACCTCCAAAATGTTCATTGTCGGCAAACCGACTATTCAGGGCGAGCGTCTGTGCCGCGTTACCCAGGAAAGCCTGTACCTTGCGCTGAAAATGGTGAAACCCGGCATCCGCCTGCGCAGCCTTGGCAAAGCGATCCAACAGTATGTGGAAGGGCAGGATTACTCTGTCGTCCGCGAATACTGCGGCCATGGTATCGGCAGGGTCTTCCACGAAGAACCCCATGTACTCCATTATGATGCCGATGATGGTGGCGTTGTATTGCAGAAAGGGATGGCGTTCACGATTGAACCGATGGTCAATACCGGCGATTCCCGTATCCGCACCATGAAAGATGGCTGGACAGTCAAAACCAAAGACCACGGCTGGTCTGCTCAGTATGAGCACACCATCGTCGTCACCGACAATGGCTGTGAAATCATGACATTGCGCAAAGAAGAAGAACCCCATATCTCAGCCGTGCTGATTAACGAATAATTGCCTGCTGGCGCGATTTTGCAATCATTGGCAGAAATCACGTAGATAAGACGGCGTTGATAATCGAAGCCCTTGTACATAAACTGTCCCCAAGGGCTTCATTATCTGCCAATAACGTCTGTTCATCTCACGTTTTTCTCATCATAGGTTTCTGCATATGTCAGTTGATATCACCTTTGCACACGCGCCCATTCCTCCCCTCTCTCCTGCGGAATTTTCCCTCAATGATCTTCAACGCCCGGCATTGAAACAGCATGTTGATGAATTTCAATTGTGGCTTCAGCAGGCATTCAAAGCGGGGATCTCGCCAGAAGCACTGATTTCAGCCCGCAGTGATTATATTGATCGTCTCCTGATGCGCCTGTGGCAGGCTTACGGTTTCGATCAGCTCACTTCACTTTCCCTGATTGCAGTAGGTGGTTATGGCCGACGCGAATTGCATCCCCTCTCCGATATTGATTTATTGGTTCTCAGCGAGAGCCAACTGACTGAAGATCAAGCCCACAATATCGGGCAATTCATAACCCTGCTCTGGGATATCCGTCTGGAAGTGGGCCATAGTGTCAGAACCTTTGAAGAGTGCCTGCATGAAGGGTTATCGGATTTAACCGTTGCCACAAATCTGATTGAATCACGTTTGATCTGCGGTGATCTGCCTCTGTTCCTGCGGTTACAAAAGCACATTTTCAGCGATGACTTTTGGCCTTCCGCAACGTTTTTCGCAGCAAAACTCCGCGAACAGTGGGAACGCCACCAGCGTTATCACAGCACCAGTTATAATCTAGAGCCGGATATCAAAAGCAGCCCCGGCGGGCTCCGGGATATTCATACCCTGCTTTGGGTTGCTCGCCGCCATTTTGGGGCAGCTTCGCTGGATGAAATGGTGGATTTCGGCTTCCTGACCCGCGAGGAGCGCAATGAATTAAATGAATGCCAGGATTTTCTCTGGCGCATCCGTTTTGCCCTCCATTTGGTCGTCACGCGCTATGACAATCGGCTACTGTTTGAACGTCAGTTCAATGTTGCCCAATTGCTCGGTTATGAAGGAGAACGCAATCAACCTGTCGAACGGATGATGAAAAATTTCTACCGAGTGACCCGCCGTGTCAGTGAATTGAATGATATGCTACTTCAACTCTTTGATGAAGCGATCCTGACATTACAGCCCGATGAAAAACCACGTCCCTTGAATGAAGCGTTTCAGTTGCGGGGAGATCTTATCGACTTAAGCGATGAAACCCTGTTTATCCAAGATCCAACCTCAATTTTAAAAATGTTTTACCACATGGCTGAACATCGGGAAATTAAGGGGATCTATTCCACCACATTACGCCAGCTTCGCTACGCCCGTAGAAACCTCAAATATCCTTTGTGTGAGTTGCCCGAAGCACGAAAACTTTTCATGAATATCCTGCGCCATCCTCGTGCCGTTAAAAACGCACTGCTCCCGATGCACCGCCATAGCGTTCTAGGTGCTTATATGCCGCTCTGGAGCAATATTGTCGGCCAGATGCAATTTGACCTTTTCCACGCTTATACCGTTGATGAGCACACCCTTCGGGTACTGCAAAAACTCGAAAGTTTCGCCGATGAAAACAACCGGGTGATCCATCCCTTATGTGTCGAACTGTATCCCCGCATTCCTCAGCCGGAACTCTTACGGCTGGCGGCCTTTTTCCATGATATCGCCAAGGGGCGTAATGGCGATCATTCTGAACTGGGCGCCAAAGATGCGTTTACATTTGCACGCCAACATGGTCTGACTACCCGTGAGGCCGAATTAGTGGAATGGCTGGTTCGCGACCATTTGCTGATGTCAGTCACTGCACAGCGGCGGGATATTCAAGATCCTGACGTCATCCAGCAATTTGCCGGCCAAGTCAAAAATCAAAACCGGCTGAATTACCTGCTCTGCCTTACCGTCGCAGATATCTGCGCCACCAACTCCAAATTGTGGAACAGTTGGAAGCAGAGCCTGATACGCGAACTCTATTTCGCCACTGAAACCCAGTTACGCCAAGGTATACAGAATACGCCTGACCTGCGTGAACGTGTCCGCCATAATCGTTTACAGGCATTAGCTTTACTGCGACAGGAAGGAACCGACGAAGAACAATTACACAATATCTGGAGCCGCTGCCATGCGGATTATTTCCTGCGCCATACGCCGGATCAACTGGCCTGGCATGCCGGCCATTTAATCCAACATCAATCTGCGCAGCCCATGGTGTTAATCAGCACCGCATTTTCCCACGGTGGAACCGAAATTTTTATCTGGTGTCAGGACAGACCTTCGCTTTTCGCGGCTGTAGTCGGAGAGTTGGACAGACGTAACCTCAGTGTCCACGATGCTCAGATCTTTACCAATCGCGATGAAATGGCGATGGATACCTTTATTGTACTGGAACCCAATGGTCATCCGCTGGCGCTCGATCGTCATGAACCTATCCGCCGGGCATTATTAAAAGTCGTGAACGATCCGCATCCGAAAGCGCCCAAAGCGCGTAATCTTCCCGCTAAACTGCGTCATTTTGATGTGCCGACCAAAGTGAGTTTTTTACCAGCACAAAATGCCCGCCGCTCTTATATGGAGCTGGTTGCACTGGATCAACCCGGTCTGCTGGCACGCGTGGGCAATATTTTCGCCGAACTGGGCGTTTCCCTGCATGGCGCGCGGATTACCACCATTGGTGAGCGCGTTGAAGACTTCTTTGTGCTGGCAGATAAAGACCATCAGGAGCTGGATAACAAAATCAAGGGAGAATTATCAGAAAGGTTGACAGAAACCCTCAACACCAAGGATAAAGTATAACAATATTCTCAATTTGACTGACAATTAGGAACACCATACTGATGCAGAAATTACAATCCATTATCGAAATACAAGCCATTATCGACAATGCGTTTGAAAACCGCACTGACATTACCCCCAGCACTGTTGATGAAGCAACCCGTGACGCCGTCAATCAGGTGATTCAGATGCTGGACAGCGGCAAATTACGTGTCGCTGAAAAAATCGCAGGGCAATGGGTAACGCATCAATGGCTAAAAAAGGCCGTATTACTCTCTTTCCGCATTAATGATAATCAGGTCATCGAAGGGGCTGAAAGTCGCTATTTCGACAAAGTTCCGATGAAATTCGCTGATTATGATCAAGCTCGTTTCGAAAAAGAAGGTTTTCGCGTCGTTCCTCCTGCCGCAGTTCGCCAAGGGGCATATATTGCCCGCAACAGTGTATTGATGCCATCTTACGTCAACATCGGTGCTTATGTGGATGAAGGCACGATGGTGGATACTTGGGCCACCGTAGGTTCCTGTGCACAGATCGGCAAAAACGTTCACTTGTCTGGCGGTGTGGGCATTGGTGGCGTTCTGGAGCCATTGCAAGCCAATCCGACTATCATTGAAGACAACTGCTTTATCGGCGCACGCTCTGAAATTGTAGAAGGCGTTATCGTAGAAGAAGGTGCCGTGATCTCAATGGGGGTTTACATTGGCCAAAGCACCAAAATTTATGATCGTGAAACAGGTGAAATCCATTACGGCCGGGTTCCTGCGGGTTCTGTTGTGGTATCAGGTAATCTCCCTTCCAAAGATGGCAGTTACAGCCTGTATTGCGCAGTCATCGTGAAAAAGGTCGATGCCAAAACACGCGGTAAAGTTGGCCTTAATGAGCTGCTCAGAAACATAGACTAAATTTTAAAATAGCGGATAATAAATCCGCTATTTTTTTTGATATCTCTATTTTTTAGCACTCAATTAGGTGAGGCGCTCTATGTACGATAACTTGAAAAGTTTGGGGATCACACATCCTGAAGATATTGATCGCTATAGCCTCCGTCAGGAAGCGAATAACGATATTCTGAAGATTTATTTCCGTAAGGATAAAGGCGAATTTTTTGCCAAAAGTGTTAAATTCAAATATCCACGCCAACTCAAAACTATCTCTGACGACAATTCAGCGCAAGGTTACAAAGAAGTCAAAGAGATTAACACTAATTTGCGTTATGTAATTGAAGAACTGGATCAAATTTGTAAACGTGATCAAGTAGAAGTCGATTTGAAACACAAGATCCTCGACGATCTCCGCCATCTTGAGCATGTTGTTGCCAATAAGATTGCAGAAATCGAAGCGGATTTAGAAAAACTGACTCGCAAGTAATCACGCCAGCCGTGTCATTACACCGCTTATCCTGCTCGGCATAAGCGGTGTGACATCTATTCTGTCAGTAAAGCGCCCCACTCCTCAACCCAGTTCTGGGCAAAGACTTCTGGTTCAACCACGTCAATACCATCAATCAGCAGGACTTCGCCCACACGCTTTGCTCCCTGTTCCTGTAACAGTTTGTCAAATGTGCGGCCACCGCCACAAAAGAAGTCATAGCTACTGTCACCAAGAGCGATAACGCCATAACGTAAGTCGGGCTGATGGCCCAACTTATCATTCAAATCTGAATAAAGTGGCTGGATATTATCGGGTAATTCACCCTGTCCGGTCGACGATGTGACCACCAGAACAACCTGTTGCAGGTATTTCTGCCACTGCGTCAAGGTCGCATCTTCAAAAACCTCAACTTCATGCCCCTGCTGCTGAAGGATCTGTAGCGCCTCTTCCGCAACTGCCAGCGCATTGCCATAAACTGTACCAACGAAAACACCAATCTTTGCCATAAATATTGATCTCTTTAGCCTGTTTGTACTGCGTTCATTCATGAGTGGTTGGACATTCCAACTCAGGTAAAATACCCTGCCAGCCAAATTGCTTCAGCAAATGCTGCCACGAAGCTTCCCACCGGGCTGTCAGAAGAAGATTCTCTCCTGTCACAGGATGCGCCAATTGGAGTTGACTGGCGTGCAGCATTAACCTGCCAGTCTGATAATATTTAACAACCCCGCGGTTTTGTCGCAAATCACCGTGTGTGGTATCCCCAATGATGGGATGCCGGAGATGCGACATATGCCGTCGTAATTGATGCTTACGCCCGGTTTTTGGCATCAGCTCCAGCAGGCTGAACCGTGATGTTGGGTAACGTCCTATTTCTACCGGACATTCAACTTTTGCCAATGAACGATAGTGAGTGATTGCTGATTGTGCTTCCCTGTCAGTATCAGCGAATTTATCAGCAATTTTATCCAGCTCTTCCATTAGTGCGTAGTCGATAATACCATCACCTTCAACATAACCGCGTACAATGGCGTGATATGTTTTTTGTATATGGTGACATTCAAATTGTTGGGAAAGCGTTCTCGCCACCTCACTTGACAGCGCCATCAGCAAAACGCCGGATGTCGGTTTATCCAGTCGATGGACGGGGAAAACATGTTGCCCGATTTGATCACGCAGCGTCTGCATGACAAAGACCGTTTCATGGCGGGCAAGCCAGCTGCGATGCACTAACCAACCCGCAGGTTTATTGACCGCAACAATATGATCGTCCTGATAAATGATATCCAGCATATCAAATATCCTGTGTAAACAGGCTGTCCAATTCCCGAAGATGTTCAAGCAGCGGTAGATAACGTTCTGCTTCTTCCTTATAGGCTTCTTCGAAATAAGGTGTGATATCAAATGCCGTCGGCAGGTTGGCGTTTTGTTCTATCATAGCTCGTATTCTTGGAATTAAAACCCACTGAAGCCACTCTTCTGCGGACATCGTATCTAGCGAAAAGGGCTCAGTGCTTTCAAAAGCTTCCGGCTTGGGAGGATGACTTCGCCACAGGCCAGCCGCTTTCATGTCAGCTTCAATTAGCTGTAATTTAAGTAGAATTTGTTGTTCGGTATTCATGATATTTCGTCTGATACTTGGCTATTGATCAGATGACAGAAGCTGCCACCACGTCATTGGGGCAGTAAGAGTATCACTGATATGATTTCATCGGAAAACTTGCGGCAGGATAAAATGAAATAGAACAGGATAAAATGAAACAAAAAGAGGGGAGATAAAATCTCCCCTCTTACTGATTGTCATAGCAATCCGGCTAAATTGGTCGCTCCCTGCTCATTCCCTGACAAAATACGTCCCTGTCAGTTATTCCTTACAAAATCATTATATTGATAGTATTGGCGCTCCTGCCTATACCTTATCATCCTTGAACCCACTTCCTGTTGGTATCATTCCCTGGTTATTTTTTACTGTGGTTCCTTATGGAACACTGAAAGGATCTATTATTCAGAGAGTTGAAACAAGCCACCTGAATTGGCCCAGTCAGTGACTTTACAAAATGGAGATCGTGATCATCATTTTCATGCTATTGATATAAAATAAAAATAATATTCGCAAATAATATTCATTTCATGATTAATAGAGATATCTCACGCCCCATGTGAGACATCTCTCACAAAAAAACAAACTGATGTCTGCACCTACAACGATGTGGCTGGCTTGATAACCGACAGAAAACTCGCCAAATCAGCAGATAAGATCACCCGCTTAGGTTTACCAGACTGTTCAAGAATGACCTGCCCAGTCAAATTACACACAGATATCATGCTCATCTCCGAATCAATCGTCGCAATAAATGCCGTCGGGGAAAGCTTAAGCCGTTTCTGTGTCACGAGATGCCCAATCAGGTTTTCCTGCAAACGGATAAAATCATCGTCACTCCATACCTGAATCAGGCTGAGATTCTGCCCCTCAAAACTGGCGGGCATGTCACCGGCGAGCTGCGTAACATAGTAATCATGAATCGAATCCTGCAAGCGAATGTCCAGCGCGGTTTCCACTTTGCTGAGTTTTTCGTGAACAGAAAACAGCTTGGGCAACCAGTACACCACACCATCCCCTGTCCGCTCAATACACGAAGAAGGGATACCATAAAGGTCACTGCTGGCTGGCGGCAGCCCTGTCTCCTCCTGCCACAATTCAACATAACGTCGGGTAAAATCAGTAAGTGCTTCTGCCACATTGAAGGTCATAGAGTTCTTTCATCCATCATTTTTAGGTTTATACCTGTCGTCTTACAAGTTGCCGCTTTGTTGGCTACGTTCACTCACCCCAATCACATAGTTATCTATGCGCTTGGGGATTCGTTCCCTTGCCGTCGCGCTGCATCTTAAAATCCATTGGGTGTATATAGTTTTCAGCAAAATAACAACCGGAAAATGAGATCATAAATGGATATTCGGTACGCGAACAGTGCATTCGCTTCGCCAAAAAAGGAGAAGCCAGACTAGCCGACTTCTCCCGTGACTTCATGGTGATCTTACTGATCAGCACGCGGCTTCCGACATGAAGGTTATCCTACATGGGCGGCGGTTCGATTCTGACGAAAACCGGCTTCGTTTCCACTACACCAAATGCATTTTCCACCTTCAGTTTATACCAGCCGGAATCTGCTGATCTGGCGGGTTTCTCGGGCGAACCAAAGATGAGGATCGAGGATTTTTTCCCACTGGTGAAGCTCCAGTCGCCTCCCGATGAGTAATTACCGTCCGGCTTGTCTTTGCACCAAACCCATTCGTAATCATTCTGATCATCGAAGCTGACATTGGCCATGATCCCATAGCCATGACTATTGAGATCGATGTGCATGTTTTCACCCCCCTTCGGAATTTGATATCGCACGACAGGTGGGCCAATCAGCGTAACCTGATCACCACTATACGTTCCGGAGTAAGGCGTACCATTCTCTTGCGTACCCACAACCCCATCACCCACAGCGGGTAAAACCAGCAAAGCATAGTTACTTGATGTCGATACGGGGATGACCACCGAGGTCGTTTCGTAAGAGGTCGGAGCAACAGAAATGCCCTCACATCCCGCCCAAGAGGAAGGGATCTGGTCAGCAGGCATAGAGAATAGCGTATAACCTTTGATCGTTCCGGAAATGGGGGATTCAGAATTCTTCCATGAAACTTTAACCATTCCGGGCATACCCGGCTGTTCACTAACCGTCAGATTAGTCGGCAGGGAAACCGTCGGGGTTGTTCTGACAAAGAAGTTACTTTGGGCTCCTGGCAGTGGCTTGCCATTTTTCCCCGCTCCAAATACTTTCCCATTCCACCCGCCAGGGCCGACCGGGAGCGCCGTAATATCCCACAGCTCGCTATCGCTGTGCAGGTGCGCTTTAAACGGAGGATCCATCGGAAGTTCGTATATTTGATACTGACCGGAAATGTCGACTTCATACGCAGTCGCGTTGTCCCAACTGTCACCGTCACTCGCTTTTTTATAGAAGAAACGGTACGAATCAAATGCATTACAGGAAGTGGGGGTCGTACCCCCATCATCTGACAGCACGGCCTCGCGGCTGAACGGCTCTCTTGCGAGACGTTCAAAATAACTACAATTATTTAACAGATGAAGCGCAGTTACTAGTTGATAGTTTGACTCCGAGATGCTGGCTATCAGCTGTGGCATCAAGAGAGGCTCAATAAAATCTCGATGATCCGATAGTAGCACAAAATCTCCCTCAGCCTGAAGAGGCTCCCCACCTACATGCAGACCAACAACCATTTCATAGGAACGTGGGCCGATGTCGATCGGGTAACCCAAGAGCACCGGCCCGCCGGAATCCCCTGCCTCTGAAACTCCACTGCCCTGTCCCACATCATAGTGAACTAATAATTGCTGCGTTGGGGGATATTGTGGATCTGGATATACGCGAGATACCGTTCCGAATGCGGTTCCCAAACGGTAATTGTTTGCATCAGCATACGCGTACAGACGGACACGTATGCCGATCATGCCTTGAGCAGAATGCAGTAGATTAACAGGCGCATAGTCGTTCAGTCTGTAGGGCGCAGTCAATCGAAGCGCGGCGATATCTCCGCCGTTTGGCGAAAATTCAATCGCATCGATTTGCAGCATAACTTGAGAGACGGGTGTGCCGGGTTCTTGAGTCCTGTAAAAGCCCCTAACGGACACGTCTTCTGGCCTGACAGGCCTCCCCCCTTGCTCGACAGCATGGCGGGCGGTCAAAAGCCACATATCCGATACCAAAAAGCCAGTGCTAGAGTGCACGTAATCAGGACACACTGCACCGTGCTCATCACGTTCTTGCCTAATAATTTTTACGACCCACGGGATATGGGGGCATCAGGTCCCCTGAACACAAACACACCCGGACTTGCTTTTTCAACAGGGTTATTTCGGCTTGATGGCAAGCCCATGTCATTATAGTTACTATTCATAACAGTTACCGCCATAATAATTACAATATAATATGATCACTATAAATAATAGTTGCCATTCATAAAATGATCCAAAAAATAATGCGATGAGCGGATTGGGTCAGAAATCAGCTGACGAAAAAGCATTTCTGCGTTGTCGCATGTGCATTGGCAAACAAGTTAGCTCGGATAGCCTAGGCCATAACAACCCGTCAAACCGTATTTGAAAGATAACGATAAAGTTACCCTAATCAGCAACTTTATCGTTGATTTAAATAGTTACCATCTGGTTTTGCGAAGACTGATTATTGATGACATGAACGGCTTGATGACAAACCTAACATAAAAAATGGCTCTTTGAAGCCGAACAGATTTTTAGGTACATCAGACACGGAACCCATCAAGGCGCAGGCATCCTTGCCTAGAGTGATGCCGGATAGATTTACGCAAGCCAACCATACATCAAAATGAGTATTGCAAAAACTGGGGGAACCATAGATTTTGTGCTCTCCCGGAAAATGATGCCATAATCTCATAAATTAATTCAAATAAATTAATCACGACCATAATTAATATAAAAAACAAATAAGATAATAAAAGCGGAATTATCCTGTTAATATTAATCGAGTAACATCGAACCTCTTTCACAAAAAATATATTACACCCCGTTAGAAAAAAATTCTTTTTTTATTTACACCCGAAAAAGAATCCAAACTAATAATTTCATTATTAAGGTTATAAAAAATATGAACTCATCAAATATAATGAGAAAAGAGAATATTTTAGCTAGTGAATGTCCCCATGTTAAACCAGAATATAACTTAATCAGCTTTCCCAACGGGATAAAATGGGAAAATAGGCATTTTAAGAATTGGTCAGGTGAAATTGAGCAACATAACATTCCCTGTTGCATACCACGCTCTGTTGAAGAAATTCTTGCCGTCGTTAACTGGGCCTGGAAGGAAAATTATAAGCTGAGACCCGTTGGGCAATCTCATAATTGGTCGCCGCTGATACTTCCGCAAAAACAGCGGCCTGAATCCCGGGTTATGTTAATGGATCTCAGCCAGTATTTTACTCAGGTAAGCATCGAACACCGCTCGCAGTTCTCTATCGTTACGGCACAGACTGGCATATTGATGGAAACGCTAATGGCTGAAATGGAGAAACACGGGCTAGGCTTTACCGCAACCCCTGCCCCCGGAGATTTAACGCTGGGTGCCGTTCTGGCAATAAATGGGCATGGAACCGCAATCAAAGCACTCAATGAAACATGCCTGCCTGGGTACACTTACGGTTCCCTCAGCAACACAATATTGGCCTTATCTGCCGTCATATGGGATACAGAAAGCCAGCAATATATCATTAAGCGTTTTGAGCGACATGAACCCAGCTGCGCTTCTCTGTTAACCCATTTGGGGTGTTCAATGGTTTTGGAAGTCCAGCTTCAGGCAGGCCAGAATCAACGCCTCCGGTGTGAAAGTTTTACTCACATCCCTGCTGCTGAGTTGTTTTCCCCTGTGCAAAGCAAAAATACTCAGAGGACTCTTAGCCACTTTCTTGATAAAAGTGGTCGGGCAGAAGTTATCTTATTTCCATTTACCAATAAGCCCTGGTTAAAGGTCTGGAGTGTTGCACCAGAGAAACCGGCTTCCAGCGTTGAAGTGACAGAACCTTATAACTATCCATTTTCCGATAATATCTCATCTTCGTTATCTCAACTTGTCAACGAGATGCTTTCTGGTATTCCTCAGCTAACGCCGTCTATAGGCGCTCTGCAATATACCTTGGTGAATACCACTCTGCCAAAGAATGGAAAAGATATCTGGGGCTGGAGTAAAAACCTGTTGCTATATGTGAAACCCACGACATTACGGGTGACAGCAAATGGTTATGCAGTATTAACGCGCCGGGCAGATATTCAGCGAGTGCTGCATGAGTTTTATTCTGAATGGCAATCCTTGATGAAAGAGTTTCAATATAAAAATCAATACCCAATAAATGGCCCTCTTGAAGTCAGGGTAACCGGATTAGACACGCCTGAAGACGTTATGCAGGAAGCCGCTGTCGTGCCAAGTTTGTCTGCCATACGCCCACGTTTGGATCAACCTCATTGGGATGTCGCTGTTTGGCTCGATGTTTTAACCTTTCCCGGAACCCCGTATGCCATTGAGTTTTGTCGCAAGTTTGAACAATGGCTATTTAAAGAATTCGATGGCTCGTACGCTTTAGCCCGTGTTGAATGGAGTAAAGGCTGGGCCTATAGCCCAAATGCCGCGTGGGAAGATAATGATACACTGACCAAAACAATCCCGGCTTCATTTAATGATGGCTTGCCTGCTGATAATCATTGGGCTTCATCCGTTGCAGCATTGCAACAATATGATCCTCATCATCTATTCAGATCACCCTTATTGGAAAAATTAATTTCTGGTTAATTATTACGTCAATAAATAGTAGATATAAAATCATATCTGCTATTTATTAAATCCAAAAAATATTAATTATTATATGCTTATTATATGCTTATTATATGCTTATTATATGCTTATTATCCGCTTATTATCCGCTTATTATCCGCTTATTATCCGCTTATTATCCGCTTATTATCCGCTTATTATCCGCTTATTATCC
>NZ_JANAIF010000004.1:44618-62156 GCF_024721015.1 Xenorhabdus bovienii
GCTTATTATCATAAAATTAAAACACCAGCAATAGATATATCAACAAGTAATACTTTGAATATATTTCTAAATAAAACCTTATTATTATTTTATATTATATTATATTATTTAAAGAAATATATATTCAATAAAACCCATTAATACTTATTTGGATCGCCATCCTGATAAAATTACTAACAAAGTCAACGAATAGCAAAATAGAGAAAGATCTGAATATCACACTATTACCCATATCATTGATGGAAAAAAACGAACCCATAATTCCATCGAAAATAAAAAACTCAGATTCGCACAGAAGCCCTGCGCTAACGAGATAAGCATGGTGAATAATGCACAATAAAAATACGAACCATTGAAATTCCTTGATACACTACAACCTATCTCAGTTGCAATTATTTATTAATTTTGAGGAATCCTATGTCTTTGTATCAAGATAATCAGGCATTCGCCCAACTTACTCTGGGTAAAGCCACACCCTACTGTGATCACTACGATCCTACTTTACTGCAAGCGGTTCCGCGCAGCATGAACCGTGAACCACTTGGGCTATTTCCTGATAATCTTCCGTTTCACGGCGCTGATATCTGGACAATGTACGAACTTTCCTGGCTCAATTCACGCGGTGTTCCTCAAGTTGCCATCGGCCATGTCAGCCTAAGTGCAGCCAGTGTGAATCTCGTTGAATCAAAAAGTTTTAAGCTTTACCTGAATAGTTTCAATCAAACCCGCTTTGCAGATTGGGATACCGTGCAAAAAACGCTGCAACAGGATTTATCCGTCTGCGCAAACGGTGATGTACATGTTGTTTTACGTCCCCTGCACGATTTCAGCCAGCAACCGATCGCCGAGTTTGAAGGAAAATGTATCGATAATCAGGACATTGAAATTGATGATTATCAATTCAGTCGCGATTATCTTAACGATGCTGCAGCAGGTTCGGTCGTTGATGAAATATTGGTCAGCCATTTGCTAAAATCAAATTGCCTGATCACACATCAGCCCGATTGGGGTTCCGTACAGATCCGCTATAAAGGCCCCAAAATCGATCAGGAAAAATTATTGCGCTATCTGGTTTCTTTCCGCCATCACAATGAATTTCATGAACAGTGTGTTGAGCGTATTTTCAATGACTTAATTGCGTTATGCGCACCTGAAAAACTCACGGTTTATGCTCGCTATACCCGCCGGGGAGGGTTAGATATCAACCCGTGGCGCAGTAACGAAGCCTTTATTCCAGAAACAGGAAGACTGGCTCGCCAGTAAATTGAGAAAACCCCACCAAGGGCATAAAGGAGTCGTTCTTGATTACACATGTCAGCCCGTTAGGATCAATGGATTTACTCTCTCAACTTGAAGTCGATGCACTCAAGCGTACCGCAAGCAGTGATTTATACCGCCTGTTCCGCAACTGCTCACTGGCGGTACTCAACTCCGGCAGCCAGACAGATAACAGCAAAGAGTTGCTGTCAAAACATGAAGATTTTGATATTAACGTCCTGCGTAGAGAGCGTGGCGTCAAACTGGAACTCGTCAATCCACCAGAAGACGCTTTCGTTGACGGCAAAATCATTCGCTCTCTGCAAGCCAACCTGTTCGCGGTTCTGCGGGATATTCTGTTTGTTCATGCGCAGATTGACAGTGCACAGAAAGTGCACCATCTGAATATGGAAAATGGTATGCACATTACCAACACCATTTTTTCTATTCTGCGCAATGCCAAAGCGCTTCATCTCTCAGAAGATCCGAATATGATCGTCTGTTGGGGCGGTCACTCGATTAATGAAAAAGAGTATCTGTATGGGCGCAAAGTGGGTAACGAGTTGGGGCTGCGCGAACTGAATATCTGCACGGGCTGTGGGCCGGGCGCAATGGAAGCGCCCATGAAAGGTGCTGCGGTTGGGCATGCCCAGCAACGTTACCAAAAAAGCCGCTTTATCGGCATTACAGAGCCTTCCATTATTGCTGCAGAACCCCCCAATCCGCTGGTCAATGAACTGATCATCATGCCGGATATCGAAAAACGGCTGGAGGCATTTGTCCGCATAGCTCACGGCATTATTATCTTCCCGGGCGGGGTGGGAACAGCAGAAGAGCTGCTCTATCTACTGGGTATTTTGATGAACCCTGATAATAAAGATCAAGTGCTGCCATTGATCTTGACCGGGCCAAAAGAGAGTGCCGATTACTTCCATGTGCTCGATAAGTTTATCGTCAATACCTTGGGAGAACAGGCTCGTCAGTACTATCGCATCATTATAGATGATCCTTCAGAAGTCGCCCGAGTGATGAAAAAAACCATGCCGCAGGTTAAAGAACATCGCCGCTCTACCGGAGATGCCTATAGCTTTAACTGGTCACTGAAAATCAGCCATGATTTGCAGCATCCGTTCGAGCCATTCCATAGCAATATGGCTAACCTGAATTTGCATCCGAATCAGCCTCCCGAAAAACTGGCTTCTGCTCTGCGATGTGCCTTTTCCGGCATTGTGGCGGGCAATGTGAAAGAAGCGGGCATTCATGCCATTGAAAAAGACGGAGCGTTCAAAATCCACGGTGATGTGGATATCATGCGCCATATGGATGAACTATTGAAAGATTTTGTCAGGCAGGATCGCATGAAATTGCCGGGAGGTACGGCTTACGAGCCGTGCTATAAAATCATCAAATAAGTCACGTCCTCATTAAAATCCAATGAGGCTGAAGCCAAGGAATCAATCCACGGACGGAGCATAACGACCATGATACATCTTTTGATTGTAGACGCACTGAACTTGATCCGACGCATCCATGCTGTGCAGGGAAGCCCTTGTGTTCCCGCCTGTGAGCATGCGTTAAAGCAGCTAATCACCCATTCTTCTCCGACTCATGCCGTTGCGGTATTCGATGAAGATGACCGTGGTCATAGCTGGCGCCACCAGCTTCTTCCCGATTACAAAGCCGGGCGTTCTGCCATGCCCGACGATTTACAGCAGGAAATGCCGCTGATTAAACAGGCATTCAATGCACTAGGGGTAACTTGCTGGCATGCCGAAGGGCATGAAGCCGATGATTTGGCGGCAACACTGGCAACCAAAGTTGTTTCTACGGGGCATCGAGTCACCATTGTTTCAACGGATAAGGGCTACTGCCAGCTACTTTCACCGAATATCCAGATCCGCGATTACTTCCAAAAACGCTGGCTGGATTTACCCTTTGTTGAGCGGGAGTTTGGTGTTTCCCCTGCCCAGCTCCCCGATTATTGGGGTCTGGCAGGGGTCAGTAGCAGTAAAATCCCCGGTGTTCAGGGAATAGGGCCAAAAACAGCGGCCATTCTGCTACAACAAACTGGCTCGCTGGATAACCTTTTCCAACATCTGGAAGCCCAGCCGGATAAATGGCGCAATAAATTGGCAGCCCATAAAGAAATGGCGTATATCAGCCGTGAAGTGGCTTCACTGCGCACGGATTTATCGCTCAATGGCAATTTGCAGCAATTGCGGTTAGATCACAGGTAAGTGACCGTTGTACTTTGCACTATCTTATTTGAAGTCAAAATACTGCCGAAATTGAGTATTTACGGTAGTATTTTGTTATTTAAATTTATTTAATGGTAAAATTTAATCACTCAAAATACCCCGAAGCTAATTGAATATCCTCCCCATTCAATTGCCCAGATTCACTCAATAACCCAATCCAGGATTTCATATATTGGTACTTGGCCTGAGAAAGATCACGACGAGCCATGTAGAGCTGTTGCTCTGCATTCAGGATATCTACGTTAACCCGCTGCCCAAGTGCCACGCTTTTCTGAGTCGCTTTAACCTGTAATTCAGCCGCTTCCACTGCCGATTCATAGGCACGTATCCGCTTCTCGCCATTCATGCAGGCGTTATAATTGCGTCGCAGCGCATTCAGAATTTCTCCCGCTTCAGCATCCATCTCATATTTGGCTCTGCCATAATTCGCTGCTGATTGACGCACTGCCGCCGACGTTCCTCCACCATTATAGAGATTCATCGATACCCGCAAGCCGATTGAATCGGTGCGATATTTTTGATCGATGATGTTATCGCTGCTGGATTTATTTTCAGTATGGGAAGCATACAGCTCCAGTTTTGGCAGATAACCTGCCCGATTGCGCTCAATGTCCTGAGCCGCAACGGCCACTTTCTGGCGAGCCTCCGCCAACTGCGGGTTTTGACTCAACGCCATCTGCTCCCAATCGGCATAATGTGCAAAAGCCAGCTTTATAGTCTTGAAGTTCTGGACAGGCGACAGGCGATTGACCGGTAAGTCGCTTGGTAAAGGTGTACCAACCAGCAATTGCAAGTCACGGATCACCGTATCCAGTTCATCTTTGACCGTTAACTCATCCGCCACAATCTGACTGTAACGGGCTTGGGTTTCCGCCACATCAGTGCGCGTGCCTTCACCGGAGGCAAACAATTTCTGATTCCGTTCCAGTTGTTCTTCATAAGCCCTGCCCTGCTGAGCAACCTGCGCCAGCCTGTCCTGCGCATAAGCGACATCCACATAGCTGTTTACTACCCTGACTGCCAGTTGCTGGGTGTCTACCCGAAAACGGGCATCACCCATCAGCGCGTAGGCCTGACGGGTTTTGTAACGCGCCCACGCCTCGAAATCCACCAGCGGCTGAGTCAGCACAAGCGAACCACTGTAGCTGTGATACTGGCGGTTGCGACTTTCCGTGACCGTACTTCCCCTTTGCCCTGAATCTGAAGAAGAGGATTCCATTTTCTGCCAATTCTGGGGAACATATTGGTAGTTAAAAGCGAGCTTGGGCAGTAATTCCGCCCGCCCAAGGTTTTTCTCTTCCTGCCCCGCTTCCTGCGCTTTTATCGCCGCCTGAAACGTCGGATCATGTTGCAGCGCCAGCGCGTAAGCTTCCGTTAAGGAAAGCGCCTGAACCGTACCTGAAAACGACATCAGCAGAAACAGAGATAAAAACAGGACACGCCCCGTAAAACCACTAGATCTGAACATCCCCGTTACTCCTCAATCAGTGACGTTGACGCCCTGTCCATCAATGGCTTGAATAGATAACTCAACAGTGAGCGCGACCCTGTTTTAACGAAGACTTCAACCGGCATGCCCGGCTTGATATGTAGCCCTGCCAGTTGTGCCATTCCCTCTGGTGTCACTCTGACCCGCATCTGGTAATAAGGTTCCCTTGTCACCCCATCCACCAGCCGGTCGGCGGAGATCACTGTCACTTTGCCTGTCACTTTCGGCGTCTGGTTCTGATTGAACGCGGTGAACATCAAATCCACATCCTGCCCCATTTCTACTTTATCAATCAGATGTACCATCAAGCGCGCTTCGACTTCTAACGCACTCTGGGCAGGCAAGATTTCCATCAGTTTTTCCCCGGAAGCCACAACACCGCCTTGAGTAAATACTGTCAGCCCCACCACTGAGCCACCCACCGGGGCGGTAATTGAGGTATGGAATAAATCAAACTGAGCTGTTTCCAGCTTGTTTTTCAGCTCATTGGCCTGCACCTGCACATCCGAAAGCTGGCTGCGGACTTCACGTTGATAATCTGCCTGCCGCTGGATAATCCGCTGCCGGGTTTCCTGACACTGTTTTTCAAGCTGACCAATGCGTCCTGCCATCTCGGCCATGCTGCCACTTAACTCACTTTGACTGCGCTGCAACTCCAGATAACGGTTACGGGGAAAGTAACCCTCTTCGGTCAACGGCCGCAGATTGGTCACTTGCTCTTTGAGTGAAACCTGCTGCTGCTGTTTATTCGTCAGCGCTTCCCGCAACCCTTTGAGCTGAAAACTCAGCCCCTCTTCAACCTGCTGCATCCCAGCCAGATCACTTCTCAGCATCTCACGACGTGACAGGAAAAGCTGTTTCTGCAATACCAGAATATCCTTAATACGTGGCTCCGATTGCTGATCCGACAACGTAGCCGGAAAGGAAATCACCTCCAGCCCTTGCTGCTCGGCCAGCAATCGGACTTCCGTCGCCAGAGTGGTATGCAATTGCTGTTTCAGGGAGTCAATTTGGGCATTAACCTGCACCTGACTAAGCTGCACCAGTATCTGTCCAGCCTTAACTTGTTCCCCTTCCGATGCCAGAATTTGTCTGATGATGCCATTGGCTGGCGACTGCACGGTTTTACGGTTGCCATCCACCACCACAATACCGGAGGAAGCGACACCTTTATCGAGCGGGGCAAAGGCCGCCCAGACGAAAAACCCCAGGAGGCCAATACCGATGACCAGCCAGCCCAGCCGCAGGTAGTGATTTGCATCCAGCGGCAGTAATCCCGATTCATCATTTTTCGCACTTTTTGCGTTGGTCTGATAGGACATCTTCACTCCCAGGCAGAAATTTCACTCTGCCCACTGATTAAAACCGTGTCATTAAAAACATGGCAGAGCCACACTACGAGGCACGTTCAACCGCTTTTGACTGCGACAGCGCCGCCATAACTTGCTGAGATGGGCCAAACATTTTCATTTTTCCCTGCACCAACAGCAAAATTTTGTTTGTTTGTGAGAGCAAAGAAGGCCGATGCGTGATCACCACCACAGTTTTGCCCTGTTCCCGCAATTGCGTAATCGCCTGACTCAGCGCCTTTTCACCAATATCATCCAGATTGGAATTCGGTTCATCCAGCACCAGCAGTGACGGATTGCCGTACAA
Source organism: Xenorhabdus bovienii (assembly GCF_024721015.1). Classification (GTDB taxonomy): domain Bacteria; phylum Pseudomonadota; class Gammaproteobacteria; order Enterobacterales; family Enterobacteriaceae; genus Xenorhabdus; species Xenorhabdus bovienii. The sequence goes on from NZ_JANAIF010000004.1 coordinate 51,279, forward strand.
TGCCCGTGCCAGCCCAATCCGCTGCTTTTGCCCACCGGACAGTCCCATCCCCCCAGCGCCAATCACCGTGTCATAACCCTGTTCAAGATTGAGTACCAGTTCATGGACGCCCGCTTTTTTGGCCGCTTCAATGACTTTTTCAGGATCAACGTCATTAAAACGCGCAATGTTTTCCGCAATCGTGCCACCAAACAGTTCGATGTCCTGCGGCAAATAACCTATCGATGCTCCCAGTTCATCCTTGTTCCATTGGTAAATGTCGGCATCATCGAGCCGGACAACACCCTCCTGTGACGGCCAAATCCCCACCAGCAGGCGAGCCAGCGTAGATTTCCCCGACGCGCTGGGGCCAATCACGCCCAACACATCGCCGGCATTCAGGGAAAAACTGATATCCTGCAAGACCTGTTTATGATTTCCCGCCGTTTGTCTGGCCTGTGTTTTACTCGGTGGTATCGCGGCAACTTTTTCCAGCAACAAAATGCCTTTAGGGGCAGGCAGTGACATACCGCTTTTGCGTTCTGGCTGCGCCTTCAGCAATTTATCCAGCCGCTGCCATGACAGACGCACAGCGCTCCAGCTTTTCCACGCTTGGATCAACTGCTCAATCGGCGACAATGCCCGTCCCATCAAGATAGAACCCGCGATCATCATGCCCGGCGTGATATTGCCTTCAATCGCCAGCCAGCCTCCCAAACCGAGGATCAACGACTGCAAGGCCATGCGCACTGTTTTGGTCAGTGCGGTGATAGATGCCGCCCGTTCGCTGGCAATACGCTGGAAATTGAGAAAGCGCTCATGCAGGCTAAACCAACGCTGACGCAGTGCCGGCAACATACCCAAGGCTTCAATGACTTCCGCATTACGCAGATTAGTACTGGCAAGATTAGCAGAGCGCAGGGAGAGATGACTTGCTTCCGATAAAGGCGACTGAGACAGCCATTGGTTCAATACCGCCAACGCGATCAAAATGATCGCCCCAACCAGCGCCAGCAATCCCAGATACGGGCTAAACAGAAAAATGACCCAGAGATAGACCGGGAACCAAGGCACATCAAAAAAAGCAAACAGCGCATTGCCCGTCAGGAACTGGCGGATAGTAGCCAAGTCATTGAGCATCTGCCCGGCATCGGTGGAGCCATTTTTCAGGTTGGACTCATACGACGCGGTATAAACACGCTGGTTCAGGCACATATCAAACTGGCTACCGATGCGGATCACCACCATGCTACGGATATATTCCAGCCCCCCCATAATAGCGAACATGCCGAGCGTGATCAGGGTCAGCATCAGCAGGGTCATTTCATTACTGGAGGGCAGAACCCGATCATATACCTGAAGCATATAAATAGAGGGAACCAACATCAGCAGATTGATAAATGCCGTAAATAAGCCAATAGTCCAGAATACTTTGCTGCGTGCACGGATGACATCCGTGATTTCATCCTTTGGAAAGCGTAGTTTCACTGCAATCCCTTCATCATTAACTGAAGCAAAAACGATTTATTTACCCAGTAATTCGTTATTTTTGTTTTATTTTGTCACTGCATTTACTTTGTCACTGAATGCGTGCCACTGAATGTCATAATGAGTTCCCGCCCATCAACAAGGTATGCCACCCATTGCTCGGACTCATGACCAAAAAAAGCCAGACTATTGCCATCATCGTCAGTCAAAGTGATACCATCAGGTGTAGGACGCCAACCCTCTACAGGGTTCCTCATCAGTTCGGTCAGGCAAGAATCACCTTTCAGCGCCCAAATTGACCCCTCAGGCAAACGGGTATCCGTTAATTCAATACTGCATACCTGATTTCCATCTGATAGCTGCCATAACCCTTTCAGTTCAGCCGGTTCAGGAAGTCTCAAACTACTCGCCATACATCCTCCAATCAAAAAAAGAGAAAACATTATCGATAAGGCCAATTTAAATAAACAAGACTTCGCTATACACCTTTGCCCCTTGTGTAACACGGTGACTTCCTCCCCATAATACTGCCGTATTATTAATACCTACGGCAGTATCCCGCTATCGTGACATGCCAGTCTGCATTAGACGATGAAATCGGCTTCAGCTACAGGCTGACCGATAATTTTCACCAGAAAATCATTACTGGCTAAATTACCACCAAGGCTGATAGACATATCGGTTATATCGGTCACTTTGTCGTAAGTCAGCAGGACTTCACCCGCCCTACCAGAGAATGAATCAACAAATTTGATATCACCCTTACCACCAAAGTTAAAGTCCGATAGATCAATCTTGTCTTCACCGGAAACAAAATCATGGATCCAGTCAGGATTGTCTTTCAGTGATTCTTTGCCATTCAGATAAACAAAAGTATCCTTGCCTGCGCCACCCCACAGGTGATCGCCGCCCAAGCCACCATAAATGATGTCATCGCCGTCGCCGCCTTTCAGCACGTTATCAGCACTGTTGCCTACCAGAATGTCATCGCCGCTGCCACCGATCGCATTCTCAATGGTTACACCACGGGCAATAGATACGTTGCCTTTCAAACCGCCAACATCCGAGAAAGACCCTGCATTCAGGTTAATACGCTGATCCTGAGTAAAACCGGAAAAATCGAACGTATCATTACCATCCGCATCCCAGACACTGAATACCAGTTTGCTATTGGCATCGGTTGCGGTCATGAAATCACGGTCGGTATTGGAGTTGAAACCATATACCGTATCACCTGTACGAGTTTCAGTATTGGCCCCATATAAGTCTTGAATGGCGGAGATATCATTCAGCAATGGCGCAGATGAGAATGCCCCTTTGTAATCCTGACCGGTGTATTTTTCACTGAAATAGCTCATGACGGTATAGGCACGGCTATCTTCGAAGTATTCACCTACACTGATATAGGTCGGTCTGACCGCATCAGAAGCATCGTACTCGGTAGGATGATCCAGACCCAGCGTATGCCCGATTTCATGGGTAAATGTCTGGCGGCCATAGCCATTCACGCCAATGTCATTGTCTATGAAAGTATGACTCTCCGCGCTATACCAGGAATAAGTCGTATTCTGCCCTTTTGGTAAAGTCGCAAACGCATAGTCGTCAGTTATACTATAATCAAAGAAACCAAAAGTAATATTGGCTTTAGAAAGACTGCTGACTTCATTAAATTTTACATTGGCAACATCAGACCACGATTGCAAAGACAATCTTGCTGCCTCTTTCTGCTCATCATTAAAGGAACTGAATCCGGCAATGCCAAATCTTGGCATCACGGAAGGAGCAGATTCTAGAAAATGATATGATAATTCCACTGCACCGGAAGAGCCGACTTTATTCGACCAATGATAATTGGTTCGCACAAGTTCATCGGGAGCTTTATCTCCCAGCGGTGTATGTGCGACACGAATACCCGGATCGGAATTTGGAACGTAGGCTGTGAGAAGTGCATTAACATCCTGAACGGACTTGGAATCAGATAACCCCACATAGGTATATTTATTCTTTGAGGTCATATAAATCTCCTGTAAAAACAATATTTATATCTAAAGCCCGAAATTTTCATAATAACGGGAGTAAGAGTTTTTTATTCTTTCTAAGATTCCCTTAGAAACAAAACTCTCGAATAAAATAGCGTGAGTTTTATTCCGTGTAAAAATAATTAATATATCTTTTTAGAATACAAATAAATTAAATTTAATTTACGGAAGAAATTATTAATTTTAAAATTAATTTATTTGATAACAAAAAAACAGTATTATTTTTTAATAAACAATACTGTTTTTATCTGCTGGAAATTGATCCTAAGAAAGGATTATCTATTTCGCAATAATTAAAAATCTCGGGTCATTGCATATGCAGACCAAATACGACGAACATGTACCGTGACCTCTTCACGATCGTGGTACAAGTGCTTGGCCTGAATTTGGACGTTAATTCCATTTTCTTTCAATTGCTGTTCTATCTTCTGCAAGATCTGAGCAACTTCCTCATAACGCTTTTTCATCGGCAGCTTGAGGTTGAAAATGGCTTCACGGCACCAGCTTTTTACTAACCAGTCTGTCATAAGCTGTGCAACCTTGGCCGGCTGCTCAACCATGTCACAAACCAGCCAGTAAACATTTTTCACTGAGGGTTCAAACTTAAAGCCATCCACACGATGATGTTTCACCTGTCCGGTGTCCATCAAACTATCAGCCATCAAGCCATTATCTACCGCATGAACTATCATGCCCCGTCTCACGAGCTGGTAAGTCCAGCCTCCCGGACAAGCACCAAGATCCACAGCATACAGCCCACTGCCCAGACGTTCTTCCCACTCGTCATGGGGAATAAACACATGAAAAGCTTCTTCCAGTTTCAGCGTTGAACGACTCGGAGCATCTGACGGAAACTTCAGACGAGGGATCCCCATATAAAAACGGGAATTGTTGTTGCTGTAAGAGTAGCCGACGTAACAACAGCCCGGAGCAATAAACAAAACATGAATCACCGGTCGGTGAGCACTTTCCTTTGCCAGCAAGAGTTTTTCCTGACGCATTGCATTACGCAACGGAACCGTAAACTTACGGCAGAATGTCATCAACTCTTTACTTTCATCATTATCCGGCACTTCTACGCGCAGCTCGCCTGCACGCTCAATAACCCCAGTCAGCATCCCAAGGATCGGGGTAATACGATCTTCCTGAGGTAAATTTTTCAGCAATTCACCCACAACCACCATTTGGCGGGCAAAGATCAATTCACCGAACGGAATTTCACGGATCAGACGATCCGCATCATCATGCTGATAACACTCAAACAACACATAACCGCTGTTTTCTTTTACGCGGGCAAAACCGTAAACTCCTTTCTTACCCGCCTTATCAGTAATTTCTGCCGCACACTCTTTTTCAAACCCGGGGCGGCAATATAAAGCAACTTTATTCATGGCTAGGCGCCAATTTCCTTAGACGCAGAGCGCCAATTAATATACATAACCAACCAATGAGAAAACTGAACCCACCGATTGGTGTCAGATAAACCAAAAATTTTAGCGGTAAAAAGGCCAGACAATAAAGACTGCCACTAAACAACACCATTCCCGCAGCGAAAAAAATACCCGCCCAGCCAAACGGCTTCATTGGCTGCCGCATCAGCAAAACAGCCAGCACCATCATGACCAGTGTATGCAGCCCCTGATATTGCAGGCCGGTATGGATCCATTCCATTTGGCGTGACGTCAGGACAGGTGCCAGCATATGTGCACCCATCGCACCCAATGCCACATAGAAAAAACCGCTGATACCCACAAAAATAAGCATGACACGACTGCTCATCGCTCCGCTCCTGTTTCTGGATGTATGAAATGACACTCCTTCACACATCCGGTTTTCATTCGTTAGTAATAAACCCTAACCTTGCCTGTTCACTCGCGGCCTGCATCAAGATCCATTTCCGAAAAGCCGCAATCTTGCCCAATTCTGCCTGATTATCATGGCAAACCAAATAAAATGCATTCTTGCTGACCAAAACATCATTGAATGGGCAGACAAGGCGCCCTGCATCAATCTCATTTTGTGCCATCACATTATTGGCAAGAGCGACCCCCTGCCCATGTACCGCCGCCTGAATCACCATGGAGCTATGGCTGAATATTGGCCCCTGCTGAACATTGATGAGCTGTTGCATATCAAGCTGGCGAATATAGGCCTGCCAGTCCCGTCGGGAAGAATCGTGCAACAGAGTATGCTTGGCCAGATCTGCCGGCGTTTTTAATGGACGTTCACCCATCAGTAAAGAGGGAGAACAGACGGGTAGCAGATATTCAGGATAGAGACGATCTGTCCGCATGCCTGGCCAATTGCCTCTGCCATAAAAAATCGCAACATCAACATCATCTGCCAATTTATCTTCTTCTCTATCCACCGCCTGAATCCTGACATCAATGCCCGGGAAACTCTGGTTGAAACCAGAAAGCCGTGGCACCAGCCACTGAATGGCAAAGCTCGGTGACAAACTTACCGTCAGTGCACCTTTGGCACTGCGAGCCTGAAGTTTGCGGGTTGCATCATTGATAGCAGTGAAAATTTCTTTGATATCCAGATAGTAACTCTGCCCGTCCTCCGTCAGCAGTAGCGAGCGGTTACGGCGACGAAAAAGTTTCAATCCCAGAAAGTCTTCCAGACTTTTCATCTGGTGACTTACGGCCGCCTGAGTTACAAATAATTCTTCTGCTGCTTTAGTAAAACTAAGATGACGAGCAGCAGCATCAAAAACGCGTAACGCATTAAGTGGTGGTAAACGTTTAGACATGTTCGTTTCTTATATGATAGTGGCGATACCAATAATTCTCTTCTCTCAGGTATTAGTTTTTGTAATCCGAATCATTATAATTTGTCCATTGATGATATACCAGCAAATCCCTATAGTGTGCGCAACTTCCTAAGCCGGAACGAAAAGTAACTCTGTAGTGATACATTGAAGCTTTTGGCTTTGTGGTTGTGATGTTGTGTTTGCAAGTTGTCTGGTAGACCAGACTTTGTAGCATATGCTACTGTTTTTTTTCACTTCCTGTACATTTACCCTGTCTGTCCATAGTGATTTTTTTAATGCACCGCAATTGCGGTGCTTTTTTTCTCGACTTTCCTGTAGAATTCCCCTCCACTTGGTTAAAGAAAAACTTATTCTTTACGACACAACGTTGAAATTAACACCGTTTATGAAATCCTTTGACTCAGAAAAATTTCGCCAGCAATTTCCTGCCCTGCAACAGCAGACTGTGTTTTTGGATAGCGCGGCTACAGCCCTAAAGCCTATATGCATGATTGAGGCAACCCAGCACTATTATCAAAACCACAGTGCAACGGTTCATCGTAGCCAACACGCAAGCGCACAGGCCATGACGGCCCGTTATGAACAAGCTCGTTCGCTGGTGGCGGAATTGCTCAACGCCCCACGGCCTGAAAATATCATCTGGACAAAAGGCACCAGCGAAGCCATTAATCTGACCGCCCAAGGCTATTTTCGCCCTCGCCTGAATGCTGATGATGAAATCATAATCAGCGAACAGGAACACCACTCCAATCTGCTGCCGTGGCTGATTCTGGCAGAACAAACAGGCGCAAAAATCGTTAAATGGCCGATAGGCAATCAGAATCGTCCGGACATCAATACTCTCGCAAAACTGCTAAATGAAAAAAGCCGGCTAGTTGCCATCAGCCAAATGTCGAATGTCACTGGTACCACAGTCGATCTGGCGCAGGTCACGGCACTCGCCCACCAGTATGATTGCCTGATTTTGGTCGATGGCGCTCAAGGCATCGTTCACACTCCCGTTGATGTACAGCGGCTGGATATCGATTTTTATGCCTTCTCTGCCCATAAACTGTATGGCCCCAATGGTCTGGGAGTATTGTATGGCAAAGGGGAATTGCTGGATGCAATGTCACCGTGGCAGGGCGGTGGGAAAATGCTGACTCAGGTATCTTTCAACGGTTTCACACCAGAAGCCGTTCCTTATCGCTTTGAAGCGGGAACCCCGAATGTCGCGGGCGTGGTTAGCTTTGCCGCTACGTTGGAATGGTTAAAAACCGTTGATATCCCGCTCGCTGAATCCCATGCCGTTACCCTGACTGACTATGCCGAGCAGCAGCTCAGTATCTTGGCTGGGTTTATCAGCTACCGCGCCGCCAATGCCAGTTTGCTGGCCTTCAATATCCAAGGGATACATCACAATGATTTGGCGACGTTGATTGCTGAACAGAATATTTCCCTGCGTTCAGGCCAACACTGCGCACAGCCCCTGTTGGATGCTCTGGGGATCAGCGGCTGCCTACGTGCTTCTTTTATGCCTTATAATAATCGGCAGGATGTGGATAAGCTGGTCAGTGCTGTGAAATTTGCCCTGTCGCTACTGGAAGAATAAGCTAGGCCAATAAAATATCCACCGAATACCATTGCAAGATAAATAACCGATGACATCAATTTCAGATTCAATCCTTGCCCCGCATCCGTTTGGAACGGAGATATCGGAGCAACAACTTATTGAAAATTTTCAGCAATGCCAGTTATGGGAAGATCGCTATCGGCAGCTTATCGGACTGGCCAAAAAACTGCCACCACTAGCGGATGAACTGAAACAGCAGAACATTGAAATGTCCGGCTGTGAAAACCGTGTCTGGCTAGGGCATCAGTTGCGTTCTGACGGCTGTTTGCATTTTTATGGAGATAGCGAAGGCCGCATCGTCAAAGGCTTATTAGCCGTACTCCTGACTGCTGTGGAAGGAAAAACAGCGGAGCAGGTTTTACAGGCGCCTTTATCTGAGTTATTTCAGCATATGGGTCTTGAGCAACAACTGAGCGGTTCGCGACTCAATGGGATCAAATCCCTGATCAACACCGTTCAAGAGATTGCCCGCTCACATTTTTCTTAAACCCTTACCTTAACCTAAGCTTTAAAGCCTGTTTTCCCGCTCGGCTTTTGCCACCATCTTTTTCAGTGCGTGAGACACGGCAATAAACCCAAATGTTGCCGTGACCATCGTTGCGGCACCAAAACCGGACGCACAATCCATCCGTTTCGAACCATCCGCCGTGCTTTTGGCAGCGCAGACCGTACCGTCAGATTGCGGGTAAACCAACTGTTCCGTTGAGAATACACAATCAATCCCCAATTTACCCTTGCTGTTTTTCACCACGCGATAGTCAGATTTCAGGCGTTCCTTCAATTTAGCCGCCAGCGGATCTTGCACCGTTTTCGCCAGATCCACCACCTGGATCTGAGCAGGATCAAGCTGCCCCCCAGCCCCGCCAGTCGTAACAAGCGGAATTTTATAGCGGCGACAATAAGCCAGCAATGCCGCTTTTGGACGCACACTGTCAATGGCATCAATCACATAACTGAACTCAGCAGACATCAGCTCAGCCACATTATCGGGCGTCACAAAATCATCAACGCAGGTAACTTGGCACTCCGGATTGATTGCCCGTATCCGTTCAGCAATCACCTCGGTTTTTGGCAACCCTACATTCTGTACCAGCGTATGCAACTGGCGGTTAGTATTGGTGATACAGACATCATCCATATCAATCAGCGTGATTGCCCCAATGCCTGTGCGCGCCAATGCTTCCGCCGCCCATGAGCCAACACCGCCAATACCAACGACACAGACATGTGAACGGGCAAATAATGAAAGTGCTTTCTGGCCATATAACCGCGCGGTACCAGCAAAACGCTGAAGATAAGCATCAGAGAGAGAAACTTGCATCACTAAATAAATCCTGAATCAGAGCCTATCTCGGTAGGCGTAATTAATGGGATCGGCTCTAAGACCTACCCCATAGAGATAATTTATCGATTGTTTTAACTGGGCTGGATCTTACTGGTTTGCCGTCAAAAAGCCAGGCGACGATTTCTTCAATACCCAGACACGGCCATAGTGATTATAAAAACCGGCTGCTTCTCCAGCATCATGACCCACACCATGATAGATATCGAAATGATTGCCTTTTATTGCGCCTCCAACATCCAATGCCACCATCAAACGCATCCGATACTGCCCGGTAAATTTTCCTGTTTTATCCAACATCGGCACTTCCGCCAATAACGCCGTTCCGGGTGGAATCAATACCTTATCCGATGCTACGGATGCTTCCGCGACAAGAGGCACAGCACTGGCTCCCCGCACAGGTGTAAAGGGTTCGGGCTTAAAGAAAACAAAAGAGGGATTTTGTTCCAGCAGCTCTCGTACCTCTGATTCATTATGTTGAGATGCCCACTGGCGAATGGCTTTCAGTGACATTTTTTCAAGAGGCACTTCTCCTCGGTTAACAAGTATCTTGCCGATACTCTGATAAGCATGGCCATTCTTCCCGCTATAACCGAAGAAGGTCAATGGATTGCCATCACCAAAATCGATATAACCACTCCCCTGCACTTCCATCAAAAAATTATCAATCAGGGAATTAGTGTACCCTATGATAAATTTTTCATTCAAAGCCCCATTGTATATAGCTGCACGGTTTGGCAGGCGAAAACACGACTTACCTGGCATTCGGTATAGAGGATATTTAAACTCGCCCTGCTTAACATGGCGTGCCTGCAAAACTGGCGTGTAATAACCGGTAAACTTAACATTACCGTAATTATCATCACCGTCCATCTGATAGGCCAGCAACCCAAACTGGTTTAATTCACGCGGATCTCCACCAGACAGCATCCAATTCTGGATGGCATCAAGCGTTGCACGATTATTACCATAGAGCCGAGGAGAAGATTTGCTGATAAATTTGACTTGTGCCTGAAAATCTCCGGCGTTGATAGGGGAGCCTTGTGCATTTGGAATATTAACAAGCTGGAGATCTTCGCTGATGCGGCCATCTTTATACTGCTGCCCTTGATCTGTAGGACGCACATGGCAACCCGATAATAACGAAATGACAAACCCGCATAAAAGATATTTGCCCCAAAGTTTCATATTATGCCTTATCTCCTGTCATCACGATTCGACGACGAACAATATCAAACCCCGGTAAATAATAAAATGTCGTTAAGAAAAAATAGATTACCGTTCCATAAACCCATAAATGAACAAAAAATACAACAAATAGTGCTATTTTTAACCATGCAATAAATAAAATCGGTAAATATCAACAAAAAACTTGCAACAGCGCTGAACCTGCGTATAGTGTGCCGACATCAGACGCGGGGTGGAGCAGCCTGGTAGCTCGTCGGGCTCATAACCCGAAGGTCGTCGGTTCAAATCCGGCCCCCGCAACCAATCCTATACGATGTCATATCGGCAGGGTTTAGTACCAAAGAATGTTATCATTTAGTATGTGCAAGTAGTAGACGGACGCGGGGTGGAGCAGCCTGGTAGCTCGTCGGGCTCATAACCCGAAGGTCGTCGGTTCAAATCCGGCCCCCGCAAC
>NZ_JANAIF010000004.1:62256-130128 GCF_024721015.1 Xenorhabdus bovienii
CAACTTTTCTTTTGTATTTTTCACAATCTCACTTCCTTGTATTTTCCAATTTTCCCTTTGTTTTTTTAATTCTGTTTGTTTTATTCGCACTGATTAAAGGCGGATATTTCACCGCCGCGCCAGCTCTACACCACTTTTAAAATAAGCCTTAATACCTGCAAAAATGGATTCCGCTACTTGCTGCTGGAATTTCGCCGTTTTCAATTTGCGTTCTTCTTCCAGATTACTGATAAATGCCGTTTCAACCAGAATGGACGGAATATCCGGTGCTTTCAATACTGCAAATCCCGCCTGATCGATACTATTTTTATGCAGTTTATTGACCTTGCCAATCCGTTTGAGCACTTCACTGCCAAACTTGAGGCTATCATTAATCGTCGCGGTTTGAACCAGATCCAACATAGTATGATCCAGATATTCATCACCACTTTTGCTAACTCCCCCAATCAAGTCAGCCTCATTCTGGGTCTGTGCCAGAAAACGAGCGGTATTGCTGGTTGCTCCCTTAGTTGATAACGCGAACACGGAAGATCCTCGGGCGGTTCGATTGGTAAAGGCATCCGCATGAATGGAGACAAATAAATCCGCCTGCATCTTGCGTGCTTTCGCGACCCTGACCTGCAATGGAATGAAAACATCCTCATTACGCGTCATGTATACTTTCATGCCGGGTTCACGTTTGATAAGTGTTTGCAGGCGACGGGCAATCTGTAATACCACATCTTTCTCACGGGTCTTGTATTTCCCGATGGCACCTGAATCTTCACCGCCATGCCCCGGATCAAGCATAATAACAATCGGTCTGTTCCTGCCCGGCCGCCCCGGTTTTCTCTTTTCAGCAGGCAGATTCTTCTTCAAATCCCCGCTGTTGTATTCTTCCAACAGCGCTTGCAAGGGATCATCCTCCACATTTGCCGCCTTGCTCGGATAAAGATCTAACACCAGACGATGCTTGAATTTCGCAATGGGTGGTAGTGTAAAAATATGCGGGGCAACTGGCTGCTTAATTTCAAACACCAGGCGCACGGTTTTGGGATCAAATTGCCCGGCTCGTACCAATTTTAAATAGGGATCTCGCTGATGAATCTGCGACCCCATACCGCTCAGGACACTATTAAGCTGAACACCCTGCAAGTCGATGACAATCCGGTTAGGGTTTGAAAGAGAAAATTGACGATATTTAAGTGGAATATTAGCCTCCAGTGTCACTCTGGTATAACTTGATGCAGGCCAGATACGAACAGCAATAATTTTTGACGTTGCTGCGTGTCCTATTGAGCTAATGCTCAACAACCACATGGCTGCTGCGCCTTTCAACAAATTGCGACGTGAAGAATTATGGTCTGAATGACTCATCGTTTATTCCATTTAAAAACAACCAAACGCGGTAATCTTGCCAAAAAAGACTGTCAGGCGGCAAACTCTAATTAATTAGCGAGTGGCTGTCATCAAAAAAAGCATTTTATGCTCTCTCAATTTATTAATATCAATATAAATAATATCGTAATTTTTATCCATGTTCCCTCTTGCCATTTTTGACAAAAAAGAATAAAAATACAAAAATTATGAATAAGAATTCATTAGGGGAGTTTCATGAAAGAACGCTGTACCGAATTGGTTGAAGTTTTCCGGCATTCAGTTCCGTATATAAATGCACATCGAGGCAAAACCTTTGTCATTATGTTGGGTGGTGAGGCTATCGCCCACGAGAATTTTCCAAATATCGTTAATGACATCGGCCTACTGCATAACCTGGGCATTCATTTGATCGTCGTGTATGGCGCTCGTCCCCAAATCGACCAAAAGCTTGCCGAATACCATAGCCAGCCGATTTATCATAAGCACACCAGAGTTACGGATGCCAAGACACTGGAACTGGTCAAACAGTCCGCAGGCCTGCTACAGCTTGATATTACGGCCCGTCTTTCCATGAGCCTCAGCAATACACCATTGCAAGGTGCCAATATTAACGTTGTCAGCGGTAACTTTATTATCGCCCAGCCACTGGGTGTCGATGATGGCATTGATTACTGTCATAGTGGCAGGGTTCGCCGTATTGACGAGGAGGCCATTAACCAGCAGCTGGATAACTATTCCATTGTATTAATTGGGCCCGTTGCCGTTTCCGTCACAGGTGAAAGTTTCAACCTGACTTCCGAAGAAATAGCCTCACAATTGGCGATTAAATTAAAAGCCGAAAAATTGATCGGGTTCTGTTCATCACAGGGCGTACTTGATGCAGAGGGAAATATCCTGTCGGAAATTGTTTCCAATGAGGGGCAAGCACGACTGAATGAGCTGGAAAGTGAGGGAGATTATTCTTCAGGTACTGTCCGCTTCTTGAGAGGAGCCATCAAAGCCTGCCGTCGTGGGGTTCGTCGCAGCCATTTGATCAGCTATCGGGAAAATGGCTCGCTGGTTCAGGAATTATTCTCCCGTGAAGGCAGTGGAACCCAGATAGTCATGGAGCGCTCCGAACAGATCCGTCGAGCCAATATCAATGATATTGGTGGCATTCTTGAGCTTATTCGTCCATTGGAACAGACAGGCATCTTGGCTCGCCGCTCACGGGAACAACTGGAAATGGAAATTGATAAGTTCACTCTGATAGAGCACGATAATGTAACGATCGCCTGCGCTGCGCTCTATTCTTACCCTGACGAAAAAATTGGTGAAATGGCCTGTGTTGCGGTTCATCCAAACTACCGAAACTCTTCCCGTGGCGAAGTGTTGCTGAATTCCATCGCCGGTCAGGCCAGACAGGCAGGGCTGGAGAAACTATTCGTACTCACGACCCGCAGTATCCACTGGTTTCAGGAAAAAGGCTTTGAACCTGCTGAAATCAATATGCTGCCTGTGGAAAAACAAGCGCTGTATAACTACCAGCGCTGTTCGAAAATCTTGATGTTAAATTTAGAGATTCACTGACCTGACTGGCACTTTCCCTGTGGCTTGAGCCATTCTGCCAAGCCACTACGCCGCTGTGTTGATGTACCCACCGCCTTATCCAAGACGGGTTTATATGCGTAAAGCGTCAATTTTTCACGGGCGCGGGTTAAGGCTGTGTACACCAGTTCCCGGCTGACAACTGGCGAGAACTGAGTCGGCAAGACTAACGCGGTGTGTTCAAACTCAGAACCTTGGGATTTATGGACAGTCATCACATAGGCCGTTTCATGCTGAGGCAATCGGCTCGGCTGAAATGGCTTTATCGTCCCATCAGATAGCTGGAAATGGGCTTTCAGCTCATTATCCTTATTCCTGAGCATAATACCGATGTCACCATTAAATAGCCCCAGTGTACTGTCGTTACGCAAGATCATAATGGGTCGTCCGGCATAGCCACGGCTCTCTGCATTTCTGGGTAGAGAAATGACGCCTTTACGGTGTAACAATTGCTCTACCCGCTGGTTCAAGCCGCTGACACCAAACGGCCCTTCCCTCAAAGCACACAACAACCTGAAACGGTTAAATTCTGCCAAAATATCTTTGTCAGCCGCCTGTTCGTTCACCATCGCTAAATAACGGTAGTAACCTTCTGCAGTTTGCGTCAGTAAACGCTGATAATCTTCATCTCCTGAAAGAGGATTGAAGTGAACATCAGGCAAAGACCGACTTAATACGGCAGATACCCCGACACTATTCCCCTGATTAACCGCCGATGCCAATTGCCCGATACCCGAAGCCGAGTTGAAACGATAGCTTTTACGCAACAGACATAAACAATCACGGACTGCCAGTGCATGTTCTCCAGAATCAGGCATTGAATACGATGTTAACTGACAGCCTGTCAACTGACTCAATTGTTCAGCACGCTTGGTGCTATAACCTTGTTCAGCAAAGCGGCAAATATCCCCCAATACGGCTCCCGCTTCAACCGAGGCCAACTGATCTTTATCCCCCAGGAAAATCACTTTTGCCCGTGGCGGCAGGGCTTCTATCAAACGTGCCATCATCGGTAAGTCCACCATCGAGGCTTCATCGATGATCAAAATATCAAGAGATAGCGGATTATCGCGGTGATAACGCAGTTTTTGACTATCTGGCTGCGCTCCCAACAGGCGATGAATCGTTTGCGCCTGCTCAGGAATGCTATTCGATTGTTGTGATGTTAAAGCCAGTTTATCTACTGCCTCACTCAGCGATTCAGTCAATCTGGCGGCCGCTTTGCCAGTGGGCGCCGCCAATTGAATGCTCAGTGTTTTGCCTTCATTCAGTTTGATCAAGGCGGCCAGCAACTTAGCTACCGTCGTCGTTTTTCCTGTCCCTGGCCCGCCAGAGATCACGGAAATACGGCTGGTTACAGCAACTGCTGCCGCCACTTTCTGCCAGTCTATTTCCCCTTCGGCGGTCACACCAAAAAGTTCATCCAAAATGCGACGTAACTGCACTTCATCAATATCGTCAGAAAATTCTACCGACGAAAAAAACTCCGCGACCCGACGCTCACTTTGCCACATGCGTTGCATGTAAAGGTGATAATCAGCAAGAGCGTGGCGGGAAAGAATGATCGGGGCAGGAGATTCGCCAGTGCTCACTGCGGAACAGGCTTGTAAAGCTGAAATAACTTGCTGCTGATTTGGTTTCCCCGCCGAAGACCAGAGCGATGCTGCCAATTCAGGCTGCCGCCCCTCAAATAAATATTCAGGCGAGATCCGCTCTAATGGCAGGCAGACATGCCCTGCTCCCGATTCCGCACTCACCAATGCCGTAACCAGCAATAACAGAGGATCTCCGTTTTCAATCATCGCATAGGCAAACTGCACATCCAGCGGACGCAGTAATTTTTGGGCAACGGCTTGCTGCAACAATAATTTCATGTCACTCATACGCCTTGCTCCTCGCCAGCAGCGCTGAAAAGCCTATCCAGTTCGTCAACAAATTCAATGGGGGGCAAATAACGATAAACACCATGTCCTGGATTAGCCTTATCAATACCACGCAGAAACAGGTAGATAACTCCCCCAAAATGCTGCTGATAATCATAATTCGCCAATCGGTGACGCAAATAACGATGTAACGCCAACGTATAAAGTTGATACTGTAAATCGTACCGATGTTCTATCATGGCTCTGGTCATGGCTTCCTGAGTATATGACTGACTACTCTCCCCCAGCCAGTTTGACTTGTAATCCACCACATAAAACTTACCCTGCCAGCAAAAAACTAAATCAATAAACCCTTTCAACATGCCCCTGACCTGATGAAAGGATAAAGGTGTACATTGTGCAGACAACGGATCATAACGACGGGTTAATGCACTCAATGTATGTGAATGCAGCAGCTTATCGACAGGTAAATAAAACTGCATTTCACTTTGTTGCTGATGACGAGGAACATGGGCAAGTTGCATTCCCTGCTCATTCAACTCTGCGGTCACGAAATCCGCTATCCACTGCTGCAATACTGGCGCCCAGTTCTCATCAAACCCGGCTGCCGTTAATTTTTCTGCCAGCCACATCTGCTCAGGCAGCTCGCTGAAATCGAGATCTTCCAAGATACTATGCAAGAAGGTACCAGCAGATGCCCCGCGCGGAAAAGTATGTGGTGTCATCTGCGATGAGGGTTCCTCCTGCTTTTCACCACGCGCATCAATATCCAGTTTCGGGGCAATCGACTGCACAATGACATCCACCGATTCTCCAAACGCGCTGGCATACGCATGGGAAATAGAGTGCGAAGAGGAATACTGCAAGCCAGAATAACTGGTTACCCGCCAATCATCCTGAATGGAGCGCCGGAATTTTCTGGCCGCCAGCAATGATTCGTTGTCATTTTGCGAACACCACTGCGCATCATCAGTTTCCTCCATCAGCGTGACCTGAATATCGCCATTACTGAGTTCATCAAGGCTTTCTGCCAGTAACTGTGCATCACCTTGCTGCCCTTTCTGCAACAGATAACCAAGGGCAGATAAGTGTAAATCCGTATTGCCTGCTTTTTTCTTATTGCCTTGAATAAGTGGCGCAACCCCGACACTACAGTGATAAATAGACCGTGTTAAGGCAACATAGAGCAGACGCAAATCTTCTGCCAATCGCTCTTCATCTGCCAGTGCCTTCTTTTCATCATCCTGGAAGATACTGAAGTGAGTCTCAAAACTCTGACGATCATGGTAAATCGCCTGTTCCTGTTTCCTGAAACTACATATGAACGGTAGCCAAACCAGTGGATATTGCAATCCTTTCGATTTATGGATGGTACATATCTGCACCAGATGCTTATCACTTTCCAGCCGCATCTGCTGGGTTTCTGATTGTGGATCAGGACGGGAAATCTGTTGCGCCAGCCAGCGAACCACTGCATGTTCGCTATCCAATTGCAGTGATGTTTCCTGCAACAACTCGCCAATGTGCATAACATCAGTCAGCCGGCGCTCACCGTCATATCCGGCCAGTAGATTTTCTGCAATCTGGTATTTCACCATGACCGCCCGTAGCATCGGCAACACCCCACGGAAGCGCCATAACCGGGCATAACCGGAAAATTCATCCACCAGCTGATCCCATGCGGTTTCATCGTGATTTAGCTGATCAATTTGCTGCGCACTCAGGCCAAACAAGCTACTGGCCAATGCGCTCCGGAGTTCACGCTCCTTCTCCGGTGATAGCACCGCTTGTAACAACCAAAGCAAATCCTTCGCTTCTGGCGTATCAAATACACTGTCACGGTTGGAAAGAAATACCGACGGTATCTTGAGCGCATTTAATTCATCGCGGATCAGTGCCGCTTCACGACGGTTACGCACCAGCACGGTAATATCTGCCGCCATGACGGGTTGGCTTTTTTCTGCCTGCTGCAAAAATGCCTGTCCCAGTTGCCCAGCCAGCAACCAATCCCGGATTTGAGCAGCACAGTGCCGCGCCATGCTTTGTTCATATCCCCCTTTGGCAATCCCCTCTCCGGGCTGTAACCAAAACTGCAAAGCAGCCTGTTCCTGATTGTGGAACAAGAATCTCAGATTATGGTTTTTTTCCGCTGCTTTCACATTAATAAACGGGATTTGGCTGAACAGGAAGGGCCGCTCTGTGTGGGAAAACAGCTTATTGACAGCTTGCACCATTGGCACAGAAGAGCGCCAGTTGGTTTCCAGCGTGTAATGGGCACTGACTTGGGAACGCGCCCGAATATAGGTAAAAATATCCGCACCACGGAACGCATAAATCGCTTGCTTGGGATCGCCGATAAACAGCAAACCATTCTCCCGCTGCTCATTTTGCGGCTGATCGCGATATATGGCTTGAAAAATACGGTATTGCTGCGGGTCGGTGTCCTGAAATTCATCGATCATGGCAACGGGATAACGCTGTCGGATAGTCGTCGCAAGCTGTTCTCCTCCCTCCCGTTGCAAGGCGCTGTCCAGCCGCGTCAGTAAGTCATCAAATCCCATGTGTCCGCGCATCAATTTTTCCTGATTGATGGACTGACGTATTTCAACAATTGCCTTGGAGATAATGATGTCCCGCAGTGTTAGCGGTTGCTGATATAAATCGTCGATGACAGTAAACACCGAATGCTGAGGAGTTTCTCCCTTTTTGGTCTTTTCCGCCAATCGTGACTGACAAAATTTATCTAAATCTTTGGGAAGCTGATAATCACTAGTCTGCGATTTAGCCCATTCAGAAACACTGTTCAGCCAATTGGGTAAATTCTTTTTACTGTAACTACGTTTATCAACATCAGAATTGGCAATGAGATCGTGTAAATCCGGTGCTACATCATTCCACTGATGCTTGACTGTATCAATCAGACCAATGATCTTTTCATGACGGCCAATCAGAGTTTCATCACTGGCAGGCGCATTGACGATATAAGGCATATCCCCTTGTAGATGAGAGGAAACATCCTTAAGCAGTGCCTCTGGCCCACTCCACTCTTGATTGATCACCGTCGCCATTGACAACGAGAGCGGATAGCAGTGACGCCGCCAAAAATCGGCACAGCCTTGTTTGCGCAGCGGGTATTCATCCTGAATCAACGTTTGGTCAAACAGAACACCGGATTCAAAGGCATTGTGCACCAGCATTCGCTGGCAAAAACCATGAATAGTATAAATTGCCGCTTCGTCCATTTGACGTTCAGCAGCCAGAAGCCAACTGGCAGCACTTGCTCTGTCAGGAATTTGATCCAGCAATTGCTGATAAACAGGATCACTTCCCTCCGTTCCTTCGCGAATACACGCCAAACGAAGCTGATGGATATTTTCACGGATACGTCCACGCAATTCATCCGTTGCAGCTTCAGTAAAGGTTACAACAAGGATTTCTTCGACATTTAGCGGGCGGAAAAAGGCGGCATCGCCGCCTAATCCGAGTAACAGACGAAGATAGAGCAAACCTATCGTGTAGGTCTTTCCCGTCCCCGCTGAAGCCTCAATCAGCCGCTGACCATGCAGCGGCAGTGTTAATGGGTTAAGTTTATGGTTTAGTATTTCTGTGCTCACTGAGCATTCACCTTAACCGGCAACTGTTTCTGGAAATCTGACACGTTAGAGTAAGTTTTCCAGCCTGTCAGCTCAGCATATTGATGAGCTGTCCCTTTTTTCCCGGTAATTTGGGAAATCAGTGCCAATCCTTGACGCTTCATAACCGCTTTATCATAAAAAGCAATCAGTTGTGCCTTAGTCACTTTCTCCGTAGCGGCAATGGTTTTTTCGTGTGTATCAAATTTGAAGTTATTACTCCCAAAATCATAATTATAACGGGATGCTTCTGCATAAAAAGTTTCTGGTGGCTGCCGCATTTCTGTCAATAACGCTTTTTTATACTGTTTAAAATCAGCATCAGACATTGCCTGTAATTTTTTTGCGGCCTGTTGATAAAAGCTCTGGTAACGTTGATGCAGGTAATCGGGTTGCTTGCTGTTACTCTGCAACAGGAAGCCCAATCCCGATTGTTCACCCACGCTAGTGTTGAAAACTGAAGCAACATAGCCCAGCTGTTCCGATGTTCTGAGTTGTTCAAAGAACCAAGGTGACAAAATACGCCCCAACAGATTGGAATAGATATAACCATTGATTCGGTCATATCCCGTTGGAATATAGACTTCAGACAGTGCATTATCGGTACTGCTGGCAGTTCCTTTAAAATTCACCGCATAATCACGATCAACCACGATATGGTCGCCACTCCACCACGTAGTACCCTGATTTGCGAGTTGCTTGTGTGCCGACTTAACGATATCGATACTCTGTTTTTCCGTTAAATTACCGAAAATTCCCGCCTGTAAAGCCGAATGCTGAATCATTCTCTGACGGTATTTAACAATATCGTCAATCGTGATGGTATCCAAAACTTTCAAACGGTCAGCCTGCTCAAAATAAGGCACACGAGAAAGACGGGAGACGGGGTGTGTCGCCATTTCATAAGCCTTGCCATTATTGACGGCTTTCACTTGGTCACGATACCGCGATTTTGCCTGATTCAGCTCTTCCTGAGTGGGTGTGAACGTAATGTACTGGCTGATGGCCGAAGTTAATAGTTCAGGCAAGTGCTGAGTATAACCACTCACTCCAATTTGCAGGCCTTCTGAATACCCTAATGTTAATCCCATGCCACCTACAGATGCCTGATAGCCAAGCTGATCCAATCCCATATCACTCAAATAGGACAATAACGAATAAGTAACCTGATCTTTGGCATTACTCATTCCATCCGCATTACGCATATTCAATGTGATGATGGACTTGGGTTCATCCATAAAATATTGGCTCTGCATATAGAGCAAACGAACATTTGGCTGTTCTAAAATCATTCTCGGGTGTTTTTGACTGCCAGATGCCTTAATCAAAGATAAATCATCAGGAATATACGGGTTCAGTTCTGGCAAAGAGAGCGAAACCTCTTTTTCGAGTTTCCGCCATTCCGTCCGCTGTTGTGGTGTGATTTTATTGACCTGATAGGGCGCATGAACAAAGTAAGCTTCCTTGTTATGTGGCACTTCCGGGCCGGTAAACCAAATACGCGCATTTTCAGGTGTCAGTTCAGCCAGACGGCTGGAGATAGCTTGTGGGTTGTATTCGTCCGCAAGATAGCCGACGTCCAGTACATGGGAAACAGGGACATCCTGCATAACATCAGACAACCACTGAATGTAGCCCATATCCCGCACGATTGACGCATACTCGAATGATAAATTGAGTACTTTGGCCATTTCATCAAAATAGCTCTTTTCAATGCCCTTTTGCTTTAACAGATTAATGTAAGAGAAGATGGCCGCAATAACCCGATCACGCTGCTCAAACCCTTTGTCCGTTAATGAAACATAAATACCAAACGTTCCTGAGTT
Organism: Xenorhabdus bovienii; assembly: GCF_024721015.1. Classification (GTDB taxonomy): domain Bacteria; phylum Pseudomonadota; class Gammaproteobacteria; order Enterobacterales; family Enterobacteriaceae; genus Xenorhabdus; species Xenorhabdus bovienii. Next base: position 72,544 of record NZ_JANAIF010000004.1, read on the forward strand.
ACCATCCGTTGTCGGGCTGGCGCTGGCACTGATACCTTCAACCAATCCTTGTTTCTGCAACCAGTCAGACAGCGTGTTCGCACTACGATTACCAATCAGATATCCCAGATATGTATCTGTTTTGCTGCGAAAATCCGCACTGTTGTCAGCAATGCTGAATTCCAGTTGTAACGATTTGTAGGGCTTCGAAGGCACATAATGGATAATGATGCCTTTTTCTTTATCCGTTATCGCCGGAACCGTAATAGCGGGTACTGAAGCATGCCGGTTCGGAATACGGCCAAAGGTTTCTACCGCAATATGAGCCAGTTTGTCGATCGGTTGATGACCATACAGCACCCCTTTCATCAGATTGGCAGAGTAATAGCGCTGGTAAAAATCAGTGAGTGCAGTCTGTAATTTACTATCGGGCTTATCTTTCAGCGTTTCAAGGTTTCCACCACCAAAACGGGCATTGGGATGCGCGGGATTGAGCGTTTCAGAGCGGACCTGCCATATACGATGACCCTCACCAGCACGGGCAATGGTCATTTCGTTATCAATAGCATGACGCTCACGATCGGCGTTAACCGGATCAAGAAGCGGTTCAGCAAGGGCATCGCTAAGGCGATCTGTCGCTTCTGTCAGTGAGCCATTCTCAACTTCCAGATAAAATGCGGTACGATTGCTTGAAGTGCTGGCATTGTGACTTCCACTGTGCTTCTGCAAAAACTCGGTGAAACCCCCAGATTGAGGGTATCGCTTGGAACCCATGAGCACCATATGCTCCAAATAGTGGGCCAGACCAAGCTGGTTATCAGGGTTTTCCATATGACCAACCGGTACTGAAATGGCAGCCAATGATTTAATGGCCTTCTCATCAGAAACCAGTAAAACCGTCATGCCATTGGGTAATTGGATGGCTTTATATTGACGAAGATCTCGTTCACTTTTATTAATAGTTTCAGGCAAAGGCTGCCAAGGCAACTTTGCATATGCTGTGGTTCCCCAAAAGAGCAGAAAAAGCATCGTCATGATGCGAATAACATATTTAGGCATAACCCAATATTTTCCCTATTTATTTAGATGAAGAGCGACTTAAATGACAAGCCATAGGCAACAAATAACTCTGTACTTCGCGTTTCATACGCACCCAAAATAATTGATCAACTTGCCTAAATGCGCGCTGAACGTAGGCATCACTGCTTTCGCCACTTTTTCCCTGTGTTCCCAGCCATTGCTGCATCAGTTTGTTTTCAGCTTTTTGTTGAGCTTCCTCACTGAAATTGATTTCCTGACTCTCTCTGTCAAAGCAATCATCCAGCCATGCCCAACCGCTTCGGCAAAACAAAGGAAGAGGTTCAGACATGCCCTGAAAATAACCGGCAACCATCTGATTCAGATATTTTTTCGCCTCATCCGATGTCAATGGTGAAAAACGCCACTCGCTGTTTTCCCTTCCATACATGCGGCTCTCACTATCACCGTTGTTTCCTGAAAAACAATAAGCAAGATGTTCAATCCATAGTTGGATACCATCATTGGCCATTAAGTTCGCTGGACGCCAACGTAAAATTCCATCGGGCTGCACCTGATGAATTTTTCCAGTCAATACCACGGTATCTAACTCATGGTGTAAATCGATGAAAGAAGACTCCATTCTCTCTTCCCGAATCTTATTTGCCAATGGCTGCATAGCTTCTAATTGATTCAGCCAGTAAACCTCACCAAACGCCCCATGTGGCAAACCACCCGATGCACGAAGATGATAAAACAAAGATTCAGGTGGCTCTTCTTCTATCAAGATATTCAACAACAGTTGGTTAAATTGATAACGTTGCAGGTGATCGAGTACAAAAGGTTCTTCTTCAGGCAGTTCCGTCTCTTCAATGACAAAATGCACCTTCAGCCGACGCTGGAAAAATGCCCTGACGGGGTAACGGTAAAAACGGATCAGCTCATCGAGCGTCACTTCCTTTATCTCACTGCTCTCAAACCCAATCGGCTGGCAAAAATCGACGGGTGAAACGCCTTGCTGACTGGCCGCCGGCAACCATTCTGCGGCATAACTTTGCTGATAATGATCAGGCACGAAGTTTTCCATCGCAAAAGGAACACGAGTATGTTGTAACAGCAGGTGATTTCTAACGTTCCTTGCACTGTCATCAACATTCAGCATCTCATCTCCCGGCAAGCAACAGCTCTGGCAGACATAATCCAGTAACTCGTTGACCAATACGGAAGGATTACACTCTGTATCATCACGAATCGATTTACCGATGTAACTAATATAAAGACACGTTTCTGCCGAAATCAGGGCTTCCAGAAAAAGATAACGGTCATCATCGCGCCTCTTCCTATCTCCCCGCTGGCTTTTTTCTGCCATCAGATCGAACCCAAGTGGCGGAATAGTTCGTGGATAAACGCCATCATTCATTCCCAGCAGGCAAACAACTTTAAAAGGAATGGAACGCATGGGCATAAGAGTACAGAAATTCAACGAACCGGCGAGAAAACGCTGACTGATTTTCTCATCATCAAAACGCAGCGCCAATTCATCACGCAACAGCACCAAAGGGACACTCTCGCTGTAATGAGCATTCAGACCATTATCAATGACTTTCTGCCACTGCTGAGTGATCAAGGCCAATACCAGCTCTGTTTCCTCATCCGCATCAAAAAAAGTTTCCAACAGTTGCGGACATACTGCCAGCCAATCCGACAACCTCTGCTCTTCACTCAGAATTTTACGCCAGCGGTTCAGCTCCATTAAAAATTCCGCCAGTTGCCCCGCCAGTTCTGCGGCAAGACCACTGGATTCATCATAAGGCAAAACGTCATTCCATGGGCCTGCATGACTGTCCATAGCATACCCCAATAACATACGTGTCAAACCAAAACGCCACGTGTTCTGCCCAGTAGCAGGCAACGACAGTGCTTCTATGTTGTCGTCATCCAACCCCCAGCAAATCCCTGATTCTTTCACCCAGCGCCGTAACAGACGTAATCCATCTTCCTGAATGGCAAATTTGCTGGCCAGTGCGGGCACTTCCAGTAATGCCAGTACCTGCTCCGCTGTAAAACGACTCTGCGGCAGCTCCAGTAAGGTAATGAAAGCCTGCAAAACGGGATGAGCCTGACGGGCTTTACGATCAGAAATCGCAAAGGGAATATAGCGCTCCTCCGGTGCATTGCCGAAAACCGCCTGAATATAGGGAGCATAACTGTCGATATCCGCCATCATCACGATAATGTCTCGTGGTGTCAGTGAGGGATCATCATCCAGAAGACGCAGGATCTGATCCTGCAAAACTTCCACCTCTCTCTGTGGGCTATGACATGAATGAAAAGATAGCGAGCGGTCTTCACCATCAATCTGACGTTTTTTTAGGCTATTTTTGAAAGAGTGTTCCGTGGAACCAATTTGAGCGTGATCTTCAAGATTCAGCATATCCCGCTGGATTTGATGCAGGATACAACCCGACTCCAGTTCAACAAAAGCATGAACATCAGAGTCGGGTTCCAACTGCGATAGCAGGTAGAGGTTATCCCTGCCTAATTTCCCCCATGATGCCAACAAGGGATTGTTCAGACTCTGCTCTCCTTCATCATTGAAGAGAGATGACGCATTTTCTGGATCTCTAAATCGCTCCAGTGACTGCTGGCTTTGATAATGTTTTGGTTTACGGCTATTTAACTTGGCCAGAAAGGCATAACTCTGGATATCCCCCCAATAGTACAGACATGGATTAGTGAACATCAGATGAATATCGATATGTTGCCCCAATGCCTTAAATATTTGCAGATAAGCAGGAGGTAACGTAGATACCCCACAGATAAATACCCGTGCAGGCAGCTTTTCCAGTGGAAAACGGCCTTCTTGCAAAGTTGAAATGAATCGATGATATAAGTTAGCGCGGTGCCACAGCGGTTGTTCTAGCTGACGGGTATATTCTGTCAGTTCAAGCCATAATCTTTTTTGCCACGCTTGGTTATCACTTAACCCATCAATTGACTGATCGCTTTCCCAGCTTTCCAGCCATTGAGGGCGATAAACCAGATATTGGTCAAACAAATCGGCAACTCGGCCTGCCAACTGGTGGATCTTACGTTTATCGATATCTTGGTCGAGATAGTGCCTGAGAGATGAAAACTCAGGTTCTGTTAACAAGCCGGGTAACAGCGTCATCAGCTTCCATTTCATGGCATCCTTACTGAATGAGCCATCTTTAGGAACATCAGGCAATACCTGCGTAAACATCTGCCAGATAAAAGTAGCTGGCAGTGGAAATTCCATGTTCGCGGCAATCCCCAGTTTTTCTGCCAGTTGGATTTGCAGCCACTGTGACATGCCGGGGCTTTGCACTAGAACCACTTCTTTGCCAAATGGGTCGGTAAGGGGATTTTCCCCGATAAATATTGCCATCAACTCCTTAAGAATATCGAGTTGATTTGAATGATAAACTCTAAACATCAATACCCCCACTTGCACAAAACCAGCGATCTAATTTATTAGATTGATTATAACTTTTTGTCACATTAACGGTTATTTGATAGCATCCCAAAGAACGAAATTCCCGTTGAAGTTCGATTTTCCACCCTTGCTGTGATTCAGTTTCCTCCAACACTATCTGCCCTTCCAACCGCTCATATTGTTCCAACTGGTCATGCGCCAATCTCACCGCCTTAAGCTGCAACCAGTACTGCTGAAAATTTGATGACAGTGCCTGATGGTAACGCATTAAGCCCAACAAAGAGATCGCAAACACGACAGATGCCAACATAACTTCCGGCAAACTCATGCCATTTTGCCGCTCGTGTCGATGGAGATGGAATCGTTTCATAAACAAAATTCAGCCTGCGGAACAGGGCAGAAATCCAGCCAACCACTTTCAATAGGAATAAGTGTATCTCTATTTGCGTTTTTCATCTGTTTCATCCATTGATAAAGTTCAAGAGTTTCCCCTGACGCGAACTGAGCCACCCCCTTTAGTAGAAAAAGATTATCCGCATAGTGTTTAAGGCAGCTTTGCAAATGAAATTCCGGCTGTTGCTGGCAAAACCAGTTTTCCTCTTCCTGCGCATTGAATTGCCATGACTGCACCTTTCCCCATTCCAGCGATGACTCTGCCCGCTGAAAAGCGTTCAGGTACTTTTTCTCATCCATCATCATGAGCATGGCACTCTCTTGTTGATAATGGAGTGCTTTCAACATCATTAAGCTCAGTGCCATTAACATGAGTATCGATACCAGCAAAATATTGCCCCGCTGCCCATCCACCCGATTATTTCCTTATATTACGCAGGCGAACTGTCATTTGGTGACGATATATAATGGATGGAGATTTAAGCCAGCGGGTATTAATGGACAACGTAATAAAAATAAGCCCATTTTTTGCCTGTGATTTTTCAAGGTGAAAAACATCAACCCTAACCTCCGTTGGATCAAACAATCTTTCCCAGCCATTTCCCTGACAATTCTCCACGCCTCTTTTCCATTCGAGGACATGATTATTTAATCGATAACCAAAAAACTCCGATTCAATATGATCAGGCTTCTCCCATTGGTTATTTAAATTAAGGTCAAAAGCAACAATAAAACAGGAATTAGCAGCTTCTGTATTTTTATTGTTAATCAGCAATGGCTCACCTTCACATTGTTTTCTGTCCCGACAATAACCCGCACGCCTGAGATCTTTTTCCATCATATAGACAGTTCTATTCACCAGATAATGGAGGCGATATTTCCGGTATAGATCGAGGATCTGACCTGATAAAACCGGATAAGTTTTTGTCATGGCGATAAAAATCACACTACTGATCAACATGGCAACCATGACTTCAAGTAAGGAGAATCCGGTCTGTTTTCCCTTTAAAAGGGGTATAGCCAATGTCATGAACCTTTTATTCCCTCACAATTAGGAAGTTGGCTAATATTATTGCTGCATGTTCTGATTCTTCCACGTCCTGAAATCACCACGCTAATCTCTCCTGCTGAATTTGCCAGCACAAAACTGGCTGGCATAGCGGTGTTTCTGACACCATAAAAATCAATGCGATCACTGGTTGCTGATGCCAAAAATACATCGTCATAAGGTGAGTTAACTCGCTCTCCCTCCCCCTCATGGCAATCAGATATCCTGGATACCGAAGAAATCAGACACCACGTTTGTCCTATCACCAGCCACAATGTACGCTCCTGATTCATATAATTTGCCAACCCTTGTTGCCTTTCCATAAAAGACAACACATTCTGTACCGCTGACTGTAAACGCAGGCGGTTTTGATATTGCCCCCAATGATATAACCCCCAGGATAGACTCATTGAAATTAAGGCCATAGCTATCAGTAATTCCAGTAATGTAAATCCAGACTGTCCATTAATACTTCCTCCATTTTTTGTTGCCATTGTCTTATTGCCATATCGGTGTGTTTTCCTGCAACTGAATATCTTTGATTCATGGGGAGATAAAAAGGCGGTTAATTGAGTTATGCGAAGCGCTTCGAGGGAAATATAGCGATGAAATGACGTTTACATTTTATTTGCGGGGCGATACGCAGAAATGGCAAGTCGCTATTTTTTTAATATTGAGAACAACCGCCGATAAATGTAAAAAGAGCAGGCTGAACCCGCTCTTTAACAATTTGGTAGATACCCTTCATCTTTTAAATTGGGTATAGGTTTAAATCGCGACTGGGGCTTTAATACCCGGATGCGGATCATAATCCACAATCTCAAAGTCTTCGAACCGATAATCAAATAATGACGCCGGCTTGCGCTTGATGATCAGCTTAGGTAACGCTCGCGGTTCACGGCTCAACTGAAGTTTGGTCTGTTCTAAGTGGTTGCTGTAAAGATGGGTATCACCGCCTGTCCAGACGAAATCGCCCACTTCCAGATCACATTGCTGAGCTAGCATATGAACCAGCAAAGCATAACTTGCAATATTGAATGGCAACCCTAAAAAGACGTCACAGGAACGCTGGTAAAGCTGGCAGGACAGTTTACCCTCCGCGACGTAGAACTGGAAAAAAGCATGACAGGGCGCTAATGCCATTTTATCCAGCTCCCCGACGTTCCATGCAGAAACAATAATCCGGCGCGAATCAGGGTCACTTTTCAACTGTTCAAGGACTTTTGCCAATTGATCGATTTGACGGCCATCTGCAGAGCCCCAGGCACGCCATTGTTTGCCATAAACTGGCCCCAGATCGCCATTTTCGTCGGCCCATTCATCCCAGATAGTCACATTATTATCACGCAGATATTGGGTATTGGTATCACCATTCAGGAACCACAGCAGTTCATGGATGATGGAGCGAATATGACAGCGTTTGGTTGTCACCAACGGGAAACCATCCTGCAAATTGAAACGCATCTGATGACCAAATATCGAGAGTGTTCCCGTACCTGTACGGTCATCTTTTGCCGTGCCTTCTTCCAGCACTTTTTTCATTAAATCCAGATACTGCTTCATTTTGCCTCTTGTACCTTGTTATTACGCTGGCATTTACAAGCCCAAAACATCATTAAAATTCCTACTAAAATCATTGGAATGGAAAGGATCTGTCCCATACTGATCCCCTCAAACAACCCGAGCTGTGCATCAGGCTGGCGGAAAAACTCGACAATGATGCGGAAGGCACCGTAACCAATCAGGAACAGGCCTGAAATACTTCCCATCGGACGTGGTTTACGGATAAATAAATTGAGGATGATAAACAGCACTATCCCTTCCAGCACCATTTCATACAGTTGTGATGGATGGCGAGGCAGGACACCATACTTTTCCAGAATCGGCCATAAAGAGGGATTGGTTGTCGCCAGTGCGATATCTTCGCTGCGAGAACTTGGGAATAAGATCGCCCACGGTGTATCAAGCGTAACACGCCCCCACAATTCACCATTGATAAAGTTACCGATACGTCCCATCCCCAAACCAAAGGGAATCAATGGAGCAACGAAATCAGAAACCTGTAGAAAGTGACGTTTAGTACGGCGGGCGAACCACCACATGGCACATATAACCCCGACCAGACCACCGTGGAAAGACATGCCGCCATCCCAGACCTTGAACAGATACAACGGATTATCAAGGAACATCGGGAGATTGTAGAACAGAACATAACCGAGGCGTCCACCGACGAACACCCCGACAAACCCTGTATAAAGCAAGCTCTCTACTTCGTTTTTATTCCAGCCACTGTTTGGTTTTGCTGCGCGTCGATTTGCCAGCCACATGGCAAAAATAAAACCAACCAGATACATAAAACCGTACCAGTGGAGGGATACAGGCCCGATTGAGAATATGACAGGGTCAATATTAGGAAATGCCAGATAACTAGTGCTCATCGTTCCCCACTAAAAGTAATGTTGTGTGAATGAATATTATCTGTACGTCTTAAGACAAATAATCGCAAATAATATCACAGACAGTAAAATGGATTAAGAGCCATCCTACTTCAGGCGGGAGCAGTATTTACACAAAATAAGCTAAATACCCCCCCGCACCAAACCACCGAGACCATTGGCCTCCATAAATTCAGTAGACAGGGCTTTCACCTGCTGACTGGTTTCTGCTTTCAATATTTCTTTGATAAGCAGCTCAAGATCGTTGGTATCCAAATGACGCAGTAAATATTTTATGCGTGGAACACTTCGGCCACTCATGCTCAGGCTACGGTAACCAAGGCCAATTAAGATTAACGCTCCCATCGGCAAACCCGCCATTTCGCCACATATACTCACGGGAAGACCAACACGCTGGCTTTCATCAAAGGCCAGTTTCAAGGCCTTAATGACCGCAGGGTGCAAATTGTCATACAAAGCGGCAACGTGTGTATTATTGCGATCCACCGCAAGCAAATACTGGGTTAAGTCATTCGTGCCAATAGAGATAAAATCAATCCGTTTCTTCAACTGCGGCAACAAGAAAATGGTGGAGGGTACTTCAACCATGATGCCAATCTGGGGCATGGTAATCGTACTACCAATTGTCTGTTCAACTTCAGCTTTCGCCCTGTCGATCAACTTCTTGGCTTCATCAATTTCTTCGATGCTGGTGACCATCGGCAGTAATATTTTCAGGTTACCGATCAGCACATTGGCTTTCAACATCGCTCTGAGCTGAATCAGGAATATTTCCGGCTGATCCAGCGTGATACGAATTCCTCGCCAGCCAAGACAGGGGTTTTCTTCACTAATGGGCATATAAGGCAGTTGTTTGTCGGCACCAATATCCAATGTTCGTAGCACCACCGGTTTATCTGGGAGAAGCGCCAACATCTCTTGATAACGGTTTTTCTGCTCATCTTCTGATGGAAAACCACGGTGCAGCATAAAAGGGATTTCAGTACGATACAGGCCTACACCATCAATACTACCACCTATCTGCTGCTCGTATTTTAAACTTAACCCTGCATTGAGCTGCACCAGCACTCTTTCGCCATTTTTGAGTTGTGCTTTTTGTTTCAGCTCCCCCTCGGCTAATTCGCTGAGAACCTGTTCTTCTTCAATAATCTGTCGGTATTCCTGAATAATCAGTGGTTCTGGTTCAACAAAAACCTCGCCGCGATAACCGTCAAGGATTAGCATCCGATTATGCAGTAATTCAGGCTGGATATCGGCTCCCATGATAGCTGGTATCCCCATCGCCCGAACCAGTATTGCGGAATGGGAATGGGTTGCGCCATCCCGTACAATCACACCAGCCAGTTGTTCCTGTGGCATCTCAGCCAGTAAATTGGCACTGAGTTCATCGGCAACCAGAATAAAGCGCTCTGGCCATTCGCTATCACCTGTGAAAGAACCATCCAGATGGAACAATACCCGCTGCCCAAGCGCCCGTAAATCAGAAGCTCTCTCCCGCATATAGGGATCTTGCAGGCTGGCAAACTGTTCGGCATATTTTTCGACAACACTTTTAACTGCCCACTCCGCCACAAACCCGTTATCGACGGAAGAAAACAGATCCTGCTTAAGTTTGGGATCATTCAGCAAATGAGAATAGAGGTCAAAAATAGCGGCACTTTCTTTCTGTGAGCTGGAGGTAAAACGCTTGCTGATACGGCGACATTCGGCGGTTGCCTGCTCAAGGGCTTCGGTCAGCCGAGAACGTTCTGCCTGATATTCCAGCGTTGACACTTCAAAAACTTGTTCAAGTGATGGCTGCGAGCCATCTTGCCAACCCTGAGCCATGACGATGCCACTGGAAATGGCAAGCGCCTTAATGCGTGTCTGACGATACTGGCCAAATAGCCCTTTTGTCTGTGCCTGAGCGAGAATAACCGCCAATTGCATGGCCAGCGTGACCATAAAAGACTCTTCACTTTCATTGAATAGCCGTCGTTCATTTTGTTGAACAACCAGCACACCTTGCAACTGACGACGGTAAACAATCGGTACGCCTAAAAAAGCCCGCAGACCTTCTTCTTTTACTTGGGGGATATATTTAAAACTGGGATGATCGCGCACATCGGCGAGGTTGATTAATTCAGATAAACGCCCGACTTCACCAACGACACCTTCATCAAAGGCCAGGCTGATCGCTCGTTCCTTTGGCTTCTTTAAGCCTCTAGTAGCCATCAAGTAATAGCAATGCCGCTGATGATCTGCCAGGTAGATGGAACAGACATCCGTGCTCATTGCCAGACAGGTCTCATTGACCAATAATTCAAGCGCTTCAGACAAATTAGCTGCCATGGCAACCTTTTCGACAATTTCCCGTAAGCGCATGAGCATAACAGTTACCTAACTTCTTCTGCGACGATGTAAATAAGGTGAATGTAGCTGTGGAGCGGATTCTTGCACTGGCATCACAATGGAAGAGAATTCTTTCATTACGCGGCGATACACATCCCGTTTAAAAGAAACCACCTGCCTGACAGGATACCAATAACTGACCCAACGCCAACCATCAAACTCGGGTGCGTTGCTGCGCTGCACATTAATATCGACTTCATTACAAAGCAACTGTAATAAAAACCAACGCTGCTTCTGCCCAATACAGACGGGCTTTGTATCCCAACGCACCAAACGCTTGGGTAATTTGTAACGCAGCCAGCTACGGGTAGATGCGAGAACCCGTACATCTTTGCGATTTAAACCCACTTCTTCGAACAACTCGCGATACATCGCTTGTTCTGGTGATTCCCCTGGATTGATACCCCCCTGAGGAAACTGCCAGGAATGCTGCCCATAACGGCGAGCCCAAAGGACCTGCCCTTGGCGATTACAAATTACGATTCCTACATTCGGGCGGTAGCCATCATCATCAATCACCAGACTACCTCTCGATAAAACAAATTTGAAAAGATAGCTAATTGTTTCACACTCATCTCAAGCGGTAAACCTCTATCATTGGACTTTGCAGCCGCAGCGGAAGTCTCTACAATACCGCCATCTCAACGGGGTGCTGCTGTTGTAAAACTGCATTGCTGAGAAAAACCCGTCGAACCTGATCCGGCTAGTACCGACGTAGGAATTTGAGACGCTAATCATTGATATAAAAATATTTTCCATTTAGCACTTTCTCAAATCCTTTATCTATCTGCTAATCACAACAGGAGAGCAAAGTGTTTAAAAACTTATTTTCCAGATTTATCGCAATCAGTACGCTATCGATCTCTGCATGTGTCTTTGCTCAAACGGCACAGGCCAAGCCTACACTAACAATTTACACTTATGATTCATTTGCTTCTGAATGGGGGCCGGGACCTGCCATTAAAAAAGCCTTTGAAGCAGAGTGTAACTGTGAACTGAAACTCGTCGCCCTGGAAGATGGAGTATCCCTGCTGAACCGAGTGAGAATGGAAGGCAAAAAGACATCAGCAGACATCGTGTTAGGGCTGGATAACAACTTGATTCAGGCTGCCCAGCAGACAGGGTTGTTTACACCAAGCCATATTGATACCTCAAAACTGAAATTACCTGTCACATGGAACAGCGCAACCTTCATTCCTTACGATTACGGTTACTTTGCCTTTGTTTACAACAAGAACACCTTACCTCACCCTCCCAAAAGTATGGATGAATTAATCAACAGTCACCAGAATCTGAAGATGATTTATCAAGATCCGCGCACCAGCACCCCTGGCTTGGGTCTGCTACTCTGGATGCAGGATATTTATGGCGATAAAGCGGTACAGGAGTGGCCGAAAGTTGCCAAAAAAACGCTGACCGTCACCAAGGGCTGGAGTGAAGCCTATGGGCTGTTCCTTAAAGGTGAAGGAGATATGGTACTTAGCTATACCACATCACCGGCCTATCACATTCTGTCAGAGAAAAAAGATAACTATGCCGCCGCCATATTCAGCGAAGGTCATTACCTGCAAATTGAAGTCGCCGCTCAGTTAGCCTCAAGTAAGCAACCTGAACTGGCGCAGAAATTCATGCAGTTCATGATTTCACCTGCATTCCAGCAGGCAATTCCGACGACTAACTGGATGTATCCGGTTATCGACATTCCTCTGCCTGAGGTTTTCAAGCAGCTTCCTATGCCCGCAAAACCACTGCAATTCAGCGCAGATGATGTGGCCAAACACCGTAATCAGTGGATCCGTACATGGCAAAGCGCCGTAAGCCGTTAATTGCGGGTTGGTTATTGCCGGGGGTGATTGCCTCCGGCCTGTTACTTGTCGTTGCTCTGTCAGCATTTGGAGCGCTTTGGTTCAATGCGCCGGAAAGCCACTGGCAAGGGTTCTTAGACGACAGTTACCTGTGGCATGTCATTCGGTTCACTTTTTGGCAGGCTTTCCTGTCTGCCGTGTTATCGGTGACGCCAGCGATTTTCCTCGCAAGAGCACTTTATCGCCGTCGTTTTCCCGGTAGAGCGCTGTTTCTACGCTTATGCGCCATGACGTTGGTACTTCCCGTTTTAGTTGCCCTCTTTGGCATACTGACCGTTTATGGTCGAGTCGGCTGGTTGGCAAATATTTCCCAATGGATGGGTATTGAATACCGTTTTACGCCTTACGGGCTGCAAGGAATTCTACTGGCACATATTTTTTTCAATATGCCAATGGCAGCCCGGTTACTGCTCCAATCGCTGGAAAATATTGCGATAGAGCAGCGGCAACTCGCAGCACAGCTTGGTATGAATGAATGGCAGCATTTTCGTTTTGTAGAATGGCCTTATCTGCGCCGTCAAATTCTGCCGACGGGTGCACTGATATTCATGCTGTGCTTTGCCAGTTTTGCCACCGTGCTCGCACTGGGAGGCGGCCCCGCAGCAACCACCATAGAGCTGGCCATTTATCAGGCACTCAGCTATGACTACGATCTCGGTCATGCTGCCCTGCTTGCGCTTATCCAGCTATTTTGCTGTCTTGGTCTGGTGTTGGTCAGCCAAAAACTCAAAGGCACACTCTTTGTCGGTTACGGTCACCAGCAACAATGGCGGAATCCGCAGGATTCATGGCTGCAAAAAGGGTGTGATGGGCTATTCATCGTTATGGCACTACTACTTTTGATCCCACCATTACTGGCGGTCATTGTGGACGGTCTGAACGGTGCTGTACTTAATGTCCTGCGCCAGCCAGCTTTGTGGCAAGCTTTTACGACTTCAGCCATTATCGCTCTGGGAGCAGGTTTGCTGTGTGTCATGCTGACTATGATGCTGCTATGGAGTAGCCGTGAATTACGCTTGCGCCACTCTCCTCGCTGGGGACAGGCAATGGAAACCAGCGGTTTATTAATCCTTGCCATGCCGGGCATTGTTCTTGCAACAGGCTTTTTTATTCTGCTGAACACCACCGTTGGCTTGCCACATTCTCCTTACGGATTGGTTATCTTGACCAATGGATTAATGGCGATCCCATATGCTCTGAAGGTATTGGATAACCCAATGCGTGATTTGGCGGAACGTTACAATCCCCTGTGCCGTTCCCTTAATATTCAAGGGATTCACCGACTGCGCTGGATTGAGCTTAAGGCACTGAAAATTCCTTTGGCTCAAGCACTGGCTTTTTCCTGTGTTTTATCGATTGGGGATTTTGGCGTTGTCACGTTATTTGGCAACGAAGATTTCCGCACCCTGCCTTTCTATCTTTATCAGCAAATCGGGGCATATCGCAGTCAAGACGGTGCAGTCACCGCCTTCTTGCTGCTGCTTCTCTGTTTTATCTTGTTCAGTGTGCTTGAACGCTTACCGGGCCGACGCCATGATTAAACTCGAAAATGTCATTTATACCTACGAACACCTTGCCATGCATTTCCATGTCAATATTGAGGCAGGCGAACGCGTTGCAATCCTCGGCCCCAGCGGAGCGGGTAAAAGCACGCTGTTAAGTTTAATAGCAGGATTTCAATCCGCAGAAAGTGGCGATATCTGGTTAAATGGTGAAAATCATACCCATACCTCGCCTTCCAAACGGCCAGTTTCAATGTTGTTTCAGGAAAATAACCTGTTTTCCCACTTAACCATTGAGCAAAATATCGGTCTGGGATTACATCCCGGCTTACGGCTAACGGGTGAGCAACAAAAGACGCTACAGCAAATTGCTGCCCAAGTATCACTGCAAGATTATCTTAACCGCCTGCCAGCCCAGCTTTCCGGCGGCCAGCGCCAACGCGCAGCACTGGCACGCTGTCTGGTACGCCAGCAGCCTATTTTATTGCTCGATGAGCCATTTTCGGCACTTGATCCTGCTTTGCGCAATGAAATGTTGGAGTTACTGACGCAAGTTTGTGATGCGCGCCGGCTCACTTTAATGATGGTGTCTCATAATCTTGATGATGCCGCCAAAATAGCACCGCGTTCTTTACTTATTGTGGATGGGCGGATTTATTATGATAGTGCAACAGCGAAGTTAGTTAATGGGGAAGCGCCTGAGGCGGCGATTTTGGGGATAGGATGAGTGGTTAAATGACACCATCTGTGCCACTCCAAGCAGCCATGCCCCTGCCTGAAGTGCCATTGATTCAGATACAGCAATTTTTATTATCTTATGCCAAGTAAGCAACTCATCATCATAAAGCCTTAATCATTTAAAAAAATGTCATGATTTCTATATCCGTAATATCTACAAACCACAAACACTTGTTATAAAAAGAAAATACAAAACAGACATAAATCGAAATATAAGTATTTCCTATGCTAAATTTGTAATGAAATCATTCAAAGCTATACTCCAAACTGCAAGAGTTGGTTTCGGGTTAAGACACTCTAATCAGAGGACACATATGATGAAAAGCTTGAAGTTATCAGTTGCAGCATTACTGGTGTTGTTTTCAAGTACAGCACTTGCAGCGCCAGCAGTATCACTCGAACACGCTTCAAAAACAGCCACCGCGGTAGAACATAATGTCAAAACGGCTAAAGACAACGTTAGCTCATTAGAAAAGAAAGTTACCAAAGGATCAAAAAGCCAAAAAGCGTCACAGAAAAACAACAGTAAGAAATCAAAAGCTGGAAGCGCAGAGAAAGGGGCTAATAGCGCCCTTTGTAAAGACGGAACCTATAGTAAGAGCAAAACCCATAAAGGTGCATGTTCTCGCCACGGCGGTGTAGCTAAATGGTTATAAATTTCCGTTGATTCTTTATAATACCTAATTAGGGAGCTTCGGCTCCCTAATTATTTTTCAATATGAATCGCATTTTTTTAACTGGAAATAATGGTATACTCCAATAACTTAATTATTTATTCATCAATCTATTCAATAATATCATGATGAATAAATAATAAATTACCATCCAACCAGAAAAAATCGGAATAATAATGCGATTAACTGACGATAAGAAAATACGAAAATCGATAATCAGGTTATTTACCTTTACAGAACAAATCATCATGCTTAAGAGCTTTAGATTAGTTAAGCATGAAACCAGAGATGATTTTTCCAATTGGTTAAAGGGATTAGCCTATAATTTTATGGAATCAGCAAAAAATACGACGTTCTTTTCCATTATCTTGGCCGTTTTTACTTATATCAGTCCACCAAAATCACACTATGCTGTTTTAATTTTCAACAATCTTATTTTTATCTATCCTGTTTTTTATGTTTAGCTATATTGAATAAAGCCAGAATAATTGGATGTGGCTACCTTGTCGGCATAAAATTATTTATATTCTGCATTAATCACAAAATATTTTTTGTACCGGAATCACAAAACAAGGCTTACCCGCCCCTAAATACACAGGGGATCAAAATTTATATTGACGATGATAAAAAAGCAAGAAAACGCATCACAGACATTTTTACATTTAAAGAGCAATTAACTCTGTTACGGTGTTTTTCTTTGGAGAGAGAAAATACTCATGGAGATTTTCTGGCTTGGATTAATAAAACTTCAGCCGACTTTTTTTCGTCGATAAAAATGATGTTAATTATTCTATTTATATTTTTCATTATTTCCATAATAAAATACTATGAAGCTTGGAATTATATACTTGTCACTTTCTTTATTTTTATGATGCCTTTAATGACATTAATTTGAATATTTTTTACATCTCACATGATGGGCTGTAAATTTATCACAAGTGTAAAATTACTTTATTTTCATTTAAGAAATGAAATATAATTAATAAAATTTATCCACATCGATAAATAAATAAAATTTACAAACTGTATTTGCACCGTGAAAATATAGTTGATGATTATTCATTAATTGCTATTTTTATCATTCCTCATTTTTACATTGATTAAACTAATAAATTCCGTTACAAAAAATTTTTGCTTTATAGAAATACCATTCTGAATAGATGATTATCTGGGAATAGTTTATTAAGATTGTCTTAATAAACTATGTTAATCATAATATTAATTTAATAATACCATTAGCTTAATAGAAGCAATAGACGATTAAACATAAATAAAAGCTCCTTTTCTAAAAATTAGACTTAAATCACAATAATGATCTATGCAGCAAAAACCGCGAATTTACGCCGCTAATCCTATAAAAACATTAAATCAACAACACGATTAACAGGATAAAATCCTAGTAATCATTACACTAATTTACTGAATAAAATGAAAAATATAGGTTATTGTCAGTAATGTGCTAGCATTCGTTACAGAAACGAACTTTATGAATGGTGAATAATGGTAGCCAGATATTGATTGTTCTGCTAATATTCGTATGTTTTTTATCCAGAGCAATAAAACGAGGAGAAGCAAATGCCCTCTTTAATCATGAGGACAACTGCCGTCTTCGCTTTCTTTCTCTCATTAATTTTTACCGGTCTGAGTTATGCTTCGACCAGTACCTCAAAAATGAAAGAGTATTCTCACAATGGCATACAGGAGAGTTTGCCAGATTTGCGACAATATCCTTCAGGTACACCCCGGAAGAAAGCGTTTTTAAACATTGTTGTCCCTGTCATTGATGAGCATAATCAAAAGATTATGCAAGACCGAAAATGGCTGCTGTCACACCAGAAAACTCGTCACTGGTCTGTACAGGATATCAGTCGATTGCAGAAAATCTGCGCAAGTTACAAAATGGCCTGCACATCACCGAAACAGGTCAATTGGAACAAACTGCTAAGTCGAGTTGACATTATACCGACCCATTTTGTCGCTACTCAGGCAGCCGCAGAATCGGGCTGGGGAACATCAGAACTTGCCAAGAAGAACAATAACCTGTTTGGTATGCGTTGCAACTCATGCAGCAAAACCAAAGGAAAAATCAAAGGTTATTCGGTTTATCGCAATGTTGATGATTCCGTCATCGCCTACATGAAAAATATGAATACACACCGTGCCTACGAATCACTTCGTACTTCACGGGCAAAACAGAGGACAACACAAGCACCTCTGAATACCAGTAAATTGATCGATAACCTGAACGGTTATTCCGAGCTGGGCGCTAACTATAATCGCTATTTGCATCAGGTATTTAATGGCAATAAAAAGCTGATTTCACAGGTACAGGAACTGGCAGCCCAATAAATACGGGTACATTTATATCCGTCGTCTTTCTAGTTGCGGCTTTTGGTGGCTGCGACCACTTGCCGCCGCGCTGTAACTTGAAATCTATTGGGTATAAATCACCTACGTATTCGTCATACCTTTCGTATTGTTTAATGTTCAATCATTATTAAATAAAAAGGCAATGAACCTGCCTATACGGCAGGCTCCCAATAATCCGCTATGTATTAATTACACAGCGGATTATTTTTTTATAACTTCTCTGCCTGCTACCTATTGTAAACACAAGTAAATTCCATACTATAATGAACCTCAGAATCACTCCCTTTCTCTCAATGATAGATGGTTAGCCAGAGCCTAATATGAATTTCTTTTCTTTTGAGTTTCTTGGTTCGTTTGTTATTCTGCTTCTTGCCTATTGGCTTTTACAAAAAGCTCCCAAGCTACAGAATGGCTTATTAATTTTAGTTAGTTATTTATTTGTTTTCACTTTCTCAGCAAAATTTGCCTGTATTCTGTTCGCTTATACGCTGTTCATTTACTTTTTGGCGAATATTTTCAGTCGTTATTTGTCCAATAAGGCCATATTCACGCTCCTGATTTTCGGTATTGTGGGTTGTTTTACCGCCTTCAAATATTATTCTTTCTTTCAAGAGGCGATCCAGCAATCGTTAGCCAATTTAGGAATTTCTGTCGAACTGCCCATACTTGAGCTGCTGATGCCATTAGGCTTGTCATTTTATGCTTTTCATTCCGTCAGTTACGTGATTTCGGTTTGCAAGAAAGAACTGCCTCACGCTCCGCTGCTTGATGTTATTTTGTATCTCTGCTTTTTTCCAAGCATCGTGGCCGGGCCAATCAATAGAGCCAAAGATTTCCTGCCGCAGATCCAAGCTTCATCCAGAGTGATACTGGAGCCATTCAAAGCGCTGTTATTGATTGCACTGGCCATTGCAAAGCTGTTTCTGCTCAGTTCGACTCTCTCTGAAAATTTTGTTAATCCAGTCTTTGATGACCCCACTGGCTACCATGCAGGACAAGTCCTTGTCGCGATTTATGCTTATGCATGGAATATCTATTTCAACTTTTCAGGTTATACCGACCTCGTGACGGGTATTGCCCTGCTATTAGGTTTTACAGTGCCACAGAACTTTAATGCCCCTTATCTTGCTGAGAATTTACAGGAATTTTGGCGGCGCTGGCACATCAGCCTGTCGACGTTTATCCGCGATTACGTCTACATTCCACTGGGCGGTAATAAAAAAGGCACTGTCCGCAAGAATATGAATCTATTCTCGGCAATGGTCATTTCCGGTCTATGGCATGGTGCCGGATTGAGCTTTATTATTTGGGGCGCCATTCATGGGTTAGGGTTAATTTTCCACAATATTAAAAACGCACTGTTTCCCTCCGCCGGAAATCGCAATAAGACGCGAAATAAAAATCCGATTTCATTATTTTTATCACGCGTGATGACATTCCATTTTGTCTGTTTTGCATGGGTATTCTTCCGCAGCCCAACATTTAATGACGCTCTGGCTGTATTAAACCAACTGTGCTCAGGAGATGTGTTCACGGCACTGTTGTCCAGCAGCACTTTATTAGTCGCTTTTTGGGGATTCTTTATTATCTATCCTTGGCTGGTGAATATCAGAGACACGATGGAAAAGAACCATAGCTTAATATCATGGGCTTATTACCCCATTCCCTTAGCCCTGATCCTCACGTTGGTATTTATGCTGTCACCTTCTGGAATGCCGGGATTTATCTATGCCAACTTCTGAATTTACCTTTAATCTTAAAAAAGTCGGGCAGGTGATGTTTATCGTCACTTTAACCAGCCTGCTGCTGATCTGGCTGAATCAACGTTCGCTGGATAGTTTCTGGCAACAGAAGTATCACCGTAATAGTCCGTGGACAGCCCTTAAGGGAGAGCCAATGTGGGATTTGGGCAGCAATATGCAGCAAGGTGCCATTGCCGCCAGCGAAACATTTATGGCATATGCAAGGGGGATTCATCAGGATAATAAGCGACAGGCCATGAATATTGATGCTACTCCAAGCGTGATTCTTCCTGATTTTCAGGTTGGTCTGCGTTTTCTGGAAGGATATACGTACTCTATCGAGAGTCGCTATTTGACGTTCCCTGATTTACTGCACAAAGATGTCCGGCACACTCAATCATCCTTATTACGAAATCATTCACCATCAAATGCGGTTATCGAAATTACCCCAAAAACCAATGTCAGTTTGGGGAAAAAAGATCAGGTACTGTTTGCAGGGGATTCGATGATGCAAGGCGTTGCTCCGCATTTAAAACGCCGTCTTTACCAGGAACATGGCATCGCCAGTATTAATTTGAGCAAGCAGAGTACAGGGTTGGCCTATCCCGGTTTCTTTGATTGGCCCAAAACAATCGGCGATACACTAAGGAAAAATCCGGATATTAAATTGGTTGTGGTGTTTTTAGGCCCCAATGATCCCTGGGATATGCCGACAAAACGCGGAGGAGCCTATTTGAAATTCGCGAGTGAAGATTGGGAAAACCTTTATCGTCAGCGAATCGAAACGATTTTAAATGATGCTCACCAGCATAAGGTGGATGTGATTTGGGTTGGCCCACCCAATATGCGGCAGAAAAAACTTTCCGGCAGCATGGCTTATCTCAATAAATTGTATCAGGCAGAGGTGGCAAAAATGGGTGAGATCTATGTTTCAGTTAATGATATGTTCAAATATCGGTCAGAAGATTATTCAGACTATATTGGTGATGGCAGTAGTGCAATCAAACTCCGAAGTGGCGACGGTATTCATTTCAGTTTGAATGGGCAGCAGACCATCGCGAACGCTATCTTTTCATTAATGACATTTATTCAGGAGCCAGTTAAAAAAGATGCAACCATTTAGACCGTTCCGTTGGTTTTATCGGATAACGGGTGCAGGTCTGGTTATCGCGCTCTCTGTGAGCCTATTATCATGCCACGGCAAAAAATCCAAACCGTCATCTGAATTGCAGACGACGCAAATACATCGCCAAAATCAACTGACAAATTTTGGCGACCCAAATTTCCCATTACTGGCGGATAAGCTGCGTCATAGCAACTCGCGCCAACTCCATTTCGTGCAACTGGGCGATTCACATACCGCCGCCGATTTTTTTACCGGCAAGCTGCGTAGCTTATTGCAGAATCGCTATGGTGACGCTGGCCCTGGTTTTATCAGCCCGATCAGCATTCCCGGCCAGCGCACGGCGACCGTCAGGTTCACGGATGATAAAAAAAACTGGTGGCTTTCGAGCAGCCGGAAAGATAATCGTGCGGATTATCCACTGGGGGGTTTTATTGCCACACCAGAAAATGTCAGCAGCACAATACGGATGAATTTATCACCCTCTACTTTTGAGAAGTACGGGATAAGCGCGCTTTATCAATCCCATGAGGCAAGCCAAATCAGGACGCAGTTTAGCCAGTGGGATCTGCCGGCCACACAAAGCGAATGGCAGTTTTCGCAACAACACAGTGTTTCTTTCCCACTCAGGGTCGATGCACAGGATACGCATTTGAAAATCGGTGGCTGGCTGATCAAACGCCAAAGCTCCGGCATTATGTTATCCGCGTTGGGGATTAATGGTGCCACCATCAGTATGTTGGATAAATGGCAGCCACAGTGGATCAATACACTGGTCCAATTGAAACCGGATATGGTGATCCTTGCTTATGGCACCAATGAAGCCTTCAACGATTCACTGGATCTTGTTGCCTATCAGAAGGAACTGGCATCAAAAGTGCAGGAAATTCGCAAGGCGATGCCAGAAGTAGTTATTCTGCTGATTGGGCCAAGTGATTCGCTGAAAAACAAAACCGCCGCAAGCTGTGCCGAACAACAACCCGCTCTGCTCAATGGCATAATTCAGGCTCAGCAGACCGTCGCCAAACAGCAGCACACCCTGTTCTGGAATTGGCAGGAGTTTATGGGTGGGTCATGTTCAATCAGAAGCTGGCAGCAGCAGAATCTCGCTCGTCCCGACTATGTTCATCTCTCCGCCGCAGGGTATGAACGCAGTGCCGAAGCGCTTTATAGCCAGATTATTGGTTTGATTGAGTAGTGAATGACAAGGTGTGGAAAGCAAAGACATTCAGTGGAATAAATGCAGAACCGTAGTTTCAGCAGGTTTATCCCCGTACTTACGGGGAACACATATCATCCAATGACGCATATTTATATTTAGCCGGCTTATCCCCGTACCTACGGGGAACACTCTAAATATAACCGTCTGTTTTAAATATATTTTATTAGACGTAAAAATTCTACCACGTTAAATCACAAAATTAACCGAGGGAAATTCTATGATTTTTACTCAAATCACCTCGCCATCCCCACAGCAAACACCCATCGGATTTTTTATTGAAAAACCCGAAAATAAATATAAAAAAACGGCATTTTAATCAATCAGTAAAATGCCGTTAGCGATGTTTCAGGGAAAATTTAACTCAGCATGGCAAAATAGATCATGCCGATAATGGCACCCGCAGTACCCAAAATGGTTTCCATAATGGTCCATGTTTTCAGTGTCTGTACTTCTGTCGCACCGGTAAACTTACCGAACAGCCAGAAGCCCGAATCGTTTACATGGCTGAGTATCAACGAACCACCAGCAATACACACTGACAACGCCGCCATTTGCGCACCGGAATAACCCAGTTCGCCAATGACTGGCAGTACCAGACCCACAGTAGTCAGACACGCTACGGTAGCCGAGCCCTGAATCACGCGCACCGCCCCTGCCAGAATAAAACATGCCAGTGCGATTGGCAGACCAGCCCCCACCAAAGCATTACCGAGCGCTGGCCCGACACCGGAATCCACCAGCACTTGCTTGAACACGCCACCTGCCCCCGTAACCAGCAGGATGATCCCCGCAGGCTGAATCGCCGCAGAGCACACTTCCATAACTCTGTCTTTACTCATACCGCGACGGATCGCCAAGCCATAAATCGCCACCAGACAGGCAATTAAAATCGCGGTGAAAGGATGACCGACAAACTCCAGCCATTGATACAACGTTGACTGCTGATCGACGAAACGTGCAGCAATAGTCTTCAAACCCACCAATACCAGCGGGAATAACACCAGTGCCAGGCTGAAACCAAAGGAAGGCATCTGGCTTTTGCCAATGCTCGGTGTATTCAGATCCTCTGGTAATTCCAGTGTCACATGTTTACTGATGAAATTGCCGTACATCGGGCCGGCCAGCAACATGCAGGGGATCGCAGCACTCAGGCCAATCAGGATCATCCAGCCAAAATCGGCTCCCATCTGAGAAGCCAGCAACATCGGCGTCGGCCCCGGAACCAGAAACGCCGCAGCGGCTGCAACACCGGCAAACAGTGGGATTGCCAGTTTCACCACATTACCGCCAGTACGACGTGCAACGGCAAATACCACGCCAATCAACAGCACAACTGCCACATCAAAAAACAGTGGTAAGGCACAGATAAGCCCCGCGATGCCCAATGCATAATTCGCACGTTTTTCACCAAAACCACCCAGCAATTTCACGGCAATCTGGTCAAGCGCCCCTGTTTCATGCAGGATCTTGCCAAACATGGCACCCAGCGCCACCACAATGGCCAGAAAGCCCAAAGTACCTGACATCCCGTTTTGCATAGTCTGGGTGATTTTTTCCAATGGCATACCAGAGAAGATCCCCGCTCCCATTGAAACCAACATCAGAGCGATAAAAGCATGCATTCTGGCTTTCATCACCAAAAACAATAGTAGGAGAACAGAACCGACGGCCGTCAGCACCAAAGTTAATGTAGTCATGAATGCCCCTCGGTAATGCGATCAATTGTTGTCATTGTGTTTTTGATTACTTCATCAAGGTCTGGTCTGATATCAATGTGATGGACATCTTTTTCATCGTCAGTCGGCTCTTCCAATGCCTCAAACTGCGAGATCAGCATTTGGGGTTTGAAGAAGTGTCCCTTGCGAGCTTTCAGACGGCTTTCAATTAAATCAAAACCCCCCTGCATATACAGAAATGACAGGTTTTTGTTGCCATTACGCAGCATATCCCGATAGTTTTTTTTCAGGGCAGAGCACACGAGCAAAGAGACATTATTTGTACGCTGCATGGCAAAAATGGCATCGTTGAGTGCTTTTAACCACGGCTGACGATCATCGTCATTCAAAGCGTGGCCTTGTGCCATCTTAATAATATTGGCGCGGGGATGAAGAAAGTCACCATCCAGAAACGCCGCGCCCAACTTACGGGCAACCCCACTGGCAACCGCAGATTTACCGCTGCCAGATACCCCCATCAATACAAAAACATGATTTGGCTGTTGGGTATTGCTCATATCAAACTCCTTTGTGCAGATCTTGTTACTTGGCTATCTCTGTGACGTACCTGCAAAATTTTCTCTATGAAATATTATCCATAAAATGTTACCGGTAACTTATTATCGGTAACATTACCAGCAACACAAGATCGCGAGCAATTAATCAGGATCGGCAAAAAAGGAAAATGTGAGGCTTATCGCAATTGAAGATAGGAAAGCATCATTTTGATCTACAAAAATTAAACACTTTCTCCCAATGAAAGCGTAAATCCAACATCAATAAGGGTTTGTTCCAGTTTTTGTCCCTTCAAACGAGCAAACAGGGCTTCCGCCGCCCTGCGTCCGATCAGATCACGCGGAGTCAGTACACTGGCCAGTTTTGGCATCATCACCTGACCAACATCATGGCCGTGGAATCCAGCGACAGCGATCTGTTCCGGGACATTGATCCCCTGTCGCTGACATTCAAAAATCGCACCAATCGCAATATCATCATTGGTGCAAAACAGACCATCAACATCAGGGTATTTCTGGCAGGTTTCCCGCAAAAGCTGCGCACCCAGTGAATAGGACGAACTGGCAGGCGTCATCACATTCCTCGGCTGCAACCCTGCGCTGCGCATCGCCATTTCGTACCCATCCAAGCGGATCAGCGTTCGTTCATCCTGCCGCGCTCCGAGGTAGATCACGTTTTGGCAGCCACGTTCGATCATAGCCACCGTCATCTGCCGCGCCGCCTCAAAATTATCGATCCCGACAGCAATATCAAGGCAGGGAGAGACGCTATCCATCAGTTCCACAACCGGAATGCCTGCCGTCTCCAGTACCTTCAAGGTCTTGGGCGTATGCGTCCGCTCTGCCAGGATCAGGCCATCAATATTGTAAGAAAGCAGAGAAAGCAGGCGCTCTTCTTCTTTCTGAGCGGAATAACCGTAGTGGGCGAGCATCGTCTGATAACCATTGCGATCAGTTACCTGCTCGATCCCACGAATGACTTCGGCAAATACCTGATTGGTCAGTGAAGGAAGTAAAACCCCTATCGTTCGGCTGGTAGCGTTGGAAAGGATATCCGGCACACGATTGGGAATGTAACCCAGTTGATCCAACGTTTCAGCGATCCGTTTTCCCAATGCTTCCGAGACCTGATCCGGGTTACGCAAGAAACGGCTGACCGTCATTTTTGTGACCCCAACGAGGTCTGCGACATCTTGTAAAACTGGACGTTTTTTCTTCATTTTCAATGTAATGCAATCAGCTATCTATATTCAGACTAATAAAAAGCGGTTTTAACACATTTATACACCACAACAATACGATTTTTAGCCAAAAATGCTGGCTTACTCTCATCTCATAGAGCTGTAGTTATAGAACTGTGATCACTTACTCTGTCTGAGAGAATTCCGATAAATAATTTGGGGCGTAAATTCTGGGGGAGGTGTATCAGGTTCGATCAATAAACGCGTCGCGAAACACGCCATGTCAGTAATGGGAAAATGGACGCTAGTCAGTGCAGGATAGACAAATGCCGCTCGCTCTCCGCTGTCATAACAGATGATAGAGATATCCTCTGGTACACACAGCCCCAGCTCTGTAATCGCCAGCAATGCGCCGAGCGCCATCTCTTCACTACAGAAAAACAAGGCATCAGGCCGTGATTTTGCCAGAATGGTTCGGGTTTGCCGGTAGCCACTTTGCAGATCATACTCCCCTTCCAGACAAGCAACAGGATTCAATCCCGCATCCTGCATGGCATCCAAGAACCCTTGACGGCGCTGCTGGCTTGGATTGCGTGACAAAGGGCCACTCACGCAGGCAATGCGAGTATGTCCATGCTCGACCAAGGTTTGCGTGGCGAGATAGCTGGCCTTGTGGTGATCAAACACAACACAGCGCGGCTCCAGCCCTGCCACCAGACGATCCAGCAACACAAACGAACGGCCACTTTGAGCGAGTTGCCTCAGCTTATCATCACTGATGGCACGCACATGTAAAATCATCCCGCCGCAGCGCAGGCTATGCAGATGCATAATAGCCTGCCATTCGTTTTCAGCACGATTTCTCCCCTGCATGACCAGAAGCTGTTTGCCATGTGATTCAGCTTCCGTCTGGATGCTATCCATCAAGGCACCAAAGAAGCCGCCACGATAGGAAGTGGTCACCAACCCCAGCGTATTGCTCTGATTTGAAGCCAGTTCACGCGCCGCCAGATTGGGACTGTAACCCAATTCTACGATGGCATTCTCAACTTTGGTACGGGTTGCTGCCTTCACTTTTTTGTCACCATTAACAACGCGTGACACCGTGGCGCGCGAGACGCCTGAATAACTCGCCACATCTTCCAGTGTTATCATACTTTTTCCTTGTTAACTCCATGCTCCTATTCCTGATCGACGCAACTTACCGTTTAAACTGGGGCAAATACATGTGATTAATCTCTAAGATTTCATCCAATAATGTCGAATCCAACGCAACATCGCCAATCAGCGGATGAGCGACCATTGCCAGCAGTGCTGCCCTGCGATCACCGTGGACGGCGGCTTCGATGGTCAGGCGCTCAAATGCTTTCACTTGCTGGGTCAGGGCTGACATACTGTCCGGCAGGTGACCAAACGCCAGCTGGTGCGCCCCTTGAGCATCAACAATGCAGTTGGCTTCGATCACTGCATCATCTGGCAGGCCGATGATAGCGCCCCGATTCGCCGTATTGACGACCAATTGCGTACCGAGATTATTATGAATAGCCGAGATCAATTCCAACGCCACTTCAGAATAGAAAGATCCGCCACGAAAACTGAGCTGAGCGGGTTTGTGATCCAGTTTAGGATCGGCATACAACTCGAACAGCTCCCGCTCCACTTGCATCACCTGCTCTGCCCGTGTCCCTTTGCTCGCCGCGCTTTCTTTCTCTTCCTGTAACATCTTGCCGGTTTGATAGAAGTAGCGATGATACGGGCAGGGAATTGCGCCTAATGCCTGTAAAAACTCCGGCGGCCACGGTTCTTCCTTGATATTGTTCATCGTCAGCTCTGCGCCATTGCACAGCAATTCCAATACCTGCTCGGTTTCATCCCTGCCATTCACTAATACCTGATGTACCCAGACCATATGATTAAGGCCAGCAAAACGTAATTGCACGTCCTGATATGGCCGTTGCAGCATATTGGCGATCATATGGTGCATTGAGATTGGTACATTGCATAACCCGATGATTTTAGCTTTGCTATAGCGGGAAACCGCTTCCGTGACGACGCCGGCGGGATTGCTGAAATTGATAATCCATGCCTCCGGCGCAAGGCGTTCAACTTTATGAGCGATATCCAGTAACACAGGGATGGTACGCAATGCTTTGGCAAACCCGCCTACGCCCGTTGTTTCCTGCCCGAACAACCCATATTTCAACCCCAGACGCTCATCAGCGGCACGGGCAGGAAGTTGACCAACGCGCAGTTGAGTGAGTACGAAACTGGCTCCCTTAATCGCTTCATCCGGTGAATAATGCACCGTGACAGTAACATAATCCAAATCATGACGATCCAGCATACGGCGAGTCAGCGCAGCGATGATTTCCAGCTTGTGCCGCCCGGCTTCCACATCCACCAGCGCCAGCTCAGAAAGCGGAATAGTTTGGCTACGCTGAATAATTCCTTCCACCAATTCTGGTGTATAACTGCTCCCGCCGCCAATAACGGCAATTTTGATCGGTTTCATGTCATCCCCCTGTTATTCTGACTGGCGATCTTGTGGCGGCAAGCGCTGATAAAGATCGATCATATTGCTGGCAAGATCTTGAATCACCATCGCATTCATCAAGTGATCCTGGGCATGAACAGTAATCAGATTAATCGGTAATTTTCCGCACCCTTCATCCAATCCGATCAGCTTAGTCTGAATAGCATGAGCGGCACGCGTTTCCTGTCGCGCTTCTTCCATCAACATTCCTGCTTGCTGAAAATCTCCCGCCTTCGCCTGCTGTAAAGCCATTAACGCACTGCTGCGCGCACTGCCCGCATGTACCAGCAATTCGACGATCTGTTGTTCAAAATCCTGCTGTTCAAAACTAATATTCACACTGCATCCTCCGGAGGTTATCGCTACGCCTGAGCGTCAGCGAGGCTTTTTGCCTGCTGTTGCTCTTCTGCCAAAAGCTGTTTTTCATATACTTTGAAGAAGGGATACCAAATCAGCAGATCAATCACCATCAACAGCCCAACCAACACGACCGCACGGTAATCCCAGGCAGCAGAAATCAACGCCCCCACCGGCGCGGGTGCCGTCCACGGCGCAATCGCGATCATCTTCTGCACCAGATCCAGATGCAGTGCGCCATAGGCCAAGACTGCATTAATCAGCGGCACAACCAGCAGCGGGATCAATAACGTCGGATTCATCACCACCGGAGATCCGAACAGCAACGGTTCATTGATATTGAACATGGCGGGTACAACACTCAGTTTACCAATGGTTTTCAGGTGAATTGAGCGGCTACGCAGATAGAGGAACGCCAATACCAGCGTAGAACCAGAGCCGCCGATACAGACGTAAAAAGACCAATAAGGCGCGGTCAGGATTTGAGTCGTTGCCATGCCCTGTGTCATCAAGGCGGCATTAGCGGCGATATTCGCCATAAAAATGGGATTCAGCAGCCCAGTGACGATATTGTCGCCATGAATACCGGCGAACCACAATAAATTGGCAATCAACACCACCAGCATAACAGCGGGCAACGTATCCCCGATCGCAATCAATGGTTCAAATATCTGCATAACAGCCGCAGGCAGCAGCAAATTAAATTCGCTTTGCAGCAGCAGACTGATGGGATAAACCGTCAGCAAAATACCAACAACGGGGTACAGCAGTTCAAAAGAGCGGGCAATGGCAGGTGGAACCTGTGATGGCATCTTTATCGAAATATTGTATTTTTTCAGCAACCGGATTAATTCCACCGACCAAATCGCACAGATCAGCGCCGTAAATACTCCGGTTCCTCCCAAAAAATCGAGCGGCATTTTGTTATCAACCTGCGGAGCCGCTGCCAACAGAAACGCCATCAACGACAGCAAGGCCGATGTCAGTCCATCCAGGCCATAAGATTTCGCCAGACTATAAGCCGTACCGATGGAGACAAACACACTCATCAGTCCCATCGTCATAAAGAAAGGCATGGTGATGGTTTTCCAATGCGCTTTGGCGAACGCCAGCCAAGCCTGACCAAAAGAAGAGGAGGTTTGAACATCAAATGGCGGATTTGCCACAATCAGCATAATACTGCCAATAATCAGAAAGGGCATGGCCGAGATAAAACCATCACGTATCGCAATAATATGCCGTTGGCTACCGATTCGTCCGGCAATGGGCGCAATATGATTTTCTACAATACGCGTCAAGGAAGTATAAAAACTCATAATCCACTCCATCTGATGATGAAAAGGTTATTCCAGCAGGCTTAAGGCGTGATCCAGTACCTTATCACCACGCAGGGCGCCGTAATCCATCATCTCAATCAAGCTGATAGGTTTACCCAGTGGTTCAGCAAGAGCGGTAAATCGAGGCAGTTCATACTTGATTTGCGGTCCCAGTAAAATCACATCGGCTTCATTGATATACATGTCCAACTCCAATGCGGGCACTGCCTTAATGGCGACTTCCAGCCCCCGTTTTTCCGCTTCCGCCTGCATACGCTGTACCAACATGCTGGTAGACATCCCCGCCGCACAACACAATAGAATGGTTTTCATGATTTTGTTCTCTTTGTTGTTGTCCCATTATGATTTCGTCTAATTCGAAAATGAGAGCGCTCTCATTTTGGTTAAGGCTAACAGGTTATTTTTCCGTTGCTGCGATGAGGTTCGCATAATAGATAAGCAATAGCTTAGAAAATGGACAAAATGCGATCAGCGTTGCTGATGATCGGTATGGCAAAAAATACGGCAGGAATTTGGCTGATTTAGGTGGTTAAAAAATGGTAGAATTTTGGAGGTCAAAAAAATTGTTATAAAACAGATGGATGAAATTAGAGTGTTCCCCGTAGATACGGGGATAAACCGGAACCAGAGGGCAAATAACGGAGGTTAGGAATGTGTTCCCCGTAGGTACGGGGATAAACCGTAGCCGACAAAATTCATTGACCTGCGTTTCAGGGGTTCTGTCGCATTAACGGAACATCAGGTAAGCTCCCTATTTTTTAGCGAATCCAGAACGATGTCCCTGATCCGAAATGTGTTCAAACGCCGACATTATCCTGTTGATATCATCGCTCAGTGCGTTCGCGGGTATCTGGCCTACGCGCTGAGCCTGCGTAATTTGAAAGAAATTATGGCTGAGCGCGGGATTGCCGTTGATCATTCCACGCTCTCTCGTTGGATTCATCGCTGGGTTCCGTTGATCGTTAAACGTTATCGGCGGAGCAAGCCCGAAGTTAAGCGTCGGTGGCGAATGGATGAAACTGATATCAAAATCAAAGGACAATGGCGTTACCTCTACTGTGCTGTAGACTCAGACGGTAATACGGTTGAATTTTTGCTGACAGCTCATCGGGATAAAAAAGCGGCATTGAGTTTCTTCAAAAAGGTGATGCGTCAACATGGACAACCTGACGGGGTAACTCTTGATAAAAGCGGTGCCAATAAAGCGGCGTTGGGCGAAATAAACAAGGAAAAACCGAAAAAATAAGCCGATTAATATCAGGCAGAGTAAGTACCTTAATAACCTGATTGAACAGGATCATCGCAACGTCAAACGGCGAACACGTCCTATGCTGGGACTCAAAAACTTTAGGGGGACTCAGACCCTGTTAGCCGGGATTGAACGGGTCAGTATGTTGCGTAAAGGACAATACCCACAAGAACCGGAATACCCAATTTCACCCGCCGCTTTTTTCTATCAACTCACTGCATAAAAATCACTCAAGATGATTTTGCTCGCGATCTCTCTGTTAATGCGACAGAACCGTCCCCACAGCATAAAGGGACATTTCTATATTGGAGAAAAATGACATTACTACTTAGTACCTACAAATTAGATTCACCTAAGACAGCTTGATGTTAAAAAGCCAGTAATTTACTGGCTTTTTCGTACTAGGGATTAGTCCAATCTTCTATTCTTAATCCATCAACTCTTTCAAACTCTCTTGTATTATTTGTTACTACAATAAGTCCTTTACTTCTGGCATGAGCCGCTATGTGTAAGTCGTTATCACCAATACGTTTTCCTTTTTTTTCAAGAATAGCCCTTATATCACCGTAGTGAAATGCTGCTTGTTCGTCATAAGGTAAAACGGTCAAACGTGATACAAAGTCATTAACAGTGGCTAGATTTTTAGTGGGATTCATGCTTTTTTCAGCTCCGAAAATTAACTCTGCGAGCGTTATTGCAGAAATAGCAAGTTGATTAGTGTGTTGATTAAATTTAGGTAATAGAGATTCTGGTTTACGTTTAATCGTAAATATTACGATATTTGTATCTAATAAATATTTAATCATCGAAGGATTCTCTTTCGCTTGTTATCTGATCAGCTCTGTTTGGCAAAAAATCATCTGTTACAGACTGATCTGATAAGAAAAAGCTATCCCATGCGTTTTGGACGGGAGAGATTATACGTTCCTTTCCGCTAACTCGAACAATAACCTCTTTAACGTTATCAGGGAAACGTGTATCTGCCGGTAAGCGAACATTTTGAGTTCGATTACTCATAAAGACTTTACCTTGCTGGATCATAGTGTTTATCCTTTAAAATTTCTGCTATATAGCATAAGTATATAGCATTTTTAAAGATACGCACAAGACCCATTATAATGGAATGGTCGCCCCTTCCCTGAACCAGCGGTAGGATGTTGTTGATAACACTACCAGCGGAGGCGCGATATGACTGTTATAACGATTGGTATCGATTTGGCAAAAAACGTGTTCCAGATCCACGGGGTTGACAACAAGATAAAGAGGATAAAGTGCGTCAGGCACGGGAAGCACAACAAGATAGGTGAG
This sequence comes from Xenorhabdus bovienii, assembly GCF_024721015.1. Classification (GTDB taxonomy): domain Bacteria; phylum Pseudomonadota; class Gammaproteobacteria; order Enterobacterales; family Enterobacteriaceae; genus Xenorhabdus; species Xenorhabdus bovienii. The sequence continues at coordinate 104,716 of NZ_JANAIF010000004.1, forward strand.
TACAGGGATAAACCGACATGCACTATCTCTTTCCCTGCTGGCATATTGTATTCCTCGTGAGTGCGGGATACCGCCGAAAAACAGGTAAGTCCTAAATAAGCTATATTTACCAACTTATTTTCGTGTGGTTCTACATCTGTTTAGAACAAAATAGTACAATCTTGTCAGTAATCAATCACTATTATATGTTCTCTGCCAATACGGAGATAAATCGTTGTTATTTTCACTTTGATTGATTATCAGTTATCAGTGTTCCCCGTAAGTACGGGGATAAATGACCGATTAGATATTACAAATTATGATTTTTGCTTGAACAATCTTGAAAATAATAAAGTTTTTTTTCTTTTTGATTTAAATAACATGATTAATTGTCTGTAAAAAACAAACCAGCTTTTTACAAAAGCTACCATACAGAAAAATCTCTATAGGAAGTAAACCAATGAAACATTATCCACTCAAACTCAAACGAGCTCCAAAAAAAATTACTCCCCCCTATAACCTAAGCGTCAGTTTGTTAGCTAAAACAGAAGGTATTTCTAAAACTACTCTGAACAGGTGGCGTAACTAAGCTCTTGTTTTGAATGGTAAAAATATTTTAGAACAGCTTCAGCAGGAAAATAAGAAAACAAAGAATTCACATTTAAAACATAACTCTATAAACTTTTCACATTTATCCCTTCATATAGTTCTAAATGTGAGCGTCATTCCATAATCTAATTGAATTAATAAAAACAACACAAAAAAGGTGGTGAATTTTTCTATTACTTGATTAATATAAAATATCTGTTCATCCACTGTCCAAAACTCTTTTTTCTCAAATATTACAATCAGGAAACTCAGTTGACTATCAATACGACAACAGAAACGACTTACTGGAACCCTATGGTGCCGGAACTCACAGTGACAAATTTTCCTGTGTCCCTGGATTTCTATGTACAAATATTAGGATTCAACATAATGATACGGCGAAAAGATCCCGATTTTGCCTATCTTCATTTAGGGAAAGCTCAACTGATGCTGGAAACGTTTCACGAAACTGGCTGGAATACGGCAGAGCTTAATAAGCCGCTGGGACGTGGCATTAATTTGCAAATAGAAGTGGATGATATCAACTCCATTCTTAATCGCCTGCAAATCAACAAGATAAAACTTTACCGTCCATTGAAGGATAATAACTACGCCACAGGCGATACCCACATCTGTCAGAGAGAATTTCTCGTTCAAGATCCTGATGGTTATTTGCTAAGGTTCAGTCAATACATAGAGTAAAAATAAAGTCTTCCTCAATTAATGAATAAAACTCAGTTAAAACTTTATTTCATTTCGGAAACCTATGCCTACGTTAATAAATAATTTTGGTTATATCATCCGATATTGGGGCAAGGCCCAGAAAAATATCTATTCTGATGCCGATTATCACCTTCTGGCTTATCACTGTCTGGATGTTGCGGCAGTTGGCAAATATCTACTGGCTCCCCACAAAAAAATTACCGCCGATATTGCGGATTTTCTGGAATTATCAAAAGAAGAATTACAAAACCTATTTGTATTTTTTTTGCTTCTGCATGATATCGGTAAATTTTCTTCCGCATTCCAGCAATTATATTCCCCAGAACAACACACTGAACTACTGAAACCTCAGCATTGCAAACCCTACGATGGCAAACATTATCGCCATGATCGTTTAGGGCTGTTTTTCTGGAAACAGATCCAGGACGATGTGCTGTTTGCTTTGGTGGGAGACAACAACCTGCAACGCAGAGATAAAGATCGGGCGCAGGATACGTTGATGGTCTTAATGCAGTGTATGCTCGGTCATCACGGCAAACCGATTGATGATAGCGACTGGCAGGCAATTGGCGATTTTACCGAAGCCCAAAATATAACTGATGCAAAAGCCTTCACAAATGATCTCATTGCCCTATTCCAACCTCACCTGTCATTGGAAAAATTACTTTCCAAAGAATGGAAAGATAACCTGAAGCAAGTAAGTTGGCAGTTGGCTGGCATCGTTGTCATGGCCGACTGGATAGGCTCTGACAGTGCACGCTTTCGCTATCAAACCAGCTCCATGCCATTGGCAGAATACTGGCAAACCGCCGAACAACAGGCGCAAATTGCCCTGAATGCTATTGATATGCAATACACACCAGCCATATCGCCGTATAAATCTATCCAGCATTATTATGGTTTTTCACCAACGCCATTACAGCAATGGGCAGAAAAAGTACCGATTGATGATTCTCCCCAGCTTTTCATTCTGGAAGATGTGACCGGTGCCGGAAAAACCGAAGCCGCTCTCACTTTAACCCATCGCTTGATGCAGGCCGGAGTCGCAGAAGGTTTCTATTTTGGCCTGCCGACAATGGCAACATCTAACGCCATGTTTAGCCGCATCGCCAAACACTATCGTGAAATGTTCAATACCAGCGGCAAGCCACCGAGCATCGTTCTGGCACATGGCGCCAGTAAGATGAACGATGCTTTCAATGACATCATCCTGACCTCTGAAAACAGCGATAACGACTACACCAAAGATGAGATCACAGCGACAGCACAATGCCATCAATGGCTGGCGGACTCGCGCAAAAAAGCACTACTGGCACCCGTTGGCGTAGGGACTATCGATCAGGCGCTGCTTGCCGTCTTGCCCCGAAAATATCAGTCGCTGCGTTTGATTGGCTTGAATCGTAAAATCCTGATTTTTGATGAAGTCCATGCTGCGGATGAATACATGTTTGCCCTGCTGGAAAATCTGCTGAACCTGCATCTTCATCAAGGGGGATCGGTGATATTACTTACTGCCACACTTTCCCTGAAACAACGCCAGAAACTGGCGGATATCTGGCTATCTTCCGCAGGCCAAACACCGCAGAAACTGCGGCAAACGGCCTTTCCGTTGGCAACCAAAATTACGCTCACTCCTGAAAATCCGATTATTGAACAACCCCTGCACAGCCGCTCAGATGTCAGCCGTGAAGTCATCGTGAAAACACTGGACTCTCTGGATGCTTGTGTGCAAACCGCCCTTAACGCCGCCAAAGAGGGGCAATGCGTGGTTTGGGTACGCAACTCCGTTGATGATGCTTTACACGCTTTCCGATTGATTCAGTCACAGATGAATAATCCAGAAGATTGCCTGTTGTTTCACAGCCGCTTTATTTTGCACGATCGCAAGAAGATCGAAGATCTTGTACTGGAGATATTTGGCAAAAATAGCACCCAACTGCATCGGCAAGGCAAGATTCTGATTACCACCCAAGTTTTTCAGGAAAGTCTGGATGCTGATGCTGACGAGATGATTGCCGATATCTGCCCAATCGATGATTTGATCCAGCGGACAGGCCGCCTGCACCGCCATACCCGCAATGCTGAAGGGAAGTATCAGCAAGGTATTAACGATGGTCGTCCTGCCCCTGTGTTGTATCTCCACGCCCCAAAATGGGACGATCAACCACAAGCAGACTGGCTGAGTAAAGATTTTCGCAATACCCAATATGTTTATCGCTCACCGGGGCGCCTGTGGCTGGGGTTGCGTGAACTGCGGCGATTGGGCGCCATCAGAGTGCCTGCCGAAGCCAGAACTTTAATCGAAGCGGTTTACAGTGACGATGCGTATGAACACATACCTGACACCTTAAGACATAAGGAAAATGAATTTATTGGAGAAGGCCACAGCAAAGAGGCCAAAGCAGAATCACAGACCTTGCGATGGAAACATGGATATTGCAATCACAGTGCCAGCGGATGGTATGACGATGACAGCGATATCAGCACGCGATTCAGTGATATCGAAACGGTTGAGGTTCTGCTTGTTAAACTGACTGACAAAGGTGCATTAATACCGTGGGCGAACGAGGGAAAATTTGCCGTTCAACTCAGTACCATCAGGCTACCAAAAAACAAATTTGCCGATAAGTTACTGGCGGTTCCAGAATCGTTTTCTCATGCTGTAGAACAGCTAAAGAGCCAATTCAAATCTGCTAAATACCTGCAAATCTGGCTGCCCGAACTCGACCCCAATTTCAGTTACGACCCTACTATCGGTTTTTATGAAATCCACCAGCAGGAGGCATGATGAACCTTATTAAAGACGCATGGCTGACCTTTAAAATGCGGGATGGTAGTCAAAAGAAACTGCCACTGGCGGCTATCTGCAATCCCAACGTCATGGATTTTGCCCTGCCACGGGCAGACTTTCAGGGCGCGGCCTATCAGTTAGCCATCGGCTTGCTGCAAACAGTGTTTGCTCCCGTAGATAAGTTTCAATGGCATGATTTTTATGAGGCTCCCCCAACACAAGCAGATTTACAGACAGCCTTTGACCGCGTGGAACATGCCTTTAATCTGTCAGGTAACGGGCCGCTATTTATGCAGGATTTTGATTCGCTGGATAGCGTCAAATCAACGACGATTTCTGGGTTACTCATTGAAGCGCCTGGAGCGAATACGCTCAAACTTAACACCGACCATTTTATTAAACGCGGCCAATGTGAAATCGTCTCGCCTGAAATGGCGGCTATCGCACTTTTCACCTTGCAGATTAATGCACCTGCCGGTGGTGTCGGGCATCGTGTCGGCTTGCGGGGCGGTGGCCCTCTGACCACTCTGGTTCAACCCCTAACGCTGGATACCCCACTCTGGCACAAACTCTGGCTTAATATCGTCAATCAAGAATACTGCGGCTATCCCGAAGCAGACCTCCACAGCCCCAGTGTCTTTCCGTGGTTAGGCAAAACCAAACTCAGCCAGCCCGCCGGTACGGAAATTTACGCTTCTGATGTTCATGAACTCTATATGTATTGGGCGATGCCACGGCGTATCCGTCTGCAGATCGACGATAAACCCGCTATTTGCCAACTGACCGGACAACCCACCGAACAATCTGTTACCCGCTATCGAACCCAAAACTATGGCAACAACTATGCCGGAAATTGGCAACATCCACTCACGCCTTATAAATGGAATCCGAAAAAAGCCAACGACGATCACCTTTCTATCAAAGGGCAACCGGGAGGGATCACTTATAAACTATGGAATAGTCTGGCATTTTCCAGAAATAACGAGGGACAAAAAGCCGCTCTGGTCGTCGATCATTTCCACCAGATTTGTGATTATTTTGCAGAGGAACACAGCGCAACACCCCGGCTATGGGTCTTTGGCTATGATATGGACAATATGAAAGCCAGAGGCTGGTATTCCACTACACTTCCCCTGTTTTCCATCGCCGTTGAAAAACAGGATGTCATTTTCCGGCGAGCCAGAAATTTACAGACCCTTTCTGCTAATGCACTGAGCCAATGCCGTTCCCAAATCAAAAGTGGTTGGTTCAATCGCCCAAATGATGTGAAAGGCGATATGTCATTTATTGATGCTGCGTTCTATCAACGTACTCAAACGGCTTTTTTTAAAGCGATACAACAGATTATCAGCAGCCAGCAAGCATCTTCTTATCTCTCGCCAGAGGAGGCCAAAAGCTGGCTCTATCAACTGAGAAATACCTGTTTCGATCTGTTTGATGAATATGTGCTGTCAGAAAGCGTCGATCCGAAAACGCTGCCGAAAAAAGTCAAAGCAAGGCATTTTTTGACTCAGTGGTTATTTGGTGCCAAAGAGATCAAATCATTTATGACTGAATACCAAATCGAACGCCAACAGAAAGAGGTGATCAATGAATAAGTTGAGCGAAAGTACCTTGCTGCGCTGGTGGGAAAGCATGTTTCTATCACCATCAGAACTGAAAGCTAAAGGCAGATACCCCGCTCCAACGGTGTATAAAGCGCAGTTAAAACGCTGCCAGAATATCGACGCGGCCATGTTAACCGGAGGCTTTCGCACCTTGTGGCTGAGTTTGCAAGAAAGAAACGCTGAAACCGTCGATGAAAAAACCATCATAAAATGGGCAATGATTGCCATGACGGGCGTGCATGTGAAACACAATGTAACCACAACACTGGCAACCGCAGCCGGCACCAAAACAGAAAATGATAAACCTGTCGTCAGTGCACTCCGCTTCGCCCAATTGCAGGGCGCCAAAACCCCCGACGAATTTGTTACCCGCTTACGACGCACCTTGCAGCTCATTGATGGAAAAGTTTCCATGCTGGATCTGGCAAAAGATATTGAGCAATGGGCTCACGAATGCCACCAGCAAAGACCCCGTCGAGCGAATCAGCGTCTCAGCGTGCAATGGGCGCTGGAGTATTACAAAGCAGCAAAATAATCACTTTTAACCTTTGAGGTATCCTAAATGAGCCAATTTATTCAATTACATCTGCTAACCTCCTACCCGCCTGCCAACCTGAACCGTGATGATACAGGGCGCCCTAAAACAGCCAGAATGGGGGGTTTTGATCGATTAAGAATCAGCTCCCAAAGCCTGAAACGCCACTGGCGAGTCTCAGATCTGTTTCAATCAGCACTTGCGGGACACCTTGGATTTCGGACAAAACGCTTTGGCCTCGAAATTTATCAACAATTGATCGAAGCGGACGTTAAAGAAAAGCAGGCGACAGAGTGTGCTTCTGCCATTGCGGGTGTATTTGGCAAAAATAAAAAAGACACGCCACTGGAAATAGAACAACTGGCCCATATCAGCCCTACAGAAAAAGCCGCCACAATCTCCCTGGCAAAACAACTGGCCAACGAAAATCGGGCGCCAACCAAGGAAGAGTTAAGTCTGTTGAGCAAAGAGAGAATGGCTGTGGATATCGCCCTGTTTGGCCGTATGCTCGCTTCCAGCCCCGCCTATAATATTGAGGCCGCTTGTCAGGTTGCCCATGCCATCAGCGTACATGATGTAATGATTGAAGATGACTATTTTACCGCGGTGGATGATCTGAACGACGGCAAAAGTGACACAGGTTCAGCACACATCGGAGAAAACGGATTTGCAGCGGCCCTGTTCTACAGCTATATCTGTATCAACAAAACCCTGCTGATGGAAAATCTGGCAGACAACCAAATCCTGGTCAATCAAGCCATTGCTGCCCTGACCGAAGCCGCCGTCAAAATCTCCCCTTCCGGCAAGCAAAACAGTTTTGGCTCCCGCGCCTATGCCAGTTATGTTCTGGCTGAAAAAGGGGAATATCAGCCCCGCTCCTTGTCGGTCGCATTTTTGAAACCCATTAACGATGAAGAGCAGGCTGCGTCTGCCATTAGAGCATTGGAAGAACAGGTCGAAAACTTCGATAACGTTTATGGTGACTGTGCTGACGCCCGCCATAGTATCAATACCCTCACCGGAAAAGGCAGTTTTGCCGAACTGATTAAATTCATCACGAATTAAAAGGAGGCCGGAATGCAAACCTATTTGGTTTTTCGATTATATGGTGTGCTGGCCAGTTGGGGCGTAGAAGCCGTCGGTGAAAGCCGCCCCACCAGCCTGTATCCGACTCGTTCAGCGATTTTGGGGCTATTGGGCGCAGCACTGGGCATCCGGCGTGATGATGAAATGCGCCTTGCCGAGTTACAGCAAAGTGTCAACATCGCCATCAAACAAATCGTGGCCAGTTCATTGATGAGGGATTATCACACGAGTCAAGTCCCCTCCCAAAACAACAAACAGCAACACCTCACCCGTAAAAGTGAGTTGGGTGAATCTGAACTGAATACGGTTTTATCCTCACGGGATTACCGCAGTGATGGGCTGTGGATCATCGCAATTTCACTGACCGACCAAGCCCATCTGACGCTGGCAACCTTGCGTGATGCGCTGTTAAAACCGGTTTTCACCTTAAGCCTTGGGCGCAAATCCTGCCCTCTGTGCATTCCTATGATGCCGCAAATAACCCGATCTCCCTGTTTGAAGGCGGCTCTGGATACGGAATTTCCGCCTTTAACGCAGTCGGAGAAAGCCGATCACTATTGGCTGGGCGACAACGGTATCGTGAGCTATTTCTGGGAAGGGGATAAAAACGAGATTGAGATCCCTGATGTGGCGGTATTGACCAGCCAATTGTGGGACGAACCGCTTTCACGAACCCGCTGGCAGTTCACCCAACGTACTATGCACCAATTATCACTGATGGAGAAGGCACATGTACCTGTCTAAAGTCACCTTACGACCTTCTGCCTATCGGGAACAGTTTTTGTCAAAAATGGCGAAAAACAGTGTTTATTCTTCCCACCAGCTATTGTGGCAACTGTTTACGGAACAGGCAGAGCGCAATTTTCTGTTCAGGGAAGATATGAGCATCAACGGTACACCTGAGTTCTTCGTACTGTCCCATACAGCGCCAACACCCAACTCGGCGATGTTCCAGATTCAGAGCAAGGCATTTACCCCGCAATTACGCAGCGGGCAGAAACTGGCGTTTAAGCTCCGGCTAAATCCCACCATCTGCATCACAGATAAGGATTCCGGCAAACAGCGGCGTCATGATGTACTGATGAATGCCAAACGTCAGGCACAGTTGGCGGGTGTTAGCACTGACGAAATCCAGCCGCTGATGATGCAGGCTGTACAGGCATGGATACAGGATGAAAAACGACTGACTAACTGGGGTATTCAGTTTGATTTCGATCCTGATGTTGAACGCTATACCCAACATCGCTGTCGCAAGCCTTCCGGCCAGAAAGTGGCATTTTCGAGCGTTGATTTTCAGGGCGTGCTCACCCTTTCAGATCATGAACTTTTTCTGGCGCAATACGCTAAGGGCTTTGGTCGGGCGAAATCCTTTGGCTGTGGGATGATGCTGATAAGGACTCTGTAAGTGTTCCCCGTAGGTATTTAAACTACCCTTCTGAAATTTCGTCTGCGAAATGTTTGAGTGTTCTCCATGACTCAGACTCATCAGGACAAAATTGTTTTTACTAAAGTCACTAGCCGAAACATTCAACTTTAGTTACTCATTTCCCAGCATTATTCGTTAACGGGCTTAACATAAGCTATGATAATCTACTGCGTCCTTCATTTTCCTTTGAGTTTATTATGACCTTAACTAACTTCAGCAAATTGTTAGCCGCTACACTTTGCCTCGCGACTTCATACAGCCATGCAGATAGTGAACGCCCACTTTTTTCATTAACGATGGCAGAGTCTGGTGTTCAGAAGACAAATAGCGATGGTAGTTTATCTCATTCTACAAAATCAGAATCTCGCATTCTGCCAATTTGGGGTGATGAAGCGCGAGCTAAAGGCTACGATCTGCCTGAGCCATTTGGCGTAAGTTATGGTTATATGAATCTGCGCCAAGATATCATTATAGACAGCATTAAATTTCAATTTACCAATCCATTAATTGAAGAGCGTTGGAAAGACCAAATTATTGTTAATGCGGGTGATACCCGGGAAAGAAATGAAACCCATATGCTGAAACTGGATACATGGGTTTTACCCTTCTTAAATGTATATGGTGTCTATGGAACAACCAAAGGTAAATCAAAAACAAATTTAGATAACATTGTCGCTTTTGGCGATGATGAAACCTATAGAAATATTCCTTTTGAACTGAGTTTTAAAGGGAAAACTTATGGTGGTGGAGCAACTTTCGCTGGTGGTTATAACCAATTTTTTGCCACGTTAGATGCAAATTATACCCGAACCAATTTGGATATTTTAGACGGTGATATTTCCGCCTTCGTTGTTACTCCACGCGTTGGTTATGAGTTTGTTTTTGAACCGCTGTTTACTGGTCAAGGAAACGCCAAAGTTCAGGTGTGGGTAGGTGCCATGTACCAAGATATCACCCAGCGCTTTAAAGGTGATGTCAGTAAACTCAATTTACCCTCCGAAATATCAGAGTTATTTGGCATGGTTCAAAGCCAAACCGATATCAAATTCGACGTCGAACAGCACCTTGCACATAAATGGAATAACACCGTGGGTGCGCGTTTCGAAATCACTCGTAACTTCAATATCCTATCTGAAGTGGGTTTCGGCAACCGAAACAGCCTCTTTGTTTCCGGTGAGTTTCGTTTCTAATGTTCCGACGCATGACAATCAAGAGGCTGGTGATATCCAGCCTTCTTATTTTTACCGCATCATCAGCACAGGCTGATATCTTGCCCGATCGGCAAAAAATCGATGGTTGGCTCAGCGAATTAGGCGGCAGTAATCAATTCGATGCCAGCAAGAAGGTTGACTGGGGCGTGCTGCCCGGCCCTTTTTACACCCCTGAAATGGGAATGGGCATTGGGGTCGCTGTAGTCGGGCTTTACCGTCCCGATAACTCAGACCACACCAGCCAGACCTCCTCACTGGGTCTCAGCGGTTTTGGTTCATCTACCGGCGCATTTGGCCTGAATTTTACCAATTATAATTTTCTGGCTCGTGATCAGTGGCGGTTATTTGTTTCCGGGACGCTAAATAACACGCCGACTTACTATTGGGGCAAGGGTTATGACGCCGGTAAAAATAATGGCAATAAAGAAAAATATCGAGCTCAGGAATTTGATATTCGCCCTCGCCTGCTCTATCGCGTGACAGATGCTATGTATATGGGATTAGGCTGGCATTTCTCATCCCTCAACGCCAGTGATCCGGATATCGGTGCCGCAAAATATTTCGCGCAGTCCGTCGGCGGACGCTCCGTCATCAGTTCCGGTGTAAGTGCATACTTCAGTTATGACACGCGGGATTTCCTGCCTAATGCAAAGCACGGGCAAGCATTTGAAATCGTTTATACCCACTTTTCCCCAGAATTAGGGGGAGATAATCGTTTCAATACCACACAGTTACAGTTTTCGACCTATCACCAGCTATCCGAAAAATCCGTGCTGGCTTTCGATAACTATGCCCGTTTCAGCTCTGGCGATGTGCCGTGGAATCAATTATCCCTGCTGGGCAGTAGTCAACGGATGCGCGGGTACTATGAAGGGCGCTATCGCGATACCAATATCTTCACATCACAATTAGAATTAAGACATAAACTTGACTGGCGCCACGGTATTGTCGGCTGGATAGGCACAGGCACATTAAGTGATTCCCCTTCAAAGCTAGGTGCAAAGCACTGGCTTCCTTCTATTGGTGTGGGCTATCGTTTCGAGTTTAAGCCACGCATGAATGTCAGATTAGATTTTGGTGTTGGTAAAGACAGCACTGGATTCTACTTTCAGGTAGGGGAAGCATTTTGAAGTCATTGATGACGCTATTATTCAGCTTCCTGCTCATGGCATGTCAGGGTAAATCTGCTCCCGTCATGCCTGTAGAGCCTGTACTCGTCAGTGATACTCAAGAACAGCCAGAGCTCGACTGGCCAGCGTTGACCCCTATTGAACCACCTGAAGGCTTAAGAGCCTGCTGCGCATTTGGTTACGATCTTAAAACCGAGGTGGTGGGGGTTCCCGTTCCTTTCTATGATATCGACAATATCGTGGAGGCCGAGAAACTGGGAGAACATCACTATAACGACAGTGCTCTGGGTGCCAGTGCCGCTTTATTGGGGATAAGCAATGAAAAAATCGGTCTGTTATATACCCAGAAAGGCGGGTTTATTGATATCTCCCATGTGAGAGATACCGCAGACTATACGCTGTATCTCTTTAGCCAGATTTATGCTCACCTGGGTCAGGAGCGGGAATTAAGCCTAAGTAATGAGCTTGCGGCGCGTAAAATTCACTTTTTTGCCTTTACTCCGCCGGTAGATCTCGTTGAGCGCTACACCTTAAGCGCTTATTTAGCGGCAAAACTGGCATTTCAGTTGGCGGCTTGGCACGAAATCGCCCAATGGTATGGCTATCAATCAGTCCCAGGGTTCCCCGAGGGCATTTCCGCGTTTTCCCCGGAAGACCTCTATTCCAATCTCTTGGGAGCAAGGCTGGCTCTGACCCTGATCCTGCAAGGTCATGCTTCTTCGGTGACTCAATTTACTACCTCAATGGCAGCCATATTGCCTTCTGCTTTGCATAAACTCGAACCTTATTCCAAATCAGACACAAAAAAGATGTTTAATCAGATCGACGGGCTATGGTGGAATAGTCATGAACGTATTCCGCAAAAATTTTTAGTCCTGCGCAGGAATTATGAAACCCAAGACAATCGTTATCCATTAATGCCTTCAGGCAAAGAAAAGTTTGCGCTGCGTCTGTCCCTGCCTGATGAATATAAGCCGTTTTCGCTGGATAAATTGGCTGAGCTACAGTTATGGCCAACCGAACAGATGAAAAACTTACCTGTTCCCAATTCCTATTGGACAATGAAAGACTTTAACATGCTGGCAGAACATGCCCAGCATGAAGATGCGCGACAGTTGTTATTGAGTAGCAAATAAATACCGTAGCCAGTGACTCGGCAAAGCCTTTCGATTAAATTCGCAAGGAGATAGCACCACTATCTCCTTACTCTTTCCCGAATCTCCCCAACGCCCTGCGCATCGGCGTATGCCGCTTAATCAGTTCCTGCAAAACCTCTTTCAGTAACTGACTTTTACCGCTTCCCAGCGGCTCCAGTATACTTTTCTCATGGGATTCTGCTTCTGCCAGTAATCCGACCACCACTTGTCGGCCGCTGTCGGTAAGATGCACTAACGTGATACGGCGATCTCCACCACCATTGGAAAAACGAGTGACATGCCCCTGCAATTCAAGACGCTGCAATACTCGGGTAATTGTCGGTTGTTTACTGACTGTTTTTTGCGCCAGCAGGCTAATACCAATCGGGCCACTTCCAGCCAGCGCCGATAAAACACGCCACTCCAGCACGGACAACCCCCGTGCCTCAACGATGTCATGAAACTCAGAAGAAACCAGCATCCATGCTTGCCCAAGCAAAGCAGGCAAGTAATTATCAACAAACACTTTTGAATCTGGCATAGTTTCAACAACCTTTCTATTTCGGGAAGTTTTGTCTTCCAATTCTAAAAGGTTCATCCGTGAAAAACACGCTCACAATAGTCACCCCATCAATGTTTTCCTGATAAAAGTGAGCCAAATCTCGGAACGTATGTATGCAGCCCAAGTTGTTTCAATATCATGCAGGCTATCGTAATAGATGGGGAGATAACGAGCGTGAGACGTTTCAGCGCCGGATACAAAGCCCGTTATGGTCAGATGCCGAGTGAACGTTTATGGCGGAGATGATTTTAATTTATATGACAAAATTTAACGCAGCCCATCGTTATCGCGTGGGCTACGTTAGACATAACATTAATCTCATTGCAGCGTGGCAGGGAAGCCATGTTTTTTAGCTCCCCAAGCGATTATCAATCCCACCACAAGCAATCCAAGCAAAGTCCAAGGGAAGATATGAACACCCTGAGTGTCTAGCAATATGCCTCCCAACATACCGCCAGCAGCTATCGATAAATTCCAGACGGTAACCAAGATTGATTGAGCGACATCTGCACCAGAACCCGCAGCATCCGCAGAGGCCGTCTGCAATAGCGCGGCTGCTCCGCCAAAAGTTAGCCCCCATATCGCCATAGAGATATAAATTACAGCAGGCAAAATACCCGCAAGCCCCAATGCCAGTGCGACCAAAGCAAATAATCCGATGCTTATCAAAACAAGCGACCGCAAATATTTATCGATCAATACCCCAACCAACCATATGCCAAGGACTGAAGAAGCCCCGAAGATTAGCAAAATTATGTCAACTCGATGGGAAAGACCCGCAGGAGCAAGAAATGGCATGATGTAGGTATAAAGAATACTATGTGCCAGCACCCAGAAAATAAGTACCGTTAATACTGGTCGAACACCTGGAGTGGCAAATACCGATCTTATCGATAAACGTTTTTCTGATGATTGTCCGGGATAATCTGGCACCCGTAAACGAATCCAAACCATGACCGCTAAAGTCAACAATGAGAGTAGGCCAAACGTCATGCGCCACCCAATCAGTGAGCCTAGAAATGCCCCTAAAGGAACGCCTAATGAAAGTGCCAGTGGTGCTCCTACCCCGGCAATGGCAAGCGCTCTCCCTTTTAGTGGTTCTGATGCCATCCGGCGCGCATAACCCGCCAACATACCCCAAATCAAACCTCCGGCCATCCCTGCAAATAACCGGGCAATCAGCGCAAAAGTATAATTAGATGTCAATATAGTCAGTGTATTAAAAACAAACAACGCGCCTAAAACTACCAATAAAAGCGGACGACGTCGCCAGCTTTGAGTTGCCGTCGTTAATGGGATAGCCGCAATCACAGAGCCAATGGCGTACAACGTGACAAATTGTCCTGCCATCGATTCCGAAATATTCAATCCCATACTAATTTGCGCCAACATTCCCGCAGGGACAGTTTCTGTCATCAGCGCCAAAAAGCCCGTCATTGCCAGTGCAAGCAATGACGCTAATGGCAAAGCATTTGTTTCACCCGTGTGACTTGTGGTTGATCTCACTTAACTGCCCTCCTGTAAAATTCTTTATCTGAAAATACATAAGAGCGAGTTAAATTATACGCACCCTATGAGGTTCACAGAATATGTGGATTGCTAGATCGGCTCATAGGTAGACAGTATGAAGGCGCATATTAGTATTAAAAATAGGCTATAGTTCAAAATATATATGACAAATATGTCATCAATAGGAAAACGAGTAATGGATAACTTTAGCGTCCTTGAAGTGTTTGTTCGAGTCAGTGAAGTACGGAGTTTCACGGCAGCAGGCAATCAACTCGGCGTGTCATCCTCCGCTATAAGCAAGGCAATAAGTCGCCTCGAAGAAAAGCTACGCGTACGACTTTTCCACCGTTCCACACGCACAGTGACCTTAACTCCAGAAGGTACACTTTTTCTCAAACGCTGCCGCCGCATTCTGAATGAAATAGAAGCCGCAGAAAATGAACTTTCCCAGTCACAATCTGTACCGTATGGGAAGTTAAAAGTTAGTATGCCATCAATTGGCGTACTCTTTATGCCCAAGTTTGCCGAGTTCAGTCAGCAGTACCCAGAAATTGAATTAGAAATAGACAGCACTGACGGCTTAGTTGACTTAATTGAAGAAGGATTCGATGCCGTAATACGCACCGGAGAACCTGCTGATTCACGATTAATGGCGCGTGTACTAGGCTCTTACAAAAGAGTTATCGTCGGTTCTCCCACCTACTTTCAAAAATTTGAAATACCTAAAAAACCAGAAGAACTGATTAATCATTTCTGCATGATGTATCGTTATAAGAGCACAGGCAAGCTGGATATTTGGCCAATAAGTCAAGATAACCCAACTTTACAGCTAGAATGGCCTACCAGAATGGTAACTAACACACTTGACCCTCTCGTGTCTTTTGCAGAAAATAGTCTTGGAATTACTTGTATTCCTGATTTAGCCATCAGAGAACAGTTGAAAACAGGAAAGCTGATAACAATTCTGAATGATTTCAATAATGACATAACGACATGCAGGATACTTTGGCCTTCAAGCAAATATTTATCTCCCAAGTTAAGAGTATTTATCAATTTCATGGTCGAAAATCTATTTAAGAATGAATGAAGTATGAGTGTCTAGTATTCAATATGATACTGGACACTCAATTAATTTCAATACTAAATAATTCCAAGGGTTCCGCATTGAGATAATAAACTCTTCAAAGGAAGATTTGAATTAGATAAAAGGAGCCTATCCAAACTAATTATATGATCAGCCATTCTCTTTAAATCAGCACTTTCAATATGTGATGAATTAGATATCCAACGAAAAGCCCCCTTAACCGGATCAATTTGCATTGTCAGAGAAGCATTGTTTTTTTCATATAATTGAGAGGCTGCTGGTTTAACTTCTGAGTTTATGAAATCTATAATGCTAATTCTAACATTACAGATATACTTTGAATACACAGATTCAGTTGAGCGTAATTGTGGATATCGAAAAATTATATCTTTATGGAAAGTTTTAAATTTATTAAGTATAGAACGCTCAACTGATATAGAACTATATAAATTCAATGCAGAGCAATTAAAGTCAATATTAAATTCAAAAGGAACTGAAGCTGAAAAAAAGACAGAGTAATCTATAACCTCATGTTTAGGCAGTTCAGTTACACAATCTAAATGAAAATATTGAACATCATTAACCAATGCTAAATATACGGCGAATGCTCCCAATATATTAACCAATCTTTCTTCACTTGTAACATTTTCAATGTCAATATAAAAATTCCAGTTATAATATATTTCAAAAATACAATCTAAGTCATGATACAGAGTGTCAAATTTGAAATTTAATGGTCTACATGATTCTAAACGATTAACCCAAAATGATTCATATGGCGCTAACTCCTCATGTTCCTGAGTTAAATCTTCTAAATCAGAATTATTAATGATTGGTAATGAATCACCAACGCTTATGCAAAGCATATCAGCCAAAAAATCTGCCCGCAAATCTTCCCCGGTCAATTGAATAAATTCTATTCTGATATCTGTTGTTCCGGTAGTTACAATCCAGAAATTTTGTGCTATATCCACTAAAATACCTGCCTGCTTATGTGTTGAGACAGAAAGTACTTCAAGTGTTTTCACTATTCCTATAATATTTATCAAATAAACTTTCGGAACACATAACGGATTGCGATAACGCTCACCGAAAGACAAACCACGTACTAAAGCTGACAGCTCTTCGGCCGAATGTTCCCACTGTAAACATGCTCCAGCATATGGACGTTTCCGACTAGAAAAAAAACTTCTCTCTGATAAATTTTGCTTCACATATTCTATGGTTTTCCCTCCTTTAATAAGGGATATTAATTTTTTAAATCCTTCAAATGCCGCATTATAGCATTTCATATTTAATGAAAGAGCTGTGTCAGAACGATTAATTTCTACATTTTGTTGAACTGCTATATCTCCCGCGTCAACCACGGTAGCAATTCGATGCCAAGTAACTGCATACTTATCCTCCATCGCAAAAAGAGCCCATGAAGTCGCATGAGTTCCTGCATATTTAGGTAACGGAGCATCATGATAATTAAATGCACCTAATTTAATATTATCTAATAGTGCAGAGGTTAAAATGATTGGATTTGATATAGATAACAGCCATTCAACAGAGTTGTTAGATACTAAAGATTCTAAATCCTGAATAGTATTGATACATTTTAAACCTTCTTTTTTAGCCCATGAAAGAAATACTGAATCTAAAGGCATAACTACCTCAAGATGGATACCTATAGAAAGTAAGAATTGACAGCATCTAACAGCTAAAGTACCTTGACCAATAATTACAAAAGTGTAATTTTCACTTGACTCCATTGTTTTCATAATAATTTTCTCATATTAGAACCAATTTCACATAATTCATATAAAAAATACTACTAAGCATTATTCTAAAATATAAAAATTACATCCAAGTAATCAACATACGCATTTTTGACAGTAACTCATTAATCCCTGGCTCTTTTAGTAACTCAAAATGAGGTACATTAATCTTGACAACATCAGGAATATTAATAAAACAATTACTATTGGTTTCAAAATAAGACAATTGATCGCTCTTAGCGCTAAATATTTTTACAGGGGCAGTAATTAATCTATCATGAAAAATACTTTCCGATTCCGAACGTAAGCTTTCAGAGGTAGTTATGACAACTCTAGAAATTCTTTTAATTAGATCAAGGCTTAATCCTGAATGTCTTTTACTAATAAAACTTGCGAAATCATCCTCATCATTTACATAGTCTAAACATTCCAATAAATCTTGATCATCTGAACTTCTTGAGAAAACTGAAAATAGCAGAGAGACCAAACTTTTATTCTCATAGCCACTAGATTTATCTGATGACTGGAGTTGTAAAGAATGTCCTTTAGTCATACCTGGAGCAATCAGTACAAGTTCTTCAACCTTTTCCCCCAACTGCTCAAGTTGATAAGCAGCTTCAAAAGCTAAAATAGTTCCAAATGAGTATCCCCAAAGGACATAAGGGCCTTGTGGTTGTTTATTTCTTATTGCAGTAATATCAGCATGAACTAATTTTTGGATAGAACCATATGGTCGTTCATCTTCATTTAGTCCAAACGCCTGTATTCCATAAAAGGGACGAACTTTGCCAATTTTTTCAGCAAGTAGTCTAAGGCTCATAGGATATCCACCTAATCCAGGCCAACAAAAAATTGATGATAACGCCCCATGTGGCTGTAGAGAAACCAATCTCTCAGAATATTTATTACGATTTACATCAACTAAACAAGCCAGTTTTTCAATTGTCGACGCTTCAAATAAAATATGAAGTGGCAAATTAGAACCTAGTTTATTATTTATTGATTGTATAATATCTACCGCACTCAATGAATCACCACCAAGAGAAAAGAAGTCATCACAAACAGAAATACTATTTTTTTTCAGGCATTCCATCCATATACTTTGTATCACTCTCTCGTTTATAGATTTTGGTTCATATTTTTCTTTAAAATTCTCCTTGCCAAAAATATTTTCAATTTTATAAAAGTCAATTTTTCCTGTTATTGTTAAAGGCATAACATCAACAAAAAAGAATAAAGTAGGAATCATGTAATCAGGGATACGTCTGGCCAACTCTTTTTTTAGAATAGAAACTAACTCTTGATGATCGTGATTTTCTTTTAATATCACTCCTTCTGTACTGAGTTCAACACATGCCATCAGAATAGATTGGCTAACATCATGATATTTATTCATTACAGCAGCAATATTAATTAAAGGTAATGACTCTAATTCTATTTTTATTTCTTCTAATTCAACTCTCATACCTCTAATTTTTATTTGAGTATCTTTTCTTCCAATGAAATAAAATGAACCATCCATGTTTTGATAAGCAAGATCTCCCGTTTTATAGGACATAATAGGCGTATTAGATCCCGTTGGGATGAAAGAAAAGAAATGTTTATTAGTCAAATCTTCCTGATTAAAATATCCTCGTGAAATTTGAATGCCTGATATATAGAGTTCACCAGAATTACCACTGGAAACAGATTTACCGTTTTCATCTAAAATATGAAACTCAGTATTATCAACCGGTCTACCAATTGATACTCCTTCATGATGTTCTTTTTTTATTCCAATTGAAACATTATAGAATGATGCATTACAAGTGAATTCTGTCGGACCATAGACATTAATCAATTCGCAATTAGGTAATATATCCAAGCATTGCAGCGCTAATTTCTTTGTTAAACTTTCTCCACCACAAAGAATATGTGAAAGTGATGAACATTTCGCAAACTTATGCCTATTAACCAGCGATTGCAACAAAGTCGGTACACACTGCAACAAAGAGACATTATTTTCTATAATATCATCTACTAACTTCGAAATATTTTTGTTTATACTAAAATCACTAATAATTAACTGAGTACCACAACAAACAGATAGCATTTCCCATTGAGCGGCATCGAAACTAATAGATGTTTTATGTATTATTTTTTTATCCCTGCTTAAAAACCCTTTTTTATTCAACCATAGCATTTGGTTAACGATTGAACGGTGCTCTATCATTACTCCTTTGGGTTTTCCAGTACTACCTGATGTATACACAATATAAGCAAGGTTTTCTGGTTGTAGCTCCCTTGGTTTAGGAGCAGATTTTGTCTTCGCACTCATTTTCACATAATCAATGACATCACTAATCGTTATTAAAGTAATATCACTACTAATAATATCTAAAATTTTAAATTTTACCTTTTCCTGAACAAATATATATTTCATTGAAGAATTTTCTATCATATACTTCAACCGCTCAGGTGGGTAATCTGGTGCCAATGCCAAGTAGGCAGCTCCCGAAAAAATAATTCCCCATACCCCAATTAATTGTTCTAATGATGGTTCAACAAAAAGGCCTATACATTCATCTGTAGAACAATTCAGATAGCGTAAATAATTTGCAACATGCAAACTAAGATGTGCCAATTGCCAGAAGCAGAGTTTATCATCACCATCCACAATAGCGACATTATCCGGTATATGGCGTACACTTGATAAAAAAAGGCCTGGCAAACATTGATCAATGGCATATTCAAAACGTTCTTCTTGACCACTAGTAGACCAAGATATACTTATCTTATCATAAGATAATGAATTTTTTAGTTCCACTAATTCTCGAATATCTAATTCAAATCCCTTTAGATTCAATAGCCTTTCCCAAGATTTATTTTGTGTTACTGAATGCATATCCTATACCTCGTTACAATTAAAAAATTCATAATGAACTAAGATATGAAATCGAAATATCCTGATGCTGTATAATCTTTTCCTAGTTTTTTAAACCTTTCATCAGGTAAATGATATCCATTATTTAAATATTTATTTGCAAAATAAAAAGAACTTTTATCGTTCAAACCAATACTTTCTAGCATCCTGAGCACCTCTTTAGGAATTTGTAGATCGATGCTATTGACATAATCAATTAATATATTCTTTACACCACTGCCATCTGGCATTCTAATTTTAGGCCTGTCAATAATGTAATCTGGCAGAAAATCTCGGAACGCTTCTCTAAGTATATATTTTTCAACTCCATTATTTATCTTCAATGATTCATGAAGGCTTAGTGCATAACGTACCACTTGATTATTCATAAAGGGTACTCTTGCTTCTACAGAGTTACGCATACTAGCGCGATCAACACGCTGCAAATCAGTACGATGTAAATTATTTAATCTATAAAGTGAAAGCTCATCAATAAAAGGATATGTTTTGAATAAATCATAGCCGCAAAAAATCTCGTCACTTCCTTCTCCACATAAAGCGACTTTAAAACCAAGCTTATTAGCAATCAAATAACCAAAATTTGCTATAATAGAGTCTACTGAGTCTATTTTTTCGAAGAATTCTCCATAATATACTGCGCTATCAATATCATCAATTAAATCTTGCTCTGTAAATGTATATATTATCTGACGTATTTTATTTTCTTCACAAAATCTCTTTGATATTTTGATATCGTCTGAGCCAGGTAAACCAAACGAAATTGCAGTAACATTAGAATGATATTTATTTGCTAAAGCCAATATAATAGCACTGTCTATTCCACCACTAAACATAACAGCAACCGGCAGATCAGTGTCAACTTGAGACTCAACCGCCTCTTCCATCAACTTACGAACTTTTTGTTTTGCTACAAGATAACAATCCTTACTTTTTTCTATAGATTTATCATAGCGAGTATACTTATAAAGCTCATTGCCATCATAAAGACTCCCAGGCTCAAGTGTCTTAACTTCAACATCAAGTTCTAGAAAAGCTTTCATCTCTGATGCCACATACCAAACATCATTCTTTTTTGCATAGTAAAGAGGCTTTATACCCACGTGATCTCTACCAATCAGAAACTTTGATTTTTTATTATCATATATGACAAATGCAAACATTCCATCTAGCATATTTACAAATTCTAAATCATATTCAATATATGCCTTTAATATTACCTCTGCATCTCCATATCCTTTAAATTCGTGTCCTCTTTTGATAAGTTTTTCACGTATTTTTTTATAATTGAATATTTGCCCATTAAGGATGACATGAATATCCCTTTCTTCGTCTGAAACAGGTTGAGTCGCGGTTTCTCTCTCGACAATTGCCAAGCGATTTGTGGCAATCCCAAAGTATTTTTTAACTAGGTGTTCATTAAAACGAGATAAATCTCCTCGATGTTTCATCCTTTCTATCATAGAGACAAGCTTACTATTCAATTGTTCAATTAAAATTTCTTTTGTCGTAAAAATGGCTGCAATTCCACACATAAAATATTTTCCTTTACTAAAATAGGATTATTTTCATTTAGCCAGTTCATTAACTTTCGCACCTAAGGAACGAATTTCAGAAAAATATTCTGGGTAAGTTTGCCCTACATGAAATGGTTCTTTTATCAGAACAGGCTCACTACAATGAAGGCCGATTGTTGTGAGGCCCATAATAAGTCCATGATCGTAATGTCCATCTAGAACCACCCCGCCTTTATATCCTTTGGGGTTCCCATGGATGATGAGTTGATCATGTTTTTCATCTGATTTTACCCCTAGTTTTGATAATTCTTTTCTAAAATCAGATATCCGATCAGATTCTTTATAACGGATATGCTCAATGTTATAAAAAATACTTGTACCAGAGGCTAATGAAGCTCTAGCCGCTAACGCTGGAACTGCATCAGGAGCCAAAGAACCGTCAAAATCTAAAGGACGAATTTCTGTATTCCCTTTAATTATTATCGTTTCATTCCCAATAAATTCGATATTAGTTCCCGTATCGATTAAATATTGAATTACAGCACCATTTCCCAGTTCTTCTTCGAAGAAACCATTCAGTTGAACTTCTGATTCGAGGGAGCCACAAAGCGCAAGGATTGCAGCAGTGCTAGCTGGATCAGAACCTACTGTAAAATCACTTGCCTGCAATCCACATCGACCATGTACAAAAAATTCACGAAAATCACTATCATATTCGATTCTAATACCCGCTTTCTTAAGGTTATTAATTGTTGTATGAACCATTGATGGAGCTGTTATTTTGTCGACTACCTTTATAGTTAAGTCATTATCCATCACTGCTCCAAGATATAGTAATCCACTTAAAAATTGTGAGCTTTTTCTACAAGATACTTCTGTATAATCATTTAACTTTCTATCAGACTTAATTCTGATAGGAAGTCGATGCTCTTCTCCCAATGCTCTACATTGAACATTCAACATACAGAGCGCATTAACCATTTCTGTTTGAGAACGAACTCCAAGAGAGGCGTGATAGTCGGTTATGAATTTTGTCTCTGGTAAGAAACCCGCTACCCCCATCAATAACCTCAGTACTACCCCTGAGTTACCTGGATTTAACTCTAAAGGCTGGTTGATAGAACTCACGTCAATTCCATTTACTATCAAATTATCTTTATCTTCTTTGAAAACAGCTCCCAATCGCTCACAATTAGATTTCATCGCTATGGTATTAAAACCAGTAGCAATATTTCTGATAATACTTTTTCCAGAAGTAATAGAAGAAGTTAGAAGGGCTCGAGTTGAGGAACTTTTAGAAGCTGGTAAATTAAGTGTACCCTGTAAACGTTTCGAATAAATCACCTCAACAAATTTACTATCTTTATCAATTCTTTTAGACATTTTTCACCCTCAAAGAAATAATTTAACTATTTAATATGAACGCCTAAATTCCTCAGCGTATCGATATAATCGGGAAATCCATCATTTAATTTATCTATATCGTATATTATGGATTCTTTTTCAGCACCGAGCGATGCGATGAGATTAGCAGCACAAATTCTATGGTCACCATAACTTTTAAGTTCAACTCCTCCATTCAACGGTCCTTTTCCTTCAATATATATTGACTCAAACATTCCTACCCTATCAAATATTAGAACACTATTCCCTCCCATTGTTCTTATATTCTCATTAACAATAAATGCTCGTTGACTTTTATGATTATTTATTCCTCTTACCCCACTAAAAATTTTATTTCCTTTCAAATTAGATGAAGCAGCAATTATGTTTACGGCTACTGAAGGGAGCTCTTTCAAAGAAAATTCACCATCCCATAACCTAATCGACTGCCTGAATATTCTCAAATTATTCCAAGTTGAATCATACGTAATAATTAGACCTATACTTTGATAAAATTTAAATAAATCACGTTCATTTATTGTGTCATTAAAATAATAATTTCTTATCAGTACATCACTAGCACCTTTTGAGCTTAATATAGAAGAGGCTATATAGCTTAATGATGTAAAATCAGAGGGTATTTTTATCTCAATATCTTTAGGTATATATTTAGTTACTTTAAAGTGTTTTTGTTCGTATGTAACTATGCTTCCTAGAAGTAACATTGATTTTATCGTCATATCAATATAGCCCATTTTACTGCCGTCCAAGACTATAGGGACTATCTTTTGTTTGCTGAAAGGAGCAACAAATAGAGCAAACGTAATGAACTGAGTGCTATTCAAAACAGTCAATGGGTTTTTTATATTAGTTTCACTCTTAGTGATTATAATCCTTTCATTTTCAATACGTTCAATATGAATATCCAAATAATTACAGAAATCTTCGTCAAACACACTCTCTCTATTAAATAAAGATTCATTACATTTTATTACTATTTTTTCATTATCAATGAGAGATGCTAAAGCTGCGCACATTCTGAATAACATGCCTGAACCACCTACATATATCTCCCCATTATACGATAAATTTCTACCTACACCACGAAGTAACAGTGTTGTTCCATCTTTGTGTAATATTTTTAGACCAAATTTTTTCAGAGCATTAATTTGATTTTCAGTTTCTACATTCCAAGATATATTAACAATTCTCGTTGTATTTTCATTCAGTAAAGCTAGTAATAATGCACGCTGAATATGAGGTTTAGATGACGGTATAAAAACTTCACCAGTCAGGCCAAAACTCGGAAAAACAGTAACCTTGCTCATATTTTCCCTTTTTCCTAAACAACATTTTTAAATATTTATATAATCAGAGCTCGTCACTTTATAACACGCTATAGCTCTTTAAATGATTAATATAAATTTACAATTGTGGCGAATTATCCTACATTTAACAATTTATAAAATATATTTAATACGAATTATTAAGTATGTTTATCCTTAAGATAAATAGCTTAGAGTTCACAACTCTTATGACTATACAGTCACAAATTTATTTTTTACCAATCTAAAGTAATTAATAAAGTAAGCTAATTATATTCTTTCTAAAATACTATCTAATGATTTTACTTTCCTGAGTTTTTCTCATCAAGACGATAAGTGGTTGGAAAAAAAACCTTTCTGTCAGCATAGTTGTCATCCCCATTAACAACACTGATAGAGAAAAAAATGACACGTATTTCACCCGAGCATAAATCTGCCGCGCTGGCTAAATTGTTACCGCCGTACAACATGACTGTCGCCGCAGTTGCACAGATGGAAACATGAGTTTGGTCTTTTGCCCACCACTTAAATCAGCCACCTTAGTGCTGAAATCTGCCTCTTGGAAACCGAAACTATGCAGCACTGATACGGCTTTATAATCCGCATATTCATCGAATTGTTTTACTTTCCGGGAAATACATTCAAGTAAGGACATCTCAAGCAATGAGTCATCAATAAACTGAGATACCGTCTCTAATCTCAGCCCACTGACGTATTCAATCAATCCCTCATCAGGTGTTTCAATACCTGCCAGTAATTTCAGTAAATGTGTTTTACCTGTTCCGTTATAGCCTACTAATCCAATGCGATCGTTTTCTTTGATTGTGATGGAGAGCTCTTTAAAAAGTAGTTTTGAATTAACGCTAAAGCTAATTCTATTACAATTAATCAGCGTCGACATTTATGATGCCCTTATCGAAAAACCGTGATTAAACCCACTATATATTTTTACATTTAGCAATAGAATGTGAATTTATATATTTAAAGAGAGAGTAGGTCAAGCATACAACCCACTAACTCAGGGTAATAATGCTATTTGATAGGCATTGAGATTATCACTTACTTAACTACCACCTACTGAAGTAGGTGGGTTAGCGCACTTCGGTGCCGACGACTGAAAGTCGTCGAACCACGCACC
>NZ_JANAIF010000499.1 GCF_024721015.1 Xenorhabdus bovienii
TCATTTGAATACGGTTGCTTGCCGTTCTCGTGCTGAATGATCGACTTGGCCAACACAATCAACGTCACTTTATCGACACTAATCACCTGATGGGGATCGACACCTAACGCCTTGGCCACACCCTTGATATAAGCCGAAGTGTTGTTTTCCACATTTGGTGCCCAGCGGTCTATCATCTTCGCGACGGTCTGATAGCCTTTTTTATGGTAATTGCACAACAGCTTCATCAG
>NZ_JANAIF010000500.1 GCF_024721015.1 Xenorhabdus bovienii
GGCGCTGGCCTCAATTGGTCTGATTTCATTCGCAGGGGTTGCGCAGTTTCTGCCCGTTTTAATCGGCGGGATATTCTGGCGCGGTGCAACCAGGCCAGGTGCGTTCGCCGGGTTGACGGTTGGATTTGTTATTTGGACCTACACGCTGTTGTTGCCGAGTTTTGGAACTGGCATGATCTCGGAAAATTTGGTGGTAAACGGGCCATTTGGGATCGGTTGGCTAAGGCCGC
>NZ_JANAIF010000501.1 GCF_024721015.1 Xenorhabdus bovienii
CTGCCACAAAGGCGCAGAGACCAGATATCCAGAGGCCGACGAAATGATCATTGCGGTAAGACCTTTGGCCGAACTGTGATGTGCCTCGGCCGCCATCAGGGCAAAGAACGGAACCGATAGACTGACAACCACAATCGGAAGGCGCATGACCATATAGCGCCGGAACCAGGTCTGGTTGAACATCGCCAGAATATCGGTGAAATACTCGGACCAATGTCTTTTGCTTTCGT
>NZ_JANAIF010000502.1 GCF_024721015.1 Xenorhabdus bovienii
GTATGGCAGGTAATAAAAGGAGTCCATATAGCGGTATCGCTTCTGGTATAGTCCCCCTAGCTTTAGCTTTAGCTGACTGGGCAGCTGCCAGCTATAATCCATCCCATAGTTCTTGCCCATCTCCTCGGTTTCCAAAGTTCCTCTGCTGCTTGTACGGCCACCTTCGTCTGTAATGGTATAAGTCGATTCGCTGTTAAAATCATAGCTCTGGAAGTCCGGCATATCCTCCG
>NZ_JANAIF010000503.1 GCF_024721015.1 Xenorhabdus bovienii
CCGAACGGGTGCAAAAACTGGCCTGGGTTTTATCCAGCACCATGTCTTTAGCCGGTGTTTTCAGGTCAACACGCTGGACGCCGGGGGCATGCAGGGCGGCAAAGATGGCACTGCGTACGATATCGCGGCCAATCCGGTGCTGTTCCGCCGTGTAGCGGGCCAGCCGTGCCTGCACATCCTGCAATATCGGCTCATACTCCGGTGTGGGGTAGAGGTACAGCAC
>NZ_JANAIF010000504.1 GCF_024721015.1 Xenorhabdus bovienii
CCGTTCGCGCGTGAGATTTTTATGCACTGCGCTGTGATTAAATTTCGTTTTCATGTATAATTAACCTCGTTGAAATGTTGTTCGGGAACCGCTAAATTCCTATCTCAAGTTGCATTTCTAAGACCTCGTCGGTAGCCGCCTTCGAGGTTTTTCTTTTTGGGTATCGGATATACTCAAGTGCTTCTATTAATGCCTTCGCATCCTCCCGATTTATCACTACGT
>NZ_JANAIF010000505.1 GCF_024721015.1 Xenorhabdus bovienii
GGCAAGCAACTTCTATCGTCACCGTCATTTTGAGATCCCCTTAAAAAGGCATAAGAATACCAGGTTAACGCTTTGGATTCATGACCCTCTGATTAATCCATTCGTGTTCTCATTTATCCCTCTTTCCCAGGGGGAATACGGGTAAGCAAAATAAATTTTTGTCTCTAAATTTTTACTGATCAGTTCGTGTTCGGCAAATTCGAGGCCGTTATCAAAGGTCA
>NZ_JANAIF010000506.1 GCF_024721015.1 Xenorhabdus bovienii
TGATTGACTGGGCTGAAATTTGCCTGGATGGCAGCAATATTCGCGCGAGTAAAGATGCCGCAGGCGCGAAAAAAAACCTCCCGATATCGCTGACGATCATGCGCTGGGTCGCTCACGCGGTGGTTATGGCACCAAAATCCATCTGGCAACCGACAGACGGGGTTTTCCCCTCAACCTGCTTTTGACGGCGGGGCAAGCCCACGAAAGTCGATCCGCCAT
>NZ_JANAIF010000507.1 GCF_024721015.1 Xenorhabdus bovienii
AAGTGAAAGAACTCACCACCCGGTTGACAGATAATTTCCAGACTTTAAGTCCTGCATCTTCAAGTTAATTGCGTATATAGTTTTAATAGCATTATCAGGTAATTTTATTCTGGCTTCGTACATCGATGAAGCAGAGATAGAATTATATTGCGGAAGTGGTATTTTTTCACGAATGCAGTCATCCCATATTTCATTGATAATATAAGCATATCCATGAT
>NZ_JANAIF010000508.1 GCF_024721015.1 Xenorhabdus bovienii
ATACCGACGGTCAGACGATTGACTTCCTGCTGACCGCTCGCCGCGATGCAACGGCAGCCCGGCGTTTTTTCCGTAAAGCGATACGCCAGCACGGCAGACCCACCGTCGTGACTATCGATGAAAGTGGGGCCAATACCGCCGCGCTCACCCTCCTCAATGCGGAAGGTGAGCCTCAGCAGGGGATTGAAATCCGGCAAAATAAATACCTGAATAACCGC
>NZ_JANAIF010000050.1 GCF_024721015.1 Xenorhabdus bovienii
GGAGTATGAGCTAAATACTCTATTGGAAGGTTATGGTGCTAAATTTGCAATTAATTTTTCTTGATTACTTATTATTTTTTTAGTAATCAATTGGAAATTTAAGTGAAATAGATGCATTCTTTATCTGTTTTATGTTATTACTATTTTCTCTACGTTATTTTTTCATATAAAGAAAATAATAAAATTAAATCAATATCATATTGGTTTAGTCATAATATGTAGGGTACTTTTCTGCTTGGGACTGGAAAAGATAATATTTTTATACCATCTCATTCCTTTTCTTTCATAAAATTTGATGGCTAATGTGTTCTGTTCCAATACTTCCAGCCAAAGCCATTGTAACCCCTGTTCCTGACCGAGTTTGACTATATGGTCAAAGACTTGCTCACCGTATTTCTGCCCAGTCTGATGTGGCATCAGATGGAGTTTATGCAAATAGACGCCCGTTAAATCGCTATCAGGGATCGGTTCATGGAAGGCGATTTTGCCAAAACCAATCGGGTGATCGGTTTCAGCAATAAACCACTTGTGATTGGGGGTGCGGAGTGAGTCCGATATTCGTTCTGGTGAACGCTCTTCGGCGACATATTCTTCCAATTCGGCTTTGTTATGCCACAAATGGGAAAAGTGAAAACGATAGCTTTCCTCAATGAGCTGGGATAACAGCACCGCGTCTCTGATTGTCGCTTCCCGAATGGTTAACATAGAGTAACCTCCAAGGTTATTTATTAGGGATCAGGCTATCATCGGATATTTCGTTGATCAGCCGCTTTTCTTCCGGACAGTCACCGAAACCTGCGGCAGTATGGATATGGCCTGTTCCCGGTAAAATAATTAAATCAGCTTTTCGACATCCTACCATGTCAGTAGAAATATGATTATTTAAATAACCAGTTGAATAAAATTAGAAATTAAGACATTTCAGTAGAAAATAGGGATGATTGATTTCGAAACTTTATGGTCATTTTCAGGAAAGAAAATGAGCGGGAAGATACTTTTAGGATAGGGATGAAAAAGATTATGCGCGAGGAAAGATAAAATGGCGATAAGAGATTATCGCCATTTTTTAGCAGGGATAGGATTAGCCTTGTGCCTGGCTTGATTGAACGTTCTGTGCCAGCCAGTCAGCAACACGTTGTTTCTGTTCATCGGTCAGCCACATACCCAATTTAGTCCGGCGCCAGATAGCATCGTCTAACTGAGTCACCCACTCATGTTCGACCAGATAACGCAACTCAGCTTCATACAGGCCGTGGCCGAAGAACTCGCCTAAATCTGTCAGGGCTTCTGCGCCTTTCAGGATTATCTGGCAGTTGCTGCCGTAAGTACGGGCATAGCGTTGTGCCACACCTTCTGGCAGCCAGTTATGACGCTGGCGTAGCAGACGTGCATAACCATCGCGATCATGGCCTTCCAGTTCACCGCCCGGTAATTTGCCGTTTTTGGTCCACGCCTTACCTGCGTTTGGATAGTACTGTACCAGTTTTTCCATCGCGTGTTCAGCCAGCTTCCGGTAGGTTGTCAGCTTACCGCCAAAGACGGACAACAATGGCATCTGCCCCTGTTCATCCTGTACATCCAGCGTGTAATCACGGGTGATCGCCTGTGGTGAATCTGATTCATCATCGCACAGTGGGCGAACGCCGGAGTAAGTCCAGACAACATCACTACGGTCAAGCTGTTTCTTGAAGTGGTCGTTATAGACTTTCAGCAAATAGCCGATCTCTTGATCGTCAATTTTGACTTCTTTTGGATCGCCTTTGTATTCAACATCGGTGGTGCCGATGATGGAAAACTCATCATTCCACGGAATAACAAACACGATACGGTTATCTTCGTTTTGCAGAATATAGGCTTGAGGTTCATCATGCACGCGAGGTACAACGATATGGCTGCCCTTAATCAGACGGATACCGTAAGGTGATTTCAGTTTCAACCCATCATCAAAGAAGTTTTTGACCCACGGGCCAGTCGCGTTGACTAAACCTTTGGCGCGCCATGTATCGGTTTTGCCCGTGGTGAGATCTTTCGCTTCAACCATCCAGTAACCCTTTTCACGCCATGCGCGGGTAACTTGAGTGCGGGTACGGACTTCACCGCCATGTTTCTGGACTTCCTGTGCGTTCAGGACAACCAGACGGGCATCATCAACCCAGCAGTCAGAATATTCAAAGCCACGGCTGATGGAGGGTTTCAGCACGGAATTCGCACCAAATTTCAGCCCCTTGCTGCTTGACAGACTAACGCGTTTACCCAAATTATCGTACAGGAACAGGCCAATGCGGATCATCCAGGCTGGGCGCAGATGTGGCTGATGAGGCAGGCGAAAACGCATTGGGAATGCAATATGCGGCGCTAATTTCAGTAATACTTCACGCTCTGCCAATGCTTCACTGACCAGCCGGAATTCATAATGTTCCAGATAGCGCAGGCCACCGTGGATCAGCTTGGAACTGGCAGACGAAGTCGCACTGGCCAA
This sequence comes from Xenorhabdus bovienii, assembly GCF_024721015.1. Classification (GTDB taxonomy): domain Bacteria; phylum Pseudomonadota; class Gammaproteobacteria; order Enterobacterales; family Enterobacteriaceae; genus Xenorhabdus; species Xenorhabdus bovienii. The sequence continues at coordinate 2,480 of NZ_JANAIF010000050.1, forward strand.
GTCTTGACCTTCCAATAGCAGGACTGAAAGTCCCCGGCCAGCCGCATCTGCAGCAATACCCGCGCCGTTAATTCCGCCGCCGATCACAATCAAGTCTTTGGTTTCCATTGCATCCCCCTCTGAAATGTTCGAAACAGTTCTTTAATGCTCGTTTTCGCTCAAAAGATTGTAATCAAAATTTCATCAATCGCCAACCTTTAACTAGGAAAAAATCTATTCGCGTGATGCAGATGACAAATTTTTATCATATATATAAGATTAATAAGGAATTTGTGGGAAGCAAATTGAGGGCAGAAATCTGGGAGCAGGGGCTTGCAACGGGAAGCCCCACCTTATTTATATTTCAGGTGGGGAAATGAATAAAATGTGATTAGCACAGTTCCAATTTGACACTATGCTGCTCAATGATTTTCTGGATGCTGGCAGGAGGCGCTTTATCCGTGAACAGGAAATCAATAAGGTTCATGTTGCCGAGGTTGACCATCGCACTACGGCCAAATTTTGAATGGTCGGCAACCAGCATCACGCAGCGGGAGTTCTCGATAATGGCGCGTTTGGTACGGACTTCATGGTAATCGAATTCCAGCAGGGAGCCATCGCTATCGATGCCGCTGATCCCAAGAATGCCAAAATCAAGGCGGAACTGGGAGATGAAATCCAGCGTTGCTTCACCAATAATGCCGCCATCACGGGAACGGACTTCACCACCCGCCATAATTAACCGGAAATCTTCTTTCCCCATGAACAGGCTGGCAACATTGAGGTTGTTGGTGACAATCCGTAAATCCCGGTGATTGAGTAGTGCATGCGCGACGGCTTCGGGGGTGGTGCCAATATCAATGAACAGGGTTGCACCATTTGGGATCTGGGTGGCAACCTGCCGGGCAATACGGGCTTTTTCATCTGACCACATGATTTTACGGTCATGATAGGCGGTATTGACGGAGCTGGAGGGTAATGCAGCTCCGCCGTGATGACGCTGGATCTTATTTTTGTCTGCCAGATCATTTAAGTCACGCCGGATGGTTTGCGGGCTGACATCAAAGTGTTCAACCAGCTCTTCAGTGCTGACATAACCTTGAAGGCGCACCAGCTCGATTATTGCATCATGTCGCTGAGTTTGCTTCACAACATTCCCCTAATGTTTTGCATAGATGGATTATAATTGACCAACGTTATTTGGAATATTATTAATTTTTTTGTTTACGTAAATTATCCCATAGCCCCATGAGTAAGCCGATGATTAACCCTGAAAAATGAGCGGCATTGGCGATATTTAGTGAAAACATATCGAAATAGCCAACCAATAACCAGATGACCGAGATAGCGATTAACCCTCTGGGGACACTGATCCCTCTTTTTGGGGAAATTTCACCGGTCAGCCAAACATAGCTGATCAGTGCGTAGACCACACCAGAAAGCCCACCAAAATGCGATCCACTGAACAATGATTGTGCCCAGTCAGTGAAAACCGCAGAGACTATCGTAATTTCAAAGAGTTTTCCGGCACCCATATTCCTTTCCACCTGACTGCCGAGATACCACCATAACGCGAGATTGAACAGAAGATGTGTCAGTGAGAAATGCAGCAGGGCAGGGCTGACCCAGCGCCATAATTCCAGATATTGTTCACCATTAGGCCATGCCAGCCAGCGCATGACATTGAAATCACCGGCCACCTGCATCCAGAGATAAACTAAGATACAGAGAGCGGTCACGGAGATAGTTAGCGGGCCGGACTGACTTTTCAGGGTGCTCAAATTCAGGCTGTTGTGATAATTAAATGAATAACCCGATTTGCCAGCTTGCCAACTGGCGGCTTGATAGCGTTCATTGAGTGGATCGCGGGAAAATTGGTTAAGTTCCTGCTCAACAAAACCTAACCGGCTTTCATCTTCCAGCCACAACTCAACCAGCGCAGGTTCATTGGTAGGGCGCATAGTCAAGTTAATGCCCTGTGTCGCCATATAATCAATAAAGGCCTGAGCCAGTCGTGGATTGGATATTGAGGTTACGTGGATCATTGCGCGTTTTATCTGCCTTAAGTTGAAGTTAATCGCACAGGGCTAATTAGATTGGAATCAGTATGTTAAGAAACTATAGCGTGTTAACGGCCTCAGGATAGCTTCTCTGCCATACGTCAAAGCCACCATTAACACTGTAAACGGTTTCAAAACCCATATTCACAAGGTATTGTGCGGCGCCTTGACTACTGTGGCCGTGATAACACATCACCATGACAGGCTGGTCAAAATCAGCTTCTTGCAGGAGGTTATTGAGGGTTTCATTGGTCAGATGAAATGCGCCTGTTGTATGTCCGGCACGGAAACTCTGTGGATCACGGATATCCACCATAACAGCAGTTTTATTCAGCCAATGCTGGTAGGCTTGTTCAGGGTTTATTGTTTGAAAACGGTCCATAAATACTCAACGTTATTTCTAATACTTTCCATTTAAAGGCATTAATTTCTTAATAATCGTCTTTTATGACTTTACGCCTTCCCAACGTTTCCATTGGAAAGGCGTGGAAATACTGGCTAAAAATGCTAAGAACAGAAAAAGGGTCAAAAAATACAAATCAAGAATCAGTAATAAGAGTGTTCGCCACGCTGGTGTTCAGTCAGGTCTCTGACCCCTTTCAACTCAGGGAACATATTCAACAGCTCTTTTTCTATCCCTTCTTTCAAGGTGACATCGACCATAGAACATCCATTACAACCACCGCCGAATTGCAGGATGGCATAACCTGCATCGGTGATTTCCATCAGGCTGACACGGCCGCCATGACCTGCAAGTTGAGGGTTGATCTGCGATTGCAGAACATACTCAACACGCTCAATCAGTGGGGCATCATCCGTCACTTTGCGCATTTTGGCGTTCGGGGCTTTCAGGGTCAGCTGGGAGCCAAGTTGATCAGTTACAAAATCAATGACGGCTTCTACCAGAAAAGGGGCACTGATTTCATCAACATAGGCAGAAATCTGGTCAAATTTCAGTTCGGTATCAGTGGCTTCAACAGCATCCGGTGGGCAGTAGGAAACACCGCATTCAGCCGTCGGGGTTCCCGGATTAATGACAAAAACGCGGATCTGTGTGCCCGGTTCTTGACTTGCCAGTAGCTTGGCAAAGTGCGCTTGCGCTGCTTCAGTAATATTAATCATGTCATTTGCTCAATAGTTGACTGTAATAGTTGACTGTTCTAGTTGGTTATAATACGCCCATTTATAAAGGAACTACAAGGTTCGGCATATTGCCCAGGCTTGCACGGAGTGGGCACCAGCACGAATCAACAATTGTGAGGCTTCATGCAACGTCGTGCCCGTGGTGATCACATCATCGAAAATCGCGACATTTTGATCGGTAAAATCGCCACGCAATTGAAAGGCATGCTTAAGATTGGTTTTCCGTTGAGTGGCAGATAAGCCCCGTTGTGTAAGTGTAGCACGCGAGCGCCACAAAAGATCGGGCTGATAGTGGCATTGTAGCCAGCGTGATAACGGCTGGGTGATCAGTTCAATTTGATCGAATCCACGTTGCCAGCGTTTTTTGCTGTGCAGGGGAATGCCGAGTATACAATCCGGCTTATTCCAGCGGCCATCACGATAACCCTGCAACCAATGCAGGAGAAACAGACGGGCTAATACCGTCGCGAGTTGTGGGGTGCCGTGATATTTGTAGCGCTGGATAAGCCGGCTTAATGGCGGGGCATAGTCCGTAATGGCGATGAGATGTTGCCACGGAGGTGGATTCTTCAGGCAGCGGCCACAGGGAAAATCTCTCGATTCCGCAGGCAGAGCACAGCGCGGACAGACGCGTTGCAGCCGTTTTAATTGCTGGTGGCAGATATGACAGATCCCATGATGAGCAAAATACAAACTTTGATGGCATAGCCAACAGTATCCAACCATTGTTAGCATAGGTTCCTTCCTTGATGACAAATAAGATGAGAATAACAATGAATAAGTTGTTTTGGCAGATAATGGGTGAGGCTCCACGCGATCTTGTGATGCTGCACGGATGGGGATTGAATTCTGAGGTCTGGCGTTCCGTGGAAACGCGATTGGCTTCGCACTTCCGCCTGCATTTGGTGGATTTGCCGGGGTATGGTCGCAGCCAGCCATATCCGGCAATGACTCTGGCGGAAATGGCGGATGCCGTATGGCAGCAGGCACCGGATAATGCGCTGTGGCTGGGTTGGTCGCTGGGAGGATTGGTTGCCAGCCGTATTGCATTGGATCATCCGGCGCAGGTCGCGGGTCTGATTACCGTGGCATCTTCGCCAAAGTTCAGTGCGGAAGGTGACTGGCCGGGGATTAAACCGACTGTATTGCAGGCTTTTGAGCATCAACTGAGTGAGGATTTCCAGAAGACCGTTGAACGTTTTCTGGCATTGCAGACCTTGGGCACTGACAGCGCACGTCAAGACGCACGTTTACTGAAATCTGTGATATTGAGCCAGCCGATGCCGACCGTGGAAGTGCTCAATGCAGGGCTGGAAATTCTGCGTACCGATGATCTGAGGGCAGAACTGGTGCAACTCCGGCTGCCTTTCTTGCGTCTGTATGGTTATCTGGATGGCCTTGTGCCGCGTAAAATTGCTGCTCAACTTGACGATGAGTGGCCACATACTGATTCGGTCATTATGCGTAACGCTGCCCATGCGCCTTTTATTTCCCATCCTGATGAATTTGTGGATGCCTTAATGGAGTTTGTGGTTAACGCAGGATTGTGATTGTTGCTTATTACCCATAACCATCAAGTTATGGGTAATCGACAGTTTATTCGGAAGGATAAACTTCAGTGACAATTTCAGGTGCATTGAGGATGGTATCAAGAACAGGGCAGTTGCTTTCGACAAAATCAATAAAATCGCGGATCTCTTGTTCGGTATTATCGGCTTTGATATAGAATTTGGAGGTGATTTTGGAAAACCCCATTTTGGCGTTTTTATTTCTACCGGTGAAGCCATCGGTATCCAATTCCCCTTCCATTTTTACCTGAATATCAATCAAATTGATTTTATGTTTGCGGGCAAAACTTTTCGCCACAATACATTGGCAAGCCCCGAAAGCCGAAAGTAATGCTTCCACGGGATTCATTGCTTCATCCGTTCCTCCCAGATTTTTGGGTTCGTCCACATGGAAGGACAAGCCACGTGTTGAACATTTCATTTTGAGGTGGCCGGATGACTCTATTTCAGCAGTGAATAACTCTTTAGGCATATTATTATCCTCAGGTTATTAAATATTGACAGTACTAACGCCCAGATAATAAGAGAACGGTTTTTATTTTTCAATTTATGTTTGGGGAATGCGATTTTAACCTTTCATATGGAAAAATAAAGCGGTAAATATGAAGAATATAGCAATAAAAAACAGCAGTAATTCCCGAATTACTGCCCAATTGGGTGAATGAGAATCGTTCGAATGATGGAAAAAACCAGTTGATACTTATTGTTGCATTACAAATGTAATGCAGTATGCTTGTAATACAATTGTCACCACATAAGGATTGATGATGAGCACTATTCAAGTAAGGGTTGATGAAGATCTGAAAAAGGCGTCTTACAAGGCTTTTGAAAAACTCAATGTGTCTCCATCTGACGCGTTGCGTCTGTTTCTGCGTTACGTTGCAGAGAATGAAAAACTGCCATTTTCTGAAGTATCGCTGATTGTGGCTGAAAATGATAATGATGAAGATATTTTAGACGTTGTTCGTGAACGTATCAGAAATCCAGCCAAACGGGTTAGGGTTAACCTTGATGAAATTTAATATCGACTTCGACGAACGCGCCTTGAAGGAGTGGCATAAACTGGATAAAAGTATACGGGAGCAGTTCAAAAAGAAATTGCGTAAACTACAAGAAAATCCCTATATAGAATCTGCCAGATTACACGGTGATCTGGCGGGTTGTTTCAAAATCAAGTTGTGTTCGTCCGGTTTTCGTCTGGTCTATCAAGTGATAGATGAAGAAATCGTTATTTGGGTCATCGCTGTAGGCAAACGAGAAGATTCAATGGCTTATGATATAGCGAAAAAACGTCTTGGTGTATAAAAAAGGGGAATTATATCTCAAGCGGTATTGGCTAACTCTCTGAGAATAGCCCGCCTGATTCACCACACCAGACAGGCATCCCCTCAGTTTTTTACCATCAGTTGATACAACTTAATAGCGCATTTCTGCGTTTCTGGACATTGCTTGCAGCCGCCGCTTAGGCAGGAGGAAGTATCGACTTCCTCCAATTTGCCCATTGTGACGAGTTGCTTGAGCATGGCTTCCACCATCGGTAGCGGTGTTGAAAACTGATGGCTCAGTGACCTTGCATCGGTGCGCCCGTTGAGGGCGACAGCATCCCGGATTTTCAACAGGCTAATCATGTCTGGCTCCTAGTGGCAACTACTGTCAGAGCATTCGCAGCTTCGGCCTGCGGTGTTATTGAACGCTATGGTGACTCTGCTGCGAGCACGGCGTAAGCCGATAAAGACCAGTACGTTAAATACAATCACGGCCAGAATGGTAATCAGGCTGCTTTGTGGATGCGCAGAAAATGTCGTGACTTGATAGAACACTGCCGCCAGCGAATAAGCGACATCTAATCCCCACAGGATGGAGAAGAGCATCCAGCCACGGCTGGTTTCACGGGCAATCGCCCCCATTACCGAAACACAGGGTACGTACAGCAGTACGAAAATCAGATAACTGTAAGCGGAAATGGCGGAACCAAATTTAGCACTCATCGTTCCCATCGCGCTGCTATCCATATTGCCATCGCCTTTACTGGCCTCAATCGGGTTGGAAAGGGCGCTCAGAGTGAATGTCTCTTTCAGGCTGTTCCATGTCTCCGCAACGGCACCTTTCAGTTCATCCAGCAGATGGAATTCATCTGGATTGAATGGCGCTTGGTTGATGTTCTCAGCGGTATACAGGGTATTCAGCGTACCGACGACAACCTCTTTCGCCATCGCACCGGTGATCAGGCCAACCGTCGCCTGCCAGTTATCGGAATGTACGCCGATAGGATACAGGAGTGGTGTGATCACCTTACTGACAGAAGCCAGCGCAGATTCGTTGATGTTATCCACCGCTTTGCCAGAGAAGGAGAAGCTATTCAGGGCGCCAATCAGCATGCTGGCAGCAACGATCACTTTACCTGCACGGATCACAAACCCTTTCAGACGCTGCCATGACTGGAGCAGCAGGGTTTTGGCATGGGGGACGTGATAGACCGGCAGCTCCATGACGAATGGCGATGCTTCACCGCGCATCAGGGTGTGTTTGAGGAGCAGGCCGGTCAGGACAGCGACTGTGATACCGAGTATATACAGAGAGAAGACGATGCTGGCGCCGCTTTTACCAAAGAAGGCGGCAGCAAAGACGGCAAAGATGGCCAGCCGTGCTCCGCAGGACATAAAAGGCGCCATCATGATGGTGATCAGCCGTTCACGCGGTGCGTCCAATGTTCTGGAGCCCATCACGGAAGGAACGTTACAGCCAAAGCCGACAATCAAGGGTACGAAAGATTTACCCGGTAAGCCCAGTGATTGCATCAGTCTATCCATCACAAATGCGGCACGAGCCATATAGCCTGAGTCTTCAAGAAAGGAAAGGAACAGGTACATCAGGCCGATTTGGGGAACCAGTGGCAGTACCGTGTTGATCCCCCCCCCAACGCCTTGGGCAAGGAAAACCGTCAACCAATCCGGGAAGTGAAGTGTGTGGCCGAGCCAGCGCATACCATCAATGAAAATGGCGGTGGAAGCCCCATCGAATAGGGGTTGCAGCGCGCCGCCAAGATTGATAGCCAGCACAAACATCAGATACATGATAAACAGGAAAATCGGCACACCCAGCCAGCGGTTCAAGATCACTTTATCCATCGCCTGAGTCAGCTTGTGCGGTGTCGCGGCACGGGTATCAATGACAGCCAGGCACAGCGCATTAATCGCTTGATAGCGTGAATCCGCAATAATCAGTTCTGGCTCGTCAAGCTGCTGTTGTTGCAGACGCATTTTGCTCTCAGCGAGCTGCGACTGCGTCAGTCCTGCTCGCTCACGGCTGTAAATGTCCCCTTCCAGCACCTGCAAAGTCAGCCAGCGGCGCTGTTGCGGATTGAAATTCTGAGTCATCTGGCTGGCAAGATGATTGACTTCCTGCAACAAGGAATCGGGATATTCAACCCGTATAGGTTGGGAAGACGGTTGATAATGGTCGATGGTTTCCTTCAGTGTATCGATCCCCGTGGCACGGGTAGAAACCAGCGGGATAACCGGGCAGCCGAGGCGTTGCTCCAGCGCCGCAATATCAATGTTGATATGTTGGCTTTTGGCGATATCCAGCATATTCAGCGCGACAATACAGGGGATGCCCAGTTCAATTAATTGCAGCGAGAGATAGAGATTGCGTTCCAGATTGGAAGCATCAACGACATTGATCAACATATCGGCTTCACCACTGAGAATGTAGTGGCAGGCAATCTGTTCATCAATGGAGGTCTGCTCCGAAATGGTCGTGAGGGAATACGTTCCGGGAAGGTCGACAAGCTCGATTTGATGCTCATCGGTGGTAAAACGGCCGGTCTTGCGTTCTACCGTAACACCTGCCCAGTTACCTACCCGTTGTCGGGAGCTGGTGAGTTGGTTGAACAGCGTGGTTTTGCCGGCATTCGGATTACCGATCAGACCTATTGTTAATTGTTTCATCATACTTTTTGCCAATCAGGGAATGAGACTTTCTGTGGTACTTTGTTGGTGACTGTACTGAATTTCATTCGAGTGGGGTGTTATCTAGTGTGATAAACGCCAAGTCTTTTTTACGCAGGATAAGATTGACTCTGCGTGTTTCGATTTGTACAGGATCGCCTAAAGGAGCCACGCGAATGACCTGAAATGTGGAACCAGGTAACATCCCCAGTGACAATAATTTCTGCCGATAGGCGGGGCTAATCTGTGCAGAAAACCCCAGAATTTTATAACTTCGATTTGGAAGAAGTGACATATAAACTTCCATTAAAACTGAAAAGGTAAGTGATTATAAGAATTATTATCCCTAATCAAGCAGGAACCACAAGAAAAAAGTACGTTTATTATTTCTGATTTTGATTGTGAGTGATGATAATAGGCAATATCCATAATGTTTATTTATCACTGAATTTTGATGGAAGAAATTGATATTAATCAAATTAATGGTTATTTAATTGAAAATAAAAGACATTGCTACTATTGGATATTCAAATTAATATTTGTTTGTTGATAAACAGAATGAATGGTTTCAACGTGAAAGATGAAATGAATACCTGCTATTACAAGCCCCGATAACATATGGGGCTTGTTGATTTGTTTTTTTAATTCATTTTATGAATGTATCTGTTTGCCTTTTGGTGGATGTGCCAATTCACTTAGTGGAACAAAAACGCGGCCATCATCTTGCTGATTGTGCCAAAGTTCGGAATCGTATACCCACCATTCTTGAACATCTAATTCATAAAACCGTCGGCGGCCATGGCCGTGAAATTCACTGAGAGGCCGTGCTTTTTTCTTTCTGATATTTTCATCAGGAAAGAGGAAGTTAAAGTAGTAATCGTAAGTTTCCTGCAGTTCATTGTACGGGATTTCGTGAGCCTGGCCGATAAACTGTGCCCCTGCAAGATCCAGTGATGTGTCAGGATTGACCCGGTTGCGGTAAAGCGAGCCACTGACTAATGGGTTGATAGAAATTTCGTGCGAATGACGGGTAATCAATTTCGAATACCAGATCAGGCGTAATGGATCGTATCTTGGAATATACAGCAGTGACGCTGACCAAGGTGAGCCTGAATCAGGATGGTGAGTGGCAAGGCTGAAAAATCGTATATTGCTGAGTAAATCAAAACTGCTTTTAGCATATTTATTCATAACTTTTTCCTCAACAGAATGTATCTGTATATCAGAGCATTATGGAATTATTAATCTGTTATATTTTTATATTATTCAATAGGCTTTCATGAATATGAAATTTATTGAATGATAGATTATACGGAGTATTGGCAGGAATAGTCAGTCATAATGACTCATTCAAATTTGTTATATTAGTAATAAATTGAGTCAATTATATGAAGGCAATCGCATTTTTACTGATGGGATGAGTGGGAAGACCGTTTATTTCTCCTAATGCCATCATGTTTTGAAATAAAAATATATTTAGTGATAATTAATAACCCCGTTTTAAGTTTGTGAGTTATCTATTTGTTACGAATAAGGTCTGTTGACCCTCTAACTGGCTCAAACGAGCCAGTTAGAGGATGATTATCTCGAATTAACGCTTTTTGCCAAATGCAGCAGCCAGGGCATCACTCATGGCGCTGTTGGACAATGCCGTTGATCCCGGAGAGCGGGAAGTCTGGCGGTTTCTGTCATTACCATTGCGTTCGTTGCTATTACGCGGGTTACTGCTCTGAGAACCGCTACGACGTGCCGGAGCTTCGCCGGGTTGCTCATCAAGACGCATAGTCAATCCGATACGCTTGCGATTCAGGTCAATGTCCATCACCTTCACTTTCACGATATCGCCAGTCTTGACTACAGTATGTGGATTTTCCACAAAACGATCAGATAGTGAGGAGATATGCACTAAGCCATCCTGATGTACACCGATATCCACGAAAGCCCCGAAGTTGGTGACGTTAGTGACCGTCCCTTCCAGAATCATGCCGACACGCAGGTCCTTCATGGTCTCGACGCCATCAGCGAAAGTCGCTGTCTTGAATTCAGGACGCGGGTCACGGCCGGGTTTTTCCAGCTCTTTCAGGATATCCGTAACGGTCGGGATGCCGAATTTATCCGTGGTAAAGTCCTGTGCCTGCAAACCACGCAGGGCACCAGGATTGCCCATGAGTTCAGACAGGGATTGTTCGGTAGTGGCCAGGATTTTCTCGACAACCTGATAGGTTTCAGGGTGAACGGTTGAGGCATCCAGCGGGTTATCACCCTGATTGATGCGCAGGAAGCCGGCACATTGCAGGAACGCTTTTGGCCCCAGACGATTCACTTTCAACAGTTGATTACGGTTGTCGAAGCGGCCGTTTTCATCACGCCAGTTCACGATATTCTGGGCAACTGACTTGGAGAGTCCGGCGACGCGAGTCAGCAGAGCGACCGATGCGGTATTCAGGTCAACACCGACGCCATTTACACAGTCCTCAACCACGGTATCCAGCTTTTTGGCAAGCTGAGTCTGGCTGACATCGTGTTGATACTGACCAACACCAATAGATTTTGGATCGATTTTCACCAGTTCTGCCAGCGGATCTTGCAGGCGACGGGCGATGGAAACGGCGCCACGCAGTGAAACATCCAAATCAGGGAATTCCAGTGCTGCCAGTTCAGAGGCGGAATAGACGGATGCGCCTGCTTCACTGACTATCACTGTCTGAGCCTTGATGTCAGGGTATTGCTTCTGGATGTTGGCAAAGAAGCGTTCCGTTTCACGGGATGCCGTACCGTTACCAATGGCGACCAATTCGACTTGATACTTGGTGCACAGAGCAGCAACGGCGGCGGCAGCTTTGACTTCTTGCCCGGTATGCGGGTAAACGGTATCTGTGGCAATCAGCTTGCCTGTAGAGTCTACGACGGCAACTTTCACCCCTGTCCGTAACCCCGGGTCTAATCCCATCGTGGCGCGCATGCCCGCAGGGGCAGCCATCATCAGAGCGTTCAGGTTACGGGCGAAAACGTTGATTGCTTCGTCTTCGGCTTTCTCGCGCAACGTCCCCATCAGCTCAGTTTCCAGATGCAGCAGCACCTTGATGCGCCATGTCCAGCTCACCACGGCTTTACGCCAACTGTCAGCCGGCGCGTTATTCAGCCGCAGGTTCAGATGATCGGTGATAATCTGTTCGCAATAGCTCTCTTTAGGGGCTTCCTCAAATTGAGGATCGGCATTCAGAGCCAGTTGCAGGATGCCTTCATTGCGCCCACGGAACATGGCCAGAGCGCGATGGGATGGAACGGTGGCAATCGATTCATGGTGATCAAAATAATCGCTGAACTTGGCGCCTTCCTCTTCCTTGCCTTCGACAACTTTGGCGACCAGATGCGCATTCTTCCACAGATATTCGCGCACTTTCACCAACAGAGCCGCATCTTCGGCAAAGCGTTCCATCAGGATATAACGTGCGCCATCCAGTGCAGCCTTGGTATCGGTAACGCCTTTGTCAGCATCAACATAGGCGGCTGCCGCCAGTTCTGGCGTTTGTTGCGGATCTTGCCACAGCAGGTCGGCCAGTGGCTCCAGCCCGGCTTCAATGGCAATTTGCCCACGGGTGCGGCGCTTGGGTTTATACGGTAAGTACAGATCTTCCAGTTCTGTTTTACTCTGCGTGGTATTAATCGTCTCTGCGAGCTCAACGGTTAACTTTCCCTGTTCCTCAATAGATTTCAGAATAGTCTGACGGCGGTCTGACAGTTCGCGCAGATAACCCAGGCGGCTTTCGAGTTGGCGAAGCTGAGTGTCATCTAAACCTCCGGTGGCTTCTTTACGGTAACGGGCGACAAAGGGAACGGTATTCCCCTCATCGAACAGAGTAATGGCGGCGAGAACTTGCTGTGGCTGAGCCTGTAACTCACCGGCAATGATTCGACTTAAAGATTCATTCATGGTTTGGTTTCTTCAACTTTCTTAGCGGCTGTAGATATCATCAGATATTGCACAGACAGTGCCAGATTCATCTAACATAATAATGGCATGGTTCAAACTGGCTCCATTTATACGTGCAGAGCGCGATAATTTCCAGTTTAGCGCGATATTTCGGTCATGTTGAGACAGATTTCATCGAATATCTTATGGGTTAAGATATAGTACTCCGCCATTAATCATATTTTCTCAAGTGGGTTTTTTCATGGCTAAGAGTAACTACATTACCCGAGAAGGCTGGCATGCGCTTGATCAGGAGCTGAAATATCTCTGGAAAGTCGAACGCCCCAACGTGACTCAGGCTGTTTCCGATGCTGCGGCACTGGGAGATCGTTCGGAAAATGCTGAGTACATTTATGGCAAAAAAAGATTAAGAGAAATTGACCGTCGTGTGCGATTTTTATCCAAGCGCCTTGATGCACTGCAAATTGTTGATCCTGATCCGAGACAGGAAGGCAAAGTCTTTTTTGGTGCATGGGTGAAAGTCGAAAACGAAAAAGCCGAAGAACATATTTTTCGTCTGGTGGGGCCGGATGAATTTGATCCTGCCAAAAAGTGGATTTCCATTGATTCACCTGTGGCCAGGGCGCTGCTTGGCAAGCAGGTGGATGATGAAATCACCGTCATGACTCCCAATGGTATGGCGATTTACTGGATTCTAGAGATTGGCTACCAGCCGTTGGGGGTTAGTCTCTACTGAAGTTTGGGGTTTCTGTGAGAGTAATGGATATGGCGGGCATGGAGCATCTTGGGAGCTGAAACATGCAAGAGAGTTATAAAATCCTTGTTGTTGATGATGATATGCGCTTGCGGGCGTTGTTGGAGCGTTATTTATCGGAGCAAGGTTTTCAAGTTCGTAGTGTAGCAAATGCAGAACAGATGGATCGCTTATTAACCAGAGAATCCATTCAATTGATTGTACTGGATTTAATGTTGCCAGGCGAAGATGGCTTATCTATCTGTCGAAGATTGAGAAGCCAGCATAACCCGATCCCCATTATCATGGTGTCAGCAAAAGGGGAGGAGGTTGACCGGATTGTTGGCCTTGAAATCGGTGCTGATGATTATCTCGTCAAGCCTTTTAACCCACGCGAACTGCTGGCCCGTATGCGGGCGGTTATGCGCCGTCAGAGCCATGAGCTACCGGGGGCGCCAAGGCCGGATAATGCGGTAGTGAAGTTTGGCAAATTCAAACTCGATCTTGGAACGCGTGAAATGTTCCATGAAGATGAGCAATTGTCCCTGACCAGCGGCGAGTTTTCTGTATTGAAAGTTTTGGTTTCCCATCCTCGCGAGCCATTGTCGCGGGATAAATTGATGAGTCTGGCACGGGGAAGAGAATATGGTGCAATGGAGCGCTCCATTGATGTACAGGTTTCCCGTCTGCGCCGCTTGATTGAAGAAGATCCTGCCCATCCCCGTTATATTCAGACGGTCTGGGGGCTGGGATACGTTTTTGTGCCGGATGGAAGCAAGGTATGAAAAGGCTCTGGCTCTCGCTGCGCGCTTTGTTCCCCCATGTTCTGTATTTAACTTTGGTAATTGTGCTGGGCAGCCTGATGATCAGTTATCTGGCTGCCCAGAGACTGGTAGAGATGGAAAAACTCTCATTTGCCATCGTGTTCTCTTATGTCTTTGCCAGTGTTTTCACGGCTGCTTTGACTGTTTCCATCCCATTCTGGTTTTACCTCCGCGCCCAGATACAGCTATTGAGAACGATGCAGAAGGCAGTGAGAAAGATGGAAAAAGGGAAAATCGTTGCACCACTCCCTGAAGCGGGAGCTCCGGCCATACGCTCGCTGATCCGGGCGTTTAATCAAATGTTAACGGGACATACAGCGCTGGAAACGGATCGCGCTAGCTTGGTGGCGGGTGTGAGCCATGACTTGCGTACGCCACTGACTCGTATACGGCTGGCGATAGAACTGATAGAAGGGAAAGAAAATTTTCTGCGGGAATCTATCAATCGTGATATTGAGGAGTGCAATGCGATTATCGATCAATTCATCGATTATCAGCGGTCTGGGCAGAATGTGCCAATGTCATGCTGCGAATTGAATGGGCTGCTTGACGAAGCGATTACTGTCGAAAATGACGGTGTCGGAAATATCGAAAGTCACCTGTCAGCCAACCCCGTTTTCATTATGGCTAATCCACTGTCAATCAAGCGCGCCTTGAACAATATGTTCACTAACGCCCAACGCTATGGACAGGGATGGATTCGGGTCAGTAGTGGCGTTACGGAGAAGTCTGGCTGGTTTCAGGTGGAAGATAATGGCACAGGGATGACAGAAGAAGAGAGCGCTACTCTGTTCCAGCCCTTCACACAGGGGCAACGCGTTCACAATAATGGGGGTGTAGGCCTGGGGCTTGCCATCATCCGACGCATCGTCGATATCCATGATGGTGACATCGAAGTCGGAAAAAGCGAAAAAGGTGGGTTGTCCATGCGCGTTTATATCCCACGGGTGACGAAATAATAACGCCCCTTCAAAAGGGGTTGTCATAAAAATGTCATGATTAATACATTTTACTGTCATTGAATTAACCTATTTTTCCCCTGAACCATTTTTTCAGATAAAAGCAAAGTTGTTGACGTAGTTTGACGCTTGTTTTTAATTAATGATGCGTATCCCAGCAGGAGGGAGTATGAAACCAATGCGTACCACCGTGGCGAGCATCATGGCAGCAGCACTTGCCATGACATCCCTGTCTTCGTTTGCTGCTTCCAGTCTGACGGGGGCGGGTGCGACATTCCCGGCACCGGTATATACCAAGTGGGCAGATTCCTACCAAAAAGAAACGGGCAATAAAATCAACTATCAAGGTATTGGTTCTTCGGGTGGCGTGAAACAGATTATTGCCCATACCGTTGATTTTGGTGCATCTGATGCCCCGCTTTCTCATGAAAAACTCGCGGCGGATGGCCTGTTCCAGTTTCCAACAGTGATCGGTGGCATTGTGTTGGCCGTGAATATTTCTGGCATCAAATCCGGCCAGTTGGTCTTAGATGGCAAAACCCTCGGTGACATTTATCTGGGCAATATCAAGAAATGGAATGATCCGGCGATTGCCAAACTGAATCCCGACCTCAAACTCCCTGATCAGAATATCGCCGTCATTCGCCGTGCGGATGGCTCTGGTACTTCCTTCGTCTTCACCAGCTATCTGTCCAAAGTGAACAGCCTCTGGAAGGAAAAAGTCGGGGTGGGTTCGACGGTTAAATGGCCGGCCGGCTTGGGTGGCAAGGGTAACGATGGCATTGCCGCGTTCGTCCAGCGTTTGCCCGGTTCCATCGGTTATGTAGAATACGCCTACGCGAAACAAAATAACCTCGCTTATACCAAGCTGATTTCGGCGGACGGTAAAGTCGTTGCGCCTACTGAAGCGAATTTCAGTGCTGCGGCGAAAGGGGCGGATTGGAGCAAAAGTTTCGCTCAGGATCTGACAGCCCAGAAAGGTGACAATGTGTGGCCGATCACCTCAACGACTTTTATTCTGATCCACAAACAGCAGAAAAATGCGGCGAATGGGATTGAAGTGCTGAAATTCTTCGATTGGGCTTATGAGCAGGGCGGAAAACAGGCGAAAGATCTGGATTATTCTGTCCTGCCGCAAGAAGTCATTGGACAGGTACGTGCAGCATGGAAGCGCGACATAAAAGACAGCAGTGGCAAACCGCTGTACTAAATTATCTTTATATTAACCGTTGTTGAATCGGTCACTTTGATTCATCCCCCTTTGCGCCCTTTTGCTGAGGGGGAAATTAACCCAAATGAGAATTAAGCGTATGGCCGAACGTAAAACGGCACTGAAAGCACCAAGCAAAAATGGCGATATTATTTTCAGCGCACTGGTTAGACTGGCTGCGCTGATGACGTTATTTCTGCTGGGGGGCATTATCATTTCGCTGATTATTGCTGCCTGGCCGAGTATCAAGACCTTTGGTTTTAGTTTTCTATGGAACAAGGATTGGGATGCGCCGGCAGAGCAATTTGGCGCACTGGTGCCGATTTATGGCACATTGGTGACCTCACTGATTGCCCTGATTATTGCCGTTCCTGTGAGTTTTGGTATTGCCCTGTTTTTGACGGAACTGGCACCTAACTGGTTGAAACGTCCGCTGGGCGTGGCGATTGAACTACTGGCCGCGATCCCCAGTATCGTTTATGGCATGTGGGGGCTGTTTGTCTTTGCCCCGCTGTTCGCCACTTATTTCCAGCAACCTGTCGGTGATGTGCTGTCGAGTATTCCCATCGTGGGAGAACTGTTCTCCGGCCCGGCTTTTGGTATCGGCATTCTGACGGCAGGCATCATTCTTGCCATCATGATTATTCCTTATATCGCTTCCGTTATGCGTGATGTGTTTGAGCAAACGCCGGTCATGATGAAAGAGTCCGCCTATGGGATCGGCTGTACAACCTGGGAAGTGATTTGGCGTATCGTCCTGCCTTACACCAAGAATGGCGTGATTGGCGGCGTCATGTTGGGGCTTGGCCGGGCGTTGGGGGAAACGATGGCTGTGACCTTTATTATCGGCAATACCTACCAACTTGACAGTCTCTCCCTCTACATGCCGGGGAATAGTATTACTTCCGCCTTGGCCAACGAATTCGCCGAAGCGGAATCCGGCCTGCATACCGCGGCATTGATGGAACTGGGGCTGATCCTGTTTGTGATCACCTTTATTGTGTTGGCGTTGTCGAAATTGATGATCCTGCGTCTGGCAAAGAATGAGGGGCGCTGAGATGACAACGGGCAATAATCATCAGCCACGTGCGGTTGGCGCGATAAATACGGCGGAGATGAACAACCGTCGCCGGATGCAGGCATGGCGCCGCCAGAAAAACCGTATTGCCCTGTTGCTGTCTATGGCAACGATGGCATTTGGCCTGTTTTGGTTGATCTGGATTTTATTCTCCACCGTCACCAAAGGCATTGATGGCATGTCGCTGGCACTGTTTACCGAAATGACACCTCCGCCCAATACCGAAGGCGGCGGGCTGGCAAACGCCATCGTCGGCAGCGGGCTGCTGATTTTCTGGGCAACGGTGTTGGGTACGCCATTGGGTATCATGGCCGGCATCTATCTGGCGGAGTATGGCCGCCGCTCATGGCTGGCTGAAGTGATCCGTTTTATCAACGATATTCTGTTGTCGGCACCTTCGATTGTCGTCGGCTTGTTTGTTTACTCGGTGATTGTGACAAAAATGCAGCATTTCTCCGGTTGGGCAGGGGTTATCGCACTGGCGTTGCTCCAAATTCCCATCGTGATCCGCACGACCGAAAACATGCTTAAACTAGTACCGGACAACCTGCGCGAAGCCGCCTATGCGCTGGGTACACCGAAATGGAAAATGATCTCTGCCATTACGTTAAAGGCTTCGATATCCGGCATCATGACTGGTGTCTTGCTGGCGATAGCCCGTATTGCAGGGGAAACCGCGCCCTTGCTGTTTACCTCGCTTTCCAATCAATTCTGGAGCACTGATCTCAGTCAGCCGATTGCGAACCTGCCCGTTACCATCTTCAAGTTTGCCATGAGTCCCTTCTCTGACTGGCAGCAACTGGCGTGGGCGGGAGTTTTACTGATTACCTTGTGTGTACTGCTGATCAACATTGTGGCGCGTGTGCTGTTTAAGAATAAAAAGCACGGATAGAAGCACTGATATTTTCAATAGGCAATAAAAAGGCATTTAAGAGAGAAACAACTGATGAATAAGGCTAACGACATTGCAGGAAGAAAAATCCAGGTACGTGATCTGAACTTCTATTACGGCAAATTTCACGCGCTGAAAAACATCACACTGGATATTGCGCAGAATAAGGTGACAGCCTTTATCGGCCCGTCGGGGTGCGGCAAGTCCACGTTACTGCGTACTTTCAACAAAATGTATGAACTGTATGGCGAACAGCGGGCAGAAGGCGAAATTATACTGGATGACACCAATATCCTGACGGATAAACAAGATATCGCCCTACTGCGTGCCAAAGTCGGCATGGTGTTCCAAAAACCGACACCATTCCCGATGTCCATTTATGACAATATCGCTTTTGGTGTGCGTCTGTTTGAAAAACTGCCAAGGGCTGAAATGGATGAACGCATCCAGTGGGCGCTGACAAAAGCCGCATTGTGGAATGAGACCAAAGACAAACTGCACCAGAGTGGTTATAGCCTTTCCGGTGGTCAGCAGCAGCGTTTATGCATTGCCCGTGGTATTGCGATCCGTCCGGAAGTCTTGTTGTTGGATGAACCGTGCTCGGCACTTGACCCGATCTCCACCGGACGTATTGAAGAGTTAATCAGTGAATTGAAATCGGAATATACTGTGGTGATCGTCACCCATAACATGCAGCAGGCCGCGCGCTGTTCTGACCACACTGCATTTATGTACCTCGGAGAATTGATCGAGTTCAGTGACACAGACACGCTGTTCACCACACCCAGAAAGAAACAGACTGAAGATTATATTACAGGCCGTTACGGTTGATATGGAGCCATATAGCGTATGGACAATCTGAATCACAGCAAACACATTTCCGGCCAGTTCAATGCTGAACTGGAACATATTCGCACTGAATTAATGACAATGGGCGGGCTGGTGGAAGAACAGCTCAGTAAGGCGATTCTGGCGATGCACAATCAGGACGGGGAGCTGGCTCGGCAAGTCATCGAAGATGACCATAAAGTCAATATGATGGAAGTGACGATCGATGAAGCCTGCGTCCGTATCATCGCCAAGCGCCAGCCGACCGCGAGCGATTTGCGTCTGATTATGGTGATCTCCAAGACCATTGCAGAGTTGGAACGCATTGGCGATGTTGCGGATAAAATCTGCCAGACGGCGCTGGAAAAATTCTCGCAGCAGCAGCAGCCCTTGCTGGTCAGCCTGGAATCGTTGGGACGCCATGCTATCCAGATGCTACACGATGTACTGGATGCCTTTGCCCGTATGGATCTGGAAGAAGCCATCCGCATCTACCATGAAGATAAAAAAGTCGATCAGGAATACGAAGGCATCGTCCGCCAGTTGATGACTTACATGATGGAAGATCCCCGCACTATTCCAAGCGTCATGACCGCGCTTTTTTGTGCCCGCTCTATTGAGCGCATCGGGGATCGTTGTCAGAACATTTGTGAATTTATTTTCTATTACGTCAAAGGACAGGATTTCCGTCACGTTGGTGGTGATGAACTAGAAAAGCTGCTCACCAAAGACCAATGATCTTAACTGCCTGAAACGCGGGAATTTTATTCCGGCGTTTTTGGCTTTCTTATTCCTAAAGATGATAAACATATCATTTTATATTATTTCAAGTGCTATATTGAAATTGATAGCTTTTGTCGGACAATAAATATTTTATTACCAACAGGGGTGTTCAATGAAATTTCGCAATCAATCCCGCGTAGTGGCTGTTGCGCTGCTGACCAGTCTGGCATTGGTTTCTGGTGTGGCGAAGGCAGATAAACTTGATGATATTAAAAAAGCCGGTACGGTACGGATTGCGGTATTCGACAGTAACCCACCGTTTGGTTTTATCGATCCGCAAACGAAAAAACTGGCGGGCTATGATGTGGACATCGCCAACGCGATCGCCAGTGATCTCGGTGTAAAACTGGAACTGCGTCCGACTAACCCAGCTAACCGTATTCCTCTGCTCTCTTCCAAGAAAATTGACTTAATTGCCGCCAATTTCACGATCACCGATGAGCGTGCCAAACAGGTCAATTTTTCCATCCCTTATTTTGCCACCGGACAGAAGTTCATTGCCCGCAAAGGTGTCCTGAAAACCCCGGATGATATCGCCAAGCTGCGCATTGGGGCAGATAAAGGCACTGTACAGGAGATCACTCTGCGTGAGCGTTATCCGACAGCAAAAGTCATCTCTTATGACGATACTCCACTGGCATTTGCGGCCTTGAGGAATGGCAACGTTCAGGCGATCACGCAGGATGATGCGAAATTGGTTGGCTTGCTGGCAAACGTACCGGAAGCGCAAAAAGCGGATTTTGAAATCTCACCCTTCAGCATTACCCGTGAATATCAGGCTGTAGCCGCGACCAAAGGGGAAGATCGGTTGATTGATGTGGTTAACCAGACGCTACTGAAACTGGAAAAAGAGGGTGAAGCGGAGAAAATTTACAATCGTTGGTTTGGCGCTGAGACTAAATCGGCTCAGCCGCGTGGTGATTTCAAATTCGCCCCATTGGATCGTCAGGCAAAACCTTAATCTACTTTAGGAAAATAACGCCTGAAACTAGCCCCGTTTTTGCGGGGCTTTGCTGTTTGTTTATGCGGTGAATGATATGTTTGAGCAATTTATTACCGAGCACTTACTGGCTCCTGAGTATCTGCGATGGCTCTGGCAGGGGTTCCTGATCACCTTATGGCTCTCTGCCTGCACCATCATTTCTTCGACCTTACTGGGTTTCATGATTACCGCCGCACGGGACAGCCAGATCAAACCATTGCGTTGGCTGGTTATGGTTTACACCACCGTATTTCGCAATACACCCCTGTTGGTACAACTGTTTTTCTGGTATTTCGCTTCCGGTCAAATCTTACCGCAGGCCGCCATGATTTGGCTGAATACCTCTCATGAAATCCCCATTGCGGGTCTGACATTGGCATGGCCATCCTTTGAATTTCTGGCGGGGTTTATTGGCTTGACGCTCTATTCCGCGCCTTTTGTGGCTGAGGAACTGCGGGCAGGCATTCAGGGCGTCGGGCGCGGGCAAAAATACGCTGCCCATGCATTGGGGCTAACGGACTGGCAGGCCATGCGCTATGTCGTACTGCCGCAGGCATTGAAAATCGCCATGCCATCCCTGTTGGGACAATACATGAACATCGTCAAAAATTCCTCATTGACGATGGCGATTGGTGTGGCAGAGCTTTCCTACGCTTCCCGTCAGGTAGAGACGCAATCACTGCAAACCTTTGAGGCGTTTGGTGTCGCGACAGTGCTTTATATCGCCATTATTGCGGTGATGGAAGGTTGGGGACAGTGGCGTCAACAGAGAGCACTGGCGAGGGGATACTGATATGGACTTTACCGTTATTACGGAAAACTGGCGCTACTTGTTGCTCGGCACCTTTCCTGATGGGCCGTTGGAAGGCGCGGCGCTAACCTTGGTGATCAGTATCATGGCAGGGGTGATTTCCATTGTCTTGGGTACGGTGGCAGGTATTGCGCTGGCGATGTTGCGAGGCTTCTGGGTTAACCTGCTCGCGGCAATATTGGGCTTTTTCCGTGCCATTCCCGTGATTATGCTGATTTTCTGGACTTACTTTCTGCTGCCGGTGGTGCTGGGAATGGAAATTCCCGAAATCACCACTGTGGTCTGCGCACTGGCGTTGATCACCTCCGCTTATCTGGCGCATGGCGTCAAAGCGGGCATTCTGGCGATTGGTGAAGGTCAATGGCGGGCAGGGTTATCGCTGGGTTTCAACCGTTGGGAAGTATTGTGGTATATCGTCTTGCCGCAGGCATTGAGAATGATGGTGCCGTCATTTATTAACCAATGGATTGCCTTAATTAAGGATACTTCATTGGCCTATATTGTGGGCGTGGCAGAATTATCATTTTTGGCAACACAGGTAAATAACCGTAGCATGGTATATCCGATGGAAGTCTTTTTATTTGTTGCGCTGGTTTATTTTGTCATGTGTTTATCACTGGAGCTCATTGCCAACTCTGTCGCCCGCCGTTTTTCGATACAACGGGAAAGAACAACACGTTTCGGTTTCTGGCGTAAAAAAGCATTGATAGTGGTTCCAAAAGTTAATATTTGAGCCTGGTCAGATATTTTGTGGTTGTATTAATCCTTTGTTGTTAAGGCAGGGGATTTTTTTATAACAAGCTAAAAAAACTGTAGATTATACTGTTTACTCGTCTGATTTTCCCTTAAAAAAGCCAAAAGTTTTATATATATGACTGTGTGATGTTTTGAAAGATAATAGGTGTTTTTTTGATGCAAAACCTCTCTATAATGGTTAAATATGAATCAGACTAATCATGGCAAAGGGTTAATAAAATATGGCAAATTCGATTTATGTGACAATTAAAGGAAAGCTTCAGGGGCTGATTTCTCAGGGATGTTCTACACTGGATTCTATTGGCAATAAATTCCAGTTAGGTCATGAAGATCAGATTTTTGTATTACAATTTAATCATGGCATTTCTCGTGCACAAAACGTTGCACATCAGCCTGTTAAATTTATTAAGCTTCTGGATAAATCGTCACCATTACTACTGATGGCAATTTCAAACAATGAAGAACTTGATCTCATGTTTGATTTTTACCGGACTTCGCAAGCGGGTGGGCAAGAACGCTATTACTCTGTCAATTTAAGAAACGCAAAGCTATTAAATGTTAATGTTCAATATCCACATTCTGTGAATCATAACGATCGGCAGCCAGAAGAGGTTGTTGCAGTTCAATATAAAGATATTGTTTGCCAACATCATATAGCGGGTACATCAGGGTATTGTGTTTGGGAAGAAACCGTTTATTAAGTCGTATAAATTATTTTAAAACTGTATACAATTAAATAATCATGAGTGGTGATTAAAATGCAATTTGACAGCCTTACATCACAATTAAGAAATGAATTTGATGAAAGTAAGCTACCAGATTTTCAGCATGCCAGAATGTTTGGTTCCATACATCATGGTGCTGACAATATCGATTTTCAGGTTATTGCTGATGCATTGGATTGCCACCGTGATTTTTATGGTGCCGGAATTATTTATTCAGATGGGTTATTTAAGCGTTATTTGGTCAGGCCATCAAAAAGACGTGGAAGCCCTGTTTTTTCTGAGTTAACACATATTATTATCTTCAATCTTGAAGCAGGCAATGCTCCAGAAGCTGAGCTGACAAAAACGGTTTCTGAACCGAGTCTGGTGTGGGAAATTGGATCGACGGCGCTTTCATGTGGTGGGGCTGTGGCATTTTTGTTAACAACGGCTGGCTCTGGTGCTGCGATACCCTTTACTGGAGGGGCAAGTTCCGCAGGTGTAGTCTTGGCTTACGCTGGGTTTACTGCAAGTAGTCTTCAATGTATGAATGGAGCATACAGAATTTATAATCTTACTGGGAAGGGAGACGAAGGCGTGGAGCATATTGGTTGGTTGGATTCACAGGATTGGTATGTGACCACGACAACCCTCTTAGATATCACGTCCCTTGCTTCTGGCACAGCAGCTTTAAAAGAAGCCTATCAAACTTATAGGGTAATGAAAGCCACTTCTTCTCGTCGTGCAGCAGAATGGTTGAACAAGATGCCACGGCATGAAAAAAAACGATTAACAGAGGAAATTATACGGTATCATAATCCTGGAATTTCTAATCAAGAAATAAAAAATTTAATAAATTTGGGGCAATATCCTAAACGTTATCCAACGGAACAAATTCGCCAAACACTTAAAAATCATTTAATAAATACGCTTTCTTCAGGTGGTGCTTTCGCTGGTAGTGGAATGACTGGAATAATCAGGAATCCTGCAAGTATAGTTACATCAGGCAATTATATGGTTGGTGCAATTTATTCTATTGCTGTTGAAAAACCCGCGAGTTATATTTCAAATGGATATTAATAAAAAGAGCGATAACACGAGAAGATATATGAGTATAAAAGAATTTATCTATAATGTTAGATTGAATTCTCTTTTAATAGAAGTGATGAATCTAGATCGTAGATTGAAGATAAATGACTCATCATTAAAAGAAGAAATTGGATATAAACAGTTTAAATATCATTTTAATCCAGTTACGTCGAAAGTGTATTTTCTATTGGGGATAATTGGATTTAGTTTGGTCTTATCATCTTCAATGCTTTTGGCGGTTCTGATTTCTTATGTAATGGATAGTGGAGTTAATAAGTTAGCTATCATCCCATGTATGTTATTGGTTTTTTCTATTCTTTCATTAATATTTTTTAGTTTTTTATCTTTAGGGAAGGGAGGTAAGGAAGGAATTTACATACATCGTATACTATATCAATCTATATTAGTCATTAGTGTTTTATTATTATTGTTTGATAGTTCGCCATTTTTGCATTTTTTCTATTATGCATTAGTTATGGCTTTTTCTTTATTAATTAAATTTATTATGAATGGTTATTCTTATTTTAATGCAGTAAGAGATATGAAGCTTTTCAGAATTACTCATATTTTTCTGACTAAAGATACGCAAGAAATATTAAACATGCCTCGGAAAGAATCTAAAAAACGCATTAAAGAAGTTGAATTTCAGAGACGGCGTGAGATTAAAAAGAAGAAAAGAGCCAAAGAAGCAGCAGGAAAATAAAATTTATATACCCATCGTCATTGGAGATGCTTGATTTCTCATTCAAATCAGATAATGCTAACCAACATGAAAAAGATGCCCAGACATGAGAGGAAACGGCTAACTGAAGAAATTATGCGATACAATAATCCAGGAATATCTAACCAAGCAATTAAAGATGCGATAGAACAGGGGTGGTACATTAAACGTTATTTTATAGAATCTATACAGAAGGCATTGCGGAACCATCTGAGAGATTTTCTCATTGCAACTGGTGGGTTTGTAGGTAGTGGAATGACAGGAACAATTAGGAATCCAGAAAATATATTAACGTTAGGTAATTATATGATTGGTTCGATTTACTCTATTGCTTACGAAAATCCTGCTAGTTATTTATCTGAATGATTCTAATAACTATATTGATTACATGAATACATTGATTGTGATAACGACTATATGCATATAAAAGATTTTATTTTAAATACAGAGTTTAAAAAACTTTTAGGTAAGGCTAAGGATCTGGAAGAAAAAATAAAGAATGGTGATCCAGTGTTAAAAAATATCACGTTGAATATTCTTAGTTATAATAAATATTTTTCTTACCCTGGTCGGTTTAAGATATACCCATCGTAATTGAAGATACTTGATTTTTCATTCGTATCAGATCAAGATCGCGCCCATGAAAATTACTCTGACAGATGCCCAAAAAGAAGCCCTCGAATTGATGCACGATACGACTCGTGATGGGCGCGTACGTGACC
>NZ_JANAIF010000509.1 GCF_024721015.1 Xenorhabdus bovienii
AGAGTTTACGCATCACTGCACAAACACCGACTTTCCCCCCTTTATGGCGTGCTGTCAGCTGTTCCCACTGCTTTTTCACTACTTTATTGCAACTGATCGCTGCCAGCGCAGGCATATAAAGTGCTTTTCGCAGCTCGGCACTTCCCTGCTTCGAGAGATGAGCCCGCCCTTTTAGTTGTCCTGATTCATGTAATTTAGGATTAAGCCCAGCGT
>NZ_JANAIF010000510.1 GCF_024721015.1 Xenorhabdus bovienii
ACGTTGTTTCGGTTTTCTTAAAGGAAATCGGCGTATCGCAACCCGTTACGAAAAAACCGCTCGAAACTATTTGTCCAGGGTGAAATTAGGCTGTATTCGACTCTTTTACAGGCGGTTATCTAATTAAGGGACACAGCCTAGTACTACAGCCGTAATCCATCATGTGCCATGATAGGGCTCTTCTTCCTTAAATAAAAGGCGGTGTCACATGCC
>NZ_JANAIF010000511.1 GCF_024721015.1 Xenorhabdus bovienii
GTTTAAGCCATCACCCGAAGTCCTGTTTTTTCAGCGCTTGTGATATTGAGTGATGGCTTTTTGGGTTTTAAGCAGTAAGCAATTAATCCACCTAATAAATTCAGCATCAAACTACGATGGCAGGAATGCTCAATTTGTGTGACGTTCTTAAGCTGATCATTGATGGTTTCGATGATGAACCGTTTAGCCAACATGGCTCTATCCCAAGCCGC
>NZ_JANAIF010000512.1 GCF_024721015.1 Xenorhabdus bovienii
AACGCTGGCCGTCTTTCGGCGTGTAGGCTTCATCAGCCCAGTTGCTATTCAGTACCGCGATTTTGTCTTTACCCATCTGGCGGGTTGGGTGATATTTTGACGGCGTGGTAATGGTAATAAACATGCCGATATCACCCCGGGCAGTGGCGACCCGTTCAATCCCGGCAATCTGCGCCATCAACTCCATCCGGCGAATTTCAGGATTGGA
>NZ_JANAIF010000513.1 GCF_024721015.1 Xenorhabdus bovienii
TGGGAGTCAATTGAAATGGTAAGGCGATATGCTCATTTAGCGCCTAATCACTTAAGCGAGCATGCACGTAAAATTGATGAGCTTTTTGGAAATCTCGTCCCAAATCCGTCCCAGTCGGGAAAAATTGTAGTTGCAAAATAGGGGTAAGTGCTTGATTTTAAATGGTACGCCCTACAGGATTCGAACCTGTGACCTACGGCTTAGAAG
>NZ_JANAIF010000514.1 GCF_024721015.1 Xenorhabdus bovienii
GAAAAGCCCATAGACAAAGGGTTATATCGTTACCGACATTTAGTGGAGAATGCCTTTGCCAGAATAAAACATTTTCGGGCTATAGCAACGAGATACGATAAATTAGAACGAAATTATGCCAGTATGTTAGCACTGGCATTTACTCTCGTTTGGTTACCAATGTGGGCTGATTGATTTATGAACATAAAACATCAACAGTCCCTA
>NZ_JANAIF010000515.1 GCF_024721015.1 Xenorhabdus bovienii
GCATCCTGTAACGGCGCGATAGCGTTTGATGCCTGTGACATCAGGTATTGTTTTTTCCGCTCTGCCCGTTGCTGTAATTCCTCCGGCGTTGGCGGCGGAATATCGCCCCACGCAGGTAAACCATTCTCACCAACGACTCGACGCTTGCCCTCGGGTGGCCTGTTTGCCACAAACTCCAGATAAACACTCTCGTCAACCGCGAT
>NZ_JANAIF010000516.1 GCF_024721015.1 Xenorhabdus bovienii
TATCGTTCTGAAATTTGCCGCAAAGAACGCCGAACCGCGAATATGAAGTCGTATTCTGTTCCGGGTTTTCATCGTGCTACCTACCCTCTATCAATCGATCAGTCAAATCAAGTTGAGGTCAGCGTCAGGGGTTACGCATGAAATTTTAGTCGGCTAAAATTGATTAAATAACAGTGCTTCCATATAACCGTTATCCCATC
>NZ_JANAIF010000517.1 GCF_024721015.1 Xenorhabdus bovienii
TGCTCATCCACTTCACAGAGGAGCTCAACTTGCAAGTTGTCGAGCGGTAACGTGGTTACGTGTCGAGGCGAGAGTTTTTTAAAGTGCGGACGACGGCATTAATGCTGATATGCAAAGCTCTAACGGTATCACGAATGCCCGCATTATTCATGGTCAGGTCGAGGATTTTGTCTTTCGTACCAGGGTGACAAGCCCGATAT
>NZ_JANAIF010000051.1 GCF_024721015.1 Xenorhabdus bovienii
TAGTGGACGCGGTAAGTCAGTGTATTGTATTACCGACTATAACAAAAGTGCAGATAATTTCATTGATTAACTTAACAGATTTAAGCGCCTCGATTTAACGCAAACCAGAAAAGTATTGGGATAACCGCCTAAATCTGCGGGTTATCCGCAGGGAAAATGTCCCCATCAGAATCGATGGGGAGCGATATTCTATTACTGATCAAACATTTCCTGTAGCCAGCCCGGAGCCTCTTCTTTGTTATCCTCAACCGGCTGTGGCGTAGATTGCTGGCATAAACTCTGCGGATCATCTGTCCAGACCGGCAACATCCTGATGCCATTACCAGTACAGTTGAAGCTGCCATCTTCGTTGACGGACATATCCACAATGCCTTCCGGTGGACGATTATTCAGTACTAATGGCGTTTCATTTTCCAGATAGCGGAGGTAGATCTTCAATGCCCCCGTTGCTCCCGTCAGATTGGTTAGGCCATTATTATCACGCCCGGTCCAGACGATTGCCACTTCCTTACCATCAATACCCGTAAACCAACTGTCGCGCAGATCGTTGGTGGTTCCCGTCTTACCTGCCAGATTGTATTTACCGTATTTTTTCGTCAGCGAACTGCCTGTACCACGAGCCACCACCTGCTGCATACCGTACAGTGTCAGATAAGCCGCCTCTGGAGGCACTGCCCGCTCTGCCTGCGGATAACTCTGGTAAATCACTGTACCATCTTCGGCCAGGATTGAACGCAATGCCGAAAGTTTCGCCCGATTGCCGCCGCTGGCAATGGTCTGGAACTCTTGAGCCATTTCCATCGGCGTCAGGTTGATTGCACCCAGCAGCATGGAAGGAACCTGTTGGATTTCTTTAGCCGGAATGCCGAGTGAGATCAAGGTACTGGTAATGCGATCTAGCCCAACACCCAGTCCCAGATTCACTGTCGGAATATTGATCGAACGAGCCAACGCATCCACCAGCATGACACGCCCACTAAAATTACGGCTGAAATTCCTCGGTTGCCAAGATTTTCCGCCCGACAGAGGTATCGAAATAGGCTCATCCGCCAGCCAAGTATTCATGCGGTATTTATCCGGCTGACTCAGTGCCGTCAAATAAGTCGCAGGTTTGGCAAGAGAACCAATCAGACGACGTGCATTTAAGGCCCGGTTAAAACCCGCATATTCTGGTTGAGAGCCCCCGACCATCGCACGAACTTCACCACTGAAACGGTCAACAACGACCATCGCGCCTTCCAGATCATCTATCTTGCGGGTTTTCCGCAGATCGGCAACGCCCTCTTCCACGGATTTTTCCGCCGCATCCTGTGATACCGGGTCCAGTGTTGTAAAGATTTTCACGCCCGACAGGTCGTTAATCTTATCACCCAGATTTTCCTGTAATTCCTGACGCACCAATTGCATGAAAGCAGGCTGTGGGGTAATCACCCCACTTTTGGGTTTCACACCCAGCGGGCGGGCGCTCAACAGATCATAGAGTTCCTGATCGATTATTTGCCTGTTCAGGAGGATTTTCAATACCACGTTGCGGCGTTCCAGTGCCAGTTTAGGATTACGCCACGGGTTATACATCGACGCTCCCTTGACCATTCCCACTAACAGCGCCTGCTGATCCAGACTCAGTTCATCAATCGGGCGCCCGAAATAATACAGACTGGCCAATGGGAAGCCGCGGATCTGTTCATCGCCGCTCTGCCCCAGATAAACTTCGTTCAGGTACAGTTCAAGAATGCGATCCTTGCTATAGCGGGCATCCATCAGTAACGCCATGTAAGCTTCATTCGCTTTACGGCTGAAGGTACGTTCATTGGAGAGGAACAGGTTTTTGACCAACTGCTGTGTCAGTGTACTGCCTCCCTGAACCGTACGCCCGGCGATCAGGTTCGCCAACACAGCACGGGCAATGGAAAGCGGCCTGACCCCATCGTGTTCATAGAAATAACGATCTTCGGTTTCCAGCAGAGTCTGAACCAGTAAATCCGGAAAACCTGAACGTGGGACAACCAAACGCTGTTCGCCATTCGGCGATTGCATCATCGTAATCAGTTTCGGATCGAGACGGAAGAAACCAAACTGACGCTGGTTCTCCATGTTTTCGATGCTAGCAATATGGTTATCACTGAAGACCAGCCGAGCCTGAATTTGTCCTTCTTTACCGTCAGGGAAATCAAACGGACGGCGCAGCATTTCAATATTGTTGCCCCTAACAACAAACTCACCGGCACGAGTGATTTTGGTCACCTTCCGATACTGCATGCCTTCCAGCAACCGAATCATTTCGTTCTTGCTGTAATTCATGCCCGGTTCAAGGTTGACCATACGCCCGTACACCGTAGCAGGTAAATCCCATACTTTCCCATCAATGCGATGGCGAATTTTGTTATCCAGATAAAAACCGTAAATAGCCATGAGCACTGCCAGCACAATAAATACTTTCAACAGCAGCAACCAGAATCCTAGCCATCGACTCCTTGGCGGACGGGGTTTTTTCCCTTTTTTCGTCATGACCTCTTCCTCATCGTCGTCATCAAAATCATTATTTTCATCATTTTCATAGTCATCCTGCCGATGGCGTTTTTTTGCTGGACGCCCACGACGAAGTTCTGGTTTTTTACCTTTGCGTCCGATTGGCTGACGATCATCATCAGACATACCGAAGTCTCCAAATGTTTATTCAATATAGAAGTCTGACTGCATCAAACCAGTCACATATATTTTTTCACACGCCTTGTCGGCGTTGTGTTGGCCGGATCATCTGGCCATAAATGTTTGGGATAACGTCCCTTCATCTCTTTTTGCACCTCACGATAAGCCCCCTGCCAGAATGCAGCGAGATCTTGCGTAATCTGTAATGGACGATGCGCCGGAGATAACAGTTCAACGACCACAGGAACCCGCCCCTTCGCCAATACCGGATTCTGCTGCTCTCCATACATTTCTTGCATTCTGACTGACAGCACGGGCGGTTTATCGTAGAAATATTGGATGGTAATCCTACTTCCGGTCGGCACAGTGTAATTAGTAGGCAATTCATTATCCAGTATTTGCCGTTGCTGCCAATCAAGCAGACCCAGAAGAGCACACGACAGCTCAATCTGGCGTAATCCCTTCAAATCCCCCACTCCCTCCAACATAGGCAGAAGCCACTGCTCGAGGGAATCCAGCAGACTGTCATCATCCACCGCAGGCCACTCAATTTCAGGCAGCCATTCTATTGCCCTTTGCAGCCGGATGCGCAACTGCAATGCTTCCGACGACCAATTCAACGCCGCCAACCCTTCCTGCCGAACCCAGTTCAGCAGGGCTTCCTGTAATTCCGCCTGAGAAGGTTTTGCTAAAAGCTGCGCTCTGACAGTCAAACGCCCGCACTGCAGACGTTTCCATGCTCGCAGAGTGCCTTTATTATTATCCCACTCCACGGCTGCCTGTTCTGTAAACAGGCTCGGATATTGATGAATAGTGTGTTCGATGTTCAGCGGGCAAGCGAGCAAGACTCTAGCATCGGGGTTTTTACTGTTTTGCTGCAATGTAGGCGCTATCAGCCACTGCTCTCCCGACAACGGATCGTCATGTTCCAGTGCTACACCCAAACCATTGGCTAACTGAAAACGGCCAAGATTATCACGGTTTTTAGCAATCCGATCAGGAAATCCCTGTACTAATAGTTCAGGTACAAGCGCAGCAT
Source organism: Xenorhabdus bovienii (assembly GCF_024721015.1). GTDB lineage: Bacteria > Pseudomonadota > Gammaproteobacteria > Enterobacterales > Enterobacteriaceae > Xenorhabdus > Xenorhabdus bovienii. The sequence continues at coordinate 3,689 of NZ_JANAIF010000051.1, forward strand.
TAATCTTTTCTGTGCTGATTTTTTTAGATCCTATTTTTGCAGTCTTGCTCGCAAGATTCCTGATAAGCTGATTAGCGCGCTGCTGCCAATGAGGTTGGTTTGAATTTATCCAATGAGTGAGATCCGGCAGCCCACTGCGGGGAGGTTCTTCCAAGATCGCTACCAGTTTTGCTGCCGTTGCCAGCGCCTCATCATCCCGCTCTTTGCCTGCGCACAACATGGCCGCCAGACGCGGTTCACTACCTGCCTCCGCCATTTGCCAGCCACGGGCAGTCAATTGCTGATTATCATCCAGCGCCCCCAATCGCAGCAGCAGCGATTGAGCCACTGCAAGCGCGGGCTGTGGTGGATTGTCCAGCCAGTTCAACTGATTACTGTCACGACATCCCCACTGTAATAACGAAAGTAGCAGGCTGCTCAGATCTGAATGCAGAATTTCCGGCTCACTGTATTCCGTAGCTCGTTCCGCCTGCTCGCGACTGAATAAATGCCAGCAGACACCTTCTTCCAGCCTTCCTGCCCGCCCAGCCCGTTGTACCATTGACGCTTGGCTGATGCGTTGAGTCATCAATCGGGTCAGGCCACTCTTCGGCTCGAAGCGGCTGGTACGTTCAAGGCCGCTATCCACCACCAACCGGATACCTTCAATCGTCAGGCTGGTTTCCGCAATATTGGTGGCCAGCACGACCTTGCGCATTCCTGCTGGCGCGGGAGCTATCGCCTTCCGTTGATCGGATAACGACAACGCACCGTACAGTGGACACAATAAGGTATCGTCATTGATTTTTTGTTCAAGTTGCGCCAACACACGCTGGATTTCACCCACACCGGGCAGAAACAGTAACAATGATCCCGTTTCCTGCTGCAATAAGCGCAACACTGCCGAAGCTACGGATTGTTCAAAATGCTGATGAATCGGCAGCGGATGATAAGATCGTGCTACCGGATAGCTACGACCTTCTGAAACAATCACGGGCGCATCAGGTAATAAAGAAGAAAGACGCTGATTGTCTAGTGTCGCGGACATCACCAGAATACGCAGATCTTCACGCAGACCTTCCTGTACATCCAGCAGCAGCGCCAACGCGAGATCAGCCTGTAAACTCCGCTCATGGAATTCATCGAGAATAACCAGAGAAACATCGCTTAATTCAGGATCTTGTTGTAGCATTCGGGTCAAAATACCCTCAGTGACAACTTCAAGGCGTGTAGAGGCACTGACTTTGGTTTCCGCCCTCATCCGATAACCTACCGTCACGCCAACAGGCTCATTCAATTGTTCGGCAAGACGCTCTGCTACACTGCGCGCTGCAAGGCGCCGAGGTTCCAGCATAATAATGCGCTCTGTCAGTTGAGCTTTATTCAGGATCGCCAATGGCAATCCTGTCGATTTCCCTGCCCCTGTGGGTGCATGCAACAATACCTGTTTCGACGTTTTCAACTTAGTTATAACAGAGTCCAAAACGTCATAAATTGGTAATAACAAAGGATCACCCTAACCATTAACTTTCAATGGGCGTCATTGTAGCATTGGCTACTTTAATTTCAGTTCATTGATCTTTCCGACCATTAGCGATGAAGGAAAATTTATGGAATTTTCGCCTCCCCTGAAGTCAGCGACCCTAATCCGTCGCTATAAGCGCTTTCTTGCCGATGTCCTCACCCCAGAAGGTGAAACGCTGACCATACACTGTGCTAATACCGGAGCAATGACAGGATGCGCGATGCCGGGAGATACCGTGTGGTATTCCACATCAGACAATCCCAAACGTAAATATCCGAATAGCTGGGAACTGACTCAGACCCAAAACGGGCATTTGATTTGTGTCAATACACTCAGAGCCAACGAATTGGTCTATCAATCCATTGAAAAAAATGCAATTTCAGAATTATCTGACTATGAGCAAATCCGCCGTGAAGTGGTCTATGGAAAAGAGAAGAGTCGGATAGATTTATTGTTACAGTCAAAACAGAGAGTTAACTGCTATATTGAAGTCAAATCGGTAACATTGTTGCAGGAAAATAAGGGCTATTTTCCGGACACAGTGACAATTCGAGGGCAAAAACATTTACGTGAGCTATCATTGATAGCACAACAGGGGCAGCGTGCTGTTCTGTTCTTTGCTGTTTTACATTCTGGGATTAGTCAGGTTGCGGCAGCAAAACATATTGACCATGATTATGCATGTCTTTTGGAACAAGCCTGTAATTCAGGGGTCGAAGTAATCTGTTACGGGGCCAGCATAACAGAAGACAGGATGGTTCTAAGTCACAAATTACCTTTTGTATCAATAGGATAATTTGTAAACAGAACATACTGATGAGGCAAGTTTTGCAACATATTTAGGCAGTAAACACGGTAGCCTTCACACCATTGCAAAACTAATGGCAGGAACAATTGCCAACCTCGCAGTCATCTGCTATTTATAGCGGCCTATTTTTTTCCCCCCATTGTTGGGGGGGTCGTTTGATAGTGCGTGTGTAAGGAGAAGCATTATGCAAGAAGGGCAAAAACGCAAAACCTCGTCCTTAAGCATTCTCGCCATCGCTGGGGTAGAAGCTTACCAAGAAAAGCCAGGCGAAGAATACATGAACGATGCCCAGTTAACGCATTTCAAGCTGATTCTGGAAGCATGGCGCAATCAACTCAGGGATGAAGTAGACCGTACTGTATCTCATATGCAAGATGAGGCAGCGAACTTCCCTGATCCAGTTGACCGTGCGGCGCAAGAAGAAGAATTCAGTCTTGAACTACGTAATCGGGATCGTGAACGTAAGTTGATCAAAAAGATCGAAAAAACGCTGAAAAAAGTCGAAGATGACGATTTCGGCTATTGTGAATCCTGTGGGGTTGAAATCGGCATCCGCCGTTTAGAAGCTCGCCCGACAGCTGACTTATGCATTGACTGTAAAACGTTGGCCGAAATTCGCGAAAAGCAAATGGCTGGCTGACCGGTAGGGCTGAGTACGGCGCTGAATGGCGCCGTATGCTCCCTTATATTTATCCTGATATGACTCAATCTGAACATTCCGCATTATATATCGGGCGTTTCGCTCCGTCCCCTTCCGGGGATCTCCACTTCGGTTCCCTAGTAACTGCACTGGGCAGTTACCTACAGGCGCATGCCTGCCATGGCAAATGGCTGATGCGCATTGATGACATAGATCCCCCAAGAGAAGTTCCCGGAGCCGCCAGCCGGATATTGCAATCCCTTGAGCATTATGGTCTTTGCTGGGATGGCGAGGTGCTGTATCAATCCCAGCGCCATGAAGCCTATCGTGCAATACTCGCTCAGTTGCAACAACAGGGAAGCAGCTATTACTGCACCTGTACCCGCCAGCGCATTCAACAATTGGGCAGGTTTTATGACGATCATTGCCGGCATTTATATTTGCCTGCTGACAATGCCGCCGTTCGCTTGAAACAACGCCATCCAATTTATAGGTTTCACGATAAATTGCAGGGTTACATCACTGTTCCTGCTAAAATGGCGGAAGAAGACTTCACCATTTATCGCAAAGACGGTTTATTCGCTTATAATCTCGTCGTTGTTGTTGATGATAACCATCAAGGCGTGACTGAAATTGTCAGAGGAGCGGATTTGATTGAACCCACGGTTCGCCAGCTATCACTGTACCAGCACCTGAATTTTGCGATCCCAGATTATGTGCATTTACCCCTCGTTCTCAATCAAGAGGGAAATAAGCTCTCTAAGCAAAACCATGCCCAGCCGATCCCACTGGATGATCCACGGCCATTGCTTATTGATGCGTTATCATTTTTAAACCAACCCACCATTGCAGGCTGGCAAGATCTCACGACAGATCAGGTGCTGCGGCAAGCTATCGTCGGTTGGAATATAAACCCTGTTCCGCAGAAAAACATAACCTATCGCCAATTCAAATAAAGTGTTTCTATTGGCTCTGCAAGCATTCTCAAAGAATGCCCAGTAAGTTATGATTAGCGGCTGTTTTTTTGCTTTAATATTACTTAGTCACTATCGAGGTGTACCATTTTTAACCGAGTAGCAACTTTCTGCCGTAATTTGATGATCCGCGAAAACAAAACAAAACGCGACACACAGGCAGCCAGTGAAAGGCCAGTCACCATATCTGACCATACTGCTCAAATAGAGAGCAGCACTCTGCCTAAACATCGCAGAGAACATCACTCATCTTCATCAAATGCTGATAACGCCACAATGAAGAAAAAATCCGCAAAGGCCAAGCCTTCGGACCCCCCGATCACGGTGCTCCCTCGGGATCAGCACCCAATTTCACGTAAAGACATCAGTGACAATGCCCTGAAGGTTTTGTATCGCCTGAATAAATCAGGTTTTCAAGCCTATCTGGTCGGTGGTGGTGTTCGTGATTTATTGCTGCACAAAAAACCCAAAGATTTCGACATCGCAACGAATGCCACACCAGAACAGGTACGCAAACTCTTCCGTAACTGTCGGCTTGTGGGTCGCCGTTTCCGCCTTGCCCATATTATGTTTGGGCCAGATGTGATTGAAGTCGCCACTTTCCGTGGGTCACACGAGCAAGTTGAATCCAATGACCGGAATCAGTCACAAAAAGCACAAAGCGGAATGTTACTGCGCGATAATATCTTCGGTTCGGTCGAAGAAGATGCCGTTCGCCGCGATTTCACCATCAATAGCCTCTATTATGGCATTGAAGATTTCGCCTTGCGGGATTACGTCGGCGGAATGGCTGACCTGCAAGCAGGGATCATTCGCCTGATTGGTGATCCAGAAACCCGTTACCGTGAAGATCCTGTCCGTATGCTGCGCGCAGTCCGTTTTGCCAGCAAACTTGACATGACCATCGAGAAAACCACTGCCGAACCGATCCCGCAGCTTGCCTTTCTGTTGAAGGATATTCCCTCCGCACGCTTGTTCGAAGAATCCCTGAAACTATTACAGTCGGGGCATGGTTACAGCACCTATAAACTGCTGCGCGAGTACAATCTGTTCCAACTGCTATTCCCGATGATGCAGCGCGGTTTCACTCCAAACAATGACTCACCGCTGGAAAAACTGCTGGAACAGGTGCTGAAAAATACCGATTATCGGCTCCAGAACGACAAACGTGTCAATCCGGCCTTCTTATTCGCGGCCATGTTGTGGTATCCGTTGATTGAACATGCAGAGAAACTGTCTCAGGAAGGTGGTTTACCGTATTACGATGCCTTTGCTCTCGCGATGAATGACATTCTTGATGAGCAGTGCGGTTCTATTGCCATTCCGAAGCGTCATACCACGACTATGCGTGACATTTGGTTATTGCAGCTTCGTCTGCCACGCCGTCAGGGAAAACGCGCGAATAAGCTGATGGAGCATCCGAAGTTCCGTGCTGCGTATGATTTATTGGAATTACGCGCCAACGTTGAACCACGGCATGAACTGAAAGAGCTGGTACTGTGGTGGTCAGAATTCCAACAGGCGACAGCACCTCAACAGCGTGGCATGATATCAGAACTGGGCACCGACCCCGTTCGTCGCAGAACACGTCCCCGCCGTAGCAGCCGGCCTCGTCAGTTCAAGGACAACGGTTGACATGGCACGGGTTTACATCGCCATTGGCAGTAATCTGGCTGATCCCTTGCAGCAAGTCGATAATGCACTTGCTGCCCTGCATGTGATCCCTGACACAAGCTTTGTAATGCGATCCTCTTTTTATCGCAGCAAACCGATGGGGCCACAAGATCAGCCTGATTACCTCAACCTTGCTGTTGCACTGGAAACCAAGCTGCAACCAGAAGCGTTGCTCGATCACACTCAAGCCATTGAGCTGGCACAAGGGCGTATCCGAAAAGATGAGCGCTGGGGGCCGAGAACACTCGATCTGGATATCATGCTGTTTGGTGATTGCATTATTAAGACTGAACGCCTGACCGTTCCCCATTACGGCTTAAAACAGCGCGAGTTTATGCTTTATCCGCTTGCAGAAATTGCGCCGAATCTTGTATTCCCAGATGGAGAAACACTGGCAGCACGATTAAAACATGTTCCAGAAAATGGCCTGACGTTTTGGTTGTAGCACGGATAGCAGGATTTATCGTTGTAACACAGCCGTTTTATGAAGGAAAAGTTATTCAGTATCTCATACAGCCGTGGCCGATTTTTGGATAATCAGGGCCTGTCCCATTGAGGTTCAAAAGTGATGCTCAATGGGACAGGCCCTAACTATTCAGGAGATAACAATGAAACCAACAACCCTGGCTGATCTGAGTCAGTTAAAAAAAGAGAAGCGCAAGTTCGCTACAATCACAGCTTACGATGCCAGTTTTGCTCACCTTTTTGCCGAACAAGGCATCAACGTCATGCTTATCGGCGATTCACTCGGCATGACTTTACAAGGATTTGACTCGACCTTACCTGTCACGGTTGAAGATATTGCTTACCACACCCGCTGCGTCCGTGCTGGCGCGCCCCACTCTTTTCTGATCTCAGACATGCCTTTCATGAGTTACGCCACTCCAGAGCAGAGTTTTAGCAGTGCTGCGACATTGATGCGTTCCGGGGCTAACATGATAAAAATTGAAGGCGGAAGCTGGCTGTGTGAGACGGTAAAAATGCTGACCGAACGTGCCGTGCCAGTGTGTGGTCATTTGGGGCTGACGCCGCAATCGGTCAATATTTTCGGTGGCTATAAAGTGCAGGGTCGTGATGAAACCTCCGCCCAACAATTGCTTAACGATGCGATGGCTTTGGAAAAGGCAGGTATACAGCTACTGGTGCTGGAGTGTGTGCCGACAGCATTAGGCCAGCGAGTGAGCGAAGCGCTGGAAATTCCGGTCATTGGCATTGGCGCGGGCAATCTCACTGACGGTCAGATTCTGGTCATGCACGATGCCTTAGGCATCACCGCCAGACCACCTAAATTTGCCAAAGATTTCCTCAAAGAAACCGGCAACATACGGGATGCCATCCGCCTGTATATCGAGCAGGTAGAAAGTGGTGCCTATCCCGGCCAAGCACATTCATTCAAATAATTATTCCCCGGCATGACGGCCATTTAAAGGAGCAGAGCAATGCTGATTATAGAAACGATCCCTATTTTACGCCGTGAAATCCGCCGCTGGCATCAGGCAGGAAAGCGTATTGCCTTTGTGCCAACTATGGGTAATCTGCATGATGGCCATATGTCACTGGTAGACACCGCCAAAGCACAGGCTGACGTAGTTATCGTCAGTATTTTTGTCAATCCCATGCAGTTTGAGCATGAAGATGATTTGGTCAATTATCCGCGAACCCTACAGGAAGACTGCGAAAAACTGAGCCATCGCAAGGTCGAACTGGTCTTTGCTCCCAACGCAAATGAAATGTATCCGAATGGCTCTAACAGCAGCCAGACTTTCGTCGAAGTACCAGAGCTTTCTTATCTGCTTGAAGGTGCTAACCGTCCGGGGCATTTCCGTGGTGTCACCACCGTTGTCAGCAAACTGTTCAATCTGATTCAACCTGATCTCGTTTATTTCGGAGAAAAAGATTTCCAGCAAGTGCAGATTATCCGCAAGATGATTGCTGATATGGCTTACGATATTACTTTGGTTTCCGTCCCCATCGTCCGTGAAAAAAGTGGGTTGGCACTGAGTTCCCGCAATAATCTCTTATCGGCTGAAGAGAAAAAAATTGCTCCGGTATTGCATCAGATCATGCAGTGTATTGCAGAAAAGCTGACGCATGGAGAACGAGCGACCGAACAACTGCTCGAACTGGCATCGACACATTTGCGTGAAGAAGGCTTTATGCCGGATGAATTATTTATCCGTGATGCAGAAAACTTGTTACCTCTGACATCGCAAAGTAAAAAAGCCGTGATCCTAATGGCAGCCTGGTTAGGACGAGTACGCTTAATTGACAATCAACAAGTCGATTTGGTTGGCTGATTTTAGTGATGGGATGTGTGTGTTAGTGGAGTCGTAACGTGATGCACATATCCCTGATTTAGGCGCAAATATCATTGAAAAGAACGCATATAGATATTTATACTCAAAATCTGTCAGCAAGTTCAAATAAACCCATATTATTGATACAAAAGAAATAAAGACAACAAGTTATTTTTTCTTACATCCATGCAACATAATATTTCTCTGATTAGTTTATTTATATTTTTATTGAGAAATAAATATAACAAACAAGTTCACTATTAATGAATTGCTTGGATTATAAATAAAATCCATAACTTATTTAAGTCAAATTCTAATTAACAATATTGTCGAAAATTCAAAATTATGTGAACTACTTCAAATTTTGGAAATAATCATGATATTTTTTGGTTTTGACATTCAAATTATACCCATTATTCAAATGCATACAAAAATATCGCCTTAGATATATAGAAATAATATTTTAAAATTGCATTTTGGTGTTTTTTTAACAACCTGATATAGTCACTCCTTCCGTGTCCTGCCTTTCTTCCGCAGGTACGGCATCATCAATTTAGGAGCAACAAACATGTTACGCACCATGCTACAGGGGAAATTACATCGAGTAAAAGTGACGCAGGCCGATCTTCATTACGAAGGTTCCTGTGCCATCGATCAGGATTTTATGGATGCAGCCGGCATTCTGGAATATGAAGCGATTGATATTTATAACGTTGATAATGGAGAACGATTCTCAACTTATGCAATTGCCGCTGAACGTGGTTCCAGAATCATCTCCGTCAACGGTGCTGCTGCACGTCGTGCGGCGGTAGGCGATAAGCTGATTATTTGTTCATATGTCCAAATTGCTGATGAGCTGACTAGATTTCACAAACCCAAAGTGGCTTATTTTGACGGTGATAATGTAATGAGCCGGCTGGCAAAAGCGGTTCCCGTTCAGGTCGCATAACCGTTCCCACCAATGACCGACTCACTATTGCGCCACTCCGCCGTAAACAACGGCGGAGCGTTATATTTATAAATTCTTGTTTTTAGGTTCTCAGCCCTCGCCCTGACTCGATCAAATACCAAGCCAACAGATAAAAAACAAAGATAAACATACCCAGCATACCTAACGTCATCGTCAGAGAAACATCAGTAATACCAAGAAAACCGTAGCGGAAGCCGCTGATCATGTAAACGATCGGGTTGAGCTTGGATACTATCTGCCAGAATTCAGGCAGCAGGGTCAGGGAATAGAATACGCCGCCCAAATAAGTCAAAGGCGTTAGAACAAAAGTCGGGATGATGCTGATGTCATCGAACGTTTTCGCATAAATGGCATTCAATAACCCTGCCAGCGAAAATAATATGGATGTTGCCAGCAAGGTGATCACCACCATACTCCATGAGTGGATCTGCACAGGTACGAATAATTGGGAAACCAGTGTCACCAAAATACCCACGCACACTCCACGGGTAACCCCACCGCCAACAAATCCAGCAATAATGATATGAGTTGGCACGGGAGCGACCAGCACTTCTTCAATGCTCCCCTGAAATTTAGCGCCAAAGAAGGAGGAGGAAACGTTAGCATATGAGTTGGTGATCACAGACATCATAATCAGCCCTGGAACAATGAATTGCATGTAACTGAACCCTCCCATCTCACCAATACGGGAACCAACCAGATTGCCGAATATGACGAAATAGAGGGACATCGTAATCACCGGTGGCAGTAAGGTCTGTACCCAAATACGACCAAAGCGGGTTATTTCTTTCATCCAGAGGGTTTTTAGCGCTACCCAGTACAATTGAATCATTGACTAGCTCCTTGATTATTATTGGTCAACCCAACAAACAGCTCTTCCAGACGATTCGCTTTGTTACGCATACTGCTGATTTGAATACCCTGCATACTCAGTTGGGAAAAAATATCATTCAATCCCCGACCACGCTTGACATCCACTTCCAGCGTTGCCGCATCGACCAGACGATAGTCATAACCTTCAACGACAGGCATCGCACCTCTGGGCATGAAGTCTAACAAAAATGTTTCACATTCTAATTGGCTGAGTAGATCTTTCATACTGGTATTTTCCACCAACTCACCATGCTGAATAATGCCGATGTTACGGCAAAGCATTTCAGCCTCTTCCAGATAGTGAGTGGTCAAGATGATGGTGGTTCCCTGCGCATTTAAGGCCTTCAGAAACTCCCACATGGAGCGACGCAGTTCAATATCGACTCCCGCCGTCGGCTCATCAAGGATCAGCAACTTCGGCTGGTGCATCAGAGCACGGACAATCATCAGACGACGCTTCATCCCTCCTGACAGCCGATTTGCCCGTTCGTTACGTTTTCCCCATAGATCCAGTTGGGTCAGATAGGTTTCTGCTCTGTTATATGCCACATTGCGGGGTACGCCGTAATATCCCGCCTGATTCAGTACAATCTGAATCACGGTTTCAAATGGGTTGAAATTAAACTCCTGCGGAACAAGCCCCAGTTGCCGTTTGGCATTGACGAGATCCGTGTCGATATCGTAACCAAACACCTTGACCTTACCGCTACTCTTATTAACTAAAGAACTAATGATACCAATAGTGGTCGATTTCCCTGCACCATTGGGTCCCAACAATGCGTAAAAATCGCCTTCTTCGACACGTAAATCAATCCCACGCAACGCCTTCATTCCACCTGCATAGGTTTTCGTAAGCTGCGTCAACTCCAATGCATAAGCCATAAGTAAAAAACACCTTTATTCTTTGCTATTTTTGAGTGCAAGATAGAAATTATGACATTATTTTTCCTATCTTTCTTTGCAACGATAGGGATTAACTAAAAAACATTATTCAATTAATTATTAAATTCTCAATTAATGTTGTATATGATTCTATCTCAAAAACGTTGCCAGGCTATTAGTTATGATGAGAAAAATTGAAGAATTGTTTGCCAGGAACAAGCAGTGGTCACAATCCGTAAACGAAGAAAATCCTCACTTCTTCAAAGAATTGTCAAAAGTACAAAAACCCCATTTTCTGTGGATAGGTTGTTCTGATAGCCGCGTGCCTGCTGAAAAACTAATTGACGCTGCACCGGGCGATCTTTTTGTTCACCGGAACGTTGCTAATCTGGTTATCCATACTGATTTAAACTGTTTATCTGTTGTTCAGTACGCCGTTGATGTGTTACAGGTTGAGCACATTATCATCTGTGGTCACTACGGCTGCGGAGGCATAGAAGCGGCGGTGGATGGCACTGAATTAGGCTTAATCAATAACTGGCTGCTCCACATTCGGGATTTATGGTACAAACACAGCTCCATGCTCGGCGAGTTGCCGCCTAGCGATCGACTGAATCGTTTATGTGAGTTGAATGTCATTGAACAGGTTTATAATCTCGGCCACTCGACTATTATGCAATCAGCGTGGAAGCGCGGGCAGAAAGTCATGATCCATGGCTGGGTTTATGGCTTGAAAGATGGTGAACTGCATGATCTGGATGTTACCGCTGACAGCCGTGAAAAACTGGAACTCAATTATCGTCAGGCTATTTCCAAGCTGGCGCATAAGAAATAACAGATCCACATAAAAACAAATGGCAGCCTTGTGCTGCCATTTACCCACTGTTCCCTACGGTTTACCGCAGAAATTTACTCTTCTATCAGAGTAACATGCCCAATGTAAGGCAAGTGGCGATAATGCTGGGCATAATCAATGCCATAACCGACCACGAATTTATCTTCAATCGAATAGCCAATCCACTCAACCGGCACATCGACTTCACGGCGGGATGGTTTATTCAGCAACGTACAAATCGCCAGAGAATTCGGTTTACGGAGCGCAAAAATCTCGCGAATTTTATTCAGTGTATTGCCTGAATCGATAATATCTTCAACGATCAGCACATCTTTGCCACGAATATCTTCATCCAAATCCTTGAGGATTTTCACATCGCGAGTAGAGTTCATCTCATTGCCATAGCTGGACGCAGTCATAAAATCCACTTCGTGGGGAACCTGAACTTCACGGCACAGGTCTGCCATGAAGATAAATGACCCCCTCAACAAACCAACCAGCACCAATTCACGGTCGCTATTGCGATAGTGTTCTGTAATCTGTTGCCCCAATTTAGCAATACGTTGTTTAATCTCTTGTTCCGAGATCATCACTTCTACAATATGTTTTGGTTTACTCATAACTATATATTTTTAAACAAAAATTAAAATAAAATCATGTGTCTTTTTACGAAAAGTGATACACAGATTGATATACCGTTCACCACACAAAGACGCACACACAAAAAAACATGAGAACAAAATATTTTGCAAAGCATATCAGAATTCACTGCCTACAGTAAAAGAAGGGTTGAATCTATGACTACCTACAAATATCGTTGCCAGTGAGTAGATCAGTACACTAAACGTTCTGGCCTTGTGATAGGAGGTTGCGACGCATTTCGTCGGAAGGTATTAAAGATTGCGGTGACAGATAACCAATTGTGCCACCTCATCAAAATAAATAACACCGTGGATAATTAGATGATGTGACTATTTCCCTGATATTTTCCGGCATTAGAATAATTATTTTAATGATTTATCGCGAATTTTGCGTTCGATAAGATTACCGTTCATATCAAAATAACGGCTAGACCAGATTTCAGACAGGTGAGTGTCGAGATAATTAGCAATAATCCATTCACCCTTAGGCCACGGGCGTGACAGTGTATTCGCTAATGTAGATGAACTGAGTCCCGCGTCACGGGAGATAGTCGCCAAGGTCGTACCACTCTTACGTAATGCAGCGATAATATCGGCAGAATGCCAGTCATTTCTAACGTCAATCATTCCTGCTACCCCTTCCATTAATTGATGGTGGCGATTCAGACAGGGTTTGCAATACCGGGAGCTATCGTCCGCGAGGTTTAGGGAAATTTCCCTGCTGAATCAAATGGTCGATTTGTGATTTTTCCAATCCAGTCTTTTTCATCACATAGTCCAGGCGAATGAAAGTCAGCGTTTCCATCATTCCAAACCTCCCTGACTATAAACTCTTTCGACGTAACGCCCGCGACCATTACTATGCCCCAAATCCATTGAAACCAGTGCCCTAGCAATAAAAAAGACAGCGCTCCACTCATTCGCAGCATACATATTTATTAGTTAAAATAAAAAATATTATAGTAACAATATTTATTAATTAGGCTAATTCCTGATGAAAAACATTATCGTGAAATTAGAAATTTTTCGTCATATAAATTATATGTAACGCTTTCATAATGACAAAAATAAAACTCTACACTGTTTCATAAAAAAATATTTCTCGACACCTATTTTAAATAGGTGTCGAGAAATAATCTCCTTTGATTTCTAATGTGAAAAATAATTTTCTGTGATCTTGATCAATTTAAATCCATAATCATAGGTTTAAATATCGTCTATAATATATTTATTTAAAAATTAGGTGACAAAATGAAATTCCTTGAAATAAAAAATATTACAAGCTACCATCCAACAGATTCTCAGACGTTGGATTTATCTAAAAAAATAATTTTAATATATGGTCTCAATGGAAGTGGAAAATCAACCATAGCTAATTACTTTAACCATGACAACCCAGAGATATACAAAGGATGTCAATCTAATTTAGATGATAGTTATAACTATATAGTATACAATAAAAAGTTCATTGATGATAATTTTTATAAAAAAGACAAACAACCGGGAATATTTACCTTAAGTAAGGAAAATAAAGAAACTGAAATTGAGATAAAAAATAATGAATTGAAATTAGAAGAATTAAATAAAAAACACAAAGAATTACTCGACGATCAAAAAAAATTAACAGAAAAACTTGAAGGTAACGACTCAGATTTTCAAAATCAATTATGGGATAAATTTGATTATGTAAGGAATTCATCTCTAGGTGAACTCATTAGGGGGCCAAATAAAAGCAAAAAGAGATTTTTTTCTGAAATAAAAAACAGCCAACTATATATGGATATTAATTTTAATGAATTAATTAATGAATATAATGAGCTAAAAAACGGAAAAAAGAATGCACATTCAATCAATATCATAAACCCACCCAAGTACAATGAGGATTTAGAATATATCAACATTCTACTGAATGATCCCATTATAGCATCTGAAAATAGCTACTTATCTGAAATAATAGATAAATTAAGCAATTCAGATTGGGTTAAATTTGGCATGGACAATTATATAAGAGACAGTATCTGCCCATTTTGCCAACAAAATACAATTAGTGATGAGTTTAAAAAACAATTAAAATTTGTTTTTGATAATACATACTATGAAAAAATAAATGAAATAGAAAAAAATAAAAAAGAATATATAGAAAAATGGGAAGTTTATCATTCAAACATGATAAAATCACTAGAAAAAGTAAAAATACTACCTAATGATAAAAAAAATCTGCCATTGAATGAAATTCAAAATACTCATCAAAAAAACATTAAAATATTTGATGAAAAAATCAAAAGCCCATCAAGTAAATTTAAATTACATTCAATATCAGATAAAATAAAAATAGTATACGAATATTTCACCAAAGCAAATAATTATATTCTAGAAATAAATAAAAAGGTAAACGAATATGAAAACAGCGAGAATGACATAAGAAATAAAATATGGTATGGAATTAAACAGTTAAGTGCCGATCTATTAAAAATATATAACAAAAATATAAAAGAGTTAGAAAAATCATTAAATAAAACAAAGTTAGAAATTAGGGATTTAGAAACTAATATATCAATTTTAAATGGAAAGATAGTAGAATTAAGACAACATATATCAAATATTGATGAAACAATAGAAAATATAAATAACAATCTAAAAAATATAGGTATTACTAATATATACATAAAAAAAATCAACGAAAGCAACCATTATAAAATATACAGAGAAAACGAACATCATGAACAAAAAATATACACCTCATTAAGTGAGGGTGAAAAAACATTAATTACATTTTTATATTTTATAGAAATGTGCAAAGGGAAAACAGAAGAAAATAGAAATAACAACAAAGAAAACTTAATTGTAATTGATGACCCAATATCAAGTCTATCATATAATTACATATACGATATAGCGTCATTTGCCAGATATGAATTATTCAAGCATAGTTATGTAAACAAAGTGATTCTACTTACTCATAATTTATTCTTCTTTCATGAATTAATAAAACTAGCACCATCAAAGGATGAAGATTTTAAAAAAGATTATGGATTATATAGAATATACAAAAATCAATATTCTATTATAGAAAAAATAAAAAGAAATGATATAAAAAACGAATATCAAACCCTTTGGCAAACTATTAAGGATGCTAAAAATGATAAAATCCCTGTTATTATGATACCAAATATAATGAGAAATATTTTAGAATATTACTTTGCATTTATTCATAACAAAGACTCATTAGGTTCTGAGTTAAATAAACTATCAAAAGAATGCAATAACACTAGTTATAAAGCTTTCTATCGGTATATGAGTCGAGGTTCTCACTCAGACCCAATAAATATTGATGAATTTAGAAATATAGAAAAAGAAAAATATTTTTATTTGTTTGAAAGTGTATTTAAAGAAACAAAACACATAGAGCACTATAACAAGATGATGGAATAATTCAGAATGTTATCGTCGGGGGGATGCATATTAACTACGAGGCCAAGAGCGACGATGCTTACACACTGTCTCCCAGCGACCATACCTAAAGCGTTTGTACTGACGTACAAGGACGGTCTTCATCATATGGTTATCTCCATACAGGTTACCAGTGTTACTACTGGCAGCCTTTATACACCTTGTATAAAGCATCTACTTAGTGTAATAGAGAACACTTTGGTTATAGAGATCACCCCGAACGATAACTTTTATATATTAATACATATTTTCTCATATTTAAAGCAAAAATTTAATGTCATGTAGTGATTAAATTTCATTTAAATAATAACATACTGTTAAAAAGTAGCGATTCAAACACGAGTCACTATTTTTTAAAGAATATATTGTGGAATATTATCTAAATTGTGAAAACAAAGTACTAAAAATCTTAACTATATAAAAAATCAATCAATCAGTTTTTCCTTCAAACATTGCCAATCTCTTGCAAGATACCTTCGTAAAAAACATTGTTTAATACTCATCTTTATTTTCTCTATTTTATTTCCCGTTACCTTTTTTCCTTGAATAAGCTGAATATATTCCCAAAATTGCTCACGATCAAAAAAAGTCCAAGTAGTAGGCACAGGAGTAAGTCCATTTGTATAGCATACAGGCGCCACCCACTCGAAGAAGACCATTTCCACATGCTCAAGCGGGAAATGTTTGGCTACAGAAGCGATATATTCATAATCAACTTCATTATCTACAAAGACATAGGATAACGCTTCACACAAATCTATATCTGTCAGTATATTGCCCAACGGGGAAATTCCTCTATTTCTTTATCTAAAGTAGATACAACTGTAACAATTCACCATTGATATGGATTAATTTCTCCGCCTTCTTTGCGTTGTAGATATGCACTATGTCTCATTACAAAGCTTATCTTTCCACCGTCAAAACGCGACACTTCCAGAACTCTATTTTTTTCAATACAATTCGCTTTAACTTTCATATCATCAAAACAAAGTAAATCTGAGTTTTGGTCAGTGTTAGGCATTTCTTTATATCCATCACCTATATCCCAAATACTTATATCAAAATTACCGTCTTTATCTGTAACAGGGATACCATATTTATTTTTAAGCATTGATTTATTTTTTTTCCACCAATCAATCTTCCCAAGATCTGTTATTGGAAAATGTTTAACAAGAACATCATTGTAACCACTAGATCTATGATGAACACCAATAATTTCTACAGGTTGTAATAGCCACCATACTCCATAAACAACAAAAATGACTATTAGTGATAAAAATAATTTATACTTATTCATTGCAACTCCCTTCTATTACCTGTGTTACATTCATTTCGGTAATAAATGGTTTATAGCCATATTGGTTCCAATGCTGAAGTAAAAACCATATCCTGAATATACGAAATTTTTTGTAGAAATAATGTGTAACATCACTTTTATCTAATCCAAAGTGATCCTGTATATGATAATGGATAGTAGCTTTGAAAGCATTACCATTTACTTCCAAAGACTGCAAAGTAATATGTGTTGCCCACGTGTCATGAACGGTGATTCCCAGCCCATTAACTCTATCCTCTATATTGTCAAACTTTGGTAATACAGAGCCCATTATTGCTTCATAAAGTTTTCCTTTTTTATCTAATGGATAATAACCATTATCCCAATCAATATTTTTAATAAGTGTTCTTTTAATTACAAGTAGAGAACTCTGATCTGATGTATCTTCCAAAATACGCTCTGACATTGCCTTATCAAGTAATGGATCAGTGAACTTTTCCCCAGTATTTCCTTGCATATGAGAAATCATTTTTCTCATTACCCCCTGATATTCACCTACAAATGAATATAAATCAGATAATTCTCTGAATTTATCAAATAACATTCTGGCACTGGTATCCCGATCTTCCATTGTATATGGGTTACACCATTGCATAATATTTTCTTTAGGAAGTTCTGCTTGTGCAATAAAATCAATCAATGAATAATTATGACAAGGCACGCCAACATCAGTTAGCCCAACTTTATGTTTAAGCTGTTCTTCTGATAAATCAGCATATATCATGTCTTCAGCATCATAATCATCCATTTTCCTTTTTGTTTTAAAGATTACAGCAGGTAGTGGTAATGGTTCCGGCTTAATTTTTTGTTCTGATTGTGCATATGAATCAGAACTAGATTTATTTGTTGTATTGTGGCTGCTCTGAGTAGTTGTTGATTCTGTATCTTTAGTAACATCTTGAGAAGTAAAATTAGAAAAGTGTGCTTCATTTTGATAACTATCAGGAATGGAGTTAATAAGATTTGCCCTACAAGGACAAGTGCTCTGACTATCCAACGTTCCAGCCAATTTAGCTCCCATATCAAAAAAGCAATTCACACCGCCCACGATCGAAAAGTTGCCTGAATGTTTTCCACAGGTAACAAAAGAGCCTTCTATCGCAGCATCCCTCCCATAAAATGTAATGTTACTGGTTCCTGTAAGGATTATTCCTCCACAGCTTGTTTTATCCCCTACAGTCAAGAAATGTCCTATAGCCATATTCCTTTCTCCCTATGCTGATACAATTTCACTGATAGAACAATTTATGAGCGCCATGATATACCAGAAAAATTTAACAATTCTACTATGAACAAGAATCATTCAATAAAAATGTGATAAATGTCATTTTTCAATCAAAATCAGATTATTACCTATTTTAAATTTCACGTAATACAACAGATTAAAACCATGCTGACGCGCTATGCTTGTCTTCTCTGGTTTGTCTGGTTGGCTTGGGTTCTGGCAAAGGCAACGCCAGCACATCAGCAACGACTTTTGCCGCTTCAGTGATGGAGATCACTTTAGTTCTTGCCACTAAATCCAAACCATCACCATATCTTGGTTCGTCACACTGGTGGCAATGCCCGTTACCGTTATGATGGTCGTCAATAACAAGAGTCACTTTCCCCTTAACCCATGTGTTCGCAGCGTCAGTACGCCACAGAAAAAATGGCAATTTTCCTAAAGTTAAGAAAATAAAGTTTGGCTAACAAAGATATTAATATGTTAGTTTAGGTAAAACAGTAGAAAATCAGTATAATAGAAATTATGCAAAAGATTGCTTTACTCACTTACATTCTGGTTCTGTTCAGTTTCGCGCAACCCGCAAAAGCTCTGTCTGAGGAAGAGGCTGAAAGTCTTGCTGATATGACAGCCGTCTACATTTATTTGAAATATGATTGTGGCTATAGCCAGATCCCAGATCGTGAGATCAGGCGTGCAGTTATTTATTTTGCTCAACGCAACAAGTGGGATCTCAATAACTACAACAGTCAGTTAATGGAAAAACTGAATCAGTCAGGCTACAACGATCTGAAGGGAATCAATCTGCCCCAAAAGGCAAAATGCCAGGCGCTTGCCCGACCCTCTCTCAGCCTGCTAGCTTATGTAAAATAATTTCACTGGCAGATAATTAATCTGCCAGTTATATATTCCATTTACCCGACAAAATATTCATCTTTCACTCAGGTCATACTCCGAATGCTTTGCTGGTCGTAATTTCAGCCCCATAGATGGTTTTCAGATAATCAAGGGCAGCTTGCTGATCGATACCGGGGGAAACACAAACAGCATCGGACAATACCGTAATAGCATAACCACGAGTAAACGCACCGTAAGCAGTATGGCGGACACAGCAATGAGTATGCTGACCTACCAGCACCACTTCAGTCACGCCATATTGTGCTAAAACATTTTCCAGATCCGTCCCGTCAAACGCATTATAAAATCGCTTGGGAAAAACGATTTCACGCTCCATGCCGATTGGAGCCAATTCATCAATCACATCCGCACCCCATGTACCGACCATTGCATGTTTTCCCCAGATATCCATTTCCCGATCATCCGCATGATGGGCATCATTGACATAGACCACCAACCAATCAGGGTTATTTCTGGCATGTTTGATCATTCGCTGAATAGGCGGAGTAATTTTCATCGCACTTTCTTCATTGGCGAGGACACCGGTTACAAAATCATTCAGCATGTCGATTACGATAAGTGCTTTCATCTAGATAGCCTTCTTTTGATGCTTGTATGATTACATGCAAATTGGAAAAATCCTATCTATTACTTATCATATATCGCATATAGAAAAAATAACTTTCTTAATTTATTCCATTAATCAAGTTATTGCCATATTAATAACTTGATCGTTTTACCATGCAATAAAAATATATTTATCTCATGACGGGTAAAGGATGAAAGTCTGAAATTGTAATGCCTGATATATCCTTAAAATCAGAATATATATTTTCAGCTACGGCAATATCCAGCATTCCCATTCCAAAAGGAGAATATATTCTTAACTTAGTTTTGTCGGGTTTAACTTTACCCCGAATAAGATCAGATATACTTCCTTTTATAAATTTTGTATCACGAGTCTCTTCTGCTGTAAGGTGCAGAGAAGTATGAGCTTTAACTGCATGAGAAATATCATCAACATAGTTTTCTGCTTTTAATATGATATCAGTAGAAAGATCACGTAGAGAAATATGTAAAACGGTTGGATTATGGGAGAACAGCGCGGGATCAACGATATGGGGGCTAACAGCCGAAGTAGCAAAGATAATCAAATCTGATTGACTAATCGCATCAGTCGTATCCAAATATTTAGCCTCAATACCTAACTTCTGTTTACAGTATGAGATAAATTTGGCAGCATTAGTTTCAGATAAATCACTAACAACAATATTCTCGATTTTCCAGCCTGTGCTATATAAATATTCAACGATAGAAAAAGAGATCAACCCTGTCCCTATGACAGCCAATTGATCACATCTCTTTTCCTGATGAAGATACTCCGCACCAATGATAGCGGATGTAGCGGTTCTTGCTGAGCTAATTTGACTACCTTCAATACAAGCGATAGGGTAGCCAGTATTACGATCATTAAGAATAACAACAGCAGAAGCTCGGTTTAATCCATGCTGTATATTATCTGGAAAACTACTGACCCATTTGATTCCGGCTACTTTATTACCATGCTCTATAGATGCAGGTAGAGCAATTATCCTATTTTTGTCACTATCAGGAAATCTCAAGAAATAACTATCAGGATTAGTTACCATTCCATCGCTAAATAAACAATAAGTTTTTTTAATTATTTCGATAATCTTTTCCTTATTCTCTTTTATCCAGACTTCAACATCATTACCAGAAATAATAGTGAATTTATTATCAGTCATTTTATTTCCTTAATTATAAAATTTATTAACCCAATCATCATTATATATAGTGTCTATATATTTCTCTCCCATGTCAGGAGAAATAGCCACAACAATTTTGTTTTTCCCAATGATGCTTTCATAATGCCGGACAGCAGCTAAAACCGTCCCGGTTGATCCTCCTAAAAGGAGGCCCATTGAAGCCAATTCTCTGCAAGTGAATACGGTTTCTTTTTCATCTATGTAAATAATCTCATCAAATTGTGAATATTTTTTAATTTCTGGTGCCTTACTGGTTCCCAAGCCAGGGATCCTCCTTTTACTTGGTTCACCACCAAAAGTGACAGATCCCTTTGTATCAACAGCAATAATTTTCGTTGAAGGAGAGTATTTACGTATATAGCTTGACACACCGCCAAGAGTTCCTGTCGTTCCCGCGCCAATAAATACATAATCAGGATATGGATATTTTTCCAATATACTTTTTCCTGTCGTACTATAATGAGAAAGAACATTATTTTTATTTTCATACTGATTAACCCATATTAAATCCTGATCCTCTTTTAGCATAGATTCAATTATTCTTATCCTTTCTCCCAAATAACCGCCATTATTATCTTTACTTTTCGCTATAATAAGGTTTGTTCCATATGCCCGGATCGTCCTCTCAGTCAGAGGAGCTATATTCGGATCACTAACACAAATAAATGGATAACCTTTCCAGGCACAAATCATACTCAATGCTAACCCTAGATTTCCTGACGAACTCTCAATCAGCTTTTTTCCTGTTCTTAGTACCCCACTATCCTCAAGCGCTGAAATCATATATAGCGCAGGCTTTATTTTTATTGATCCTGTAACAGAAATCCCCTCCACTTTTAATGAAACAGCGGAATCAGGAATCCAACCATTAATATTTATAAAGCATCTGTCATTAATTAAAGATGATATGTCATCGAAGAGCATATTAATCTCCTTTATCATGACTAAAAATAGTAATTAAATCATTAAATACAGATAAAAAACTTCCAATAAAAAACAACACATAACAATAAGGAAATAGGTTTAAAACTATAAATAGTCAACTTTATTTCATAACAAAAATAAACTATAGTCTGACTAAAAATAAAACCATTGTAAACCTCCTCCATTTAAAAACCAGTTACTTTTTATAATAATAGGATAAAAAATGTTTACTGTTATAACTGAAACTTTTTTTCACACTAGTTTTCTCCATAAAAAATTGAGAAATTCCCAACTAAATTGGATGATCAGAAACGCCAGAAAACTAGATATATCAACACTCAACAATATACATTATGAACTTTCAAAAAAGGATAAAATAACAGATGAGGATATTAACAAGTTAGAAATATCTTATAAAGGCCTCAGTGAACCAGAAAAATATCTCGCAAAAAATTATGGCGTCCCAGAAACTCATGCTTTATCTTCCGCTAATATCATTGATACAGAAAAACTGGGAATAAATTTTTATCAAGATTATCTGAATAATGAATGTAGTAAACATAATGATGGTGCTCTTATTTTCCTTGATGTTATCTTGGCTCCATTCTGGCTTAATCACTTTGAAAAAAAGATCGTTAACGCTCATTCTGCCGTTCTTCCCTATGCCAGAGGCATGTATGCAATAGAACAACTGACTGCAACAGGAAATAAAGACGCAGTCGAGCGTGCAGCCGGGGCAACACTACACTATGTTGACACAGGGATAGACACGGGGGCTATTATAGAGCGGAAAAAGCTACTTTCACTCTGGTCGTTAGAAACAATATGGGCAGTAAAAGGGGAATCTTACCTACTCGCATTTGAGCTGATGAAAGACTACTTGGAAAGAAGCAAACCATTTAATTTTATTGATACTCTATCGGTTGAATATGGCACTGACAGCCCTCTCTTTACTAGCAAAACTTTTACGGATAAAGTAAAGCGTCAATCAGAATATTGTTTTCTCAAAATGAAAGGAATTTAAAGTATGCTGGATGTGAACTGGATACTTTTTCTCGTAACGGCTCTTACTATTAATGCTATTCCTGGTGCGGATGTCATATATGTTACCAGTAATTATCATCGAATAGGCTGGAAAGCGGCTGCGTCATCAGCCATAGGGCTGGCAATTGGCTATTACTTCTATGTTTTTATTACTTGGGCTGGGATAACCTCCATACTGATGTCTCTTCCGGCTCTGTATACCATAATACAGACAGCAGGCGCGCTTTATCTAATTTGGATGGGATATAATATCTATCGCTCTAAGCCATCTGAAATTACTGCATCGTCAGAAAAAAATGACAGTAATATAAACAGAAAAAAATCCAGTTCTTATCTCCTTAACGGGTTATTGATCAGTATCCTCAATCCTAAAGTAGGCATATTTTTTGTCTCTTTCTTTCCTCAGTTTGTTCATCAAAACAGCCCCGATTATCTCTTACTTGTTCTCGGTACAATATTTTGTATAGGCGCCACTTTTTTTAATATTTTATATTGCCTTATCACAGCCCAACTCAAACGGATATCCCCAGAGAAAACCAATTTTATTCTCGGACGTATTCCCGGCCTTATTCTTATTATCCTTGGGGTAATGATGATATTAGAATCAATAAAATCAATCATATAATTGATATCTGAAAAGCAGAGGTGAACAAGATTCCAGTCTTATGCACTTTTTCCTCATATGTCTTTGGGCGAAAACATCGGTTATGGGCTGAAAATGCAGGGGCGGCCAAAAGTAGAAATTCGCGAGCAAGTCATGGAAGCGCAATGCCATCTGTACCAATCGCGTAACCCGCCTACCAAATGACCAATAAACCTTGTAGAATTACCTACACTTTCTAGGTATGTCACACCGTAAAAAGACCATTCATTCCACTTCAATCGATAGGTTTTACAATGCATCAATCTGATGTTGTTGATCGTTCGCTTTTCTCACTGAGCTGGCCGATCTTCATTGATATTTTTCTTCACATGGCGACGTTATTAATAAACCTCAGCTTCGTTTAAGAATAGCGATATCAGTATCCCGTAAATTCAAGCTCGGTTTTTTAGGCTGGAATGTATAA
>NZ_JANAIF010000052.1 GCF_024721015.1 Xenorhabdus bovienii
AGCGAAAGAGCTCACCACTCGGTTGACTGATAACTTCCAGATTTTAAAACCCGCCTCTTCAAGTTAATTGCGTATAGATTTCACCATAAAAAAATCCGGTCAGCTTTTAATCAGCATAACCGGATTTAGAAAGTTTGAAACTTTAATATCGCGGTTGCAAACCGTGTTGTACGCCTACATTAACAGCGTACTACGACACCATTTACTCTACGGTCACTGACTTCGCCAAGTTACGCGGCTGATCAACATCCGTTCCCTTGATCAAGGCAACGTGGTAAGACAGTAATTGCAGTGGTACGGTATAGAAGATCGGCGCGATCAGATCTTCCACGTGTGGCAAAGAGATGATCTTCATATTTTCGCTGTTGGTAAAACCTGCATCCTGATCAGCGAACACATACAACTGGCCGCCACGGGCGCGGACTTCTTCGATGTTAGATTTCAGTTTTTCCAGCAGTTCATTGTTTGGTGCAACAATGATCACTGGCATATCCGCATCGATCAATGCCAACGGGCCATGTTTCAATTCACCGGCAGCATAGGCTTCCGCGTGAATGTAAGAGATCTCTTTCAGTTTCAGTGCGCCTTCAACCGCGATCGGGTATTGATCGCCACGGCCAAGGAACAGGGCGTGATGTTTCTCAGAGAAATCTTCTGCCAGTGCTTCAATGACTTTGTCTTTAGACAACATGCTTTCAATGCGGCTTGGCAATGCTTGCAGTGCGTGAACAACATCTTGTTCTAATGCTGCGTCAGCACCTTTCAGGCGCCCCATGTAAGCCACCAGCATCAATAATACGGTCAGCTGGGTGGTAAATGCTTTGGTAGATGCAACGCCGATTTCTGCTCCTGCTTTGGTCATCAGGGCAAAGTCTGATTCACGTACCAGAGAGGAGCCGGCAACGTTACAGATGACCAGCGAAGTCAAATAACCCAGTTCTTTGGATAAACGCAGTGCAGCCAAAGTATCAGCCGTTTCACCAGACTGAGACAGAGTGATCAGTAAACTTCCCTTACGACGTGCTGGCTTGCGGTAACGGAATTCAGAGGCGATTTCCACATCACAGGGAATACCTGCCAAAGATTCAAACCAGTAGCGTGAAACCATGCCCGCATTGTAAGACGTACCGCAGGCAACGATTTGAATGTGTTCAACCTGAGACAGTAATTCCGCAGCATTAGCGCCCAGCTCTGACAGATCTATCTGACCATGACTTAAACGCCCTTCCAGCGTGCTCTTAATTGCCATCGGTTGTTCGTAGATCTCTTTTTGCATGTAGTGACGGTAAATACCTTTGTCACCTGCATCATACTGAACGTTGGATTCAATCTGCTCGCGCTCAACGGCTGCACCTGTGACATCAAAGATGCGAACGGTACGACGGGTGATCTCAACGATGTCACCCTCTTCCAGATAGATAAAGCGACGGGTCACCGGCAATAGCGCCAGTTGATCAGATGCGAGGAAGTTTTCACCAACGCCAAGGCCAATCACCAGCGGGCTGCCAGAACGAGCGGCCACCAGCACATCAGGGTGACGGCTGTCCATAATTACGGTGCCATAAGCGCCACGTAACTGTGGGATCACACGCTGAACCACTTCCAGCAGTGATCCCCCCTGTTTCTGTTCCCAGTGGATAAGATGGGCGATAGTTTCGGTATCTGTATCAGAAAAGAAGGTATAACCGCGCTCTTTTAATAATTCGCGCAGTTCTTCATGGTTTTCAATAATGCCGTTATGTACAACCGCAATATGTTCAGAAACATGAGGATGGGCATTGCGCTCATTCGGCTCACCGTGCGTCGCCCAACGAGTATGAGCGATCCCCGTACCACCAATGACAAGCTGTTTATCTGCTTCATCAGCCAGCACCTGTACTTTGCCGACTTCACGCAGACAGGTCATACGGTTTTCACTGTCAACCACAGCTAGACCGGCTGAGTCATAACCACGGTATTCCAGGCGACGAAGACCTTCGATCAGTATTTCTGCAATATCACGTTGTGCTACTGCTCCAACAATTCCACACATGTGTTTTATTCCTAAAAACAGGGCTGATAAAAGCCCCTTTTATGTCGCTAACCTGATTGTGTTCCGGCTTTGCCGGTCCCCGAGCTTTGTAGAAGTGGGGATTATTTTTATATTTATTTTTTCTTAACAGGACGTTGCCAGTCCTGAATATGCGTTTGTTTCACGCGGCTGATGACCAGCTCATTTTCAGCGACGTTTTTTGTTACTGTGGTGCCTGCGCCAATGGTCGCGCCTTTAGCTACTGTGACCGGTGCGACAAGCTGGGTATCGGAACCCACAAACACGTCATCACCGATGATAGTTTTAAATTTATTGGCACCATCGTAATTACAAGTGATCGTTCCCGCACCAATATTCACATTATTGCCGATTTCAGAATCGCCAAGATACGTCAGGTGACCCGCCTTGGAACCTTTACCAAGGGAGGTTTTTTTCATTTCCACAAAATTGCCAACATGCGCTTTTTCCGCCAGTTTAGACCCCGGACGTAAACGAGCAAAAGGCCCAACCGTACATTCGGTAGCAATTTCAGAATTTTCGATCACAGTATAAGGGCTGATGACCGTGCCATCACCGATGGCGCAATTTTTCAAAATGCAGCCAGATCCAATATGCACGTTATTTCCCAATGCAACATGACCTTCGATAATGACATTGGTATCGATAACCACATCACGGCCATGTTCTAATGTACCGCGAAGATCGAACCGGGCAGGATCCAACAGCATTACACCTGCCAGCAATAATTTTTCTGCTTGCTCTGATTGGTAAATACGTTCCAGTGCGGAAAGCTGAAGGCGATTGTTAACCCCTTCCATCTCACTTAAACGGCTCGGATGAACAGCCTTGACTTGGCGCCCTTCTTTGTGAGCCAAAGCAATAATATCGGTAATATAGTATTCACCCTGAGCGTTGTTGTTATCCAGCTGAGATAACCAACGCTTCAAATCACCGCCATTTGCCACCAAAATACCGGTGTTGATTTCGTTGATTTTACGCTGCTCGTCAGTCGCATCTTTCTGTTCGATAATCCCGGTCACTTCACCATTTTCACGAATGATACGGCCATATCCGGCAGGATTATTCAAAATAGCAGTCAATAAGCCAATACCGCCTTCAGGTTTGATTTCCACCAGACGCTCTAATGTGTCTTGAGCGATCAAAGGAACATCGCCATAGAGCATCAGAATGTCTTCATCATCTGCAAAATGTGGCGCTGCCTGCTGCATTGCATGGCCAGTTCCAAGCTGTTCCGCCTGTAGTACCCAGTTAAGGTTTTGATTGGAGAGAGTCTGCTTCATCAGATCACCACCATGCCCATAGACCAAATGAACATTTTGGGTGCCCAACGCCATTGCGGTGTCAATGACATGCTGAACCATCGGTTTACCGGCCAGCGAGTGCAGAACCTTGGGGAGAGCAGAATACATGCGCGTGCCTTTGCCAGCGGCAAGGATCACGACACTTTTTGCGCTATTTGCACTAATAGACATAATAAACCTGACAGCTCCAATTTTAAGTATGAAAGTAAACCTGTTTGCAAAATAAATTGCTACATATTTCGCAATGCAAAAAAGCCAGTTAGCTTTCACCAACTGGCTTTTTATCTTACTGCCTATATTACATCCGTTGTTTTGTCAGTTCGATTACACGAAGTTTTGCAATCGCTTTCGACAATTCAGCAGATGCCTGAGCATAATCAACATCGCCGTGAGAATTACGAACGTGTTCTTCAGCCTCGCGCTTCGCTTCAAGCGCCTTGGCTTCGTCCAAATCCTTACCACGGATCGCTGTATCGGCCAGTACGATAACGCCGTTTGGCTGAACTTCAAGAACTCCACCGGACAGGTAGATAAATTCTTCTTCACCAAACTGCTTAACAATACGTATCATGCCCGGTTTTATGGCAGTAAGCAGTGGTGTGTGCTGAGGATAAATACCCAACTCACCTTCACTGCCAGTCACCTGAATTTTTTGTACCAGCCCTTCAAACAATCGTTTTTCAGCGCTGACTACGTTCAGGAAGAACGTCATTGCAGCCATATCAACCTCCCGTCAGCCGTATTACATCTTCTTCGCTTTTTCTACAGCTTCGTCGATGGTACCAACCATGTAGAACGCCTGTTCTGGCAGGTGGTCATAATCACCGTCCAGGATGCCCTTAAAGCCACGAATGGTTTCTTTCAGAGAGACGAACTTACCTGGTGAGCCAGTGAAGACTTCTGCAACGAAGAATGGCTGAGACAAGAAGCGCTGGATCTTACGGGCACGTGCCACAACCAGTTTATCTTCTTCAGACAGTTCATCCATACCCAGAATCGCGATGATGTCTTTCAGTTCCTGATAACGCTGCAGGATAGACTGTACACCACGCGCCACATCATAGTGCTCCTGACCAACAACCAATGGGTCAAGCTGACGACTGGTTGAATCCAGTGGATCAACCGCCGGGTAAATACCCAGTGAAGCAATCTGACGGCTCAATACGACGGTTGCATCCAAGTGAGCAAAGGTTGTCGCTGGTGATGGGTCAGTCAAGTCATCCGCAGGGACGTAAACCGCCTGTACGGAAGTGATGGAGCCCGTTTTGGTTGAAGTGATACGTTCCTGAAGAACGCCCATCTCTTCCGCCAGTGTCGGCTGATAACCTACCGCAGATGGCATACGACCCAACAGGGCAGATACTTCTGTTCCTGCCAGGGTATAACGGTAAATGTTATCGACGAACAACAGAACGTCACGGCCTTCATCACGGAATTTCTCAGCCATAGTCAGACCCGTCAGTGCTACACGCAGACGGTTTCCTGGTGGCTCATTCATCTGACCATATACCAGAGATACTTTATCCAGTACGTTTGAATCGGTCATTTCATGATAGAAGTCGTTACCTTCACGGGTACGTTCACCCACACCGGCAAATACAGAGTAACCGGAGTGTTCGATAGCGATGTTACGGATCAGTTCCATCATGTTGACGGTTTTACCTACACCCGCACCACCGAACAGACCAACTTTACCACCCTTAGCAAATGGGCAGATCAAGTCCATAACCTTGATACCGGTTTCCAGCAGTTCCTGAGAGCTGGACAACTCTTCATAGCTTGGTGCTGTACGGTGAATCGACCAGCGCTCTTCTTCGCCAATCTCACCTTTCATGTCGATTGGATCACCCAATACGTTCATGATACGGCCCAGTGTCGCTTTACCCACCGGAACTTCAATTGGGTGCCCTAAATCAATCGCGTCCAAACCACGGCGCAGGCCATCAGAGGTACCCATTGCGATACAGCGAACGATACCACCGCCCAGCTGCTGCTGAACTTCCAGCACCAGTTTTTCTTCACTGTTTTTAACCTCAAGAGCATTGTATACCTTTGGTACGCTGTCTTGAGGGAATTCGACGTCCACCACGGCGCCGATTACCTGGATAATCTTTCCAGTAGCCATCTTGAATCCTCTACGTAATTCGTAAACCTAGCTGTTAAACCGCAGAAGCACCCGAAACGATTTCGGTGAGTTCCTGAGTGATGCTGGCCTGACGAGCCTTGTTGTAAACCAACTGCAACTCTTTGATCAGGTTGCCACCGTTATCGGTCGCGGCTTTCATCGCTACCATTCGTGCGGCCTGTTCACTAGCCAGGTTTTCAACGACGCCCTGATAAACTTGTGATTCTATATAGCGGCGCAGCAGGGTATCCAACAACGCCTTAGGATCAGGTTCATACAGATAATCCCAGGATTTCTTCTTCAGTGTTTCATCGTCTCCGGCTGGCAGAGGCAATAACTGAGTCATTGTCGGAACCTGAGACATTGTATTGATGAATCTGTTTGTCACTATATACAATTTATCCAGACGCCCTGCGTCATATGCTTGCATCATGACGTTGACTGGCCCGATCAGCTCGGACAATGATGGGTTATCTCCCATCCCTGTTACTTGGGCAACAATGTTGCCTCCAACAGAAGAAAAGAAAGAAACCGCTTTCGACCCAACAAGCGCTAAATCAACTTGAACGCCTTTATCAGACCAGCCTTTCATTTCTATCAGCAATTTTTTGAACAAGTTAATGTTCAAACCGCCACATAAACCACGATCTGTCGAAACAACCAAATACCCAACACGCTTAACTTCGCGCTCGTCAAGGTATGGATGTCTGTACTCCAGATTACCTAACGCAAGGTGTCCAATCACGCTGCGAATGGTTTCTGCATAAGGACGACTGGCCGCCATGCGATCCTGCGTTTTACGCATTTTGGACGCGGCGACCATCTCCATCGCTTTAGTGATTTTTTGCGTGTTCTGCACACTGGCGATTTTGGTACGTATCTCTTTTGCGCCGGCCATATCTGCTTCTCCGAATTCAACCAGACGGCCCAAGTTTAATCAAACTGGGCCGAATAGTGTTACCAGGACTGAGTCGCCTTGAAGGAATCCAACAGAGCTGTCAGCTTCGCTTCGATCTCTCCGTTGTAGTCACCAGACTGGTCAATCTCTTTGAGAAGATCAGCATGTTCACGGTTAGCATAAGCTAACAGCGCAGATTCGAAACTGACCACTTTCGCGATTTCGACATCTTCCAGATAGCCACGTTCAGCCGCAAACAGGGACAGAGCCTGCTGTGCAACGGACATTGGCTGATACTGTTTCTGTTTCAACAGCTCAGTGACTTTCTGACCATGATCCAACTGCTTGCGAGTTGCATCATCCAGATCAGAAGCAAACTGGGAGAATGCAGCCAATTCACGGTACTGAGCCAGAGCGGTACGGATACCACCAGACAGTTTCTTGATAATCTTAGTCTGAGCAGCACCACCTACACGGGATACGGAGATCCCTGGGTTAACCGCCGGACGGATACCTGCGTTGAACAGAGCAGATTCAAGGAAGATCTGACCATCGGTAATGGAGATAACGTTTGTTGGTACGAACGCAGAAACGTCACCTGCCTGAGTTTCAATGATTGGCAATGCAGTCAGAG
This sequence comes from Xenorhabdus bovienii, assembly GCF_024721015.1. Taxonomy (GTDB): domain Bacteria; phylum Pseudomonadota; class Gammaproteobacteria; order Enterobacterales; family Enterobacteriaceae; genus Xenorhabdus; species Xenorhabdus bovienii. Next base: position 7,012 of record NZ_JANAIF010000052.1, read on the forward strand.
AACCCGTTTTACCTTTCACTTCGCCGTTGGTGAATTTTTCCACATAATCAGCGTTAACACGCGCTGCACGCTCCAGCAGACGGGAGTGCAGATAGAAAACGTCACCAGGGAATGCTTCACGTCCAGGTGGACGACGCAGCAACAGAGAAACCTGACGGTAAGCAACAGCCTGTTTAGACAGGTCATCGTAAACAATCAGAGCATCTTCGCCGCGATCACGGAAGTATTCACCCATCGCACAGCCAGAATAAGGTGCCAGATATTGCAGAGCCGCAGATTCAGAAGCGGATGCAACAACGACAATCGTATTGGCCAGAGCGTTGTGCTCTTCCAGTTTACGAACTACGTTGGAAATGGTAGATGCTTTCTGACCAATTGCAACATAGATACATTTGATACCAGAATCACGTTGGTTGATGATCGCATCAATAGCCAGAGCGGTTTTACCCGTCTGACGGTCACCGATAACCAGCTCACGCTGACCACGGCCAATTGGGATCATGGCATCAACGGATTTGTAACCTGTCTGGACAGGCTGGTCAACGGACTGACGGTCAATAACACCCGGAGCAATAACTTCAACAGGAGAGAAACCATCATTCTCAAGAGCGCCTTTGCCATCGATTGGCTCACCCAGTGTGTTAACAACACGACCGAGCAGACCACGACCAACAGGTACTTCCAGAATACGGCCAGTACATTTGACTTTCATGCCTTCGGCTAGGTCAGCATACGGACCCATCACAACCGCACCCACAGAGTCGCGCTCCAGGTTCAGTGCAATTGCGTAACGGTTGCCAGGCAGAGAAATCATTTCACCCTGCATGACATCGGCTAAACCGTGGATACGAATGATACCGTCGTTAACGGAAACAATCGTACCTTCATTGTGAGCTTCGCTCACGACATTGAACTGAGCAATACGCTGTTTGATCAGTTCGCTGATTTCGGTGGAATTCAGTTGCATATGCTCCAGTCCCCTTAAGACTGCAAGACGTCTGTTAAACGATCCAGACGGCCGCGAATGCTGCCATCGATCACCATATCACCTGCGCGGATAACCACACCGGCGATAACAGACTTGTCAATTTTGCAATTCAGCTTCACTTTGCGTGACAGACGTTTTTCCATCGCCGCAGAAATTTTAGCCTGCTGCTGCTCATTCAATTCAGACGCAGAAATCACTTCAACATTGATGGTTGATTCAAGTGACGCACGCAATTGGGTAAATTGCTGGAAGACTTCTGGCAGTACCAGCAAGCGACCATTTTCTGCCATTACACGAATAAAGTTCTGAGCATGCTCATCTACCTGCTCACCACAAAGGGTGATGAAGGTATTGGCTAACGTTTCCGGTGCCAATGAACCGGAAAGCAGCTCACCAACCTGCTCATTGCGAGTAACCTCAGCAACGAACGCCAGCATGTTCTGCCAATGTTCGAGAGATTGGTGCTCTACAGCAAAGTCAAAAGCTGCTTTGGCGTAGGGGCGAGCTACCGTAGCAAATTCAGACATGCCCCTCCCTCCTTACAGTTCAGCGACCAGTTTATCAACGATGTCGCTGTTAGCAGCTTCATCCACGGAACGTTCGATGATTTTCTCGGCACCTGCGATAGCCAGCATCGCAACCTGTTTACGTAACTCTTCACGAGCGCGTTTGCGTTCAGCATTAATTTCAGCCTGAGCCTGCGCTACAATTTTGTTACGTTCCAGCTCAGCTTCTGTTTTGGCATCATCAATAATTTGGGCTTTTTGTTTATTAGCCTGCTCAATGATAGCTTGCGCATCAGCTTTCGCTTTTTTCAGTTGGTCGGTCGCATTGGCTTGCGCTAAGTCCAGGTTCTTTTTAGCACGTTCTGCTGAAGCCAAACCGTCAGTAATTTCTTTCTGACGCTTTTCAATGGCCGCCATAATTGGTGGCCATACATACTTCATACAGAACAAAACAAACAGGACAAACGCGATGGCCTGGCCGAGGATTGTTGCGTTAATATTCAAAGCACAATACCTCTATTTCAATTAATGAATTGGCTTAATCTTCAGTTCTGCTACTTACTTACCGCCGACAGCGAACATCATAAATAAGCCCAGGCCCACAGCGATCATAGGGATGGCGTCAACCAGACCCATAACGATAAAGAACTGTGTACGCAGCAGAGGAATCAGATCAGGCTGACGAGCAGCGCCTTCCAAGAATTTACCTCCGAGGATGCCGATACCGATCGCAGCACCAATAGCAGCCAGACCCATCAGAATAGCGGCAGCCATGTACAGCAGATCCATATTCAGGTTTTCCATGACAGTCTCCAGTTTGTTTCAGTTAAAACACGATTATTGATTGATAGAAATTAATGTTCTTCAGATGCCATCGACAGATAAACAACCGTCAGAACCATGAAGATAAAGGCTTGTAACGTGATAATCAGTATGTGGAAAATCGCCCATGGCAGGCTGAGTAACCACTGTGACCAAAACGGTAAAAGAGCCGCAATAAGAATAAAGATCAATTCGCCAGCATACATATTACCAAACAGTCGCAGAGCGAGTGATATAGGTTTAGATAGTAAGCTGACCCCTTCCAGAATTAAGTTAATTGGAATAAACAGTGGGTGATTGAAAGGCTGTAATGTCAGCTCCTTCGCAAAACCACGAATTCCTTTCATCTTAATGCTGTAGAACAGGATGAGAACAAAGACACCGAGCGCCATCGACAGAGTGACACTGACATCTGCTGTTGGAACAATACGCAGAGCAGGTAGGCCGAAATAGCGTTCACCGATCAAAGGAATTAAATCGATTGGCAGCAAGTCCAATCCGTTCATTAATAACACCCAGACGAACACAGTCAAAGCCAGAGGAGCTATCACTTTGCTCTTACCGTGATACATATCACGCACAGTGTTATCAACGAAACCAAAAACCATTTCTACTGCAGTCTGGAGCTTACCCGGCACGCCATCAGTAGCGCGAACCGCAACTCTCCGGAATACAAACAGAAACAATATTCCTAATATGACGGAGAAAAAAAGCGAGTCAATGTTCAACGTCCAGAACGTCGTCTCATAACCACTAGCGTGGGGATTGACCAACTCAAAGGTACGCAAGTCTAACTGAAGGTGCTTCAGGTGATGACTTATGTACTCCTGCGAAGTTAAAACTTCTCCTGATGCAGACATGATGCTTTTTACCCTTTTATTGTTAAAAATGCTAACCGTTCATTACGGCAGGTGCGATGATCTGCACAATCAGCACCGCTAAATAGGCTACACCAAGTGGTGCAAATGCCGCCTTAAACACTCCCAAGGCAACTATCAGCACAGCTATCGTAATGATAACCTTAGCCACTTCGCCAATAGCGAAGAACCATGCAATGCGTACTGGTACATCTTCTTCTTTTGCTTTTTGGAAGCGGGTTAGCAGCATAAAAATGGCATTTGGCAGCCAGCACGCCAACCCACCGGCAAAAGCAGAAGCGCCCCATTCGATACTTCTGGTACAAAAAGCCACACTGAGAATAACAAAAGTCATTAACTGCAAAAGTAACAGTTTCAGTGCAATTCTACCGCTGTAAAGGGATACAGACATGACTTTTGTTTTCTCCCGAAGTACACCATCACATATCAGGCTTTGCTGAATGCTGTATAAAACTGTCTTTGTTTAAGAGTGTCAAGTGACAAAAACGTGCAAATTATACGGGCAGCCAAAATGAATTCAATCCATAAGTAGCGAAAAAGTGAATAATTATTTAAATTTCTAACTTTGATGGTAGATTGCTCACAAATACCATTTAATATTCTGCAACGATTAATGGTATGACTGAAAAATTAAACGTGATGTATATCACATTCGACCAAAAGCATTAGTTATATTTATCATTAAATATGTGATAAAAATCATTTATTTTTTTCAATTAAAATCAACTAATTAATATTAGTGTCATAAAGATTTATCTAATATATCACTAAAAAATGTTAAATGTTTATTTTGTTCTCTTTCTCTAAAATTTATTTATAAAGGAAATTGATAACCTTTTTCGAAAAGAAAGTTTATACCAAAATAAAATGAAGGTTATTTTTATGTGATCTGTTAGTAAATAAAGTTAAAACAACCAAAAGTAATAATTAGTAACGTCCGTAACATTATAAATGTGGTTAACGTCACTAATTATTTAGAATTTTATTGACAAACAACAAAGTTAGTTTGATTTAAGTACGACCAAATGACGCTCCCCATCTAACTCAGGAACTTGCAGAGAAACCACCGTATCAAGCGTTATTCCTGAAGGCAGTTGAGTCAACTCATTTTCCGGCAGCACACCTTTCAGAGCATAAAAACGCCCTTCTGCGGGTTTAGGAAGATGACGACACCATGACAGCATGTCTTGCAGAGAAGCAAATGCACGGCTGATCACCCCATCAAAAGGAGGTTCAGGAATAAATTCTTCAACCCGACTCTGTACGGGATCAATATTGCCCAAGCCCAATTCATGCTGAACTTGACGTAAGAAGCGAACTCGTTTTCCTAAACTGTCCAACAGAGTGAAATGAGAATCAGGCCGTACAATTGCCAACGGGATGCCCGGCAAGCCAGGCCCTGTTCCCACATCAATAAATCGCGTTCCGTGAAGAAAAGGATTAACAACTATGCTGTCCATGATATGCCGAACCAGCATTTGTTCGGGGGCACGGACAGATGTCAAGTTATAAGCCTTGTTCCATTTGTTGAGCATATCAACGTAAGCGACAAGCTGTTGTTTTTGTGCTAGCGATAACACAATGTTTGTTTTCGCCAGCAGCGATTCCAATTTGTTAAGCAAAACTTCGTCCTCTTAGGCGCTACGACGTAATAAACCTTGTTTTTTCAACCATACCAGCAAAATGGAAATAGCTGCTGGAGTAATACCAGAAATACGCGAGGCCTGACCAATTGAACTTGGTTTATGATCATTCAGTTTTGCAATAACTTCATTGGAAAGCCCGTTGACTTGTTTGTAATCCAGATCGAGTGGCAAAGCGGCATTTTCATTACGTAATTGTTTTTCGATCTCTTCTTGCTGGCGGGCGATATAGCCTTCGTACTTCACTTGAATTTCAACTTGATCTGCTGCTTGAGGTTCTGTCAGCCCCGGAGTAAAACGTGGCAGTGATGTCAGCAGTTCATAATTCATTTCAGGGCGACGCAGTAAATCTTCACCATTGGCTTCTTTTGACAGTGGTGCCTTCAGCATTTGGTTGATTTCATCCAAGCTATCAGAATGCGGGTGTACCCAGATATTTCGTAAGCGCTGGCGTTCTTGTTCAATCATCTCAACTTTGCGGCAATAGTGCTCCCAACGTTGATCATCAACCAAGCCTAATTCACGGCCTTTTCCCGTTAAACGGAGATCCGCATTGTCTTCACGCAGCATCAAACGATATTCTGCGCGCGACGTAAACATGCGGTAAGGCTCTTTCGTACCCAATGTGCACAAGTCATCAACCAATACACCGATATAGGCTTGATCACGGCGAGGGAACCAGCCGTTTTCATCTGCGGCATAACGTGCGGCATTCAAACCTGCCAGTAATCCTTGTGCTGCCGCTTCTTCGTATCCTGTAGTGCCGTTGATTTGACCAGCAAAGAACAGACCATTGATAAATTTGCTTTCCAGTGTCTGTTTTAAATCACGTGGATCAAAAAAGTCGTATTCGATCGCATAACCAGGGCGAACGATACGGGCGTTTTCCATACCCTTCATGGAGTGAACGATCTGCATCTGCACGTCAAATGGCAGACTGGTTGAAATGCCGTTCGGATAGATTTCGTTACTGGTGAGGCCTTCTGGTTCAAGGAAGATCTGATGAGCGTTACGATCCGCAAAACGCATGACTTTGTCTTCGATGGAAGGGCAGTAACGTGGTCCGATCCCTTCGATGATCCCCGCATACATCGGGCTACGATCCAAATTATTACGGATCACTTCATGGGTTTTTTCATTGGTATGTGTGATATAGCAAGGGATCTGTCGTGGGTGTTGATCTACGTTGCCCATGAATGAGAATACGGGTATCGGGTTATCACCCAACTGTTGCTCAAGCTGGCTAAAATCAATGGTTCGTGCATCAATGCGGGGAGGTGTTCCCGTTTTCAGGCGAGCTACGCGTAAAGGCAATTCACGCAGACGATGGGATAATGCGATCGCAGGAGGATCTCCGGCACGTCCACCACTGTAGTTTTCCAGCCCGATGTGAATTTTTCCATCAAGGAAAGTACCTACAGTCAGTACAACTGATTTTGCCTTAAATTTTAATCCCATACGTGTAACAACGCCTGTGATGGTGTTGTTTTCAACGATGAGATCTTCAACCGACTGCTGGAAGATCATCAAGTTAGGTTGGTTTTCCAATGCGGTTCTTACGGCTTGTCGGTAAAGTACTCGATCTGCCTGTGCTCGCGTTGCCCGAACTGCTGGACCTTTGCTGGCATTCAGTGTTCTGAATTGAATACCGGCTTGATCAGTTGCTTGAGCCATTAGGCCACCAAGTGCATCGATCTCTTTTACCAGATGCCCTTTACCGATCCCACCAATGGCTGGATTACATGACATCTGGCCCAAAGTATCAATATTGTGAGTCAGTAATAAGGTTTGACGTCCCATACGTGCAGTAGCTATTGCTGCTTCGGTACCGGCGTGACCACCGCCGATAATGATGACGTCAAAGTGCTCTGGATAAAACATGTGCGAACCTTCAATTGTGAGAATGCTTGATATGCATTAGGGAGGGGATTCTACTCAAGTTTAGACGTTAGACCAAGTAAGTTTGATCGCCGTTAATTAAAAGAAGATCTTTTTTATTTAAAGATCTCTTTATTAGATCTGTTATTAGGATCGCGATCATCTGTGGATAAGTGATTTTTCTATAGAAAGATCATGACGCTGTAAAGGATCATTTGCTGTGAATGATCCGTGATCCAATTCAGTATAAGCTGGGATCTAAATGCGTAGTTATACACAGGTGTTAAATTGAAACTGAGTTATTAAATGGATAACTACGGGTTAATCCCTGCTTTTCAGATAAGTTATCCACAGTTGATCGTTATATTTTTAATCGGATCAGAGTAACTTTGCCCATTCTTTAACCCAATCTTCAGCTGGATCCTCGGGAATTTCATACTTCTGGATGTCTATTTCCAATCGATCCCCGATCCTTTTTGCTCCGCGATCTTTCAATAGATGCTCAAATGATTTGATGGCACCACAGAATATGTCATATTCGGAACTGCCAATACCGACCGAACCAAATGTCACGTTACTTAGATCTGGCTGTTCTTGTGCGATCGTGTCTGCCAGAGGCCGAAGATTTTCGGGTAAGTCCCCTGCCCCATGTGTTGATGTGACCACAAGCCATAGCCCACCAAGGCGCAGATCATCCAGTGAAGGACCATGAAGGACCTCAGTTGAAAACCCGTGATTTTCTAAGATCTCCGCCATATGTTCGGCAACATATTCAGCACTTCCCATTGTGCTGCCGCTGATTAAGGTTATTGTGCTCATCATGATCCCTGTTAAATTAAAGAGCGGCTATTGTACGCTGTGAGTCTACTGGGATCTACCTGTGGATAATGTGGTTATAAACCATTTCCTGTTTCAAGGCTTGATTGTTCTTATGATTGGGTTTTGCAGGGAGATCAGGGTTTCTGTTGACTGGATTTCATCGATTGTCTGGATCTTGTTGATAAGTACATCTTGAAGCGATTCAATGGAGCGGCACATGACTTTAGTGAAAATGCTGTAATGCCCTGTGGTGTAATAGACTTCAACCACTTCATCAAGCATGTCGAGTTTTTTCAATGCGGCCGGATAGTCTTTGGCGCTTTTTAAAATGATGCCGATAAAGCAACACACATCAAACCCCAGTTGTTTGGCACTGATATCAACACGAGTGCCTGTAATGATCCCTGCCTGCTTCATTTTTTCCACTCGAACATGAATTGTACCCGGGCTGACGGCGAATTTTTTGGCTAATTCTGCATAAGGTGTCCGTGCGTTATCCATTAAAGCGTGAAGAATGTCACGGTCTAAATTATCGATCTGATAAATTTCTGCCATTTTTAACCCCTATTTTTGAATGATATTCATTTTTATGGTGTAAAAATTATTGTTTATAAATATTACTCGATATTTTTATTATCAGATATTGAATTTATACCTCATTCTGTTGCTTAATCTATATCAATAGGACACAGAGTCACTAAAAATTTTGAGAGCAGCGCCATGAAAACATCCTTTATTGAAAAACAGCAGCAGATTAGTTTTGTGAAATCATACTTTTCCCGTCTGCTAGAGAAGCAACTCGGTTTAATCGAAGTTCAGGGACCCATTCTGAGCCGTCTTGGTGATGGTACTCAGGACAACTTGTCTGGCCATGAAAAAGCGGTACAGGTAAAAGTTAAAACATTGCCAGATGCAACGTTTGAGGTGGTTCATTCTCTAGCTAAATGGAAGCGCAAGACATTAGGTCGCTTTGGTTTTCAAGCTGAACAAGGATTGTATACCCACATGAAGGCTCTGCGTCCTGATGAGGATCGCCTGACTCCTATCCACTCTGTCTTTGTTGATCAGTGGGATTGGGAAAAAGTGATGGGTGAAGGTCACCGCTCACTCGGTTATTTAAAACAGACAGTAGGTAAAATCTACGAAGCGATAAAAGAAACACAAAAAGCAGTAAGTAAGGAATTTGGTCTGGCACCGTTCCTGCCAGATCAAATTCACTTTCTTCACAGTGAAGAGCTTCTGAAACGTTACCCTGATCTGGATGCTAAAAGTCGTGAGTGTGAGGCCGCCAAAGAGTTTGGTGCGATTTTCTTGATGGGAATTGGTGGTAAGTTATCTGATGGTCAGTCACATGATGTTCGCGCACCGGATTATGACGACTGGACAACGCCAAACAGCGACGGCTTCTTCGGCCTGAACGGTGACATTATTGTCTGGAACCCTGTATTGCAAGATGCTTTTGAAATTTCGTCAATGGGTATCCGTGTTGATGCAGAAGCACTGCAACGTCAGCTCGAGCTAACTTGTGATGAAGATCGACTGCAATATGACTGGCATCAGGCATTGGTCAAAGGTGATATGCCACAATCCATCGGTGGAGGCATTGGTCAATCACGTTTGGTGATGCTGCTGCTGCAAATGGCGCATATTGGTCAGGTTCAGTGTGGTGTCTGGTCACCCGAAATTATCGAATCTGTTGAAGGTGTATTGTAAGGATTGACTGCGAAGGGATCCGAGAGTAGTGACTCAGTGTCGCCATCTTCGCAGTAAACGGCTTGTAATCCCGGTATCAAAGCGCCAGATATGATCGAATATCCGCATGATACCGGGCTTTCCATAATGGGACAGGGAAACTGCATGGAAGCGGTGTTGTTGGCGTTGTTGCAGGTTTTGTATCTGATGGATTAGAACGTCTGGCAACCGCTGGGCAATGAAATCTGAAATAACAACAGCGTCGGCATCTTTCCAGATATTTTCTTGCATTTTCTCAATGATGGCATTCAGGCAGAATGCCAGATCGGTTCCTCCTTTGAAAGTTTGCCCCAAAAAATGTACCGCCTGTGTTAGCCCATCTTGTGACGTTAAGTCATAGTGTATGAGTTCTGTGGAAAATAATATGATGTGGCAGTGACGATTATCTGCCAGAGCAATACGCATCAGTGCCAGACAAAATGCTTTTGCACAATGCTCGTTGAACCCGCCCATTGATCCGGAAGTATCCACGCACACAATAAATGGTCCTCGGGGCTGTTCTGCATGATCATGGTGAGTAACCGGCTTCAATATGGTTCTTGGCTGCCAGTTGTCTCCTTGTAAGCGGTAGGTCAGTAACTTTTTCTCCACCAGCCGCCGATAAAATTCGTACTCCAAATCTTCAATTCCCAGCATGGCCAGTTCTGTGGGTAAAAGTCTCAGGATATCGTCACCTTGTTGGATACCGCTGACTTGCTCTGGCACGGTATCTGGCATTCGCTCTATCTGGGTGAATGGTTCAAGGGTGTCGCTATCTTCGGGAATTGATTTAGCCGCTTGGCTGCGGCCGAGTAATTGTGCCAGTTTTTCCAGTTCAGGCTGCTGTCTGAGAAATTCAGCATATTGGGTGAATAATGCGGTATTGTGCGACGTCAGGTGAAGCCGGCCTTTGCTCATGTCCCACAATCGCCCTGCGGCGCGATCATTTTCATCGAATATCGGATCGAAATTGCCACTAAGAACCAATCGTTTCTGGATCTCTGCCAATAATTGTTCTTTTTCCTGTTCCAGCAATTGCTTATGAAAGGTTGTTACTTGCAGGATCAGGCTGGTGCGCCAGCGTTGAATAAACAGGATTTGTCCTGCGTGGGTGTGTTCAGATAACGCTTCTCGCAATGTGTGGGCGTCATGGGTAAAAGGAGATTTGATCTGTTCAAGCTTCTCTGCGAGATCAGAGAGTTGTTGATAAAATTCTGTCGTATTAGCCGTTAGTAATTGCTGGTATAACTGAAATTCTTCAGCTAGAGAGGCTGGAATGAGTGTATCTTTTATTCTTTGTTGTAGTGTTTGCTGCCATGCAGGTACATCTTTCAATAATGCGCGCTTGAACCTAGGGAATTTTTCAAAAAAAATGGCCAATTGAGGGGTACTTAACAGTGCTAAAATGATCTCCTCGATCAGTTCACCTTCATTGATCGAGAGTAAAAGATCGAGCGTTGCCAGAGTTAACATGTCACTACCCCATTTTTGATCTCAATTGTTTCAATTTTTCGATCAATTGCAGAAAGCTTTGTTCAATGTTGGCAATCCAATATTCTTCGATAAATAAACAAGGTTGATGCTGACCGAACAATTGGCGCTGATGCTGGATGGCATCACTAATAGATATCAGCTTTTCATTCCACTCGTTATTTGTTTTTTCTGTTGTTAGTTGCTTTGCTTCCGCTTGGCAGAGAATGGCACTGTTACGGCTCATATCCAGCACTTCCAGTTGATGTTTTTCGTTGATCTCGGCCGAAATTTTCAGTGGAAAACCAATGCCATTTAAGCAAGCGAGCAATTCGCCACTGCTATTTTTGAGTACGTTTTCCAGTATTTTCCTATCTATTTCAATGAAATTAACTTCAATATCATGCAGATGTAATGCGGGATACAGAAATAGCGTCAGTTTTTCATCATTGATAGTTTTGGGAAATAAGTAGTGGGTCTTGCGGCCGAAAAGTGATGAATTCGTGGTTAACTGTAAGGGATGAAGGTGAGTTTCATCTCGGCTGGTTTGTATCCATTGTTGGTATACTCCATCCATTTTCTGTAGCAGGAAACGCTGTTGATAGGCTTGTTCTGTTAGCAAATCATGAAGGAATTGCGGCAGAAGCTTTAAGGCATTCAGGTCGTGCCACAGGCAGTCTTTCAATAGCACCAAATCTAGCGGAGATATGGCATTTTTCCCACTGAAGAATGCACTAGCCTGCAATAAGCGGATGGCTTTTTTCCAGCGGCGATCTGAAACGTAAGGGAGATTTTCAGAGGCATTCAGTTGCTGGCGTAGCTGATAAATCAGCTCGAAAATGTAGCCTGGCAGGGAGACGTGTTTAATCTTACACTGCCATTGATGAAATTCCTCATCTGTGATTTGGAAATGGGTAGGTACAGGATTGTCATTCCCATTGTTTCGATCAGTCAGTAAGGCACGAAAATTTTTCTTTTCCTGAATGTTGTTCAGCCAGATTCGGATCAACATACGATCGTAGAGGGCTTCCAGGCTGCTATCAGCATCGGGCAGCTCATTGGATGCCGTGACCAATAACCGCATCGGCAGGTTTTCTTCTTGGTTGCCATTTCTAAATTTCTTTTCATTGATTGCGGTCAGCAAGGTATTCAAAATAGCGGGGCCTGCTTTCCAGATTTCATCCAGAAAAACAACTTCTGCTTCTGGCAAATAGCCTTCTGTCAGGCGCTGGTAACGGCCTTCATCTTTGAGTGCTTGAATGGAGAGTGGGCCGAAGATCTCTTCTGGTGTGGAAAAGCGTGTCATCAAATACTCAAAAGCGTGAGCATTTTGAAACGCAAATTTTAGCCGGCGTGCTATCAGGCTTTTTGCGATCCCCGGTGGCCCCAGGAGAAAAACACTCTCTCCACATAAGGCGGCCAGAAGACAGAGACGGATGGCTTGTCGTCTTTCATATAATCCGCTTTCTAGATGCTGACTTAACTGGGATATTTTCTCGACCAATTGCATATTATGTACACCATGGTTCGAATAGTTACCTTCATTTATTTATAGATAAAATTCAATCTATGCAAAGATTTTGGTGATTATTTATTGATCCCCAGTAGTGTGTTTGAAAAATCGATTCAGTATAACTTATTCAATAAGTTAGGTTTTCTTATTTATTGCCCTGTTTATTAAACGTTTTAATCATGATCACATTTTCATATCAAGCATGTTGTCTTTGCTATAGGGCTTTATATGATGACGGTTTAGCGAAACGTTTCGCTTTCGCTAATGAGTTAATAAAAAATGAAAAAAGGCGTTTTATTGCATTCTGATATTTCTGCCGTTATTTCTCGTTTGGGGCACACTGATCAGATCACAATCAGTGATGCGGGGCTACCTATCCCGTTGTCCACCCAGCGAATTGATTTAGCGTTAACCCAGGGAATACCCGATTTGATGTCTGTGTTTGACGTGGTTGTGCAGGAAATGCAGGTTGAAGCAGCCATTTTGGCTGCGGAGATGATTGATCACAACCCTCAGATACATGAACAAATCATCAAGCGCATTGCTGAACTCGAAACAAAACAGGGAAATGCAATCGCGATAGAGTATGTGAGTCATAACATTCTGAAAGAGAAGACAGAAAAGAGCAAAGCGATTATCCGTACCGGGGAATGTTCTCCTTATGCCAATATCCTCCTTTGTTCTGGCGTAACTTTCTGAGGGTATCATGGAGCCATTGCTGGAGTTAAAGGAAATTGATAAGGCTTTCCCTGGGGTAAAGGCGTTGTCGGGTGCAGTCCTTCGCGTTTATCCCGGGAAAGTTATGGCGCTGGTCGGCGAAAATGGTGCCGGTAAGTCCACGATGATGAAAGTCTTGACCGGCATCTATACCAAAGATGCCGGTTCAATCTATTATCTTGGGAAAAATGTGGTTTTCTCCGGCCCTAAATCGTCCCAAGAGGCTGGGATTGGCATTATTCATCAAGAGTTAAATCTTATCCCCCAATTGACGATCGCAGAAAATGTTTTTCTTGGACGTGAGTTCGTCAATAAACTGGGTATCATCAATTGGCAAAAAATGTATGAAGAGGCCGATAATCTGCTGAAGCGTTTGAATATCCGTTATAGCAGCCGTCGACTGGTTTCTGAATTGTCCATCGGCGATCAGCAAATGGTGGAAATTGCCAAGGTGCTGAGTTTCCAATCCAAAGTCATCATAATGGATGAGCCAACGGATGCCTTAACTGATACCGAAACAGAATCGCTGTTTCATGTCATACGGGAGCTGAAAGCTCAAGGCTGTGGCATTGTCTACATTTCCCATCGTCTGAAAGAAATCTTTAAAATTTGTGATGACGTGACGGTATTTCGTGATGGGCAGTTTATTGGCGAACAGCCAGTTACTGCTCTGCAAGAAGATACGTTGATCGAAATGATGGTGGGACGCAAGCTGGAAGATCAATACCCGCGTCTGGATCTGCCGCGTGGGGAAAAACGACTGGAGATTGAAAACCTATCTGGAGCAGGGATCAAAAATGTCAGTTTTTCTCTGTTCGGTGGCGAGATTCTGGGAATATCCGGTTTAATGGGAGCTGGTCGTACTGAATTGATGAAGGTGATCTACGGAGCATTGCCGAAAACTAAAGGCAGGATCCTGCTGGATGGAAAACCCCTGACTATTCGCAATCCACAGGATGGGCTGGCTAACGGCATTGTCTATATTTCGGAAGACCGTAAGCGTGATGGCTTAGTGTTGGGAATGTCGGTCAAAGAAAATATGTCCCTCACAGCGTTACGTTATTTCAGTCAAAAACCCTATCGTTTGAATCATTCCGCAGAACAAAAAGCCGTAACTGACTTCATCAAATTATTCAATATCAAAACTCCCTCAATGGAACAATCGATTGGCTTGCTTTCTGGCGGTAACCAGCAAAAAGTGGCGATTGCCCGTGGTCTGATGACTCGCCCGAAGGTATTGATTCTGGATGAGCCAACCCGAGGAGTGGATGTCGGTGCGAAGAAAGAGATCTATCAGTTGATCAATCAGTTCAAAAAAGAAGGTTTGAGCATCATTTTGGTCTCGTCTGAGATGCCGGAAGTCATGGGAATGAGTGATCGTATTCTGGTGATGCATGAAGGTGGCATAAGTGGTGAGTTCAGTGCGGATAACGCCTCTCAGGAAGCGCTGATGGTCGCTGCTGTCGGCAAACAATACGGTGCAGTTGAAAGGTAATGATCAAGGATAAGAGATATGAATTCTAACATAGCACCAACCTCCAGACGTTGGCTCACGAAAGCCTGGTTGATGGAGCAGAAGTCACTGATTGCACTATTGATTCTGATTGTTGTCGTTTCCTTCCTCAGCCCCAATTTTTTCACACTGAATAACTTGTTTAATATCCTCCAGCAAACTTCTGTCAACGCTATCATGGCGGTGGGAATGACGTTGGTGATCCTGACTTCGGGCATTGATTTATCCGTCGGATCTCTACTGGCACTGACGGGAGCGGTGGCTGCATCTATGGTCAGTACGGGTGTCAACGCGCTGGTGGCAGTTGTTGCAGCACTGGCATTGGGGGCAGCGATTGGCGCATGTACCGGTGTTATTGTTGCGAAGGGCAAAGTCCAGGCGTTTATTGCCACATTAGTGATGATGCTGTTATTGCGTGGTGTTACCCGTGTTTATACCGATGGCAGTCCCATCAATACCGGATTCAGTGATAATGCCGAGCTATTTGGCTGGTTTGGTATTGGCCGTCCATTAGGAGTGCCGGCGCCAGTCTGGATCATGTTGCTGGTTTTTTCTGCTGTCTGGTACATTCTGCATCACACTCGCCTTGGCCGTTACATCTACGCTTTAGGCGGAAATGAATCTGCAACACGTTTATCAGGTATTAACGTTGATAAAATAAAAATAATCGTTTATTCCCTATGTGGCCTATTGGCAGCGTTGGGCAGTATTATCGAAGTGGCCCGGCTATCTTCTGCCCAACCGATGGCAGGAAGTGGTTATGAGCTGGATGCCATTGCAGCCGTGGTGCTGGGGGGAACTAGCCTGGCTGGCGGGAAGGGGCGGATTGTCGGTACGCTGATTGGTGCGCTGATTTTAGGCTTTTTGAACAATGGATTGAACTTATTAGGTATTTCTTCCAACTACCAGATGATCGTCAAGGCAGTTGTGATTTTACTGGCGGTCTTGGTTGATAACAAAAGTAGTAAATAACCTCACCCTACAGGAAAAAACAACATGAAAATGAAGAAGCTGGCAACCATTCTATCCGCCGTAGCCTTGAGTGCAACCATGAGTGCCAATGCACTGGCGAAGGATAGCATTGCATTGGTTATTTCAACATTGAATAACCCCTTCTTTGTCACGATGAAAGACAGCGCACAGAAAGAGGCTAATAAACTCGGATATGACCTGATTGTGCTTGATTCTCAGGATAATCCGGCAAAAGAGCTGGCTAACGTACAGGATTTGACTGTTCGTGGCACGAAATTGATGCTGATTAACCCAACAGATTCAGACGCCGTTGGTAATGCGGTCATCATGGCAAACAAGGCGAATATTCCGGTCATCACCCTTGACCGTACGGCGAATAAAGGAAACGTTGTCAGCCATATTGCTTCTGACAATCGCTTGGGTGGCAAAATGGCCGGTGATTTTATCGCTGAAAAATTGGGTAACAATGCCAAAATCATTCAATTGGAAGGTATCTCTGGTACTTCTGGTGCACGTGAACGTAGTGAAGGTTTTTCTCAGGCCGCCAAAAACCATCAATTCAATATGCTAGCCAGCCAGCCTGCTGACTTTGACCGCACAAAAGGGCTGAATGTCATGCAGAATCTGCTGACAGCCCACCCATCAGTACAAGCCGTTTTTGCCCAAAATGATGAAATGGCACTCGGTGCGTTGCGTGCGTTGCAGACAGCCAATAAAAAAGATGTGCTGGTTGTCGGATTTGACGGAACTGACGATGGCGTCAAGGCTGTACGGAGCGGTAAATTAAGTGCAACGATTGCACAGCGCCCCGATCAGATTGGCATCATTGGCGTCCAGACAGCAGACAAGGTGCTGAAAGGTGAAAAAGTTGACGCTACTATCCCGGTTGAATTGGAATTAGTTATCAAAAAATAATCAGTATTACCATGCAGCCATCAGTTTTGATGGCTGCATCATCGCTGAACAGGAATAAATGTAATGAGTATGGCAAAACTTGCCGTGATGGGCAGCATTAATGCAGATCACATCTTGAACCTCGAATCTTTTCCTCAGCCTGGGGAAACCGTGATGGGAAAACAGTATCAGGTTGCATTTGGGGGAAAGGGAGCTAATCAGGCGGTTGCTGCAGGTCGCTGTGGTGCTGACATTACATTTATTGCTTGTGTTGGCCAAGATGATATTGGCGAGCGTATCCGTCAACAATTGGCGAAAGACAATATCAATACCTCGGCAATCGGAGTTATTGAAGGTGAAACAACGGGTGTAGCACTGATTTTTGTGAATCAGCAGGGGGAAAACGTCATTGGCATTAGCGCAGGAGCGAATGGCGCACTAACATCTGAATATTTCCACCATCATGAGCAGGTGGTCAAAGAGGCTGATGTGTTGCTGTTACAACTCGAAACACCGTTGGAAACCGTACAGCTAGCCGCTGAAACGGCCAGAAAACATAACACCAAAGTTATCTTGAACCCTGCGCCAGCACAGAAACTCTCTGAACAATTACTTTCTTTGGTCGATATCATCACTCCTAATGAAACAGAAGCGGAATACTTAACTGGGATCGCTGTAAAAGATGATGTGGGAGCAGAAAAAGCCGCTCAGGACTTGCATAATAAAGGTATTGAAATCGTTATTATCACATTGGGCAGCCGTGGTGTATGGCTGAGTGAAAATGGTAAGCAAGGTAAAATTGTTCCTGGATTTAAAGTCAAGGCAATCGATACGATTGCGGCGGGCGATACATTTAATGGCGCTCTGGTAACGGGGTTATTGGAGGGGAAAGAAATAGTATCGGCAATTCGTTTTGCCCATGCTGCGGCAGCTATTACTGTGACACGTCAGGGAGCGCAGCCTGCTGTTCCGTGGCGACGTGAGATTGATGCATTTCTGGCTGAACAGGACTAACCGTGGCTACTATGAAGGACGTTGCCCGTCTTGCGGGTGTATCGACATCAACGGTCTCTTATGTAATTAATGATAACCGTTATGTCAGTGAGAGAGTGAAAAAGAAAGTCAATGCGGCCATTGATGAGTTGAACTATGCTCCTTCCGCCTTGGCCAGAAGTCTGAAAATCAAGCAAACCAAAACCATCGGTATGCTGGTCACGACCAGTAATAACCCGTTTTATGCTGAAATTGTCAGGGGAGTTGAACGGAATTGTTACGAGCGGGGATACAGCTTAATTCTGTGTAATACCGAAGGTGACGTGACGCGGCTGATCCGCAGTATGGAAACACTATTGCAAAAACGTGTTGATGGCTTGTTAATCATGTGTTCTGAAAATGCGGTACTACCCAATGATTTTTTGCTCCGATATCCACTTATACCGATGGTAACAATGGATTGGTCGCCTTTTTATGTATCCAGTGATGTCATCAAAGATAACTCTCTATTGGGGGGCGAATTAGCCACAAGTTATCTGATTAGCCAAGGTTTTCGTAAAATTGCCTGTATCGCTGGCCCACAGGATAAGACGCCAGCCCGTCAGCGTCTGGCTGGATATCGAAAAGCAATGAAAGATGCCCAGTTAGAGATCCCTGAAGGGTATGAAATCCACAGTGATTTTGAATTTGCTGGTGGATTGTCATCAATGGAACAGCTACTCCAATTATCTAAACCTCCTGAGGCGGTATTTGCAGGAAATGACGCCATGGCTATTGGGGCTTATCAAGCCTTACATAGGGCGGGTCTTTCTGTTCCCGATGATATCTCCGTGATTGGATATGATGACATTTCGATGGCACCTTACATGATCCCACCACTGACCACCATTCATCAACCCAAAGATGAATTGGGTAAGCTGGCTATTGATACTCTGCTCTATAGAATGGGCAATCCAGGAAGTGAACCAAAGCAATTAATTTTGAAGCCAAAACTGATTGAGCGAAATTCTGTAGCCAGACGCTGAAGGCATTACTTTTTAATCAAATTCCGGCCATCTTCTTTCTTCAATAACAGGAAAACAAAAGAAGAGGCTAGAGTAATCACGCCTATCGTAATAAAGGTATAGTGGAAGTGATCCACTGTTGAACCGTATTCTGCTGACTCATAAAACCGAAGGATTGCAGCACTGACTGTTACTCCCAAACTGATAGATAACTGTTGAGTAACTGCCAATAGGCTATTGCCCGCACTGGCATTGTTATTATTCAAATCACCAAGGGTAATGGTATTCATTGATGTAAATTGCGTGGACATTGCCATTCCTAAAATAAAGAGAGGAATGATCAAAAAGACGAGTGATATCTCCGGTGTCTGTAGCGAAAACTGTGCAATCATCACACCAATGATCACCGTAACCCAAATGAGCGTGTTTCGATATCCAAATCGAGTCAGTAACTTGGTGACAAAAGATTTAGCGAGAATTGCGCCAATGGCGTTTGGTGCCATCATTATCCCGGCAATAATAGCCGAGTAACCAAAACCCACCTGTAGCATTAACGGAATAAGAAATGAGAGGGAACCCGTACTTAAGCGAGTGGCAATATTGCTGGTGATGCCAACTGAAAAGGTACGTGTTTGGAACAACTGGAGGTCGATGAGTGGATTTGGATGCCTTTTTGCATGGAAGATATATCCTGACAGCATAATGATACTACCCGCCATAACCGCAACGGGAACATAGTTAGGCAGAGTATTATTACCAAATAAATCGAAGCTGACCGAAAGCATCACCAGCCCTACACTAAATAGCATGAATCCCAGAAAATCAAAGGGGCATTTAGGCATGGTAAAGTTGGGCATGTGCTTTCTGGCATAAATAATACCCAGTAGGCCGATAGGAATATTGATGATGAAGATCCAATGCCAAGTGGCATAGGTTACTAACAATCCGCCGAGCATGGGGCCTAAAATTGGGCCAAGCAAACCTGGCATAGTCACAAAATTCAAAACGGGCAACAATTCGCTGCGAGGATATGCCCGCAGTAATGCCAAACGGGCAACAGGCATCATCATGGCACCACCAATCCCTTGAATGACGCGGGCAGCTACCAAAAAAGAGAAACTGCTGGATAACGCACAGGCGAGTGAACCCAAAGAAAAAAGGGAAACGGCATAAATGAATATCCGTTGTGTGCCGAATCTATCAGCTAACCAACCACTGACCGGAATTAACATTGCCACCGTTAAGGTATAACTGACAATGGCTGGCTGCATTGCCAGAGGATGATGATTAAGACTTTCAGCAATTGCCGGCAATGCGGTATTAAGGATGGTTGCATCCAGGGATTGCATAAAAAAAGCTATCGCAGCAATCCAGGGCAATCCCGACATACTGCGTGCAGATTTGACCATTAGATATCCTGTTATATTTTAATAATCGATGATTACTTACTGGGTATTTTTTTCCACTTGTTTTTGTTCTTTTAACTGTATGGATGTCACATTTCCCTTCTATTTAACACATTATCCTACTGTATAGATTTAATCATTGTTGTCGATAACACCAATTTTTGATCGAAAAGAGAGCGTAAATGCCAATTTTGTTGAAAAAAAACACGAACGGAAAGAAAATTCAAAAAAACTATTGTCAGGCGGCGAAAAGTCCCTATAATGCGCCACCACTG
>NZ_JANAIF010000053.1 GCF_024721015.1 Xenorhabdus bovienii
ATTATTTTATTATTTTATTATTTTATTATTTTATTATTTTATTATTTTATTATTTTATTATTTTATTATTAAGAAAAATCATTTGCAACATTAGACCAATAAAAAATAGCTGTCATATTAATATTAGCGCTTATATCTCCTTCAAGGAAAACTTTCGGGTTACCCGGCCTAAGTCCTCAATCCATGCCGTATCACGATATAGATATTCAACCGCCTGACGACGACCAAGCACACTCTCACCAGAAACAACAGCAAATGATCCAGCCTGACAGTTAAAGACTTGGAACTAGCGATTGACAAATCGACCATCGCTCGCTTAAGCAAACTCGATTGCATTACAGCCTCATTTGTAATTAATAACGCAACTATAATATCACTGTGCTTAAAAACAAATGAACATCTGATGCGCACCTTTAATTAATAAAATAAAATAAAAAATGAACAACACATAATGCTGATTAAATTGAAATCGCACATTTTGCGTATACGATTCAAAAGAAATTCTTAAAATGTCCCACACAATAACGTAAGTTATTATTTATTTATCGGTATCTTTTCAGCAAAAGGCCCACCTATGTGGGAGGTAAATATGTTAGAAAGTGTCATCAACGATATTGTCAGATGGCTAGAAAGCCAGCTTCAACGTACTGAAGGTATCAAAATAGATGCCATTGCACATAAAAGTGGCTATTCAAAATGGCATTTACAGCGAATTTTTAAGGAACTGAAAGGCTGTACACTGGGTCAATATGTGCGTAGACGTCGTCTCCATGAAGCAGCAAAGTCTTTGCATGAAGATAGCTTGCCGATTCTTGATATTGCTTTGCAATATGGTTTTAGTTCTCAGGCTACATTTACCCGAATATTTAAGAAACATTTTAATACGACACCCGCTAAATTCAGGGCAAGTGGGCAGTTACCCGAGTTTAAGACTTTCTTACATTGCGAATAATAAAGACGCAGTGTAATAAAAAAATAGCCCAAATGCTGTTTCAAAGCCAAATTTCTAAACCCTATTTATAGTAAGTGTCACCCTTTTATGGTCAACTTCCCTATCGTTGACCATTTTTTTGCCTTCATGCCATGTCGGGCTATTCACTCATTTCAATTCGTTAACCAACCAGTGATACAACTGCTGTAATTCTTTATCCAGTAAGGAATATTGTTCTCTGATTTGTTGAATCACTTGCCCAACTGCCTGTGGTTGATACAGTACACCAACAAGCTTTTCAGCCAATAACTCGAATGGCGCAGGTTCCAGGCTATCAGTGAAAATCTGGCAACGACCAATAGTTCCGTGTTCAATATCGACATGTAGTTCAATTCCTCCCCAACAGAAACGGGTATCCAATGTATGACTGAACGTTGGTGCCTGACCAAAATTCCATTCCCAACTGCTCTGCTTGGCAAAAACGTCAGTAAATCCCGGTAAATCAGGTAAGGCCTGCGGCGAAATGAGCTCTGACTTGGCTACTTCACCGAAATATTCAAAAAATGCTTCGGTAATTCCACCACACACTTTTTCATGTGTGATATCAGGTAATAATTCCGATAAATTCGTCACTCTGGAACGAACAGAAGTTATACCTTTCGCCTGTAATTTTTTAGGATCAGGATTAAGATAATCGGCAAGGCGGTTCAGATCTGCATTAATCAACAACGTACCATGATGAAAACCTCTGTCTTTGGTTTCGCGATACGCCGAGCCTGAAATTTTACGCTCACCTTCAGGGGATAATAAAACTAAGTCATTACGACCAGAAACCATCGCATGGATGCCCGCTTTTTTTAATCCTTCCAGAATGATTTGAGTGGAAACCGTTTTATTATATTCTGGCTTACCTGCCATAAAGGTAAAACAGGTATTACCCAGATCATGAAAAACAGCGCCACCACCACTACTGCGCCGAACCAATTTTATTCCATCCTGCTCCATTCTCCGTGTATTGCACTCTTTCCACGGATTCTGAGCGCGTCCTACCACAACCGTATTGGCGTTACGCCATAAAAATAAAACCCGCTGATCTGATGACATCTGTCGGAAAATACATTCTTCAACAGCAAGATTAAACCAAGGATCATGAGAATCAGACAACAGCAGGCGTAATGTAGACATATTTGTCTCCGGCAAAAAAACAGAGCCTTAAGATATCATAAAGCACTACCGGATTTGATGGCTAAAGACGGGGTTACATCCTGCGGGCTTGCCAAAAAACACGTCGCCAATACACATTATCAAGGGAAGAGCGTATAACGCCTTTACTGGTCGATGCATGAATGAACTCGTCGTTGATATCATAAATACCTACATGCAAACCACTCTCGCCACTGCCCGTCTTGAAAAATACCAGATCGCCCGGCATCAAATCCTCTTTACTAATCTGAGTGCCTAATTTGGTTTGTTCGCTTGTTGTGCGCGGAAGGTAGATATTAAAACGATCGTGAAATGTACGGTAAACAAAGCCAGAGCAATCAACACCACGCCGATCTATTCCACCATATCGATAAGGTGTACCGTGCCATTGATTAAGCTGCTCTTTTAACTGAGCAATGACCATAATTGGATCAGAAAGTGCCGTTCGCAGTGGAGGCAAATTGGATTTAGAAACAGGATTGGTACAGCCAATTAAGAAAAAACTCAATAATAAGCACAAATGCCCTAATGTTACTCTCATTAGTCTGCCCCTCAGAAATAACGTAAAAACGAACGAACTTTATCTGGCGGGGCATGAAAAAACAAGTTTATCCCTCATACAGTACCACCAATTATGCTGTAGGCGGGCAATTAATGAGATCGTTTGGCTTCTGGTCGGCTAATAAGCCAGACCCCCAATAAAATAAAAAGGACTCCAGCCGTTTTCAACCATGAGAGGGTTTCATTAAACCAAGGCAATAAAGCTGCCATTAAATAAACAAAAACGTAACTCAGGCTGATTATCGGATAAGCTTTATTCAATGGCAGGTATTGCAGAGCAAAAAGCCAACATAACATGGATAATGCATAACCTGCCAATCCTGCCATGACCATCAACAAAGGATTGTGATGTGCCCAAAACCAATCTATATCCAGCCAGTATGTTGATAACGAAAGCTCAGGTAACCGAACAACTCCCCATTTCAACAATAATTGTGCCACAGTGACCAGCAGCACACTCGCCAACCCCCAAAGATAACCTCTCATTGATTTAGACTCATCAATAAAATTCCGAACATAATTGCAAAAACGCCTATCCAGTGTTTTAGCCCCACTTTTTCCTGATACAGGAATTGCCCGACCAGAGTTACTACGACAAAATTAATACTAAGCATGGGATATGCAATACTCAATGGCAAATATTGCAGCAGTCGCAGCCAGAATATCATCCCTATCCCCAACAAAAGAATAGCACCCGTCAGCCAGATCGCCACAGATACCCCCTTATGGGGGGTATCTGTTTTCTGCCAACAGGTGACGGCTTGTTTCTGGCATAGCTGTCCGGCACAGGTCAGCAGGCTAACTAATATCAATAATGCTAAATTGCTGGTCATGATTGCTTTTTATAAATCACAAGAACAAAACGGTCACTACGGCGCACAAGATCAGGTTTAGGCAACTCAGGAAGACCTCCTTTTGAAGACAATAGGAAAACAATCGCTACTTGACCTTCTTTACGCGCTTTCTCCAGCCACGTAGGGAATTTTTCTTGTGCTACATATCGGTATTGGCTGTCAGGATAGGCAAGACCGTACTCTAACTCGCCTGTGCGATCAAACATGTAAATGTCACTGCGTTTTAATTCCCATGCTACCGCGGCTCCCAAACCCACTGCCTCAGATAAAATATATTTACTGTCAGCCAACTCTTGCACATTTTGCCTAATGAAACTCTGAGGCAGTTTAGAATCGATAGTCCTGTTGGGCAATGCGCTACCAAATGTCAAACTGAGTACCAATGAACAGGCGGCTGCCCACATCCAACGTTTGCCATTATGAATAAAACACAGGTAACCAATAATTCCCCAGGCGCCAAAAGCCACCGTTCCCAATACCCATTTTGGCCATTCGCTGGGTTGATAAAAAGGGCGATTTAAGAGTGTCTGCATAACGAGTAACACCAATATCGCGATAATGCCAAAGAGAACATTCACCAGCCCATTCATTTTCAGCGCTTTCATGTTGCCATTACTGACACAATCAATACTGTATTTTGCCATCATCAGTGCCAAAGGCCCGATAAATGGCAAAACGTAAGTCGGCAATTTTCCTTTTGCAATACTAAAGAAGACAAATGGAATGATGAACCAACAAAGCAAGAAAAACATTTCTGGATGGCTTTTTTTCTCTTTCCAGCTTTTCATCAAGGAACCAGGCAATAATCCAAGCCAAGGAAGCACACCCAACACCAGTATTGGCAGGTAATACCACATCGGTGCAATATGCTGTGCCTTATCTGATGCAAAACGTTGTATATGCTCTACCCAGAAAAAATAATGCCAGTAATCAGGTTCCCGCAGGGCAATTGCAATCACCCACGGCAAACTAATCAAAATAGCGAAAATAACAGCAAGTGGCCCAAAGCGAACCATTTCCCAAAAACGTTTCTGGTATATCGTGATAGGTATCATGGAAATGACGGGCAAGGCTAATGCTAAAAAGCCTTTAGTCATAAATGCCATGCCACAAGCCAGCCCTAAGGCAGACAATGCCAACATTCGCTCACGAGTACTGCCAGCTTTAAGTGCCCAATAGCAGCTTACAATCCCCGCAGTGACCCATAAAGAGAACATGGGATCAAGGACGCTATAAGAGCCAATGGAAAAAACAATAAACATGGAGATGTAAATCAGACTGGAGACAAAAGCAATCTGACGGTTTTGCCACATCATCATCGCGAGTCGATAGAGAAGAAATGCGCTGAGCAAAGTGCTGAACACTGAGCCAAAGCGAACGGCGAAGTTGTTGTCTCCAAAAATCCATTGGCTAATATTATTGAACCAATAACCTGCTACCGGTTTCTCAAAATAGCGAATATCGAAGAAATAAGGAACGATCCAATCTCCGCGTTGTAGCATTTCCCGGCTGATTTCGGCATATCGAGTTTCATCCGGCTGCCACAAAAGGCGGCCATTCAGGGGTAATAAATAAGTAAGAATAAAAAAAAGAGCCATCAAAAAGGCTCCAACTCTACTTGCCCAACTATTCAACATGTTTGCGTCATACCTTTTGTTGACAACCTAGCCAGCCTTCACGACCAGGAAAATCTGAACGGACAATTTTCCCAACAGGAAGCGTTTCTCTATTTTCAGGTAGCAAATGACTTAATTTACAAAACTGAATATTTTGCTGAGGGAGCATATTCAGTAAGGTTTCAAACTGTGAAGACTTCGACATGCCCTCAACTTCTGTATGAATAGTATAAACAGAAACACCAAGATCATTTTTAATTTCATCAAGGATAAAGCGATTGAAATCTACATCTCTGACCTGTGTTCCAACAACTTCATCATAGGTCGGTAATGTGACAGGGATTTGCACAGTGCCAATGGTTCCATCGGGTAATAGTGGCCTGAATGGGTGTGTTCCACGACAATCACTATTGTAATCAAAACCAAATCGCTGTTTAACCGTCAGTACACGTTCATCCGCCCGCCATCCTGCAACTGCCGAGCACGTAATCGCTTGCCCTGTTGCTTTTTTCAATGCATCAATACCTAGCTGCACCTGCTCTGCTAATTCAACCTCTGACCAGCGCTCTACTTTGGCTTGCCAGCCTTGATGATCCCATGCATGCAGACCAACTTCATGACCAGCCTCCATTGCCTGTTTCATCAGATACCCTAAATCTTTTGCGATCTTCTTCCCTGGCCACGCCGTACCAGCCAGCAAGATATCCAAACCATAAAGGGACGCGGCATTTGATCTCAACATTTTCCACAGAAATTTTGGTCGCAGTAGGCGCCACAAATGGCGCCCCATGTTATCCGGCCCTACACTGAAGAAAAAGCTGGCCTGAATGTGGTGTCGCTGCAAAATTTCAAGCAATTGCGGTACACCTTCCTTTGTGCCTCGATAAGTATCCACATCAATTCTCAAACCAACTTTCTTCATCACATTATTCCCAACCATTTCTAATCTTCCCTTGTTAATTCTTCAATTTCCCCACGCAGGAAGAAATCTAGTGTTTCATCAATGGTTTGTTTCATATCAATGGTTGGTTTCCATCCCAGCAGACGCTCCGCATTCTTGATGCTGGGTTTGCGATGTTCAACATCTTGATAGCCCTGACCATAGTAGCTACTGCTTTCGATCTTTTTGAATCCGGCAAACGGAGGGAAATTTCCGCGCAATTCATGTTCTTCAAAACTTTCCAGCAACATTTCAGCGAGTTGGCGAATGCTGGCCTCGTTGGTTGGGTTACCGATATTAATAATTTGCCCGTCACACAGTCCATCACGGTTTTCGATGATTCTGAACAGAGCATCAATTCCGTCATTGATATCAGTGAAACAACGTTTCTGCTCTCCTCCATCAACCAATTTGATGGGTGAGCCTTCTACCAGATTCAAAATCAACTGAGTGATCGCCCTTGAGCTACCAATACGCGCCGAATTCAGGTTATCCAATCTTGGCCCCATCCAGTTAAATGGACGGAATAAAGTGAATTTCAAACCTTCTTTTACACCGTATGCCCAAATAACCCGGTCAAGTAGCTGTTTGGATACTGAATAGATCCAGCGTTGTTTATTGATTGGCCCGACAATCAGGCGTGAAGTATCTTCATCAAATTCCTTGTCGTCACACATGCCATAGACTTCAGATGTTGATGGGAAAATAATTCGTTTATTATATTTCACACAATAGCGAACAATTTTCAGGTTCTCTTCAAAATCCAGTTCAAAGACACGGAGTGGATTACGGGTATATTCAATGGGTGTTGCAATCGCCACTAATGGAAGAATGACGTCACATTTTTTGATGTGATATTCAATCCATTCTGTATGGATACTGACATCCCCTTCAATAAAATGAAAACGTGGATTGCCAATAAACCGCTCAATGGCAGAAGACCCAATATCCATTCCATAGATGTCATACTTGCCATCGTTTAACAAACGTTCTGTCAAGTGATTGCCGATAAATCCATTAACTCCCAGAATCAGCACGCGCTTACGACGACTGATTTGTGCGGTTGCTTTCGATCCGACTCGAACACCTGTCACAATGCCCATTTCTAGCACCAGTCGGCTTCCTTGAACATAAAGACCGGATTCGCCCTGGCCACTGGTAATTTCCAGTGCACCTTCTCCACAGGCAATGACAAATGGAGCAGTAGAAAGCACCGTTCCTGGAAGTTTGTCATGAACCTGAGTGAGTGGACGCGAACGCCAAACCGTGATTTTACGCTCGCCAAGGAACGTAAATGCCCCAGGATATGGCTCAGTTACCGCCCTAACCAGGTTATTAATCTCTTTAGCAGATTTATGCCAATCAATTTCGCCATCTTCAGCCGTACGACGACCAAAATAAGTGGCCTGATTTTCGTCCTGTGGGATGGACAAATAATGACTTGATTTTATTTGAGGTAAGATACTATCCAGTAATTCAACGGCGGCCTCGCGGATTTTGCCATGCACATCCAGTGAAGTATCGGTTTCACCAATCAGTACAGTCTGCTGCGCAACGATATCTCCTGCATCCGGCTTTATCACCATTTTATGCAGTGTCACGCCTGTCTCGGTCTCACCATTTAACACCGCCCAGTTAACGGGAGCGCGACCACGATATTTCGGCAATAATGAACCGTGCAGGTTAAACGCACCTTTTTCTGCTAAAGATAAAAGATCCTGACTGAGCATGTTGCGATAATAAAAAGAAAAGATAACATCCGGCTTCATCTCGCGGATGCGATCAATCCAAAGCGGATGATTTACATTCTCTGGCGCAAATACAGGTAATCCAAAATCGGCACCAATGCGTGCAACAGAAGAGAAAAAATGGTTTTCATTCGGGTCATCAGTGTGTGTAAATACGGCCTGAATGTCAAAGCCAGCTTTAATCAGTGCATTAAGTCCGACACAACCAATATCATGATAGGCAAAAATTACTGCTTTCATTAGCTTTTTTCCTGATTGTCGTTGATCTTTCTAACTCCGACTACTTTTTGAATAAAATAACGCGGGCGGGCACGAACATCGTTATATATTCGGCCAACGTATTCACCGAGCAATCCCATCGCAACGAATTGTGCACCAATGAACATGAAAAGGATGGCAAATAGAGTAAATACACCTTCAGCAGCCCATATTGATCCGAAAATGAGGCGCAAAGCGATCAGTAATACCGCCAGCAGAAAACCTGTCACAGCAATAATGCTTCCCACAACACTCAATAACCGCAGCGGCGCAGTTGTCAGGCAAGTCAACAGGTCATACATCAGATTGATCAGCTTCATGAAACTGTACTTAGAATCCCCAAATTCACGTTCTGCATGAGTTACATCAATTTCAGTCGTTCTACGGGCAAATGTGTTAGCGAGAATAGGAATAAATGTACTGCGTTCATGGCATTGCAGCATCGCATGTACGATATGACGGCGATAAGCGCGCAGCATGCAACCGTAGTCACCCATCGAACGGCCTGTAGCCTTAGTTATCATCGCATTGATTATTTTGGACGCAGTTTTACGGAACCAAGAATCCTGACGATTGGCACGGCGAGTTCCCACAACGTCATACCCTTCTTCTGCCGTTTTCACCAAACGGGGGATTTCTTCTGGCGGATTCTGCAAGTCTGCATCAAGTGTGATGACAAGATCACCATCAGCCTGATGAAATCCCGCCATGATTGCAGAATGTTGCCCATAATTACGGTTAAGTAAAATAGCAATAACGTGATTTTCGGGGGTTTCAGCCGCCTGAGTTAAAATATCGGCAGAGCTGTCACGGCTGCCATCATCCACCAGAATTAATTCATATTTCTGCTCAAGTTGTTGGCACGCAGCGATCGTTCTTTCCAATAATTGGGGTAGACTTTCTTCTTCGTTATAAACCGGAATAACAACCGAGACTTTCTTAATTTTTTCAAATGTCACTATTTCTATGCTCCGAAAGAATTTCAGTGATTGCATTCACGACACGATCTACATCGTCATTATTCATGTCTGGAAAAAGCGGCAACGAGCAAAGTGTTGCCGAGTTCCACTCCGATGCAGGCAAAGACAGCACCGGATAACGTTCCCGATAATATTTTTGTGTATGTGCAGCCCTGAAATGCAAGCCTGTACCAATATTTCTTTCTTTTAAACGTGCCATGAAAGTATCGCGATCAATACCACAGACATCTTGGTCAACACGCACCATGAATAGATGATGGGTATGCCCGTGTTCATATTCAGGAACACTCAACATTTGTAACGGTGAATTGCTCAGTGCGGCAGTATACCGAGCTACTAACTCCCCGCGACGGGCATTCATGGATTCCAGTTTGCCTAACTGTACAACCGCCATCGCCGCATGAATGTCTGATAAGTTATATTTAAAACCGGGCTCAATGACTTCTGCCTGAGGTTTCCTGCCCTGAATCTGCCGATCAAATGCATCGACAGCCAATCCATGAAATTTTAGGCAGCGAACCCGGTGTGCAAGCTCGTCATTATCCGTAACGAACATGCCGCCTTCAGCACATGTCATGTTTTTAATGGCATGAAAAGAAAAGATTGCCGTTCCTCGCTCTCCCACCCATTCATTTTTATAACGGGTTCCTACAGCATGAGCAGCATCTTCAATCAGAGGGATATTAGCTTCGTCAGCAACAATACGCAGGGCATCAAGATCACAAGGTGCGCCTGCATAATGGACAGGAATAATAGCTTTAGTGTTTGGTGTAATCGCTTTTCTGACTGTTTCCGCACTTACCATCAGCGTATCACGGTCAACATCGACCATAACAGGCTCTGCGCCCAGAAGACAAATCATGTTGATGGTGGAAACCCAGGTCTGGGAAGGGGTGATAACTTCATCACCTGGGCCAATGCCCAATGCTAGCAGAACCAAATGCATCCCCGCCGTAGCAGAACATAATGCAATTGCGTGTCTGCAACCAAATATACGAGAAAAATCCTGCTCTAACTGGTGGTTTTGTGGCCCTGTCGTAATCCAACCTGAACGTAAAACCTGTTCTATTGCTTCTATCTCTTCATGTCCAATTGCTGGACGAGAGAATGGCAGAAAATTATCCATAATCGCTTTGCGTAGCCTGATTCGTTTTATAATTCCCAAAAATTCTAAATGACGTTTGTTCAACGAAACATCAACGGATAGACAAAATCAGGGGCAATCACAATACCAAAAAGAGATTAAAAGCAACCAATTAAGACAATATTTACTAATAGAAATTTAAAGATGATCGACCCTCCATAGTTTATAGCTGGTATTTTGGATATGTCTAATATTTACTTCAAAAATTTCTGATAAATTTTGATTGGTCATAACATTTTGTGGTATTCCAGATACTAACAATTTTCCATGCGACAATAACCATACACTGGTAGCTTGTTCATAGGTGTGATTAAGATCATGGCTGCTCATTAAGACCGAGCCGCCCAATGAACAAAATTGTTTGATTAACTGATCCAAAACTGCTTGCTGAGTAATATCGAGGTTGTTTGTCGGTTCATCAAGGAGTAATAATTTTCCATTCGGATTCAACTCTGGCCATATCTGCAAAAAGACCCCTGCCAGCCTAACACGCTGCCATTCACCTCCTGATAGCTGCCCAATTGACGAAGACAGTAATGAAGTGAGTTTTAGCTGCCGACAAAGTTCATATAACACACTTTCACTCTGATCCAATGGCGCTGAATCAGGACGATACATATCCAGATACTGGTAAACTGGCATGATAGGAACAGAAACTGATTGAGAAAACCATGCCCGATATTTCGCTAACTCGTGCTGCCGATAATCACACAGGTTTCTGCCGTTCAGATGAATCTTGCCACTGTAAGGTAAAATTCCTGCAATCGCTGAAAGCAGCGTGCTTTTCCCTGAACCATTCAACCCGACCAGATGAATTTGTTCTCTTGCTATAACAGATTCAGACAATGTGGTCAGTCTCTTGTCAACCGTAATATTATTCAATTCTAAAATCGGTTGACAGGTCATTTTATTTCTCCCATGACACTCATCAAATATATTTATCTATGATGTGTTTTTAATAGTAGCCATATAAAAATTGGTGCTCCCAAGGTTACCGTGACCACACCAATCGGCACTTCCGCATGGGATAATGACAGACGGGAAAATAGATCTGCCAATAATAAGCCACTACTTCCCGCCAGTGCACAAGCTGGAAGCAAGGTCTTATGATCTGTCAGACCAGTCAACCTTAAGATATGGGGAATCACCAAACCAATGAAACTAATCGCCCCTGCTAAAGCAACGCTCAAACCAACCAACAATCCAACTACCGATACAAATAAATTACGCCACTTATTATGTGATATTCCCAATTGTTGAGCCTGTAACTCACCAAGCGATAGGTAATTAAGGATTTTCCCTTGTTGACTCAGCCAGAAAATAGCGGGGACCAGTGCAATAACCAGCCATTTCTGACGCCAGTCAATACCGCTGAAACTACCCATCATCCAATACATCAACTGACGCAGGTCCAGACTGGTACTGAAGTAAACCATCCATGTCATCATGGCGCCAAATATCACTCCGAAAGCGACGCCAATCAATAGCAACCGTGTATTAGTCACTTGATGTTTTCTGGAAAAGCCCAACAAAATAGCAGTCATAGCGAACGCCCCAAGAACCGCACCAACACTTAATAGCCACAATGGAGCAACACCATGAAAGACAAGGATCAGACATACCACAACAACTCCAGCGCCATTACTGATCCCCAATAGTCCCGGCTCTGCCAGCGGGTTTTCAAATAACGCCTGCATGACGGCGCCAGACACAGCCAAACTCGCACCAACCGCTATCACCGCAATCGCTCTGGGCAACCTCAATTGCCAGATAAACAATCGGGCCGAGTCAGACAGCCATTGATCAGGCCAGAACCATAATTCTCCTGCACATAATGACAAAATAAATAACATAATAAATAAGATAGATAGGAGTGCTATCACACGATAGTCACGTTTTTTCTGGAGAGTGATTAATTCATAAACAGAGTGCATTGGCAGCACCAGAAAAAAGAAATGTATCCCATTGTATACAACAAGATATTAAAGGTAAGAAAAAGACCGCACAATAATGCGGCCTTTTTTATGTGTTTTATTCTTTTGGTAAAGCTTTTTCCACCCGATTTTTCAACTTTTGACCTGGGCGAAACGTAACAACACGACGGGCCGTAATTGGAATATCTTCGCCTGTCTTCGGATTACGACCTGGACGTTGATTCTTGTCTCGTAAATCAAAGTTGCCAAATCCAGATAATTTAACCTGCTCCCCATTCTCTAAAGAATGACGCACTTCTTCAAAGAATATTTCCACTAGATCCTTAGCGTCACGTTTGCTAATACCCAGTTTCTCAAACAGATTTTCTGACATTTCAGCTTTAGTAAGCGCCATAAGTTCAGTCCCTCAAGGATGCTTTGAATCGCTGTTCTAATGCAGCAACGCATTTGTTGACGGTCGCAGTAATCTCTTCTTCTTCCAGTGTACGCACGGTATCCTGCAAGATTAAGCTAATAGCAAGGCTTTTGTAGCCTTCCACGACACCTTTACCACAATACACGTCAAATAAGTTTATGCCAACTATATGATTTACGCCAACTTTCTTACATTCAGCAAGAACATCTTCTGCGGCTACATTTTCAGGCACAACTATGGCGATATCACGGCGATTAGATGGGAAGCGAGAAACTTCCTTCATTTCAGGAATCACGCGGTCCACCAGACTGGCCCACAATAATTCGAATATCACGGTGCGACCATTTAAGTCAAATCTGCGCTCCAATTCTGGATGAACAACACCTATATAACCAATATAATTATTTTCCAGATAAATCCCAGCGCTTTGTCCAGGGTGTAAAGCAGGATGTTCCTCCGCCCTAAATGAAATGCTAGATAGCATACCAGTCAATTCTAAAACGGATTCTAAATCGCCCTTAAGATCAAAGAAATCAACTGCTTGTTTTTCAATCAACCAGTGTTCTTCAAAACGATTTCCTGCTATCACGCCACCAAGCATCAATTCCTGACGAATACCATGTTCAGCATTTTCATCAGGCACAAAACGCAAGCCAGTTTCAAACAAGCGGACACGGTTCTGCTGACGGTTCTGGTTATAAACAACAGTGGTCAATAATCCTGTCAACAATGACAAGCGCATAGCCGACATGTCAGCCGAAATCGGATTTGGCAGGATTAATGCTTCTTCCTGCGGATGCAAATATTGCTGAATCTTTGGATCAACAAAACTGTAGGTAATCGCTTCTTGATAGCCTTTGTCCACCAGCATCGTTTTGACGCGTTTCAATGGCAGATTAGCTTCACGGTGTGCAGTCATCACAAGATCAGCGCGCACAGGCACGTCTGGGATGTTATTGTAACCGTAAATACGTGTAATTTCTTCAACCAGATCTTCTTCAATCTG
The DNA here is from genome assembly GCF_024721015.1 of Xenorhabdus bovienii. Lineage (GTDB taxonomy): Bacteria > Pseudomonadota > Gammaproteobacteria > Enterobacterales > Enterobacteriaceae > Xenorhabdus > Xenorhabdus bovienii. Next base: position 13,591 of record NZ_JANAIF010000053.1, read on the forward strand.
CATATCAAAACGCCAGCTAGGTACAACAGCCTGCCAGCTATCGTTCTGAACTGTCACCTGACAGCCTAAACGTGTCAAAATATCCGTAACTTCGTCATCAACGATATGATGACCAATCAGGCGATCCAATTTATTGCGATTCAGAGTAATAGTTGCCGATTTTGGCAAATAGGATCCACTGGTAACATCAATGATCTCTCCGGCTTCCCCACCACAAATGGCAATCAGCAATTGGGTGGCATATTCCATCGCTTTATGCTGAAGTTGTGGATCTACGCCACGCTCAAAACGATGGGAAGCATCAGTATGCAGGCCATAACGACGAGCACGACCTGTAATCGCTAATGGTGCAAAGAAAGCACACTCCAGTAAAATATGCTGTGTTTCAGCATTCACACCAGAATATTGGCCGCCAAAAATTCCTGCCATTGCAAGCGCTTGCTTTTCATCAGCAATAACGAGTGTATCAGCAGAAAGTTCTATTTCGTTACCATCTAACAATGTTAATTTTTCACCCTGCTCAGCCAGACGAACAGTAATTGAGCCACTTAAGCGTTCCAAATCGAATGCATGCAGCGGTTGTCCCAACTCTAACAGTACATAATTAGTAACATCAACAATTGGATCAATAGAACGAATACCACCACGACGCAGTTTTTCACGCATCCACAGTGGTGTTTCAGCCTTGACGTTTACATTCTTGATAACGCGTCCCAAGTAGCGTGGGCAGGCTTCTGGTGCGTCGACACGGATAGGGAATGTAGCTTCTGTAGTTAGTTTTACAAACTCGATCTGTGGCTCTATCATTGACAGTTTATTGATGACAGCAACATCACGAGCAACACCCATGATGCTTAGACAATCTGCACGGTTAGGTGTAATGCTGATTTCAATGACGCTATCATTCAATTTGATATAATCGCGCAGATCAGTACCAATCGGTGCATCCGCAGGCAGTTCAATAATGCCATCATGATCATCTGCAATACCCAGTTCAGAGAAAGAACAGAGCATCCCTTCTGATGGCTCTCCGCGCAATTTCGCAGCTTTGATCTTGAAATCACCCGGTAACACCGCGCCCACTGTAGCAACGGCGACACGCAGCCCCTGGCGGCAATTTGGTGCACCACAAACAATATCCAGCAGGAGATCGCCACCTACATTAACTTTTGTGACACGCAATTTATCTGCGTTTGGATGTTGGCCACATTCAACGACTTCACCCACAACAACACCGTGGAATTGACCTGCCACTTTTTCAACACCATCCACTTCTAAACCTGCCATGGTGATTTGATCAGACAATGCTTCACTGCTGATGGCAGGGTTAGTCCACTCGCGTAACCAGAGTTCACTGAATTTCATGAGATATTCCTGCCTTATTTAAATTGTTTGAGGAAACGCAAGTCGTTTTCGAAGAAAGCACGTAAATCTGTGATGCCGTAACGCAACATAGTTAAGCGTTCCATTCCCATGCCAAAAGCAAAACCAGAATAGACTTCAGGGTCAATGCCAACACTGCGCAATACATTTGGATGTACCATGCCGCAACCCAATACTTCCAGCCACTTACCATTTTTACCCATCACATCAACTTCTGCGGAAGGTTCCGTAAATGGGAAATAGGAAGGACGGAAACGAACCTGCATCTCTTCTTCGAAAAAGTTATTCAAAAAGTCATGCAATGTCCCCTTCAGATTAGTAAAGCTGATATTTTTATCAACAATCAGCCCTTCTGCCTGATGGAACATTGGCGTATGTGTCTGGTCATAATCATTGCGGTATACGCGACCTGGTGCAATGATGCGGATCGGCGGCTGGCGTTCTTTCATAGTACGGATCTGTACTCCTGAAGTTTGTGTACGCAGCAGGCGCGTTGCATCAAACCAGAATGTATCATGATCAGCACGAGCAGGGTGATGTGCCGGAATATTCAGGGCATCGAAGTTATGATAGTCATCTTCGATTTCTGGGCCAGATTCAACAGAAAAACCCAATTCGCCAAAGAAAGTTTCAATACGTTCAATCGTGCGGGTAACAGGATGTAATCCACCATTTTCCATACGACGGCCAGGCAATGAAATATCGATTTTTTCTGCTGCCAAACGTGCATTCAGAACATCAGCTTCCAGTTTTGCCTTACGAGCATTCAATGCTTCCTGCACTTCCTGTTTTGCCTGATTAATAACAGCCCCTGCCGCTGGACGTTCGTCGGCTGGTAAGTCACGCAGCGATGACATCTGGAGGGTTAAATGGCCTTTTTTTCCCAGGTATTCAACTCGCACCAAATCCAACGCGGCAACATCCTGGGCTTCCTCTACGGCTGCTTTTGCCTTTGCAACCAGCTCAGTAAGATGTGACATCGTTTTCCTCTTCCTTCGGCCAGATGGCCCTTTAGTTGTTATCGACTATGCCCCAAATAGCTATTAGTGAGGTCATAAAAATAAAAAAGCCTCCACACTGGAGGCTCAAGCGCTGTTTTTCGTTTCTTTTCTTACGCGCAAAGCCCCCCGATTTCAGGCGCTAAAGTAAAAAAAGAAACGAAAAAAAGCTAATTTCATCATTGCCATTCTCTCCATTATGTCCTTATTAACCCAATCAATAGTAAGCCATATTTTGGGGGAAAGTAAAAGAGGGAGCAAGCTCCCTCTTCTAACCTGACTTATGCCAGAGCACCCTTCGCTTTTTCAACCAGAGCAGCAAATGCTACTTTGTCGAATACAGCGATGTCAGCCAGAATCTTACGGTCGATTTCAATCGAAGCCTTTTTCAGGCCATTGATGAAACGGCTGTAAGACATGCCGTTCTGACGTGCAGCAGCGTTGATACGTGCAATCCACAATTGGCGGAATTGACGTTTACGCTGACGGCGGTCACGGTAAGCGTATTGACCAGCTTTGATAACTGCCTGGAAAGCAACACGGTAAACGCGCGAACGGGCACCATAGTAACCTTTCGCTTGTTTTAAAATTTTCTTGTGACGTGCACGGGCAATAACACCACGTTTTACGCGAGCCATATACTTCTCCTATCGTCTCTGAATTCTAATCTAAAAAATTTGCTTATGCGTATGGCAGACAAGCAGCAACTAGGCCCAAATCTCCTTTGGAGACCATGCCTTTTGGACGTAAATGACGCTTACGCTTAGTTGATTTTTTAGTCAGGATGTGACGAAGGTTAGCGTGCTTACGCTTGAAACCACCACTGGCAGTTTTCTTAAAGCGTTTAGCCGCGCCGCGTACTGTTTTAATCTTTGGCATTTTAATTTCCACTTCGCATTGTTGATTACAACGAATTAGTAAGGCGAATAGACTCCAACCAAAAACTGACTGGAGTCCATTACTTGACTGCCTGACTATTTCTTCTTAGGAGCGAGCACCATGATCATCTGGCGGCCTTCGATCCTCGATGGGAAGGATTCGACCACAGCCAGTTCACTCAGATCTTCACGAATGCGGTTAAGCATTTCGATACCAATCTGCTGATGCGCCATTTCACGCCCACGGAAACGCAGGGTGATTTTAGCTTTATCGCCATCTTCCAGAAAACGAATCAGGTTGCGTAGTTTGACCTGATAGTCGCCTTCATCTGTACCAGGACGGAATTTGATTTCCTTAACCTGAATAACCTTTTGTTTCTTTTTCTGTTCTTTGACTGATTTACTCTTCTCATAGAGGAACTTGCCGTAGTCCATGATACGACAAACCGGCGGTTCGGCATTTGGGCTGATTTCAACTAAATCAACACCAGCTTCCTCAGCTTTCTCAAGAGCTTCTCTCAGACTGACAATACCAATCTGTTCGCCATCTAATCCTGTTAAACGAACTTCAGAGGCGCGAATCTCTTCATTAATGCGATTTGGGCGCGCCGGTTGAATTCTTTTTCCGCCTTTAATACCTTATTCCTCCAATTGATGAAGATTGCGATTGCGTATTTCTGTCAGTAGTTTTTCTGTAAACTCACTGACATTAATGCTACCTAAATCCTTGCCACGGCGGGTACGAACAGAAGTTTTTCCTGATTCGACCTCTTTATCGCCGCAAACAAGCATGTAAGGCACTCGACGCAGAGTGTGTTCGCGAATTTTAAAACCAATCTTCTCATTTCTCAAGTCTGCTTTTGCACGAATGCCAGCATCTTGAAGTTTTTTAACCAATTCCTGTACATAATCTGCCTGACCGTCAGTAATATTCATGACGACAACCTGTTGAGGTGCCAACCATGTTGGGAAGAACCCAGCATATTCTTCGGTCAGGATACCAATGAACCGTTCCAGAGAGCCTAGAACAGCACGGTGGATCATTACAGGAACCTTACGTTCGTTATTTTCACCGACATATGACGCATTCAAACGCGCTGGCAATGAAAAATCGAGCTGCACAGTACCACATTGCCACGCACGATCCAAACAATCATATAGAGTAAATTCGATCTTAGGGCCATAAAAAGCACCTTCACCCGGCTGATATTCAAATTCAATACCGCTTTGTTTCAGTGCTTCAGCAAGATCAGCTTCCGCTTCATCCCACTGTTTGTCAGTGCCAATACGTTTTTCTGGACGAGTCGATAATTTGACAACAATCTTCTCGAAACCAAACGTATTATACACGTCATAAATCATTTTGATGCAGCTGCTGACTTCTTGATGAATTTGGTCTTCAGTACAGAAGATATGTGCATCATCCTGAGTAAAGCCGCGTACACGCATCAATCCATGCAATGCCCCTGACGGTTCATTACGATGACAGCTACCAAATTCAGCCATACGCAACGGCAGGTCACGATAAGATTTCAGACCCTGATTGAAAATCTGGACATGTCCTGGGCAGTTCATCGGCTTCACGCAGTATTCACGGTTTTCCGATGATGTGGTGAACATATGTTCTTTGTAGTTTTCCCAGTGACCTGTTTTTTCCCACAGGATACGATCCATCATGAATGGGCCTTTCACTTCCTGATAATGGTACTCTTTCAGCTTGACGCGGGCAAATGTTTCCAGTTCACGGAAAATTGTCCAACCATCATTATGCCAGAATGCCATGCCCGGCGCCTCTTCCTGCATGTGGTACAGATCGAGCTGTTTGCCGATTTTACGGTGATCACGTTTTGAAGCTTCTTCTAAGCGTTGCAAGTAGGCATTGAGTTGTTTTTTGTCTGCCCATGCAGTACCGTAAATACGCTGCAACATTTTGTTGTCGCTATTGCCACGCCAGTATGCGCCCGCTATTTTCTGCAATTTGAAGTGATGGCAAAAACGCATATTAGGGACGTGTGGCCCACGGCACATATCCATATATTCTTCATGGTGATATAGACCCGGATGGTCATCACGGCTAATATTCTCATCCAGAATCTGGATCTTGTATTCTTCGCCACGAGCTGCGAATGCATCACGCGCTTCCTGCCAACTGACTTTCTTCTTGATGACGTCATAATCTGTCTTGGCAAGCTCCAGCATGCGTTTCTCAAGCAGCTCGATATCTTCCTGCGTCAAAGAGCGATCTAAATCAACATCGTAGTAGAAACCATTGTCAATCACAGGACCGATTGCCATTTTCGTATCAGGCCATAGCTGCTTGACTGCATGACCTAACAAATGTGCACATGAGTGGCGAATAATTTCCAGACCGTCTTCATCCTTGCTGGTAATAATTGCAAGGTTAGCATCGGTTTCAATTAATTCACATGCATCCACCAATTCGCCATTAACACGGCCAGCAATACACGCTTTTGCCAAGCCCACACCGATATCGCGAGCCACATCCATTACAGAAACGGCATGCTCAAATTGACGTTGACTACCGTCAGGAAGAGTAATTACAGGCATTTAAAATCCTTATCTACAGTGGTGACCCACACGAAAGATCACTTGTATGAAATCAAATTCGTTTATTTTCAGTATGTTATTAGCAATCTCTTACTTCACTCTGTAAGTTATGTACACAGTTATGTACACAATTCATCAAACTACCTATGTACATTGCTAAAACTCGAAATCCATATTAACACACAGAGTTACTATCTGACTATGTTGATAAAATATCAATCATCTCCCCACCCCACCCACCAGCTCGCCGACTACATTGATGAGATATCGACCGCTACGACTACCTGAAAGAGAAGCGGGGGATTGTGGAGAGGCAGGAAAGGAGGCTATTATCACTTTGATCGAGCTTCGGTTGACAAAACAGCGTCAACCCACCAGTTTGCTGATGACATTGATGGGGTATCAATGGATAAATATCCCAGACAAAAGTAACCACCAAAATGCTAATTATAATTTTTTTTAATAGGTGTTGTTAAATGGAAATGAGCATTTCAGAGTTGATAAAAAGTGATTTATGTCGACATATTGGCAAGGATAAAGTAAGCAAAAAGCAAATTATTAAACATTATTTATTAAATACAGGCTTTAAGTTTATGTTTTGGTTTCGTTTATGTGAATCTAAAAATAAACTTTTAAAATTCATTGCCATCTTAATGCATCGCCGTATATCTAAAAAACACATGCTAGATATACCTAGAGGGACAAAAATTGGTCATGGATTTTACATTGGGCATGGAGGATGTATAGTTATCAACCCAACAGCTATTATAGGAAACAATGTAAACATTAGCCAATTTACTACCATTGGATCAAATGAAGGTCAAGCAGCTACTATTGGTGACAATGTTTATATTGGGCCTAGTGTATGCATAGTTGAAGATGTTGTAATAGGTAATGATGTTAAAATTGGCGCTGGCTCCGTCGTAACAAAAGACATCCCTAGCAACAGCGTTTACGCTGGAATTCCCGCGAGATTCATCAAAGAAATTAATGAGAATGACTTAATCACTAGGCGATATAATCTGTAACATAAATAAATTTGTGACGTTGTTTTTTAGCAGTGAAAAACAACGTCATCAGTTAAACTATTATTACAGCGAGAACGATTTGATGGTCAAATGAGCACTTGCAGCAATGACAGATTTATCAGCTTTTACTGTAAGAATAATATTAACTCTGCCATTTATTTCAGGCATATCACTTGGAGAACCATACCAAAAATACGATCCAGAGAAAGCTTTAACTTTTGTTTTTGTAATAATAATGCTAACTGGTATTTTTATGGCTCTGCCAGATTGTGTAATTTTATATTCCTCACTAATTGCTTTTTGTCCTTCTTCTAAACCAAGGCCAATTCCAACACGAACATTGGCAAGATCCCAGCCATTAATATTCTCTATTACAATAAAACCATCTGCAATAATAGGAAGGTTATGTAGAAATCTATAATCTAAGTTTACAGAACCGACTATGAAATTACTGTTTGGAATTATATTTTTTTCATCTTTAATAAAAAACAATGTGGATTCAATGCTCCTAATGTTATCTCTATCGTGGGAAGCGAGGCTAGCGTTGCTAAATACACTTAAACCACCATTATCTATTCTATTAATACCATATGTTGCGCCAATATAGGTATTGCCATTACTTGTGGAATTATCAACGGTTACAAACTGTGTAGAAATACTTGGGAATGATTTAGAGCCAATAACATTAGACATACCGCGAATATCAACAGATTTTTGGTGCAGACCAGGATAATCCGTATCCCATACGGTTCCTGTTACTACATTATAAACACCGCAAATCCTTAATATATTAACTGATTCAGTCGATGACTGATAATACAACTTATAATCATTTCCAGAAATTTCACCATATTTTTCCCGTTCCTTAAAATAATCATAATCAAATTGCATCAATCCGTTAGTGCATTTCCATATCGTTATGTTTATGTGATTGTTGTTAATATACGTTGGATCTTCCTCGCCTCCCGTTCGACCTAAAACCTCCTCGTAGGCGGTTAGCATACCTCTCACCGTTGCTTTAATGATAACACCGGAAATAATTCCTGATTTACCATTCTGACCAGTGGTCGCATCCATGACTATTCCACGACCTCGCGTGTAATGCCCATAGATGTTGACATCAACCATTGTTTCTTGACCAACAGCCAATAACATTGTCGGTCTGGACGAGCCATTTACGGTCACAACATCCATGTCATAATCTGCTGTCTCCAAATATGGGGCTATCAGTTGAGATCCCTTATTTACAATAAAAACCTTACCCTCTTTCCTAAGTACAACTGATTGACTACCAACCGGAGGTAAGACAATTAATTTCTTATCGACAGGTATTTCAATGGAAACATTAATATCGGCCGTTCTTAATAAGATAATGTTATTAGTTTTAAATGCATCCTCAACCTTTGATGCATCAAATAGCACATTATCAAAATACATCGAATTCAAGTATTCTTGGAGATTCACTCCAAACTTGGTATTTATTAATTCTGCGCCATGCTCACTTTCCAGCTCCTGCCGTAAGCGATCAGGAGAATACTTTAGTACATTCGGAAGGTAGAACTGCTGCACTCCATAGCTGTCATAGACAGCCATTGAATGTCCCTGAACAGTCACGAACTTAGCCATCTGTCCGGCATAAACCGGATAGCCCGCTGCGTTGATAATGATGGGTTGAGGAGCAGGCACTAAATCACCGTTCTCACGTTCCATGTAAATCTGAATCTGGTTCTCGGGTATGGTTGGATCGGTGTCTATTTTGCCAATGTAAATCCTGCCGTTAGAGCACGCCTTGAATGAACGTGCCATAGTAAATAACTGTGATGGCATTGAGACGATAACATTAGGTATTATTTCTGACATTTATGTTCTCCAGACGTGCGAAATCCCAGCGGGGAAACTGTATTGGTTGAAATTTGGATGTAAAAAAACCGCGGTTAAGCGGCGTTAGGTGGTTTGTTGAATCTGAGAAAAACAGATACTATTCGAAGCCTTAGTTACACTGTATGAAAAGGATAAAAAATGAATAACTGGAACAATAATCAATCATCACCCGAACAACTAAAGAAAGAGATAACAAGGCTCCAAAAACTAGTTTTCCTCATTTATTCCAAGCTGCCACAGGAAGAAAGGCAGGCTATCTTTGACCAGCTATCAAATTCATTTGACCCAGAAGATAAAGACATTTCTATGCTTATAAATAGTTACCGGATCTAATCACGGTAAGATGGTTATCACGCGACTGCTTGAGGATTTCAAGGCGCTTTGTAGTTTTCTCAATCTCAGCGTTACATTCTTCAAGCTCTTGATTGGCCATCTTCATAGACATGATTTTGACCGCTGATTCTAGGCGATCTAAGCGTTCTTCAATCGACATGTTCAATCTCCTTTGAGTGGGGTAATATAATAAAAAATAAACAGTGAGGTGATGGTGTGAAGAAGTTTCTTGTCGGTTTCATTCTTGGCATAACAAGCGCTGTCGCACTCAGTTCTGTTGCATCCCAATTTATTGGTGACAATGGTTATATCTCTGGTTGGGACGTAGTTAAAGATGGCTATGTAATTTGTTCCGATCCGTACATATGGGAATCCACCCAAGAAATAGAATGCGACTAATACGGTTCACCGATGTTCTCTATTATAACAATCAGTTAATTCTTATTGGTCAGTTCAGCTCTTTCCCCTTGCAAAATAGAATTAACCAATGATTGAGTTCGCTCTATTATTGCGTCGGCGGCGGTACTGCCTCTTGGCGTGTTAGCCAGTCGCAACATAAAGTTCCTGACGCGAGGGTTTTCATAAATTCTGGCCAATGCCCCATAAGATCCAAAAGCCGCTGTTCCCATACCACCCGTTCCAAGAAAATCAGTAGCCACACCCGCGGGTATTCCAACTTGCAGCAACTCTTGTCCTGTGGGCGTTACTGCCCCCGCTCTTGAGGCTCTTCTTGTGGAATCTAAATACCGTGTTAACCCGTTAAGATATTGCCGTTCTTGACCTCGAAAGAATATACCTGTCTGGTTTCCAAGTCGGTTGACTGCATTTAGGAATTTATCAGGACTTCCACTGGATGATTCGAACGCCTTACCAATTATCGCAGCCCTTGCTGATCGCCTCCCGTGCTCATCCAGTGAGCGATACAGCCTAGCAACCTCACTCCGCTTATTACTGAAAAGCAAGTTATTAGCTACTTCTGGCGTCAATTCTCCCTTCTGCAATACGTTCTTAAGGCGCGTGTTATTTACGCTGACCGCCTCTCTGGCGTATATTTCATTGGCTTGCTGATACCTGCGTACAGCTTCATTACCTAGATTTCCCCTTACTGATGCATCAATATCTTCGGTCATGGCTCTGTATGCTCTATTAACCGATGCCTCAGACTGAGAAGGCCAAACAACACGCTCACCTCTAACATCCTGCCTAAACTGAGTTCTCAAATCTCTGAGATGCTGAAAGTTGGCTCCATTCGCTATTTCATTCCTATAGCGCTGTAATTGCGCTATGGTTGCCTGATCTGATACTTCGCCCAGTCTGCCCAAATGCGCTATTTCATTATCAATGGCTGTTAGCGTTCTGTTTGTTTGTATATTTCCAACTGGAGCCATATCGCGAGATATATTGCTTAATCTGTTACCGGCTGCTTCTCGAATATATCCACCAGAACCCGATTTTCGAGTCAGGCTATTGATTACCTCCTCAGCATTAGGTTCTCCATAACGTTGAGAGTAATTCCTAACCAGCCCCTCTCTGGCTTGCTGCTGCGCTCTTCTTGGCGCTCCCGTACCCGTTATAGGGATCTTTTCACCTAACGCCTGAGCAGAGCGCCCTGCAAATGTCGTTGGCTGGACAATATCAGTCGTCATTAAGGGGGCATTGTTTCGCTCAGCAAATTGTACCGCTTGTTGAGCTTCTGATGTCATCGCTCCTCTGATGCCTCTATATCCAGCCCCGGCCAAATTAAACAAGCCTTTTGTAGCGGCACTTAATGCTGTGGCAGTCGCTAAATCTGTTGCTGGATTCCCGTTTCCGCCTTTTCCTGCATTTTCAGCCAGCACACCGACTGCGTTCTCAGCAGCAAGCCGGGCGGCCTTTTCGGTTAATGCCGCGCCACGAAAGGCAGTCCCTGCGGGGTTTACCAAGAATGGCAGAGCCTGTGAGAACACCTTACCCTCGGTTGTTGTTGGCTTGAGATTGTCGGGTAATTCGAATCGTGTAGCAGGCGTGTATGTTCCGTCACCTAAGCCGATCTTTTCACCCGCCCACGCACCCGCACTCACAACCGCATCACCAGCATCAGGGATAATATTGGCAACATTTACCCCCGCCTGAGCGAGTGATTTCCCTGTTTCAGCAAGTCCGGCAGCAACATCACCAAAAAATCCGCGTTCGGATTGCTGTGGCACTTGTTGCTGGCTATCAAGAACAAAGCCATCAGGAAGTGAGGGAGCTGAATTTACTGAATTGTCATTATCCAGAACAAATCCATCAGGTAACGCTACATTGGTTGCCATTTGCCACCTCTAAATACTATTTTCTTCCCCGTGTTTGGATTGGTTGCTGTTGCTCCCTCACTAACCCCGCCAGATGAAGATGATTGTTGGGTATCGGCAATTGGTTTGCCAGCCTGTTCCTGAGCATCATACGCTTTTGAAGATACCTTCATGGCTTCATAAGCCAACCCAGATTCACCGCGAAATGTTTTGAATCTAGCTTCCAGCTTTTTGTTCTTCACATCTAGCGCTTTGTTACTTTCTCCGGGCTGAGGAAGATATAACCTACCATATTCTTTTGTCTCCGCATCGGTTATGGCCGCACCGGTATCTTTGCGCAAAATGGCATTAACTGTATCTCTGGCATGAAGTAAATAGGCTTGTTCAGATGGGCTTAATGCAGTATTTGCAATCATTCCATCACCCAGACGGGCAGAAATAAATGCCGCTCTTTGTGGGGAAATCTGACTAGACTTCATTAATTGATCCATGCCTGATAACCCATCTTCAATACGCATAGCAAAGCCAGCCGCAGATTTAGAACCTTCGCTGGCTTTCTGTAATATGCCATCAGCCTCCCGCACGGATAGTGGCTTACGCATATTAGCGTCTTTAATCGGATCGGTAATTTTCCCTTTTTCCTCTTCTCCGTTTGAATAATATTTCATTACCGAACCATCCGGCATAGTTTCCACTTTAAATAACTTCTTCTCAGATGGATTTATTCCAGCGGCCTGAGCAAATGTTTTAGCCCCTTCGGGATCGGCTTTCAGCATGCTTGCATACTGTTGGTAGTTCTGCATTGCTGATGTGGGGGCATAGGCAGAAGTGAGAGCGTTGGCTCGACTGATATTTTGCCCACGAACTTGGATATCCTGACTTCTGGCCTGTAGCGACTCAGACGCTTGACTACTGCGGATGCTCTCCGACAATTTCCCGCGATCAATTTCTCGAATTTCTTTCTTATCTAATACCTCAAACTGATCTTTGGCGTTCATAGTTCCCAATTTAACTGTATTGAGAACCTCAGTTAGCTGTTCAGGATTGTTCGCATACATTGACATTAGTTGCTGAGGTTCCACTCCCTTAGACTGAATAACCTCAGCGTTCTGTACGATAGCCGCCGCTACATTGCGCGGATCGCCTGTCGCTATAGCTAACTGTAACTGATTTACTGTCGTGTCGAGCGCAGCAACATCTTGGGCGCTCCTGAACCCCAACTGAGCCTGAATATTTTGTAGCTGAGAGGGGTATTGAACTGCCAGTTCTCGCAGCTTTTGCGGATCATTGATTGCATCGGGCAATGCCTGTCTAAAGGCTTGCTGTTCGCTCATCTGTTGCTGCATTTGCTGGTTTTGCAGGTTTAATCCAGTAAGTTGCGCCTGCCCTAGTCTATTCTGTGTTTCCTTTAGCGACTGCCCCGCCAGATCAGGCATCAGGGATTCATAATAGTTAATTGGTTGAGTCATCAGAACATGCCCCCCATCATCCCGCCAAACATTTTGCTGGCCATGCCGCCGAACTGGTTAATGTCCTGTGATGCACCGTTATTGATGCTGTTATTTGCTCCTGCTGCAATCTGCCACGGAAGCGCTTTCCTCCCTGCATTTATTGCCCCTTGTTGGCTATACAGCGAACCGAGGGCATTCGCATTGTTAGCCGCTGCCGCAGATTGAGCGCCCGCACCAGACAGACCAACGTTAACCAACCCCAGCAACTGGTTATACATGTCCTGCTGCTCGGCGGTTTTCATGTTCAGATAGTTTTGTCCCAGTTGCGGCGCAAT
>NZ_JANAIF010000054.1 GCF_024721015.1 Xenorhabdus bovienii
TTGTCTAGCACACACTACAGCGGGTATTTTCTTTTTACTATTTGATTAATTAATCGCCTGTCATAAATTTCATTCAAAGCCATCCGTGGCTTGGGGTTAGAGTGGGCAGCTAGGAATTCTCAGACTATGTAGTATCCGCCAGTTATCCATCTGAACAGTCTTAATTTGAATATGTTCCGTTGCCTTCTCAAGAATGCGACGTGCTTCGTTGGATTTTCTAATGGCTCTGTTCGGGAGTTCAGCATATGCACCAGCAAGCCTATGCCCTGCAATGCTGAGTAATGGTTCTACATCAATCATATAGTGAGCCATATCAATTGAGTATTTCCATAGCCAGCATAGGATTTGCAAATCGTCGTCGGATATCTGTTTAACTTCTGAAACAGATAGTTCCTCTTTCCCCAAGTACTCACCCTCTAGCGCCATCTTGTGAACATATTCTATAGCCTGTGGTAACTGATCGGCTGTCAGTTCGTCTATATGCTCTACATTGAATCGCTGGTGAACGAGTGAGTAAGCCTCTGGGTACATGATGCCTTTCTTGCTCACCAGAAGGTTAATAGCGTTCTTTAAGGGATTCCGTTGTTGGACTGTGGTTTTAGCTACAACTGGCTCGGCTTCTTTCTGGTTGAAGTAAAAATCTTCCAGAGCCTCAAAAACGTTCCATGCCTGATCGGTATCCAGCATCTTAGCGTGTCGGGCGGCTCCGCGTTCTGTCCATAAGGTTAAACTTCTGGCGCGCTTACCGACTACTTCACTATTTGCAACAGAGTAGCTTAAAGATACTCTGTTCTTAAACTCTTGTAATTCCTTGCCTTTGATAATGAAAAAATGCTTACCTTCATAAAATCTATCGGTATTTCTGGCATGGTTTTGACGAATGCGTACGACATCAGTTCCATACATTCCAGCTAATAACTCAGTGGTGATCACTGGAATGCTGTTATGCATGATAGCGGTCATGCTTTGTACTGAATTAGAACTTTTAGTTAATTCATTAACTGGTATACTTAACATGTTTACTTCCTATGCCTAGGGTAGACGATTTATTGAAGCCCCTGACTACTGGTAATAGTTGGGGGCTTCACCGTTTTACAGTGATGGAACGACACTATTTATCGCGTGATTGTAACTTTTTGTAAAGATAACCTTTGTGAATTTGGGAAGTGCTTCGTAAATCAAATTTATAGCGAGCTAATCGATTGCATTAATAACGTAATGTGATAATTTAACTATCCCTCAGCCATCCTTGGCCTCCAAATCCTTACGCTGCTTTATCCACACTCAACATCTTAGCCAGTTTGGAAATGCCTTTCGGAGTGATGCGAACCTGTGTTGTCGTTTTTTCGCTACCATCATTTTTCATGACTACCGTTACCTTATGTTCAAGATAGCCAGTCTGAATCTTGTCTTGATATCCAGTCCACACATCCGAACCAATACGACGATAAATCCAATGATTTTCTTTCAGTAAGTCAAAAAGAACCTTGGGACGAACCTGTAACTGTTTCGCGGCATCAGTAACACACATAGAACCGTCTGATTTTGCGATACGCTCCAGTGCTTGAACATCCGGCTTCATTTCTTCAACCTTGTGCTCAAGTTCCGCATTCTGCTCTGCCAAGTCAGCAGCCAAGCGAAGTGCTTCTGGTAATGATTGGGGGATCTGAGGCTGAGACAGCTTGTTTTCCAGTTCCTGCCAGCGGTCAACTAAACGAGCGGTAAATTCAGGGGATAGTTGAGCAACCACAATAATGCTGCCACGTTTTCCTTGCTCACCTTTAAACAGGTAATATGTTACGGGGCGACCAGTAGTGGGCTTTTCCTCAATTTGAGGAGAAGTAATTACACCTCTTTTAATCAGTATTTCAATGGTTCGCTTAACGTTGTCATGGCGTTTATTTACCAGTTCGGCAATCTCAATGCTCGACATAGTGACAGCTTGTGTTGCAGGTGCTAGAATTTTCATAGCGTTATTTTCCTTGTACATATTTAACGTTATTGAAGCCTCGTTGGTCGTACCCTTCGAGGTTTCACTTTTACTGCCCATGCATTCTTTTTTCATTATTAATACTCCATACAAGCCTTTGAATAATTGCTGAGTTCAAAGACACTCCTTCTTCCCTTGCTTTCAGTTCAACGTAGTCTTTAACCCGCTTTGGTAAGCGTAGATTGTACTTTTCTGTAGCTCTTTCTGTGTACAGGGCATCTTTCATTTTTATCTCCTTGGGATTAATTTGACACCATTGATATTAATTTAACACCATTGCGTATGGTGTCAAGTTAATCCTACAATATTTTTATTACCATGCGAGGAAGTAAAAAAAGTGGCAAAGTATCCAAGTCAAATGCAAGACAAGTTCAATCTCCGCTTTCCTGATGGAATGCGTGATGCTATTGCCGAAAGAGCGAAGAAAAATGGGCGTTCAATGAATTCAGAACTCATTGAAATGTTAAAATTTGCAATGAACATTCGCCCTACATGGGTTGAAGAAGATGAAATATATCTCTCTGACAATACAGGCTTTGGTGGTGGATTCGATACGCAAATATCTGTTGCCAAATATCCGGATAAAGATAACGGGATGCTACTGAAAGGCATAAAGAAAAAAATTGATGAGCTAAATGATCTTATTGATGAAATTCAAGAAGAAAATTCCACCAACAAAAAAGCCAAGTAGGTATTATCAATTGGTTATCCAGCTACCGACAAATTTGGCGGTAGGGCTAAGCGGGAATTCCCACTTAGGTCAAGATAATGAACTAACTCATTGAAAAATATCCAGAGTGTAAATTTACACTCCGCTCAAAATTTAAACTAATGTTATCTCGGTATTTAAGAAAGAAAATATGCAGATTTGTCCAGTTCGTTTTAATAAGCGATGTGCATTTTTGCATATCGATAGGTAAGGCATTATCCAAGTTTGGATGATTTTGATTTTAAAGAAAAAAGCCCCGTGATGGGGCTGTTTATGGCTTCCTCATGTAGAGGTTTAGCAAAAACATGATGACTGGCATTGCTATTGAAAACAGCAATAAGGTCAAAAACCACACCTTAAGGCCATCAATTTTTTTATCTACTTTTGAGATTTTCAGTTCCACTTGCTCTTCTGTAGGTCTTTTTGAAACTTTGCTGTCAAGTTCTGTCACCTGATCAGAGCTTGCTTTCTTTTCTACGGACGAAGAAATGTCACCCATCTTCTGTAGTATCAAAGCTACGTCGGTATTATTTGCTTTCTTCTCTACAGATGAAGAGAGGTTATCTATCTTTTGTAATATTAAGGCAACATCAGTCTTCATTGTGCCGACATCACTGGTGACTGTTTTTAGATCAAACTTCATATCGTTCATGGTAGTTTTGATATGTTCAACGTCTGATTCAAGCCTTGCTACTCGTGATTCCATACCTCCACCTCCACCATTTCCACCATGATTATACCAAGATTTATTTCCGGCATTTTCAGTCACAACATCATTTTTTACGGATGTTAGGTGTCTCTGTACTGTCATTGTTTGTAATCCTTTGTATCAATTACATCAAAATAGTAAGAATTTTCGTCAATCAACTGCTTCTCGCCATTGTTTAATTTCACTTTTATTTCATAGATACCAGCTTCCGCGATTTCTATATGGTCAAATATGGCATTGAAAGTAGCAGAGACTTGATTCTTCGGTAATTTGATATAATCAGCGATAAATTCTTCCCCATCGCCACCGTAAGGATTTTCATCAAATTTTATGCAACTTTCTCCATTATGGAGAATATCTATAAATAATCGATAGGATTTGCCTTGTTTTAACCCTACCAAGCTCACAGCTACATGTATGCATTTAAAATCTGGAAAACTATTCAATACCTTTGTGATTATTGGGACTAGGAACTTAGTATCTACATCCTCCCTAGGCCCAAGAGTACAAAACGCCGTAGCGATTTTCTCTTTAACTTCCATAACATCACCCAATGTTAAACATTTCTCACATTTAACCACTCAGTCAATGATAGGTGTTACTGATTATTTGATCAGCACATCCAGAAAGTGTGAAGAGGGTTACAAAAATCATGTAAAGCCGCGCTAGGCAGCTATCAATAACTATTCATCTTTTCGCACTTTCCTAACACTGCATTTATAGGGCTAAATGCGTCATCTGTGCTTAAAATTGCCATCATACCCAGCTTTTCACTGCCTATAAGGAATGCATAGTTACTATCGTTCACATACTCTTTATATTTCACGGAATTATTACTACTAGATTCAAGCTTAACCGTTGCGCCAAAGCTACCCCAAGATGGGGATGGCTTAGCACTCATCGGTATGTTTGGATGAAGATCCGTAACTAGATATTTTCCCTCTTCATCATGCTCGATTCTTAACATAGCCCGTGGGAAGTGACCGGGTGGGAATTCTTTAAAATTGCTTAATACCCCACTTGGATAAATACCACAAAAATAGCTCCCATTACGAATATCAAGTTTGCCATTATCACTAACATAAACTCCGTTATCAGCAATGGCTCCCATTGAAGCAAATAAGGTGGCTATACAAGCAATCTTCTTCAGCATTTACTACCTCTTACATTGGTCAACTTGGCTTAAGTATAATAGCTATGGTTAAAGAAGATGAGGGAAAAGCTCCGAAGGGGCTATTGTACGATGGCTGTTTCGCAACAATCCTGTTATTTCTTTTTATCTATCTTGTCCAATACAAAAGCATGAATCAAGGCAACTATAAAGAGAAGGGTTCCGTATACCCACCATGCGAAAAAATTTCGACCCTTAGAGTTAGCTAACGCCGCTGGGATCAGACCAATCAAAGCGGCAGTAATCCAAAATTCAGGCAAATCAAGACCACCCATCATCGCTTCAATCGTCCTTTTTTGAATTTCCGCTTAACATACTTACTGCGCGAGCAATGCAGTAAGGTACTACGGCACACGCCACTGCAATAGCCGCCCCCGCTGCTTCTTGTGGTGCGCTTTCAGCCATAGTTAGCGCTGGTAATAATCCCGCTGCAACCCCAAAGATAGAGCAAAAAATTACTGCAAGCCATAATATACGCATTCTAATACTCCATTATTAATGATTAGTATTTTTACTGCTATAAGCTATTTTTCCACATATGACATTATTGAAGCACAATCAGCATCTTTGAGACTGTGCATTGTTGCCATTCCCATAGAACATAATTCTTGAAGTTGTCGAACGGCAAGTTTCGCATACTCATAACCATTGGTATTTAGTTGGTCGCTGGTGATTTTTAGCTTGCTTTTTGATGAGTCTGTGGAGGTCATGGCATCCATTATAGATACTCCGGCAGCTTGATTTTTAATAGCTCGTTTCACATAAAAACCACTAAGTGATAGATTGTCTCTAAAGAAATCATCTAAGCTCTTTTTCCTACTTACTGGTTGTGTTACTAGATCATTAGTTTGTTTTGGCTGATTCTTAGTTGAAGTTATCCTCTCTACATCACAAACAACAGGTGTTACATGATGTGCAGTGTGGGAATGATATAAGTTACACATAACTCTGGCTTTTTGTCCTTTCATCTGCCTGAATTTTTCTATCATTCCATTATTATTCATAGCCAACTGCATTATACCCACTCCCATTTCTGTTATTTTTTCGCTACCCTCCTCCTCATCTGGTGGTGCAATTACATTTACAGGGGAATCAAGCTTTATAGCTGGCATGTCTTTTAAACTATACGGCAATCCTTCATCATCACCATCTACTGTCGTAAGAAGCCCACTTACAGTAACCAGCTTGGAATATTGCAAATTAATAGCATGGGGATTATCGGCTCGGGAATTTCCAACAATCTGCCTATACAGTTCCGTAGATCTCTTATACCAACCAAGTAAACATTCGTCCGTATCACAGTTTTTTTCGCGCAGTTTCCAGTTCTGCTTAACCAAAGCTTTGAAGTCGTCACTATTGCCAGTGACAACTTTTGCTTGGAGATAATCGACATACAGCGCATCGTCAGCTTGAGACAGTGCCGGAGTAGAACAGATTAGCTTTTCAGCTTTACTTGTCGCCTTAGAGCAATCAAAGCTAGCGGCGTTGGCGGTGGCAGATACCAGAAACAGAGTGACAGCAATTTTCTTTAACATCCTTGATGTCTCACACAATGATTAACTTGCTTCAAGTATAACCACCGCTCAAACAAAATACAGAAAAATCAATCTATCCCATTGACGGAATTATTTGAGATAGATTAGTCCTGATAGCCTCAGTTCCATCTGAAACAGTTCCAGTGATTGTGCTTGCACTTGAATGAACTATAACATCGCCATTCATATCTACTTTGATATTAGTCGCACCAGTCGTAGGCATGGATTGGATCTTATTAGTCTGAGACAGAAACTGAGACGATGCGTTCACATCCATATTGGGCACAAGTGGTTTTGATATAGTCTCAGAGAACGCACTAATGTTCTTTGACAAATTAACCATTGGATCTCCCTGTCCCTTGATTGCTGCCATGACAAGCTGCTTGGAATAAGGTAACGGTTTGCCTATTTCTTCCTGACTCATAGCGTTCATTAGTAAATACATGAGATCATGGTTGTTCAAATCTAAGCGGTCGCTCCGACCCAATCCTAATCTTTGAGCAACTCTTTGAATATAATCCTCTGTGTGGTTATTGTCTTTTCCACCAGGAGGCGCCCAAGTAGATACTATATCTTCAACCGTTTGCAGCTTTTTCCCTGTAGTTTGACCATTGGAATAGCGCCGCAATTGCCGAGCAGTACGCTCCACCCCTTCATAAGGAGTGTTAAATTTAGCAAAGCGCTTTTCAGGATGATCTTCTACTGTTGCGCCTTTTTGCTTGGCAAACTCCATATTAAGAGGGTTGTTGTTACGTTCTCCTCTGGTATTACTTTTTTGAGTTTCAGGTAATGACTTAGGTTTATTTTTTGCAGCGTTAGCGGCGGTCTTTGCAGCTTTCTTGAATGAATCAACGGTACTTCCTACTACACCAGACCAGTTGACCCGACCTTGCTTATCCGTATTGTTTGATAAGGTGTTTGAGCCAAATTTCACTGCCTCCGTAATCAGTTTTACTTCGGGCAAAGACTTTGCTGAATCCAGCAGTATTTGGCCTTGTTCCGAGGCTGATCCAGCATTCATTAATTTCTTGGCTGTTATGATAGCTTCTACCGCCTTAACACTTCCTTTGGCTGTATTTTCAGCAAGTGAGTCCCAGTCAAAGTTATCAATCTTGGATTTTAGCTCACTGAATGCCCAGATGGCTCCTGCAAGCAGTGCGCCCGGCAACCCAAAGAACCTGAGTAAGCCTAATCCCGCCAGAGTCAATGACGTTAGAATTCCAGCTAACCAAGGCCCACCTAAGAATAAGGCCAGTCCTCCAAGAGTTAATTTGAATCCGTCCAGATCACCCTTGGAATCAGTAAACCATTTCCCGATAGTGGTATCTTTGAACCATTTTCCAAACTCATCAAGTCTCTTTAGAATCCACGTTATTGATTCATCCCAATCTTTCCAATTTAGTACAGAATCGCCACCTTTCTTCCATGTCTGGTAATCGTCATAAAGCACCCAAAGTGCAGCAGCAAGAGCAAGAATTAATCCGGTTGTACCAAGCAATGGAGCAAATGCCGCCAGCATAACCGCACCAACACGCCAGAGAACAGGAATAAGGGCTGCTGTCAGAAAGACAGAAAGCACCTTAAATAGGTTGAGCGCGGTATCTCTATGTTTATTCAAATAATCCAAAAACCCGCTCACCATCGTAGACAGCTTGAGCAAGCGCGGAATCAGGTAGTTAGCCACAATGGTTTTCAGCCCCTCCCATTGCTGACTGAGTACCGCATTCTGCTCCCTGAGTTGGCGGTTTAGCTCCAGTTCTTCTTTGGTGGAGATAACTAAGTTCTTTTGAGCATCCAGCCGCTTCTGAATAGCATCACGACCCTCTAACAGAGTGTTGATGGTTCCCTCATCCAGCCCCATGTTCTTAGCAATATTGTATGCCTGTGGTCGCTCCATAGCAGATAAACTATCCGCCATGTCCAGTAGTATGTCATCCAGATTGCGAATCTTGCCGTAGGAATCTACTACCCCGATACCGAGTGCATTAAAGAAGGGCAGGATAGACGCATCGCCCATTGTGACCAAATCCCACAGCGACTTGTTGAGATTGGTCATTGTGGCCGCCATGCCGTCAGCGCTGCCACCGGACATTTCAGCGACGTTCTGCCATTTCTTGATGGTTTCCGCGTTCATGCCGAGGTTCTTGCTCAGGAAATACAACTGATCATTCGAGCGTGATACGTCGCTAACCAATTTAGCGAGACCGCTGGAAACAAAAATAGTGGTAAATAAACCCGCGAGTGCTTTGACCGCACCGTTGATTGATTTATTTAAATCCTGAACACTGTCAGAAGCACCGCCGACCCTGTCAGAGAAACTCAGTACCATACTGGATGTATTTTTGGCTGTCTTACCCACGGTCTCAGTCGATTTAGTCAGTTCCTGATTGGACTGGTTTAGATCGTTGGTACTGTCTGCGGCCTCATCAACTCCGTCAGACAGTTTCACTACTGCGGTAGATGCTCCATCCGATTTTTTAGACAGGTCATCAAGCGCTCTGATTGCTTTGTTTGCGTCATTGGCAAAGCCGGACATATCCAGCTTTAGCGCAACAAGCAATGTATCGACAAGAGTAGCCATTAGCTTTCCTTTGGGCGTAAAAAAACCGCACTAGGCGGTAGATTTAGGTAAAGAAAAGGCCACCAAGCAGTAGCCTCATTTACGCATTGACTATTAAGTTATATCAAACCCGTTTCTATTTCTGCTGATTAAGTTTGGGTCGTCGATACCGAATAAAACCTGATCTTTGATGGCATTACATATATTAACCAGATTGCCATCAATGATTGGATATTCTTGCTCTTCATTGCCAACAATCACTGTGACAACATTATCATCAACAAATAGACTTATATTGACCAATACAGTGTCGCCACCTCTATTAGAGTCATCAACCACAGTTGCTATGGTAAAATTAATCGCATAATCAGAGGACAACTCAATGCTTGTCAGTCCCGCTTTTCTGAAATTCTCACCATAGATCAGACCTGTCATGACATAAGGCTGTGGTATTCCGTCAAAATCCAACCATGCATCACTTTCAATCTCCAGTGAATTTTTATATGCATTAACTAAAGCAACAGCCTCAGAGTAAATTAAATTAATTCTCTCATTCTGGGCTTTTTCAACCTTTTTTTTTCTTTCACGTATATCTACGTAGGTGACTGTCATAAATCTTCCTTCGTTGCAGTTAAAAACGCTCATTCTATCACCTATATAATTAATTTAATTTGACTAAACCCACGTTTGCAAAGGCCAGAGGAAAAGAAAATCAATCAGACTCGCTCAGTTCCTCTATCAAGCGCTTGTTGTATTCGCTGACCTGATGTATTTCAATCAGGTTCAGCGCACTTTCGAGGCCGTATATCGTGGATAGGTCATGATAGGTTGCATGTCCCGATGTGACGACCTGATACACAATGCTGGAGACATTTCTCGGTTCGGCCACAACGCCATCTTTTAGCGGTAGGCCAGCTCTTAGTTTTTCGAGTCTGACCCACCGCCTTGAGTTAAAAAATCGATGTGGATAGCGAGAGCCTCTTTTCGCAGCACAAACATCGTCTTAACATCTTTGATATCAGAGTTAAATTCGATAGCACGAGCATTGCCGCCAGAGGGGACGATTTGCACACAGTCGAGTAACTCATCCAGCAGCGGAATGCCATCTTCCGCCCGAATGCTAGACAATGCTTTAACCGCCACCTGCGCCATGCCCATCATGCCCATTTCAGGACGAATATCACCGATATCGATACCGCCATTAGCAATCGTGAACAGGGCGCGCATTGCCCAATTGTCGGCCTTAACAATGGGCATCTCAGTAATGAAAAATATCTTGCCTGCATCGCGGCCTGATTCGATAGTGATTGTTTTAGAGTTCAATGTAGACATTATGCGATTTCCTCTGCGCCACTCGTAATCATGTTGAATTTGTAGCTGGTTCCGTCAAGTAGTTTTTTAATGCTCGGGCCAGCCGACATACTGATAAGGCCGCCCGTGGCGGAATAGCGTTTTTTGATGGAAGGAATTTCGACAACAATGTCGATATAGCGTGCTTCCATATTGGAGTTAAAATCCTTGCGGATGTTTTCCATGATCTGCGTTGATGGGCTATTCGCCTCTAAATACAGTGTCCATTGCGTTTCGTGGGGGAGGTAGCCGATAGACTGCTTACCATCCACCCCGATACGGCTTTCCCCAACAGTGATTTCGCTAAATTCCAATGCATTGTCAGCCTGAAAACCCTGAATTTGCACGTAATCGTCATAAACCCCTTTGCAACGCAGCATTAATACCGAGTTAGCAGAGGTAATTGTGTTTGGATTGTGCCCCATTGTCATGATTCATCTCCTTACTGGACATTAATTGAGGGGAGTTCGACTTTCTGGACGCTGCCACCATCGGCATACCAGAGTTTCAGCGGCATAGATTCACGTAATCCGCGAGTCTGTGCGGAGGTCTCACCGATACGCAGACACCAGCCCTCGGCGTTTATTTGTGCGGCAGCATCGAAACCCGCCTCGATGTTAATTTGTTCTTTCTGTTGCTCGGACAGAGTAATACCACGCTGAATAGCACCGAAGTTCAGCATCTGGTTAATCGGGTCTTGGATAGCTGCGCGTTGGATAGCTTTCCCTACTTCGTTGTAGGGGAGGCTCTTGAAGCTGGTTAGCATCGTCATTAATGCCAGTTGCAACTGACTGTTCAAATAGACCTGATTGATGTAGCTATCCATCCACTTGAATTTGCCGGAGATCGAACCCTGATTCACAAAGACAAATCGGTCGTTTGCCGTGCCGTAAGCACCGTAGAAGTTAAATCTCAGCCGTAGCAGTTCATCAGCCAGCGCCTTATCGGTTACAGTCGGAGTCAATCCCTCCTGACGACGGAACGCGAATGTTGCGCGGCCGTTCAGCTCATTGAAATTCAACGATGCCGCATAGGTACAGGCAAATGCGCCGTGCGTATGATTGCCGTACATCAGGCAAGTGCCGCCAATCTCTGATTCACGGATAGCTGTTGAAATTGCCTCCAATGCCACCAGCTCACCATTGGAATACAGCACATGCACGTATCGGTCATTTTGCACCGTCACCCATCTGGAAATAGCCAATTTCTCGTCGGAACTGAAATCACCAATTGCCATAATGGAGACAAAATTACTGACGACTTTGGTAATGCGCGGCATCAGCTCATCGATAGTGTCAGCATTGATACCATCGTTTTTCTGTGCGGTTTTTTCTGTCAGCCCCATGTACTCAGCCAAATCGCCAGAACCGAAACCGATAGTGCCGGCACTGCCTTTTGTTGCACCTTCAATGGTAAACGTGCGGCTGGTTGCGTCATATTTGCAGGTGCCCGCCTTCGCCAATGATGCAGATACCGCCTCTGCCAGTGCTGAATAGCTCTTGATATCGGCTGGCGTGATTGCGACCGTCTGCTTCTTACCGTCAATATCCAACTCCAGTCCCTGTGGAATGTGGTTAAAATCTCTGGTTGGCACTTTGCCGCCGACCAGTTTTGCCGCCTGATTGGTTGTCATCATAGATGCGATATACAACGTTTCAGGTCGGGATGTTGAGCCAACAAATCCGGCAAAATAAACCTGTGCCGCTTCGTGTTCTTTGGATTTAGTCCCAAAGATTTCAGCAACCTGTTCGGCAGAACCGAATGCCTTCACCCCCAGCATGGAGCTTGGTGTGCTTTTGGTAATAAATAGGGCGTTCAATGCCAGTGGATTTCCGCCAGTGCCAACGACACCGGGCAGAACACTGACGATATCACTCGCCGGAATAGTGTTCATGAGTTCACCTTAAATAGTGTTGATATCAATAGAGAATTTGTCAGTGCTATCGATTGAGTAGGTTATTTCGGGGTTGTATTGCAGTTTGATTTCGAGCATGACGCGGTTTTCGTATTGCGCCGCTTCATTGACTAACACATTCTTCTTGGGCTGCTCACTGTAAAGTGGCTGGCATTTATTCAAGCGAGCCGTGGTGTAACTGGACTGCCACAGATTGGCCACCACCCGCGCCCGTGAATCTGCGTCCACTCCGTAAAAATCTAACTGTATTGTCAGTTCTACCGAACGTTGCGCCGTGATTTCTGACGATTCGTGATGGTAATAATTAGCGATATAATCAATATCACGCTCAAACAGGACGTGCATCACAATGCCGTTTTTGGGAACAGGGACGCCGTTTTGATAGCCCTGAACCACATCACACTGGAATAACTCAATGAGGTATTTTCGTAACTCAATAAATATATCCCTGTGAGTTACCGTTATTGTCGCCATAGCAGCACCTTAACCCACGTCGGGTACGACTCGATGACTTGGGTTACATTCCATTCGGACGCTTCTTCCTCACCATAAGCAGCAAATTTCATCTTGTCAGAACCTTTATCTTTCGTTCTGCGCAACGCTGAGATTTGCCCTCTGGCGTAGGCATAGATGAACTGCCCTTGTTGGTTGATAACACCGAGATGATCTAAGTCCCGTGTACTCAGGCTTTGTAACTGCACGATAATGTCATGCTCTGAGTAATCGGGAATTTGATCCCCAGCCTCATCAATGGTGTAACCGTTGTTAACGACCAGAACGGCGGTAATGTTGGGGTTAACAGTAGTAATGAGGTTGTTGGCGATATTTCTGACGGTAATCATTCTTCACCTTTTAGGTACAAAAAAGGCCGCTTATGCGACCTTCTGAAGTGTAATTTGTTCTCTTCTGCTTCCTGTATTGCCTGCATGTTTAACCACATCAGGCGAGGTGGTTCCTCACTTACCGCAATCAAGCAAAACTGATAGCGTGGTTGTTCCACAATCAAAATGAGGAATGGGAAAATGGCAGACTTTACTGTTCGTATAGAGCTTCACAATGCAACGAGTTCAGATTACGAAACCCTTTATGACAAAATGAAGACCAAGGGTTTTAGGAAGACAACTTTAGGTGAAAGAGGAAATTATGAGCTTCCATCAGCGGAATATGATTACAGCTCTGACACCAGAAATTGTGGTGATGTTCGAGATTTGGCATACGATGTAGCTAAATCAGTAAAGAAAGATCCATCAGTGCTGGTAACCGAAGCTAAAAACAGGTCATGGATTGGATTAAAAAAAATTTAATCTGGAATTGAGCAGTCTGCGTCACTCTCTACACTAGGCTCTTCGCTTTCCAAGGCCACGAATGCTTTTCTCACCCTGTGGCCTAAATATCGCGCTTCACTGTCCGGTAAATCAAATATCTGCTGATACTTGGTCTTCAACATATCAGCCAATACTTCCCGTGCTGCTTGTTGTGAATCAAATGTTAACTCTTCAAATTTCATAATAACCTCAGTTCATTGGTTTGAATTCGGTGTCGGGTTTAAAAAGGGGATTTCTCCTCTTTTTCTTTTATTCCCCACCTTTAATAACTTCGTAATCAATCGCCCTTTGCAAGCTGCCGGAATCAACCAGAGTCTGATTCGGTGATGCCCGCTCTTTGCGTACTTTTGCTGCTACCGTTGCCGGGGCATTAGGGGGCGGCAATGATTGCTCGATACTGTCCTTAATGTCCGATGCCATTATCATACCCAAGGTATTAAATGCCGCTTCAATACCACTAGCTTCCTGCAACCGTCCGCGAATCTGAGCGCCGATGAGCTGACCCCATTCACCCGATTTATTAGCGATGGTACTGCGCATAAAGGGGCGGGGCGGAATATTACGTGTACCAAATTCATTCGCGGCAGCATAGGGGGCAATAGGTTCCCCAGTATCTTCATTAGTCGCCCCCGCTAACACGCCCGCATTCACCTGAATACTGGGTGTTCTGGCGATACGCTCCAGTGCTGCTTTGAGTTTATCGCCGCCTTTGATTGCCATAATTCACCCCCACGGATGGTAATGTTTCACTGCGGAATATCGTCCACCCACGACATACTTACGGGTCGCCTGCCAGTACATTTGCCCGCACGGTGTTGTTTTAAACCATGAGGCATTGGCAACATCTGGAACAGAAAACGAGACGCTCACTGAACCCTCTGATGCATTGGAAGCTGGCCCCGCCTGATCGTTATTCCCCCATAATGTCACGGTGGCAATATGACAGGTCAGCAAATACAGCAGCGTCTTGCGTTCCTGCGTGCCGTTGGGTTCATAGGGGATAATCGAATTATCAGAGTTATCAAGCAGCAAACAGGCCACATCAAAGGCTTGCTGTAATTGCCCTTCGGTCAGGATGCCAGCAAACCGGGGGTACAATTTCAGGAACCCGCCACTGTCAAATGTGACGACAGCCATCAGGCAGTCTCCTTCGCTGGCTCTGTTGTAGTCTTGCTGGTATCTACTGGCTCACGACCGTGGCGCAGCTCTTTTTTCTCACTGGCTTTGTCGTTGGCGCTTGATTCTTTTTCATCCCAGACACACAGATGGTTTTTGAATATTTCCATCTCACTGTAGGTTTTTAAGATGTAATCCCATTTATCAGCATCTACGACTGTTTGCCCGTACAGACCTACGGGAAGTGTACCTTTATCCACTCCAAGTAGATGAAAGGCATTACCCTTCAAAACAACACTGCTACCATCCGGCATCGGAAACTCAATACCGTGCGGGTGATTCAGGCGGACATTAATCGTTTTACCTTTGGACATACTTTTCTCCGGCATAAAAAAATGGCCTCCTGAGAGACCATCAATGTTTGATTATTGGCTGTATAGATTACATGCCTGTCATTTGGGCTATTGCAGAAGGGATACGAATTACTGCGCCATAGGTAGTTGCTGTGAATTTCTGTGAGAACGAAGACAGTTCCGGCACAATACGACCCGCACGCATCTTCTCACCGAAGCCCAGTAACCCCGTTTCCATCCCTGCTACTTTAGGGGCGATCAGTTGGATGGTTTCGCCACTTGAACCCCCTAATTGTGGCAGGCTGACCAACTTGAGATGACTAAAGTAGGTCGTCAGCATTTTCATAACAGAAACGTTAAAGTCAGTAGCATCCCCAAGTTGCACACGCAATGCTGGTGATATAGCCAGAATCAATTCGTCACTTTCAGAAATCAACCCTTGAGTCTGATTAACCAAGCGCGCAAACAAGTTCAAGATATCCCGATAGCGTTGCTGTGTGTTTTTATCCGCCCACTTGGTGGAGCCTTTTTCGCCAGAGGGGGCAGCTGCGATTGCAGGATTGAGATTCGGGTCATTCAGGGCACCATAAATCTCTCTTCCTGCCACCCCCAACAAATAAAACTTATTGCTGTCGATATCGATAGTGGTAGCAGCGGAGCGTTGCTTATCTGCGGCTAGATTGATTTTCGCTCCAGAGGCCATATCAGTCTCCAGATCTCCGTACTGAATTACTGTTTGATAACGGTACTGTTCGCGAGTGTGCCATTCATTATTCGTTACAGCCCGACCGGAATGTCCGAAATCTGAATAAGCCGCTGTATAACCAGCCACTTCATTGATACGCCATTTGAAATACGGCGTTGTCCAGTCTCCGCGTTTTTCTTCTCCATACAACTCGCGGGCATTACGTATTGCCGTCAGAATTTCAATAACCGTCGGGTCTACGTAAGCCAGTAATTCAGCCGGTACGCTGGAATTCGGCGAAGTGATTAGCCCAGCATCCTGAATCAGTCGTGGCATATTGTCACGGGTGATCCATTCGCGAGCGCTGTTAAAGACAAAGCCGTATTGCTTAGCCTGTGCAAAAGATATAGGCATCTTGTTCTCCATGACACGCACGACAAATCCCACCCGTTATTTCAGAGTGTCATCATGCGTGGATATTTAGTTAATTAAGATTGGGTAAGGAATTACCAGTTAGAAATGATGGCTAGATTACTGTCAGCGTCGTAATATTTGACAATCCAGTCTGTTTTAACGTGACCGTCAATCGTAGCTTTTGCATCCCCTGTTTGAATACTGCCATCAGTCGTGGATGCAAACACAGCCTGACCGATTGCGGCATTCTGATTGGTTGGCACACACCAGAAATCACCCCGAACCGCAACAGTAACATCCGTATAGGCTGGGATAGTCATGGTTGCAGACGATATCAGGTTATAGTTGTAGTACGCCAATATACGTTCAACGAAGCCCACAGGCGCATCTTTGCCCGTTGTGGATGCTTTCACTTGTTTGAACGGATCAGAGCCAGCAAAGACGAAATGGCCAATAGTGATATCACCCTCTGACCTCGGATTGCCCTGCGTGTAAATAACCGTGTTTTGAGTTGCCCTGTCACCGGGAACCGCCGGAGAGTAGTACAGGCCGACTTGTTTTTGTAATGCCATGATAACCTCTTAAATTCTGATGTGTTTCAAGCCTGAGAATGGCCCTTCCAGACTGCTTGGGGCAGCATCCATCACCGGATTTGTTGCGAATGGCGACGGTTTTTGTGCTGCCAAGACGTCTACCATGCCCTTGTACGCTGTCTTGTCGTATTTCTTGGGGTCATAACCCTTATTTTTCAGGGCGTGCGCATAAATCGCTTCGGCACTGTCAAATGCCATCACATCCACTTCACCCACCAGCGGGCGGACTTTTTGCCCGGCTTCATTGAGTGCCTTGAAATGCGCCTTAGCTTGTTCCACCGCCTGATGACGAATGGTGTTGGCGTCCAAGGTTATTTGAGTCTTGCGATCCATAGCGGCTGGATTCTCCTTTTTTTCCTCTGGGGGAAGATTGTTCACCGTGTTAGGGTCTTCCTGAATGTTATCACCGACAGAATTAGAGGCAGGATCTCCCTCAGCAAGCTCATGCGCAAACTTCATGCCACCGATAAAGGCTTGCACAGCCCCTTCATCATCGGTCGCCAGCCCTAATTTCGTCATTTTTTCTTTCACGGAATCTTCATCTATCACGAATTCCTCTGGCTTCTGGTTTTCAGGTGGCAGAGCCGCATTCGGATCATCTTTCGCGATAACATCAGGGTTATCAATTTTGTTTTCTTCTGACATCTCTTGTACCTTAGATTGAGACGGCAAGCCGTCATGTACGTATACATCGGGACCCGCCCGACCTTCTTTGACCAGCGCCACATGATTCCCCCGGATGTTTCGCATCACAAAGTCATAGGCAGCACCGTTGAACTCGCCCGACGTGAAATCGGGTTCAAAAAAATAGCCGCAACTCAGCTCCTTGAGCGAGCCATCCGCAATAGCATCAATCGCCATCTGGTCAGTCACGGTTAATGCATTATCCAGATAGGGTGAGTCCCATACTGGCGTTGTTCCAATGGAGCCAACCCGCAGCTCTTTTAATGGCTGTCCTGCACTATCCTGTTTATGAATATAAAGGAGGGGGACACCGTTAAATGTTGATTGGGCTTTTTCCAATTCATCCCCGGGGCGATAACCGTAATACATCCGGTCTGGCTCTAATTCCAGATCTTCCCAGCCGGGGATTTCCCGACCGATATACGGCACTACCTGCTCTTTGGTGAGATGCGTTTGGGAGACGTGGAGATAGCCGTTGTCATCAATACGCCGTCGGCTCCCCTCGTCAAAGACGACAGAGTTTTTTTCTTTAGACATTGTTAACCATTTCCAATTTGAGGAATAACAGGCCGGAAGTCACATTTACAGTTGATTAATTCACCGGGATGGACATGACGTTGCACATGCGGGTCATAGCACCCCTCGGTTAAATTAAATCGCTGACCGCTCATCTTTATGTGTGAATCACGGTAGGATTTACTGCCACCCGCTCGGTGTATCCAAATTCCCTCAGTGATGCCGGATGATTTGCAGCGTTCCCGCGCAATAGCATTGGTTGCTTTGGCGTTCTGGTCACGGGCAATCGTCTTGGCGCGGCTTTCTGTCACACCGTAGCGTTTCTTTAATTCTTCTTTCAGGAAACCGACATCCCGCCCATTCACGACACTTTGTTGCACCAGCGTTTGAACTTGCGTTAGATATTGCTCAGGAATGGATTTAATCAGGGATACTTGCTGCTCGTACAGGCTATCTAGGACGTTCCGTACTTCCGGTGTAACCTGCATATTGACCGTGATACTGTCCACCCTGAGTTTGTTTTTTACCGAATTTGACGCATAGGTATTGGCGCGATTGACAAACCAAACAGCAATGGATTCTGCCATCTGGTTAAACTTTACTTTCCATCGTCCCATCACCGAGAACAGTTTCCGATTTAACTCCTTAGCAGGAGACGCATCACCGATAATCTTAGGCTGCTGGCGTTTGTATTCTGCTGATATCCAGTAATCAACCGAATCCGCCATTTCCTGAATTAACTCCTGCATCCGGCGATAATACTCCCTCTCCAGTCCCGCGTTGGGGCGTGTAGGTCGCGCCGTTTTCGATGCCTTCTTGCCCATGATTGACCTCTGGAACCTCATCAATATCAATGCTGAAATAATCACTGTCAGGATCGACAGACAGGCGGCGTCTTGCCTCTTTCTCCGAGATAACACCTGCGTCAACCAGCGAGACATCTCTATCGGTCTTAATCTTCTGTGTTTCAGCCGTAGACTTAGCATCATCCTCATTCAAATCAACAAAATTGAATTTCACGGACTTATCTAATCGACCTAATTTGACGATTTGAATGATATCCAACGCTTTTTGTAGCCCTGCACGAAGTACTTTTTCCTGCTGACTCTTAACGTGGTCGTTGTAGTTTTTGATATCACTCTCTCCTGTCGCATTAAATCCACTGGGTGAAACACCCAGTAACTTGACGGCCGGTGTCCGGTTAATTGCGACGATAAACTCCAATGTCTGGCCAACAATATCCGTCACCCCCGACAGAGGAGTTTCAAACTTATCGATATCTTCCATCTCTTTATCGATTGCGAACACTCCATCGTTAGAGCGATGCCGAGCCATGTATGCTAATCGCCCATCAAGCGACTTGGTTGAATGAGGGTTGGTTAGAATGTCTTCCATATCGGTTTTCAGAACGGTGAGTGAAAATTTCTCTAACAGTCTGGATACTGCCGCTCGCGAATCCTGAAAATGAATGACATAGTCATACAGCAATTGCGCCTGTGGCATTCCCATGAAGTTATAAGAGGGTTTCAGCAACACTGGAACTTCTTTGCCACAAATACGGATTAGCCTTGATACGTGAACTTCTTTCCCCAAAATCCACCATGTATCAGGATTGAAATATTGGAAGCTGAGCGGATCCGTACTTTCATATCTGCCCGGAAAGATATTGATAGGCTCCACCAACACAAAACGCCTGAAATTATTCAGTTCTCCTGATTTCTCTGAAACATCCAGTGGCGTCAGTAATTGATTATCTGTAGCGCCAGTATCAATGAAAATCATGCAGCCACCGAAGTAGCCGTCATACTCCGCTGCTTTGTTGAAAATATCCTTCACCTTGAGATCAATCAGTGCGTCTTCAATGGCTTTATTATCATCAGTTCCATCACTCTGACCATCAGTATCAACTGCTTTGATTTCAATCCACTCACGCGTCATATCATTAGCAACTGTTTCAATACACGCCCGAATTAGCCCGTTTTGCGTCAATGATGACAAGGCGGCATAGCCCATAAATGACGGCCCCAATGCATAACCTTGTCCATGTTCCCACGCATGCTGAATGAGAGTGTATGCCCCCGATGAACTCAAAGAGCTGTCCATTGCCATGACAGCCTCTTTCGGTGCGCCGAGTGTTTTTGCTGGACCGAAGAGGCTTTTCACTTCGTCAGACGTTGGGGCGTATTGATCTGATTCCAGCCTGTCTAAAATGGATTGAGACAGCGCAAATCCCCGCCGCCGTTTCTCTGCTTGACGTTTTTTTCTTGCCATAATTATTTTTACCGACGAATACGCGAATGCATCGCTTGATTAATGATGTCCGGGTTCATGCTGATACCCCGTTTCCTCTGATACAGATCACGCAATGCCTGTGTCATGGCATCCACCACATCATCATGTGCACCAACGGGGAAAGTCGTGATTTCATCCACAGTGTCCTTAATCCACGGGGCAATATCAGGATCTGGTAGCCAGACGTTACCCGCTTCCCACTCCGCCGTAACTGCATGCGCGCGAGCGACCTTACTCCCGTCTGGCTCAACAGGTATTAGCCCTGATATGGTGCTTTTGAGTGAATCAATGACAGCGGGGCCGTTGGCTTTATCTTCCACCAACTTACGACGACCTTCGGGGAATTTCTCCGCCATCTTCTTAACCGCTTTCAGGGTGGCCGTAAAACTCATGCGCTCACGTACCTGATAAAGTAGATAGGCATTGGCGCCTTTCTTGCCCCAGACTTGACCCACAACATAGTCCGTGCCTTCGGAGTCCTTGAATGTCATATCCCAGCTATGGATGACCTTATCGAACTTCTCCGGTAGGTCTTTTGGTAGATAGTAGCTAATCCAGTCTTCTTTGAAGATAGTGCCGCCGGAGGGCTTCGGTGACTGTTGGTACATGGCTGACCAGAAGTAATTACCAAGGATAACTTTTGTCTCAAGCAGTTTATCTATTGGATGTAACTCCGGCACCAGCGCTTCGCCTGCTTCATTGATAGCAGGGAATGCCAGCACCTTCGCTTTTGAACTGATTTCAATTACCTTGCCGGATAAGTCATCTGTCGCCCAACGAGTCGCCATGATGATCTCTCCGCTGTTTTTCGACAGGCGCGTCTTGAAGGTGGAAACATACCAGTTCCAGATGGCATTTTTGGTTGTTGGGCTTAATGCTTCTTGGGCATTTTTAATCGGGTCATCAATAATACCTAAATCAACCTTCTTGCCCGTTAATGGCCCGCCAACACCCGCCGCGATATAAGATCCCTTGTTACCCACAATCTCAAAGGCTTCACTGTTACGCTTTGCCATCGTTTCAACGGTAACAACCCGTTTAGGGTTCAATGACGATGCGGGGAAAAGATTTTGATACTCGTCACTCATCATGATGCGTTGCACATCGCGGTTCATGTCACTGGCAAGATCTTTACCGTATGACAACCCCGCCACACGTTTATCGGGATGTTTACCAAAGAAGTACGCAGGAAGATAGCGAGAAACGATATCCGATTTACCATGCTGAGGTGGAGCACCTAATATCAGGATAGGGCGCTGACCTGCCATCATATCGAGCAGAAACGCGTCCAGTGCGGCACAGACCTGACGCGAGAAATCACTGGTGATGTATTCGGGGTTTATGTACTGGATGAACTCATGCAAACTGCGTCGTGCAATCTCCCGCTCGATAGCCTCATCCAGCATTGCATTATCAATATCCATGTCAGCACCAAAAGTGAGAAAAATAAGCCGTTCGCACCAAAATCACATCGAAATGATTTTCGTGTTTTTGATAACAAATCAATAACAAATAAAAGGCGTTAAATTAGGAAGAAACTTTATGTTTTCGACTATTTGGATAGCCAATTTACTTGAAACGAAAAGTGCCAGGGCGCGCAACAGCCATTATGTTAAATAGGGCTACTTTTCCCGATTTTTTCTCAGCTCCAGTAACTGCTCAAAACTCAGGTGACTGAGGTCGGTATTGTTCGGGGTCATTGAGCCGTCACTCGACCTGTGATTAATCTCCTGCTGCACCAACTCCCCGTATTTCTTCGGTGCCACTTTCGTAATGAACCACTTGCGCGTATCGACACGCAATTTTGCCTTAGCAACTTCCGCAGGATCAGCAATGCAATCATCGGCAATCTCCAGCGTTTCCTCAATTAGCGTCTCTGCCTGAACCTCGCGCGCATGCGCGTATTGGTCGCGAAACTCTTGGTTTTCAGCCAGCCAGCGGAACACAGTGGCCTTGTTTGGCATGCCCGGACGCTTACAGATGCTTCTTAAGCTTTCACCTTCGGCCAGCAATCCGCAGATATCGTCAGCCACCTCCGGTAAATAATCAGAGGGGCGACCTAATTTGTTTTGTCGTCCCATATTCGTTCCTTACTTCGAGAGTTCACATGCCATCTTCATGACCTGCTCTAGTTCGTCGTTACTGAGTCCGTGATACCGTTTTAGTTTTACGATACTGAGTAACATCTTGGCTTTTCTTTCTTCCTTTAGGGCTGCACTTAACATTAATCCAGAGGGACGCTTATGTAGTGGTATCTGGTGCTCAGGCATATTTACCTCGCTTTAATTATTCAGTCACCGCATAAGACTTGATGGCGACAACTCTACTCAGTGGAATAGTGATAGTGCCGATTCCACTAGCGTTCTGGTGGATGCTTAAATAATCGCTGTCATATTCGCTAACTGGCAGCTCGTGTTTGCTATATCCAACGATAGCCATATCTTGACTTTCAACGAATATTTCAATCTTCCAGTAGTTGATTATAGGAACAGTTTCTTTGAAACCATCTTGGGCATCACTCCCAACGCGACCCGTTTTAATTGATTCTTCCTTTATTTTTATTGCCAAATCCCACCCAGGGTAATAACACTGACCGTTAATGCGATCCACTTGTTCAGCGATGCGCTTTAGTTGTGCCTCAAGCTGGTTCAGTGTGTCAGTGTTGTATTTGATACCAACAGTGATGTCGTATGTTGCTGTGCCTGTACTCTGTGTCATGCTTTGTTCCCCATATAGCAAAAAACCACCCGGAGGTGGCTCATTAATCAAGTGAGATAATTAAAACTCAATTACTGGATCAATTTAAGATATAAGTTAACTCTATGTCATTTTGTGAATACAGAAGATATAGGAAAAGACTCCATTACGTCTATATCCTCTATAGCGGCACTATCAATAGTATGCTCAAACTCATCAAGGTATACGCTATGATTATGAGGGCCAGCAATAATTGCACTCTTTGCAGCAAAACATTTAAGCAAAACACCCCCAGAATGATAGGAATTTAATCCTCTAGCATATTGCTCCGCTTTTTCCTTGCTAATTGTCCAGCAAAAACCTATTTCACCCTTTTGGTAGCGCTCCTGATTCTCGCCTCTAAATAATTCCAATCCATCACCACTATACGGGGGCATCAGGAGCCGGAGGAGACGAGTTAGCTCTTGATCATTTGCTATTTTTTCACGGATAAATGCGCCTCTTTCGGTCCAAAAGAGATGGAATTGCTCTTGTAATTTATCAGGAATATAGTTTGATATTTCAATATCTCGGGAAAAATCAATCCAATTATTCTCTTCATGAACCTTCTCCAATAGGAGATATTCTTGTGTCCGCTCTTTCCTGTTTATACCATAATCCTTGAATAATTCGTTAATATCGATTTGCATGATAAACGCCAATAGGTTTCGTTTTAATTTCGATTGATTTTATAACCACTCTAACAAAGATCGAAGCCCAAAACCTATACAAACCTCTATCAAGCACCCGGATGTGGATGCTTTGGAGAATTTTGTGAAATAGCAATAAGCCGAAAGTTTGGCTGAGTGTCCGTTACTCATTGAAGCCCAATTTCATCTGACCTTTTTCTTCAATCTGAGCAATGCGATGCAATAACTGCGGCTTTTTCTCTTGACCCCAGCGACGCAGTAGGCGACCCGACATACTGGCTACATCTTTTTCTTTCATGTACTCCAGCATGACAGCATTGCGTTCTTGCTCCATTGAGTGGGCGTTTTTCTTGATGACATTAGCCATCCAGTTAAAGGCAGCAATGAAAGCCTCTTTGAATCGGATAGCCTCAGCACCAGTAAATCCCATAACTAACATCATCCAGCCGTCTTTTGTCATTTGATAAAAGGGTTGCGGTTTACCATTCTGTAACTCATTGTTTTCATGGCAAAGCGTAAAATTGCGCTCTGCAAATTCTGGTGAACATGACTTAATGACCGAGCGAGTTTTACGTAACACGTCCTTATGTTCTCGTTTAAATACTTTCGCCACCTTGAATGTGTCGGTTTCAGTTTCCTGTCCAGACATAAAAACCAAGTCACGGAAATCAATTCCGTTTACTACTGTTGGGTAATTCATGATGCTTATCCTTGCTTAGGTAATGAACCTTTGCCGCATAGGAAATCAGCCCCACCGAGGCAGCATCAGCCATAAAGCTGATTCCTCAAAGGCTCATTCCTAAGGAAGGTTCGGTGTAATCAAGATGCGCTGCGGTGCGCGGAACTCAGATACAAAAATGCCACCAGCGTTAACTGATGGCATGGGGGATTCCTTTAACCACTCAAGGGAATGGGTATAGGAATAAAAAAGCCACCACAGGATGTGATGGCTTACAGTGGAAATTTGTATCTTATATTCTTGAGGTTAGTCAAAATATGGTGGGATCGATAGACTCCATCAACCTATTAAATATTTCGTCAAATACTGGGGTAAAGTCAACTTCATTGTTTCTTCTTTGACATAATATATCAGAGTAATTATCGCCATTAATAAGGGTGACGTAAAAACTCTCAGACTTCTTATGCAATGAACATTTAAAATCTTTTGAAATATTGTAACTGCTATCATCCAAATCCAAGATGGAAATATTAACTGCAAATAGTAATGATTCTTGCCGCCCCTGATTAGCCCCATCTTTTATAAATTCAGATGGCCCTCTTTCTTTCAATGTACCATCACATAAATCCCTAAAAAAAACTATCCCAGAGGTATTAGTTTCGATATTTTGAAATTCAATACTTTCAATCTCTAGGTATCTAATTAAATCAGAACGAAAATGACTAACCTCCCCGATTAACCTTTCCTGATACTGCCTTTCCGCATGTCTGTATCTTAATAACCGCTCTTGTAATTCACTATATTTTGTCATAGCTGTTTTCCTGTTGGTTAAATAACAGGAGACAATATTAAACCGTATTTTAAAAAACAACCGTCGTTATCATAAAATTAATAAATATAATATCTTAGTACTTATTACTCTGGCTTCTAATATATTCCTGCAAGTACTTAGTCTGCCGTTCGTTCTCCGCCATCATTCGGAGGAGATCGTAATAATCTTGTCTAGCTGCTTCTGTAAGCTGTGGGGTTCCTGCGTCGCCCACGCTGCCGGAGGCAACGGTTTCAGGCACGGAGGGACAGACGGCTTGGACACGCAGCTTGCGACGAGCAGCGGCAACATCAGCCAGAAGAGTGTCAATTTTAGCTTTGTCATTGGCGAGTACCTTAATATGTTTAGCATCCATCTCATGCAGCATATCAATGTGCGTGTTCTGGTAGTTGAGGGTGTCGGTCAGTTGCTGAATTTCGGTTATCTGGTCGCCATTGATACTTAGCTGCTTCTTATACTCAGTGCGGTAATAACCACCAATATACAGCGCGATCCCTAGAGCTATTCCCGTACCGCAGATAACGTAGAATCTCATGACAAAAACATCTGTTGCTCAGATGCCCTACGCCGAGTCAGACCGTTCATCACCTTACCCGCCGCCTTATTCCATCGGGGAAACTCTGCCGCTGCACTTGCATAATTACCGGCATTGATTTTCTTTAGCAAAGTAGAGCCAGAGAAGTTACCGCTGCCGCAATTGAAGATAAAGGAGCACAATGCATCGAATTGGCCTTGTGTCAGTGGCACCTTAACCAATCGCTCCAGTGTGGCATAAGCGGGTATGAGGTCATCGTGTAAAAAGGTTTCGGCCTGCTGCTCGGTAATGACTTGCCCGGGCTTAACATCTTTCGTATGGCCATAACCAATCGTCCACGGGATACCACCCGTAGCTGGGTCAGGATAGGCTTTTAGTTTCAGGCCTTCCCATTGCTGAATGAAGGCCAGACCTTTATTGCTGATTTTCATCAGAAGATACCCCCGCTCTTTTCTCTGCCGCCTTACGCAGCAATTGACCGATAAAGTCTGTACCCAAGTAACCAATCACCACACTGCCGATGTAGGCCAAGTCAGGATTCAGACCTATGAAATTTAATACGTCACGTATGAACCAGGCGAACATGGCACACATAAAGGCGTCGATTGAAACCTTTACCCAGCCGCCACCGTTATAGCGACCGCGAAAAAATGCCATCGTCCCCGCAAGGGTTGCCCAGATGCCTTGCTCTCTTACCGATATGAGCCAGTCACCCAGATGCATCCAGAAATCAGGATTCTCTTTCATCTTCATATTCCACCCCATTTGAACAATGGGCGTCCGTGGGGTGAGCTATGGTCGCCCCTGTGATTCAGTTAATAGGAGGTCGTTATGGGAATTCCCATATCGGATTAATTTCAATTAGTTAGGATTGCAGATGTGAAAAAGCC
>NZ_JANAIF010000055.1 GCF_024721015.1 Xenorhabdus bovienii
TACCGTGGAGTATGAGCTAAATACTCTATTGGAAGGTTATGGTGCTAAATTTGCAATTAATTTTTCTTGATTACTTAAGTTGATAATCTATCATACATGACCATACCCCATCCTCACCTGTTTTTATTAATTCTTTATCTTCAAGGCCGTTACATATTTTATCTTGTGTATAGCTTTTATCGCTGGAGTTAGGCTTCAGAATCAATTTAACATTAGAATTAGGATCTGCGTATCCACGTATGATAAAATTTTTAGTAAGTACAATTGATTTATCTGTTGGATAAACGATACTGAATTCTTCTTTTTCAGGTGGGATTTTGGCTTGTATAATATCTTCCTTCCATCCCCGAGAATCCTCTTTCGATTCTCTGGCTTTAATCGCCACTTTATATTCCTTATTTTCAGTAACAAATTCAGTGAAATAACTGTCATATGGAATATCACACTTCCATTTTCCAAAGTTATCAACTGAATGTTCTTTCTTCATATTATCTAGATCTTTACATTTAATTACCTTATTTTTTTTATTGCCAACAGAATAATCAAGTTTGAGATCACTGTTTGGACGCCCAAACCCCTTAACAACAATACTCTTACCTCTTCTACTTAGGCGACTATTCCAGTCTGGACTCTCAATCCAAATTTTATTCATAGTCCGAGAAAACCAACTACTCATAGACCTTTTTTTACTCAGGCCAATATCAATATACTTTCCAGTAACATCTGACATAACAAAAAAATGAGAGCGACTATCACTATCTTGATATTTTTTTTCAAAATAAGAATATCCCCATGATACAACACCAATAATTGTATCATCCCAAATAAGTGGGCCACCTGAATCCCCTTCTTGTGCAATTCCTGGTTTTAAATTTTCATTTAAATTTTCCTCTACCATCAATCCTTGATTATTACGAGAGTCTGGAGCTGTGGTGAACATTTTCACATCAGCCCTATATTGGTCTCCTGAATTCCTTACTTGCGCTCCCGTTATTTTATTAATTCCGAAGGAACCATACCCATAAATAGAAGCATCATAATAACTGTTTCTAAATTTTTCATAGGCTTCATCATAATTAAAAAAACGACGAACATGTCCATAACTAACTAATATAACAGGACTTTCCAACTTTAAAATAGCAAGATCTGAACCGTTGTAACTCGCAATGAAACTGTGAGGTAATGCAGTGCTAATCTCCTCATTTTTATAATTTTTATGATATATTTTTTTATATCTTTCTTTTGGCAATGAGCAGCTGTAAGAACATACTCTCGTGCAATTACTGAACCACTACATAGTGCATATTGCGTATCGCTATTCGATTGAACATATATATTGACAACCCAAGGTTTACATTTGTTACCACTACCAGAATCGCAGCTTTTCTCCCCTCCCGCGATAGCTTTTATTGGCTGGTATTTCAATGCAGAATTAGAAAAAGCATAATCACAGAAAAATAATAATAAAAGCAGTATAAAGAACGTCCTAAAAATATTCATTTAACCCCCCTCTTACCCCCAATAACACCTAAATTTATTTATACCTTTTTCACAAAGACACTCAATAGTATAAAAAACCTTAAAATAATCATAAAGATCTCCTTAATAATAGAATGACACTCCCTTTGTCTTTCAAATTGCAGCCAATAAAGCTGCAATTTGAAATCTATTGAGTATAATTATTTTTTTCAAAACAAGTCATATTATCCGTTCCTCCTTTACACTCCAATACTTTATCTTCTCTTGCCTTATATCTTTCATTATCGGAGATTTCTTGAATAGTAAAGGTATATATCCCTCTTTTCGCATAATATTTATTTTTTGATTTCCAATCACCCTGTTCATCGGGTATTATTTCATCTGACTTTTCACCATCAAGCAATATTCTTATTGTAGGGTGAAGAGATTCTTTAAAACCATTCGATTTATCGCTTTCCTTTCCAGATATCATCGGCATAGAGGTTCCATAAAAATCGATAAACACTTTATCGGCAAGTTTATAGTTCACAGAAAGTTCTTTTGATTTAAGTATAATAACTTCATCCTCACTGTTTTTGATTTTAACCTGATCTGTTCCGGTATTATTCGCCTTTATTTTTATAAAACCATTAGGTGCATCATTAATTTCAGCTAGCCAATCATTTCCAGTGCGGCTGTTTAAATGAATTAGATTCTTGCCACCTGAAGAATAATTCGCACTAATATCAAGGGGAGTGTTCTGTGTGACTTTTCCTTCAACACCAATTTTATTATAATCTTCACTTGTTGAAGAAATTATTTGATACATTGTAGGTTTTGTAATTTTCACCGGACAATGTGATACATCATAATTAACCGATCTTTTCCCTGACATATCTGGATTATCTTCTTGATCTGACTGGAAATATATAGAGGCTGTATAATAAGTAAAACATTCTGCGTCTAAACCTTCCACACTCCATTTCCCTGTTTCAATATCAATATTGGGTTTATATTCTTTTACCATCCCAACACCTTTTTTATGTTCAGGATCAGAAAATCTAGCTATCTTCACACTCAGTTCATTCTTGATATCATCTAATTTATAACCATTAATTAGTCCGGATAAATTATATTTTCCTGAAGATAAGAGCTGATTTTCTTTCATTGATGTTATGGTTGCACCACATGGTGTGCCGATAATAGTTACATCTGAATTTGCAATATCCTTAATGCTAACTGTTCCTGATATACCACAATTCGCCCAGACTTTCGCGCTCCATTTATCTTCAGCTTCTCCTGTATTATCAACTTGATATATATTATTATCAAAACTTGTGATAATTAAAGGCAACGATTCGTCCTCCATGAGTCCTTGCCCTACAACTGTAATATAATTTTTTTCAGCATAATGCTTTCTATCAGGGGAAATATTTTTTGGTGGTTTCCAATTGTTATCATCTTTAATGCTTATGTTAATATCATAAGAGCCAGTATAAACAGAATTATTTAAACAGTTCGATGTACCACATAAAGCGCTGGTTACAAGATCACAATTTGCTGCATTAATAATAGTTCTCCAAACTAAATATCCTTCACTTAGAAACGACGGCACGGAGTTTTTAATCTCAAAATCACATGATTTGTATTCTACACCTTTTTTATAAGTAATAATTTTCCATTTTATAATTTTTGCTTCTCTTAAGCAGTCTGGCCAAGCATTACTATCTTTAGTATAATCATATTTAATTTCTCCCGGGCTTAAATGGATATATTGGTCACCACTGTTTTTCATACAATTAGAATCTAAAACTTTAATTTCTAAATCATCATTTTTACTTTCGTTTTTAAATATCAGAGCGTAATGTCTTTCTAGATTAATTATGTTTTTTTTAGATTTATAATTTTTTTCACTTATAATATTATCTGCTCTGACTTTATTAAAGGTGAACAGAATGCTAAAAAACAATGCAATATATAAATTTATTTTAATTATTTTCATGACCCTTCCCTTTAATTTAAAATAAACATTATAACATAAATAATTTTAATAATTTAAACTCGAAAAAATCTGTTATTTCAGTCTTATACCTGAATTATCTTGACAGAAAAATAAGATGGACATAACCGTGTAGCACATAAAATAAAGTATGGTAAAAAAATCAATAATGTCCAAAATATAATTTAAGTTTTTTATAAATTATTGGTCATGATTCCAAAGCGGTAATTTGATATTCTTGTGTTTTTGAACAAAGGTCTTTTGTCGGTAACAAAAAACAACGTCATTGGCTTTTGTATACGTTTGATATAAAAAGAAAATAGGCCATAGCCCATGTATTCGGTTCGCGAACCGATGCAACCTGCCGCAAATTGTTCGACTTACTGACCCCTTTAGTATTCGTTTCATAACAACCGATGACTGAGGGGGTTATATGGAAAATCGTCGAGTCGTAATTCTGATAGGCAATAGTCTGCCGCTCCTTGTTGTATCGCCAGAACCATTGAGTCATGTTGTACCATGAATTTATCTGGCCGACGAGTTGGGCAGTTTACCTACCCAAATAAGCGAATAATCTACAGATGGTTCAACCGTAAAGGTGGACGTCGCCGATTGACGAGGGAAAAGCTGACTCTGATCCTGAAAATGCTGGGTTATCCATCGCGCTAGAAAACGCATTCAATGTTCAGTTCTCGCTAAACATGTGTGGGGACACGGGTCTGTCAGGAGCCGGATACGATAGTTCCGCAAGTCCGGTTCTGAGGAGGAGCCTGCCTAGGTGACTGGGTAGGTCTACTCACCCAAAACCCCTAAATCTTGATAACAGCCAGCATCTCTTCAACTTCCTAATCCATGCCAACCTCAACGAAACCAAAACTGGCATAAAGATTTTTCGCCACGAGATTATTCGGATCATAACTGATTGCTATTGTCTCCAACTGAACTGTGCGCCTGATTTCATCAAGCGCCAGTGATAGTGCTTTACGCCCAATACCCTTGTTTTGATGGTTTTTATCCACCATAAACCGCCAAATCGTTATTCTTTGGTCAGCATCCGGTACCCACATGAAAAAACCAACAGGCTCCCCATCCAGACAAATTGCACGCGTTTGGTATAAAGGGTAAAATTTGGATTGAGCAAGGGATCACATATTTTCCGCAATATAGTCAAGTTGGTCATCAGTGACTGATAGGTCGCAGACAGCTTCATAATTGTTCTTGTTTACGTCAGTTAAGGTAATTAACATACACCACTCCAATATGGGATTGTAAGCCAGAACCGTCAAAAATATTGTTATATTAATTTAAAACTGTTTTTTTAAGTATTAATCCAAATACTGGGTTCTCAATGACTGGGATAACGGCAATATCGAATTGGTCTGGTTCTGGCAAAAAGCCAATATCCATTAAGGCAGAAAATCGTGACGTTGCCAGATAGGCTTCTTCAATATCATCGGCGTATATCACCATCCCAAATTCATTTTCATCCAACGTCGCAAATCGACGATTACGCGTGTTAAATAGCACATAACCGACCACATCAGGATCTTTTTCAATGAATCCTAATGTATCGAGTTCTTTCTGAAGTCTTTTGAGTTTCTTATTTTTCATTATAAATTTCCGTTAGTTATCATTAGCCATTCTGTTGCATGTCAAAGTCCGATAAATCGTGGGTCTTTTGGCATTAAAAAAACCGCTCATCAAAGATGAACGGTGGTTAACCATCTAAAATATAAACTTATATGAAGTCTGTTTATTAAGACTCTTATCTAATTGATATTAATCTGTTTTGGTTGCTGTTTTCATTTCGATGCTATCAGCGTTAACGTCGCGGATATGATCTTTGGTCAAGCGATACACGATAGGGCTTAACAGAGCAAGAGCTATCAGATTGGGGATCGCCATCATGGCATTGAGTGTATCCGCCAGCAACCAGACAAAGTTCAGCGACTGAGTGGCACCAATCGGCAGTGCGATGATCCAGGCAATACGGAAAGGCACAATGGCTTTTGGCCCCAGTAAGTATTGG
Source organism: Xenorhabdus bovienii (assembly GCF_024721015.1). Classification (GTDB taxonomy): domain Bacteria; phylum Pseudomonadota; class Gammaproteobacteria; order Enterobacterales; family Enterobacteriaceae; genus Xenorhabdus; species Xenorhabdus bovienii. The sequence continues at coordinate 5,487 of NZ_JANAIF010000055.1, forward strand.
ATACATTTTTCACCGTAGAAGCTCCATCCCAAGATGGTAGTAAAGGCGAAAATAGCCAGGGCAACAGCAACAATGTAATTACCTCCCGGAATCACCGCAGAGAATGAGGAGGCTGTCAGTGTTGCCCCTGTTTCCCCTGTCAACCAACCGCCAGTGATAACGATGGTCAGCCCAGTGACAGAACAGACGATGATGGTGTCAATAAATGTCCCCAGCATAGCAATCAAACCCTGACGGATGGGGTTTTGGGTTTTTGCCGTAGCATGAGCTATCGGAGCGCTGCCCAAGCCTGCTTCATTGGAAAATACACCACGGGCAACACCAAAGCGGATCGCCGCCCAGACTGCTGCACCTGCAAACCCACCTTGTGCTGCAACGGGAGTGAACGCAGATTTAATGATCAAGACAAAGGCTTCTGGAATGGCGGTGATATTGAGTGCCAGTACGATGATGCCGGCACCAAAATAGCCGACAGTCATGACGGGAACCAATTTGCCAGCCACATCAGAAATACGTTTGATGCCACCAATCAATACCGCACCAACCAGAATGACCAAAATGCCAGCGGTCACGGTTTTTTCAATACCAAAATTGCTGTGCAGTACGTCAGCCACAGAGTTGGCCTGCACGGTATTACCAATACCAAAACCGGCGATACTGCCAAAGAAGGCGAACAGTGTTCCCAGCCAAATCCATTTTTTCCCCAAGCCATTTTTGATGTAATACATGGGGCCGCCAACGTAGTTGCCGTTTTTATCTGTTTCACGAAAGCGTACCGCCAACACGGCTTCAGAATATTTGGTTGCCATACCCAATAATGCCGTCATCCACATCCAGAACAATGCGCCCGGCCCGCCCATTACGACAGCCGTCGCCACACCGGCAATATTTCCTGTTCCTATTGTTGCAGACAGCGCAGTCATCAAGGCATTGAAAGGAGAGATCTGACCTTCACCACGTTGTTCATTTTTCTGAAAAAGTAACTTAAACCCCGTTCCCAATTTTCGGATCGGTAAGAAGGACAGGCGGATTTGCATAAAAATGCCAATGCCCAGAATACCAACCAGCATAGGTATTCCCCATACTATCCCGTTTATCGCATTTAACCATTGTGTAATCAGTTCCATATACACTCCCGTAATCTGACATAACAAATTAGCAACAAAATTGTTTCAATTAAATAAAGAGCATTTTGGGAAAATAAGCGAGGACAATTGGTTATCATTGGTAAGAAAAAATTGATCCTGTGAGTTGAGTCACTCACTCTGGTAACGATGTATTGATCTTCCAGACAGCAATTATCCACCCATCACTAACTCAAATGCCAAATCTGATTTCTCCAATTTTTATCTCGCAATAAAGAAAATTAATGGTTTTTTATATAAAAAAATAGGTATTATTTGCATAATAAATGGTTTTTTTGGGTATTGAAGGATTATCAGTGGCAAGAGTCGGGTATGTCAGAGTGTCGACAAATGACCAAAATAGTGATTTGCAGAAAAATGCGCTGGTCAGTATTGACTGCGAGCGCATTTTTGAAGACAAGATCAGTGGGAAAACCGCTAATCGTCCGGGGCTGAAACGCGCTTTAAAGTATCTGCAATCCGGCGATACTCTGGTGGTCTGGAAATTGGATCGTCTGGGGCGCAGTGTAAAAAATCTGGTGACGTTGATTTCAGAACTGCATGACCGCGGAATTCATTTTCAGAGCCTGACCGATAGCATTGATACCAGTACCGCGATGGGACGTTTTTTCTTTCATGTGATGAGTGCACTGGCGGAAATGGAACGAGAGTTGATTGTTGAAAGAACCAATGCAGGATTAGCCGCAGCGCGGGAACAGGGGCGCATTGGTGGGCGGCCTGTGCTGTTTACCGAAGAAGATCGGCAGCAGGCCGCCAGATTGCTGGATAGGGGACATAGCAGAAAACAACTTTCCCTTATTTATCATGTTTCTCTATCAACAATTTATAAGTATTTACCTGTGGGCCAGGTGATTAATCTTCCATTACTTGATTAAAAAGCCACGATGTTGTGAGAATTAAATCTGACAGCGACCCAGAATATGGATTAGTCACTGCCAGATTTGAGCGTTGTTAATGCGCTATTGCGGCTGATGGTGTGGGAAACGAGTGCTCATTGTTCCTGTGCCTTTAATAAAGCTGTTTTCAGAGACTCTTACTTCAATATTGTTCTCGTTCCTATTCAATAGACTCCAACGCGAGGGGGGAGAGAATTCTCTGATATTTGGTGCTCCTGCCTGCCTTTGATAATGAATACCCCATTTTTTTCCTCTTGGTTGTAATGCATAAAGGCAAAGGCAGTTATGTTATTCATGGTCTGTCCATTTTCCTGATAAAAACCATAATCAAGATAATCCATGGCCATTGCCAGTCCTTCCCCATGTTCGGCAGCGTCTAATTCATGATATTTCTCTCTCTCATGACCACCTGAGACATGAAATACCCGTAATTAGCGAGTATAAACATCGTCATTGGCAGGCAGGGGAATAATCAGTACAGGCAATCGGCTGCCTTGCTGACCGATACTGGCGATTTCTCGACCACTGGCGCTGACTAGCTGGTAAAGCGTGTCATAAGCATAGTGGTTCTCTGGTTCTACTATCTGATTACACCAGAAACGGGTTACCTCTGCATTATTGCGAATATTCAGGAGATTACCGACCGGATCATAGTGATAGACAAGATCCTGCAATAATTGACGAGATTGTGAGAGATCCACGCCGGTCAGAGACACAGCATTAAGCTGGTTTAATCCGGCGGTATCATAATGACGGAGATATTTTCCCGCCAGATTGTGATCTTTTTCTGATTGGCTATTTTCCGCCCAAATAAATCGTTCAATAATTTGTGGTGTTGAAGCCTCGCTCTTCCGTTCACTGACAGCAAGCAAGCGCCCCGGCAGTGCATTATCTTCATATTGCCAGTGTTTGACGACACCCATCGCACTGATATTCAGTAACGGACGACCTTCGATGTCACTCAAAATGACAGTTTGTCCGGCATCCACACTCTCTGTCCGTAGGACATCACCCTTCAAGGCAGGACAGTAGGTGAAATTAGGTTTTATGGTGCTCTGAGATTGCAAATCAAAAAGGCGTGGATCAATGCTCTCGATTAAAAAATTATGGGGACTGTATTGATGGCGGGTGATGCGAGTGTCAGCCTGCTCTCCTGCTGTTGTACGGTGATAAGCAATATCCCGCACTGACAGCCCTCGATTGTCCATGACGGTGACAGTCGGTGTACAGGCATATAAAGTTGGATTAAAAACATTCATCGTATTTTTTCCTAATCAGCCTGAATCGGATGTAAAAAAGATGACGTTAAAATGCGGTCTTAACCTTCCCCGCCTGCATAACAGGGAAGGTTGAACGGGTTTACTCAGTTGTTAAGATGTTAAACGTGCTGCTGTGTCATTTTCATCTTCATTGACGACAAACCACGGCATAAACCTGTTTTCACGCCAAAATCCTTTCGCGGTTTTTACCTGATATTCACGCCCCAGAGGATCGTAAAAATGGGTATCGGCGTACAGGTCATCCCGGGCGCTGTCATCACTGACATAGCGCCAATCATTGAGATAATAAGGCAGGTAAGCTCTGATCGCCTGCCCTTTGCCGTCGTATTCTGTGCGACCGGATACTGCCCAGCGCGTTGTGGTATAGGCAACAGTGGGTTTACCTGCATTATCGACAACCAAAGAGCCATCTTCTGCACGCTGCCACGCATCTCCTGCTTCATGGCGCTGGGCGCTTTGCAGTACACGGCCAAAACCATCACTCAATGCTATTGACTGCCGAAGTTGCTGCTGAGAATCGCTGTCATAACGATCTGTCGTGATCGTCATGGCATGGGGAGGTTGTCGTGGAGTCTGAGCCAAGATTTGCTGTAATGTCACGGCTTCCATTGAAGACGGTGTCTGGCGGTTGAGCCAACGACGGCAGGCCAGTTCACAGATCAAACCGTCTTCCGTTACTACACCCGCCCGGTGTAATGCGTTCCACAAAGTTTCCCCCTCTTTTAGCTGGCCAGTCAGAGACTGTTGGGGCAGAAGCCGCATCCAACTATCCGGCACATAAATGTTGCACTGTGAAACAGGGATCGTCGGTTTCAAGGCAAGGGCTTTTTCGACGGTATCCGGCACTGTGAACGGTTTATTCTCCGGCGTCGAGTAACCGCTTATTTTGCCATTTTCGGTGCCCAAAAACGGCTGGAAGTCACCTGCCCCAATGCATTAAATGTCACAATGTGCTGGTTGTCGTTAATATCGGTCAATTGTACCGGGAGCAGGAAGCGGTAATCGTACTTCGCTTGCGTGGTCATTCCCGCACCATCTTCGGTTTTGACAACCACACAATAGCGAGTATCCCAACTAAGGGTATATTTTCCGGTCAGCAAACTCTTGCGCTGGATGAGTGGCCGGTAGAACTGAGAAGCACCGCCGTATTCGGTGTATCCCTGCCGAGCCACCCATACCTTTTCACTACTGCCTGCCACATCAGAAATCTGCGGCACGAGCAGGTATCCACCCGCCAGCAACTGTTGCGTCAGTTCATCAGGGGCAATCACGCCATCAAAGGCGTGCAGCGCATTGTCATCAAAAGCAGCGGTTTCTGTATAAGCCACCCGTACTTGACGTGTCGGTTTTTCTGCATCTCCACCCACGTAAGCCACTCGCTGCTGCCCTAAATAGATAAACGTCTTGTCTTTACCTATTAGGCCGTCAACTTTCAGCAGGTCTTCCAATGTCAGCCCTGCCTTGGGGATGTCACTTTGCGCATCAGTTTGCGCATAATGATAAACTTCGCTGTATCGGCTATCCGTCAGACCCAGAACCCAATCATCCTGCTGGGTCAGGTGGTAATAGCTCTGCTGCTGTTTTGTCAGATATAACTGTTTTTGCTGGTCGTCATAGCTATCGGCGAACAGAGTATCCGGTAACGAATCCGGATAGGGGTTCTGTGCCGGTTTATTGCGCCGTGGATAGGCGATATCTACTTTTGCCAGCGGGAAGCCATATTCATCCGCCTTGAGCACGACCTGTTGTTTGCAACTCGGATCGACGACGATACGCTCATAGTGATAACTGCGGTTCTCAATGATCGACGTCCAAGACGACGGCGCGGCTTCGTCATTGCTGGGAATTAATCTGACCTGACAGCGGGCTTCTGTGACGGTGTACGGAATTTTAGCTTTTTCTGTTTTGTCGTCACCATAGACTTCACTGCGCAGTAATTGGCCTTTCATGGCGCGGTTAAGCCAATACGCTTCTGTTTCGGTCGGTTCTTTAATCGGGGTATCCTGCCCCGCTTGCCCTGCATCCGCTTTTTCATAGCGAGTGAAGCGCGGTGTAAAGCCGGCAAATGCCTGATCGTCACCACGCCAGTATTCTGCCGGAAGTTGAGAATCCACTTCTGGTAAACCCGTGGCAAACCAGCTTATGCTACGGGAAGGATAGATATTTTCATCCGGCGCTTTCTCTGTGGTTCCCTTGGCAAATTCGTCGGTATCAATTTGCGTTACACGGCCAAATCCGCAAAATTCTCTCTCTCTGCCATCCCATGCACCGTGGGCATAATTCATGACCTTAGTCAGCCGATTACCGGTAATTTCATCAAGAGCCTCATTACGCCACAACAAGTGTATAGGGAAAGGCAGATAACTCGCTGCAAATTTCCCCGGTTCTTCGATCTGACTTTTTTCATCCAGCCAGAATTGGGCAGAACTACGGTAAAACAACGTGGTTTCTGCGCCACGATTGTTGTTGATGACATTGAGCAGCCAAGGTTTATTGTGGGTAAAATCATAACGCCAATGGCGCGGTGTCATATGAGGTACGGTCAGTACAATGCTGGCAGCGCCCAATCCTTGAATATCCGACACCTGTAACTGGCAGGTATTGTCAAACATCACCCCTTCCGGCAAATCAAGCCGAACGGGTGCACTGAAACGGTTGCCGCTTTCGTTCAGGTAAATATCCAGACACTTACTGTGTGTATAGATGATGTCGGCGGTGCCAAAACCATCGATATCTGCCAGAAAAACTTGGTTAGCATTGAATGTTCCATTCGGCTGGCTAAACCCCGGCAGCAAAATAGCCGCACCAAAACGGCCATGTCCTAGATTCGGCCAGCATTTGACGCTCTGAGCGGCAATTTCCACCAAATGCTGCTGTCCCGATCCCAACATGTCAGAAAATGCGACCAGACTGCTGGCATCACCGCCGAATATCGGCAAACTCACACCATCAGGTGGCATAACATTGATACCCGTTTTCCAGTTTCCGCGGTCATTGGCATATAAACGCACACTTCTGGGGCCAATCAGCGCTAAATCAGATAACCCTGCCCCCACCAGATCCGCCAGTTGTGCTTGTGGATGAAAATACTCTGTCGGCAGCGCAGAAATGGGAATAAAGTGTGTCCACTCTCCATTCGGCTGCATACTGTACCGCCCCTGAATACCTGCGCCAGCGATCACCCAATCCAGATGTCCATCACCGTCGATATCCATCAACGTTGCTCTGTCCTGCTGGCTGGGGATCTTAGGTAAGGGGTTTATTGAGCTATAGGTGACAGCGTTAATATCTTCAACGTTTTTCTGACGGATCGGTGCCTGATACCACCATGCTCCGGGTCTGTCCTGATACAAGATGCCGGAGATACCTTCACCATAGAGATCGACGAGTTGGTAAGGCTGTTGGGCATTCAATCCGGCCAATTGAGGCATTTCCTGCCATTTCTGCGTGACTTTTGCCTCAAAGGGCTGATAGTCAAACTCCAGTGGCGGTAAAGCGATTAAGGTTGCGTCAGTTTCATACGCCATTTGCCGAATGGCGGTCAGGGTTGTCACGCTGTCGTTCAGGTCATAACTGAGAAGCAGACGGGCAACCAAGGCAGGGGTTTCTTCTCCGTCAATCTGTTCTCCTGTAAGGGATTTCAGGCGATGAAACATCAGAATTTGTTGGCACAGGCGGCGGGTTCGCACCTCAAAACCATATTCAAAGCGGGAGAAACGGTCTGGCCGTATTTTCCAGTTGTTTGAAGGTACTTTGAAAGGAGGAACCGTGTTTATTTCCTGCGCTCGTTCACCATAATCAAATACCAAATGGAATAGCCATTCGTTATCAGTCGGTGGCGTATTCTTCAGCACAAGCAGGCTGGGTTCAGGTGTAATATTGCCGTAGTTCACCTGAATTAAATAACGTTGAGCACTGGCATTAAGATGGGAATTTTTCTCGCTGTCATCACAACCGATATCGTCTTCTGCTCGATACTGGTAATAAATATGTTCTCCCGTTGGTGTTACGGTTTCTTCCAAAAGCCATTGGGCAATCTGTGAAGCCTCTGCCGGGTTAGCGATCTGAGCCTGCCTGGTTTTTCCGAAAATGTGAATTTGCCCATCGGGGGAATACATTAACCAAAAAGGCGTAGTTTCCACATCCGTTGTGGGCTGCCAGTATTCAAGTTTGCTGAAGTGCTGAATATTTCTGGGCTGATGACGCGTAACAGTGTAAGTAACAGGCAGTTGCCCGCCTAATAGTTTATCGGTTTTACGTACATCGGGTTGCCCGCTCTGATTGACGGCAACCGCCATCACTTCTCCCATCGGACATAAAAAAGTATCTTCGCCGTGATATTGGGGTACGCCATGTTGAGTACGACGGCTGATAGCCATGGTACTGGATTGCCAGCCAATACCAAATGGCCCGTTTCCTGCTCCGCTACTGTAGTTCAGGGATAAATTCGGTGCGCTCCCCCGACCGGCAGAGATAGGCAAAGGCACGGAAAGGAAGCCATCCCATCCGGCCCTGCATTACTGATGGCGTCGCCCATGCCACTGATCGCACCGCCCCCTTTGGGTAGAGACAGCTGTGTTACTGTCATGTCCTGTGAATCTTGTTTCATATCATCATGCTCCTTCAGGCTCCCCCGCAGGGAGCCTGTTTGCAGTAAGTAAGCAATTATTTGCGAATGGTGTAGCGAATGTGCAGAATGATGTCGCTCAAACTGAGCAACATCGTTTTCTGTTTAGCGTCCGCGTTGGGGAAACTCAGCACCAGTGCACTTGTATCTTCACCTTTCGGAATGTTGATCCCTTCAAACGGCAGGTATTTGGTGTCATTGAAATCCAACTGGAATTGCCCGCTGTCATTCATGCCATTCGATACTGCGATAGCACTGCAACCTTTGGGGATGCCCTTCATGTCACCGCTATAGCTCAAGATGGCCTGTACATCCTGATACGGCCCAAGCAAGGCAGGCAGGGAAACACTGACTTGTTTGATACGACGAGCCGCACCAAGCTGTTCCGGGTAATCTCCCCAAATGCTGAGACCCGCCAGATTTACGGAGGCTGCCAGTTGGTTAGTCTCATTAAGCTTTAGCGTGTTCTGACCTTCCCCGAAGGTTTTCTTAGGGTCTGCCAGTAAATCAACAATTGCGTTAGGAAGTATGAAATCTTTGCTATTTGGCAGAGAACGGTAAACCTCAGCCAACGAAACGGTACGCGTGATTTCCAATGCCCGTTCATCTTTTTTCATGAAGGCATCTTCCATCTGGACAAGGTTCAGTATCAGAGACTCGCCGGCGAGCAGGCCAGCATAGGTTCCCTGCCATGCCCCCGATTTGATAAAGCTGGCTGATTCATCATTGGTTTCCCATTGGTAGGCTTGCTGTGCCATTAGGCAACGGGAGGCGGCAAGATCATAGAACTGGAAGTAAATGGCTGCCAGACGACCCCGCATCCAGTTGTACAACGCTCTGTTACTGAATTTACGTTGCAGGAATTCCAATTGTGCCTGTGTCTGAGCCTGCTGAGTTTCCAGATAGGCTTTCTGCATGTCTGCCGCTTCACGCCGGATTTCCAGTGATTTCAATTGAGCGTCAATCTGCTTAACTTCATGATCTGCATTGGTGCGCTGAATTTCCCACTCCTGACGGCGGCGGCGGTAAATTTCAGACTGCGTGGTCAGTTCGGCTGTCGTATTGAGTGTGCTGGCGGTAAAGCCCATCACAGAGGCAAGTGCACCGGGGATAGCCCCCCATCGGCTGCCACCACCAGCAAGACCGAAGATATTTGGGAACATATCAGCACCGGCCTCTGCCAATTTAGCAACTTCCAGCGCAGTACTTATCGCGCTGGCAGTAGCACGCAAACCCATAGCAGTTATTTCGCCCGCGTTGATATTTTCATCGTACAGCTTGCTATAGCTGTCAAAGCGTGATTGCGCCCCTTGTCGGGATTGTTTCAGTACTTCTTTTTCCGCATCCAATTCTTCCAGCGTTTTATTCTGCATCTGAATGCTGATCAGCGTCAGTTCACGCGCTTGATTTTGCAGCAATTCGTTGAGCGCTTCTGCATCCTGACGTTCAATGATCCCCTGCAAAGTAGAACCAAACTGAATCAGTTGACTGACTATGCTCTTCGCGTTATCCAACATGATGGGGAAACGATGAAGTGGCATTTCCGGGTTTGGCAGATCCGTGCCTCCCTGGGAAGCATTCACCGCCGCACTCAACAAGGCTTTAGGATCGGCAGGTTTGGCGTAAATGGGCAATGACAGCGGCAGGCCATCAATGGTGAGATTATGACGCAGGTTATACAAGCGCTGCTTCAATGTTTGTCAGTAGCCGTTCAGTTTGTCATTTTGTTGAGGCAAAAATAGGTTGGTCAGTGAGTTAGCGGTATATTCGGCGGGCTGTACCAGGCGAATTAACATCAGCGCATGCTGATAATCCTGTTCCACCGTCTTATCCGCTGCGGTTTCCAACGTGGGTTCAGACCAGTTGCTATCCAGCGCCACAAACTGCTCATCCCCCAATAGACTCAGTGCCTGTATATACCAGAGCTTGGCTTCATTCAAAGTATCCCGCTCAAGCTGGCGGTAAGCCTTGTCGCCACGGGCAATCAGCATATCGAGCATCCGCATGAAGGTAGAAACTTTATAGTGCATCGGATCATCTTGGGCGACGGCATCGGGGTCTGTGGAATCCAGCGGGTTAGAGTTCCACGAAGTATCTTCTTCCAGTGGCCGGCAATTCCAATGATACGGCGCAATCTCACCTTTGACGATATAGCCCTCAGGGCTGTAAACATATTTCAGCCAATGATTGGCTTCATCAAAATTTTGTTCCTGCAACAAGCGCTGCGCTACCAGCATCGGGCTGTAATAGAACAATTCCCAGAAGTAGAGGGAGTTGGCGCCGTTAAAATCCATCGGCTGATCATAATATTTGGACAGCAGTTCAACCTTCATGGGTGGCGTACCCGAAACAGGGGTATATTCCGTGAAGACAATATTGGCCTTCTTATCCTCAGATGGAGTAAACGCTGTTTTTAAGGTTCCGGCCAGCAAACCTTCCTTAGCGCTTTTTAGAAAAACTTGAAGCCCGTCACTTATCGAAGATGGAAAATCAATCGTGTTATAGAAAGGTTCTTTCGTGCTAGTTAATGGAATAAACAGTTTGATGGTTTGTTCTGCATCTGTTAACGACCCGTCCCAGAAGCCGTAATGCGTTGTTGAGTCTACACCATCTTTTTCCTGATAAAGTGTGACCGCGGCGTTTCTGGTACTACCATGCTTATCTGGATCATATTTGGGTAAGGTGACACTAATATATCCCCCATCTCCCATTTTAGGTTCAGGCAGTTGTTGGGTATCCATTGCCAGCAGGGTATCAATGCCCGTTTCTGCCCGTTCCACCATATTTCTGGCAAATAAGGTATTAATGCGGGTACGGTAAGGCCCCATTGCAGATATTGGGCTTTAGACGCAGCAGTATTAAGCGTCAGCAACCCTGACTGTTCATTCAGAATTTTCTGTGTAACGGTAAAATTAAAGGTTTCACTTCCCAGAACCCGGCCATCATCCGTTTTCCCGGTCAGCACTATCTCCACATCGACTTGGTTGTCCTTAAATTCTGTCAGTGGGATAGTGAATTCCATATCATGGAAGTTATAGATCATTTCTTCCAAGTTGTTGTTGGGCAGATTTATGACAGATGTGCCAGCGTTAAACTCTACAGGTTTACTGCTGCCTGCACTGGCCTTAATCGTGATATTTGCCGGCGTTACAGCAGTATCGATATCTCTTGGTGATGCGACCTTCGTAGAAATACCCGCGTTATCCGTCAGTGTCATGTTATTTTTCAGCGCGGCGGGGTTATTTTTGCTGTCTTCAACATAACCATAAGGTTTTTGAGCATTTTCATTAATGAGCGGATCGTGCCCTGGCCCAATATCTGCCTTGACATAAGATGATGAACTTTCTCTATAAACTAATAAACGCCCTGTTGACAATTTACTGACATTGCCACTGTATTGATAAACGGGATAAAAGAGATTGTTATTGCCTGCACTCTGATTCTCTCTGTCAATTTTCAGGTCTTCGTAAACAATAAATTTATCACCTAACTGACCAAATTTTTGCATCAGAGCACATTGGTGATGCTGCCTGCCTTCAACCCCGTTATAAATTACCCGCAGGTCGGCATCGATTTTCAATTTGATCTCTGATGAAGTAGTTCCGACGGTAGCAATGGAAGCAATTTTACTGTCATAAACCATACTCAGAGAATAATCGCCCCACTCGTAACCACTACTGACTGCAACGGAAGACGGATAATCATAATTCGCCGCATAACGGTTATTTAACCATCGTTGGGTCAATGTATCGAACTCTCGGTAAACGCTGTTTTGATAATTGCCAATCTCATCCTTTTCCATGACTTTTGTGGTCATGTCAGAGTAAATATACATTCCCTTTGTTTTGGTCTTTGTTTCCCTCCGTATTAGCCTGTTTAACATACAGTAATAAAAGTAAGGTACTTTCTCCCGTATATTCAGAGCAATACATAGCCAGATTGGCCAAGTCTGTATCGTTATATGTGCTGAAGATATCGCTGACATCTAACGTGATAGGCGTATTCCATGTGCCATCATGTCTGATATGAGCGATTTTGATTTCATATTTAATGATATCTTTCTATGTTATTACGCCCTCCTTATCGCTTTCTGAAACAGTAATCACTCGTTTTTCCAGCCAGATAATATACAGGCGGGATTTATAGATAACCGGCTTAATTAAGCCCTGATAGGGATTGACCGGGCTGTCAATTTTTGCCCATTCACTCCACGCGTTGGCGGCAATCTTGCCTTGACGAGATTTGCTGTGATCCAGTTTGCGCCAATAATATTGGTTGGCATCCGTTTCCCCTTTACCGACAAGGTAACTGTTCCCTTGTGAAATGTTCACATTATCATGATAGCCACTGACGACAGTCAGGTTGGCAATTTGTTCAAAGCGGGTCAGATAGGTTTTAAACGCATCTTCAACGGTATCAACACTGAGTTGACTCTGGCTGATGGATTGCAGCAATTCATCCATCATGTGGGTCTGACCGATACGCATGGTCGGATCGATATAGTTTTCAGGATAGTAAACCAGCGTGGAAACACCCGCCCATGTGCTGTAGCGTTTGTTATAACGATCCCAATCCTGATAAAACTGGCCTGTCATGACATCGGTGGCAGGGGTACTCTCACGGCCATTCAATGCACGGTTGATATATTGCTGGATACTGGCAATGGCCTCAGCCAGCCGTGTCGTTTCGACCTGTGCGGAGATTTGGTTATCTATCAGCAGGTAACCATACAGATCATTTCTATCTATCACCTCAGACGCGCTATCCACAACTTCACGGATGTAATATTGGCTTAATGCAGCACTGGCTTCTTCCTCTAAGGCTTGTTTCAGAATATCTGACTGATTATTATTCAGCCCAGCCGCCAGTATATCCGCCGATTGGCTCCATGTTTCGTAAGAAACTTCTGTAGTATTCTGATCTTTCAGATAGTCCAATTGGAGAAGAGCATTAATCTTATTCGGGCTGGTTTTCATCACATCGGCCACTGCTAGCCATTGCAGAACACTGTCTATTTCTGGCCAATCTGCATACTTATCTTTTTCTGCAACCTGGTCATTCATTTTAGCCTGTTCACTGGCGGTTGAAAGCAGCCTCTCATCCATCCTCATGGCGCTCGCCAGAATAGTACTATCCAAGTTGTTACTTTGCAGAGCTGTCAGTACTGTGTCTGTATTGCTGGCCAGTGAATTACACCATCCCGCAAAACGGCTAAGCTGTCTCACCGTCTCAGTATCTTTGCCCAGATGATCGGTATTGCTGGAGTGACCGATGATAACTTTAGTTGTCACCGCCAGATTCAGAGCATTTTCCGTGAGTTGCGTGGCTAAATAAATCAATGCCAACTGCCCCAGCACCTGACAAAATACCATGCTGTCCGGCTTAATCGGATCTTTTACAGGTTCAATGGATTTCCAGAAGGCGGTGACATCCATGCCATTGGGTTTGATCTTGTTGATCCATATCAGGATCGACTCAGCCACAAATGCCGAAGAAAGTTTCAGTGCCGCTGCAATGAAGGGTGCCAAGGTCTTGATAAGTTGAAGTGGATCGTCTGGTACGGTTTTGTTCTGCATTCCCGCCCGTAGCGTCTCGATCAGATTGTTAATATCGGGTGATAAAACTGTACTGTAGGTTGTGGTCGTCATCATATACAGGGTATAAATGCTGATTTTCTGTGTCTGTAACCACTGGGTGATACTGTAAAGATATTCAATGACTTCGATTAACTTTTCCGTACTGATTTTGTTAAAAGACTCTTCAGCATATGGCGAGAGTTTTAGCAGGATAGCCAATTCATTGATAGAAAGTTGGTGAATGTAAGCAAGCATTCGTACGCGGTACAGCGCAGATAAATCCGTAGCAAGGTTATTGTCGATACCTGATGTATTTTCTTGATCCAGAATCTTAGATAGCGTGAATAATTCACTGTCATTAACTTTCAACGCGTGCTTGAGCATTTCACGCCGTTGATTATATTGTTCATAATCTGCCTGATCTGGATCAACTTGAATTTTATCCCCACCCAATTGGTAATAGTTTCCATTCAATGGCGGGTTATTAAAAATAAGGTCAAAATGAGAAGGCTGATCATTATAGCTGTGCTGAGATATTGCGGTATTACATAACACCAGTGCATCATTGAAACTCAAATAATACCTATTAATATAGTAGGTTGTATAAAATATCTTTTTCAGAATTATTTCGGTTATTTGTTGTTGGGCATTATCTGAATCCACAGCGGTTTCAATTTGTTCCAGCGTGATACCGGTTTTTTTGTAAAGGCGAATAACTTTATTCAATTTGAGGAAAAAGAGTTGAGGTAATACCGTTTCAATTGAGAATGTCGCATCCGTATTAAAACTACCTCCACTGCCAGAGGCTGCTCTTTCGAATTTCAGAGTAAATTTTTTTCTATCAACATCACTGGGGAAATCAACGATATCTGAATAAGTCTTATTGAGCTCCGGCAGCCAATCAGGTCTGTCGAGGATAGTCTGCCCATTCAGCGAAATTTTGGTGGAAACTGCACTGGAAGCCGGAGCTTTAAAATTATACCAATATTTTAATTTGCCATCTTTTGTGGGAATAGCTTCGATAAAATTAACCTGCCAGTCATAAGTCTCGCCTTTGGTGCGAGTAATCAGGTAAGTAACGAAAGAATTTTTATCATCAAGGTAAGTCACTATGGCCTGATCGCTGATGAATGCGGGTTCATCATCGTTTTGGCCTGATCCATAGATACCCATTACAGCACGGAGAGTATCTGCATCAATATCATAATATTTCATCAAATAGTTAGGATTAGACAGTGCAGAAATCGGCAAGTCACCGAAATTTTTCTTATACATGTCTTGCGCATTCTCAGCCGTAATTTCTTCCGTCAGGATTTTATACAGTTCTGGTGAAATTTGACTTGATATCCCCAATAGGCTGACCGGGGACAATAAACCAATCACTTTTGGCGACTGACTAACCTGACTGAGCTGAGGATCAAGCTGGGAGACAATGTTAGATAGGGTTTCAAAGGGTTGATGGTAAGGCGTATTTCCACTCAGACGCCAATCAGACAACATTTTCAGTACATCTTCATTTTTGTTGAGTTTTTTCTTATTTTTTATGCCATCAAAGAGAATGTCATTTGATAGTTCAAGTGTGGAGAGTGTTTGATCTTGGTTTTCCTGCGTCAACATTATGCTTTGCAAATCAGGGCGACGCTTATCAAGATGGTAGATGGACGATTCTGAATGCAGGTGTCTGGATTCCCGATACAGCTCTGTCAGGTAGGCTGCCGGTGAGAACATAGAGGCGACAGAGCCGGGTAATACATACTTACCCGACCGACCGCCAAATAGCGTATCGTAACTTTGCCGCTGCGAGAGTTGCTGAATGCCGAGACGAACAGCCCCCCTTAACTGCGGATTGGCGCGGGATAATAAACGTGCTTCAAAAATCCTGTTTTCTTTTTCGGCTTTCTTGGCGGCTAGATACAGGTGATGGCTTTCTCCCCAATTCAGCGTATCTTTGACTTCTTTCCTGAATGCTGAAAATGAGATTGGCATAATATGAGCCAATGTCATCGGTTCCTGGGAACTTTCCCTATTAAGCCTAATTAATATATTTTCTGTATTATACATAAGGATACCTCTATACTCTCTGTAAAATGATTGAATAATGTATTTTATGCCACGATGAATTCCAATAGAATTGCATTAACATGATTTATTTATGGATAATTTTATATAATACGTCTAAAAGTCCCGTCATGGATTATAATCTCCAAAAATGTATAGAATGATTATAAATTAACAAATAGACAATAATTATTTGTTCCCACTACGATATTGAATTTTATACTATATATCCCAATAACCCTTAATAATTCCCTTCACAAACAGTAACGGAATTATTTAAATAGGCCTTTAATTACAAACAATTACTTCAAAATCACACTATTTACATGTTATATTTTTTATCACCCATGAGATATTTAATCAAATCTTTTATTGACAATTACAATATAATTTATTTAATCAACATGAAATTACATTAATAAACAAAATAATTTATATATTTTATTAAACATAATGAACAAACTATAATATTTAAATTAAATCAGTGGATTATGCTTTACTAAGGATCTTTTACCCCATTTACCCATTCTGTCAGACTTTTGACTTACGCGGCATACATAACCATTATTCATTTCTTTATGTGTACTATTTTGATGAACTTCACATATTAGGTAACTATTCCCAATATCGCTATATTTTATTTACTCCATGCTTTCCTCCAGAAACTGGAAATGCTTCAACAAACTACTAAATAAAACAGAACCTTTACTGCCACCACCGACATGGCTGACTTTCCCTGCTCCACTGTGAAGGATGTCAGCAAGTAACCATCGATGAACAATAAAGGTAGGGTAGCTAAGAGCAAAATCCCCAAAAATTACCCGACAGATACTTTTCTAAAAGCTCCTGATCAGGGTGATTATTAATTAAAACGGCTTTAACAAAAAAAGATGTCTATTTTTCAAGCAAATAATATGTCTTTTTATAATATTCTGCTTTATAAAAGGAAGTGAAAATAATGTAATACGTTTGTTATTATTTAAATGGCATCCCGCAGGGCTAAGCTTTTCTTAGTACGCAGGAACAGATGACACAAAACAAACGCACTCTGCCGTTAAGGCAATTCTGAGTTTTTCAGCGCCACAGGGGCAACAATACACCCTGCCAAAGGGAAATCTCCACAGTGGCAGAGTCCTGGGCGCTGAAAAGTGAGGTTGCTAGTTTTGAATCCTCTTGGTCTCACATTACTTTCATTTAAGGAAGCAATATGAACTTGAACGATACCTCTGTTTCCGACTTGCGGGCGGGTGATTCGGAAAGCAGCGCCGACGTCCAACTGGCTCCGAGCAAAGACAAAGATCTGCGCCGCCGCCTGCCACGTGAATATTTTGTCAAACGTCCAGCCCTATTCATCAGCAAGATTGTCTTCGCCTTTGCGCTAATCGCCCTAGGATGGTATGGCGTCGGATATGCGCTGAACACTCCGGTCACCATCGGTTCCATTCTGGTGGCCATCGGCGGCATGCTGCTCAGTGGCTTGATCTACCCCCACCTGGTTGAACTACAGCACGAATGCCTGCACGACCACGCTTTCAAGTCGGCCAAACTCAACCGTCTGTTCGGCGTGCTGGTCGGGCTATTCATGTTCAACTCCCATTCGCACTACCGTTACGACCATCTGCGCCACCACGCCTATCTCGGTACTGAGCAAAATGTGGAGCACTTCGACTACCGCTTCAACGATCTGGCTTCGCCAAAAGGCTTTGCTATCGCATTCTTTGATCTCAACCGCTATCGCCGTGTGTTCAATATCCTCGGTGCTGCCTTCACCGGTAAATCGATCTCCGGGGTGAACAAGGAACAAGCTCAACGCGATATCAAACAGGAATATGTGTTCTATATGCTGATGTTCATCTTGAGTGTGGTGGCATCGGTGTACTTCCAAACCTGGCTATTTGCTTTGGCTTGGTGGCTACCGACGCTGGTGATCGCCGAAGGCGCACACTTTATGATCGAAATGCCGGAACACTACGGGCTGGACACTCAGAGCTCACCAGACGTACTGAAAAACACCCGTACTATCAGCACTAACTGGCTCATCGCATGGTACGTGAACGGTAATCACACCCACACCGCACATCATTTCCACCAGGGTGTGCCGATGTGCCATGTGAAAAAACTCAATGAACTGATCAAACCGCAACTGCAAGTGGTAGAAACCTCCTATTTCGCCTTCTATCGCAATGTGATCAGTGGGCGCATCCGCTCCTACGTGGATGTGAGCTGTAAAGTCACGGATTAAGTTAGCATTGTTAGGCAGAAATGTTAGGCGGAAATCGGCATTATCATTACGACACAAAGGCCATTTTACCCAGCGCTGAAAACTATCGGCGGGCAGGGCTACTGGAAAACGCCGCCTCCGTGCTGCACATGAACAAGTAGTCCTGCATTAAAGCCGCTGATAAGGAAAAAACATGATAAGAATATTAAGATGAGAAGATAAAAGCAGGTAGTTTCTTCCCTATTTGATTAGGGGCTGTTGACGTTTTGTATTCATCATTTATTCAGCCCACATTGGCAACCAGACAATAATAAACGCCAGTGCCAGCATGCTGGCGTAATTCCGTTCAAGTTTGTCGTATCTTGTTGCTATCGCAAGAAAATGTTTGATTCTGGCAAAGGCATTCTCCACCAAATGTCGGTAACGATATAAACATTTGTCAATTTTTTGATCCAATTTTCGGCTATTTTTGCGATAAGGGATCACCGGAACCGACTTTTGTTCTTCGATAACACTTCTCAAACGCTGACTATCATATCCCTTATCAGCAATCACAAAATCTGATAAAGGTGACTGAGATACAAGACTTTCCGCATGAACAATATCATTGACCTGACCCCAGACAGTTCGAAATGAACAGGTAAACCGTAACTGTCTACAGCCAAATGGATTTTGGTTCAACGTCCTCCACGACTTTGACCCATTGCCTCATCCTCTTCAGACGCCGCTCCTGCACTATGCTGATGGGCTCGAACAATACTTCCATCAATGAACAACCATTCTGTATCAGAGAGTCCAGATAACCAGTTGAAAATTAAATGCAAAATACCCTTTTTTGACCAGGCATTAAAACGCTGAAAGACACTATTCCCTTTCCCGAATTCGGAAGGCAGGTCGCGCCACGGAATGCCTGTTCTCATACGATAAAGAATGCCTTCAAATGTTTGGCGATGTTTTGTTTTGTGGTAAATAAGTCCAGTATGTTGCATGAATGCAGATAGCTTATCCCATTGTGTATCTGTTAACATAGTTCGCGGCATGAGGGTGAAGTCTAGTTATTTTTTGGCGAAAACGATTATACCCAATCATCATGCTGTTCAAATTCCCCTCACAAAACGTCAACAGCCCCTAGGCATAGCTTTATTCTTTAACGTCTTCGATAGTCTACTAAAGACAATTATCGCTGTCTATTCATCCAGTCTTATAGGGTTCGATATGTGACTTTACACAAAACTATTTCCGGCGTTTCTTAGCAAAATCATACGGTGTTATAGGCTTTTCTCTGTTCGCGTCTAAGTAATCAGCCCACCACTGAACCATTAGCCGCCGTTCGTCCAAATGTTTAGCCCTAACGTTTTTTCTTTCTATGTGGCTTAACTGACGCTCTATCGCATCATCGTTCCACAATGCAGATTCACCCATCGCACCCCGCGCCATTGTTCTAAACCCATGTCCACAGACTTCTGTTTTGGTGTCATAACCCATAACACGCAAGGCATTATTGACTGTACTTTCACTCATGACTTTTTTGGGGTCATGATCGTTAGGGAACATCACTTCACAATCGCCACTCAACCCACGCAAGGTTTCGATAAGAGACACAGCCTGACGACACAATGGCACAATGTGCTCAGTTTTCATCTTCATGCCACGTTCAGAAAATTTAACACCTTCGATGGGCTTCCTTGTTGCGGGGATCTTCCAGATAGCCCTTTCAAGATCGACTTCTTCCCAACGGGCAAATCTCAACTCACTGGAACGGACAAACGTAAGTAAAGTTAACTCCAAAGCGATACGGGTAATTAAACGCCCACGATAGCGAGCAAGACGGGTCAAAAATTCGGGTAAACGTTCATGGGGTAATGCGGGATGATGTTTGGATTTTACTGTGGTGAGAGCACCAGATATATCATTGGCAGGACTGGATTCAAGAATGTCGTTCTGGACGGCATAACGCATGATGGCAGTCACACGTTGCTGTAACCGCCGGGCTATATCATGCTTGGTTTCTGCATCAACTGCTTTGATTGGCGCTAATAGGTGGCTTGTTCTTAAAATGGAAATATCAAGCCTGCCAATATGAGGGAAAATGTATTGCTCAAGACTGCGCAAAATCCGGTTGCTGTGGTCTTCACTCCACCGTTTATTACTGGCATGCCATTCACGGGCAACCCGTTCAAAGGAATATGCTCCTGCCGACTTAGGTAGCCCCCTTTTTTCTCTATCTTGGGGTCAATTCCTTGCGCAAGTAATTTCTTGGCTTCATCTCGCTTGGTTCGGGCGTCAGCCAAAGACACCGCCGGATAGACACCAAAAGCCAGTCGGTCTTCCTTTTTGTCTGTTGGGCGGCGATATTTCATACGCCAGTATTTAGCCGCGTGAAGTGACCTCCAGATATAACCCACCATCATCGGCAAGTTTATAGGTTTTATCCTTGGATTTTGCAGTCTCGATTAGTCACGCATTTAGCTTCATATTGGGGGCGCATTTAAAATAGAAGTTAAGATGCCCCTTATTATGCCCCTAGGGCGTGTTGACGTTTTGTGAAGGTAATCTGAACAGCATGATGATTTGGTATAATCAATTTCGCCAAAAACTCA
>NZ_JANAIF010000056.1 GCF_024721015.1 Xenorhabdus bovienii
ATGGACGAAGGTCTGCGTTTCGCCATCCGTGAAGGTGGCCGTACTGTAGGTGCTGGTGTTGTTGCTAAAGTGATTGCTTAGCGTTTGATTATTAAAAGATTATGAAAAAAAGAGAAGCTATAGCTTCTCTTTCAAATCTTGAACCACCGGAAACGGTGGTTTTTTTTATCTATAAACAAAATAAAAACAATAATTGAAATGAGAGTTATTTCTATTTACTATTTGGCAATATCTATTATTTTATAAATATGGCTATGCTTCTACCCAATAATTTTAAAGTTGCAGTCGGTAGTAAGCGAACGAATCTCTAAGAGCATAGATAACGATATGACTGAGAGTGACCAACAAAGTAGTAACTTGAAAGATGAAAGGTAGAGTCATATCTATTGTGCCTAGCCTAAATAGTTAGAAGAGTGCTTCCATGTATATCTGTCTCTGTAATGCGATAAGCGATAAAACTATACGTAATATTGTTCGCCAGCAACATGTTCGTTCTATCAGAGAGCTGAGGGACTTTGTGCCTGTAGGGAGCGATTGTGGAAAATGTATACGTCAAGCACGTGAAATAATGAATGAGGAGATTGCCCAACTGCCTCCCATAAATAATGTTGCTTAAAATAAACACAATTATCTTGCAATTACTCTGCTGAACTAGTACTACACTGTAGGTACTGGAAGTGGAGGAGCTAGCTATGAAAGGTGATATAAAGATAATTGCACATCTTAATAAACTTCTTGGTAATGAACTTGTTGCCATCAACCAGTATTTTTTACATGCCCGAATGTTTAAAAACTGGGGGTTAATGCGTCTAAATGAAGTTGAATATCGTGAATCTATTGAGGAGATGAAACACGCTGATAAGTATATTGAGCGTATCTTGTTTCTGGAAGGTTTGCCAAACCTACAGGATTTGGGCAAACTCAATATCGGTGAGGATATAGAAGAAATGCTGCAATCTGATCTAGCACTAGAGATACGCGGTGCTAAGGATCTGAGAGAGGCAATTGCATATGCCGATTCAGCCTATGATTATGTAAGCCGAGACTTGATGATTGAGGTTCTTTCTGACGAAGAGAATCACATAGACTGGTTGGAAACCCAACTGGACTTGCTCAATCGAATGGGAATACAAAATTATATTCAATCTCAACTTATTGAAGAATAATGGAATAATATTAACGCCCTATAAATTTGCATAGGGCGTTTTCCCTCTTTGCCTATCTTTTGAATAGATTTCACCCTTATCTTGCATTGTCAGCAGATTTACGTATAATACGCGAGCTTACCTACGCAGTAGGACTGATTTATTATCAGTAATGAGCGGTAATTTACCGCCATTGTTAAAATACTCCCGATATGGGGGTTATACATTGAACGATTACACTCCCCCATCAATCGAAATGGGAGCGAGTAGTAATTATCTACGTTTATAAAATAGTTGGAGCTCTGGTCTCATGCAGAACCAAAGAATCCGTATCCGCCTGAAAGCATTTGATCACCGTTTAATCGATCAATCAACTGCGGAAATCGTAGAGACCGCTAAGCGCACTGGTGCGCAAGTTCGCGGTCCGATCCCGCTGCCGACTCGTAAGGAGCGTTTTACCGTTCTGATTTCTCCGCATGTTAACAAAGATGCGCGTGATCAGTACGAGATTCGCACTCACAAACGTCTGGTTGACATCGTTGAGCCAACCGAGAAAACCGTTGATGCTCTGATGCGTCTGGATCTGGCTGCTGGTGTAGACGTGCAGATCAGCCTGGGTTAATCAGGTCATTGAACGATTGAGAGGTTGAAACAATGATTGGTTTAGTCGGTAAAAAAGTGGGCATGACTCGCATCTTCACTGAAGATGGCGTTTCTATCCCTGTAAGTGTTATCGAAATCGAAGATAACCGCATAACTCAGGTTAAAGACCAAGAGAGTGACGGTTATCGTGCAATTCAGGTAACGACTGGTAGCAAAAAAGCTAACCGCGTTAATAAACCTGAAGCAGGTCATTTCGCTAAAGCTGGCGTTGAAGCTGGCCGTACCCTGCGTGAATTCCGTCTGTCAGCAGACGACGAAGAGTACACAGTGGGTCAAAGCATTAGCGTTGAAATTTTCGCTGACGTTAAAAAAGTCGACGTTACTGGTACATCTAAAGGTAAAGGTTTCGCGGGTACTGTTAAACGCTGGAACTTCCGTACTCAAGATGCTACCCATGGTAACTCCTTGTCTCACCGTGTTCCGGGTTCTATCGGTCAGAACCAGACTCCGGGCAAGGTATTCAAAGGTAAGAAAATGGCAGGCCAAATGGGTAATGAACGTGTAACTGTTCAGAGCCTAGATGTAGTACGTGTTGACGCTGAGCGTAACCTGCTGCTGGTCAAAGGTGCTGTTCCAGGTGCAACTGGCAGTGACCTGATCGTAAAACCGGCTGTCAAGGCGTAACGTCGAGGAGATAGGAATGGAATTGGTAATGAAAGACGCGCAAAGCGCGCTGACTGTTTCCGAAACTACCTTCGGGCGTGACTTCAATGAAGCGCTTGTGCATCAAGTAGTTGTTGCGTACGCAGCTGGTGCTCGTCAAGGTACTCGTGCTCAGAAAACTCGTGCTGAAGTTTCTGGTTCAGGTAAAAAACCATGGCGTCAGAAAGGTACTGGTCGTGCACGTGCAGGTTCTATTAAGAGTCCAATCTGGCGCTCTGGTGGTGTAACTTTTGCAGCGAAACCACAGGACCACAGTCAAAAAGTTAATAAAAAGATGTACCGCGGTGCTCTAAAAAGCATCTTGTCTGAACTGGTACGTCAAGAACGTCTGATCGTTGTCGAGAAGTTCTCTGTTGAAGCACCTAAAACTAAGCTGCTGGTACAGAAACTGAAAGAAATGGCTCTGCAAGACGTGCTGATTGTCACTGGCGAAGTTGATGAGAACCTGTTCTTAGCAGCTCGTAACCTGTATAAGGTTGACGTTCGTGATGCAGCAGGTATCGACCCAGTAAGCCTGATCGCCTTCGACAAAGTGGTTATGACTGCTGATGCTGTAAAGCAAGTTGAGGAGATGCTGGCATGATCCGTGAAGAACGTCTGCTGAAAATACTGCGCGCGCCGCACGTATCTGAAAAAGCTTCTACAGCGATGGAAAAAAGCAATACCATCGTTCTCAAAGTTGCGAAAGACGCGACTAAAGCAGAGATCAAAGCTGCCGTACAGAAACTCTTCGAAGTTGAAGTTGAAGGTGTAAACACTTTGCTAGTTAAAGGTAAAGTTAAACGCCACGGTCAGCGTATTGGTCGTCGTAGCGACTGGAAAAAAGCTTACGTCACCCTGAAAGAAGGCCAGAATTTGGACTTCGTCGGCGGCGCTGAGTAAGTCGGAGGAGTAAAGAACAATGGCAATTGTTAAATGTAAACCTACGTCTCCGGGCCGTCGCCACGTTGTTAAAGTGGTTAACCCTGAGCTGCATAAGGGCAAACCTTATGCTCCGTTGTTGGAAAAAAACAACAAAACTGGTGGTCGTAACAACAATGGTCGCATTACCACTCGTCACATTGGTGGTGGCCATAAACAGCATTATCGTCTGGTTGACTTTAAACGCAACAAAGATGGTATCCCTGCTGTTGTTGAACGTCTGGAATATGATCCAAACCGTTCAGCGAACATCGCACTAGTTCTGTATAAAGACGGTGAGCGTCGTTACATCCTTGCACCTAAAGGTCTGAAAGCAGGTGATCAAATCCAGTCTGGTGCTGATTCAGCAATCAAGGCCGGTAATGCTCTGCCAATGCGCAATATCCCGGTTGGTTCTACTGTTCACAACATAGAAATGAAACCAGGTAAAGGTGGCCAGCTGGCTCGTTCAGCAGGTACTTACGCTCAGATCGTTGCACGTGACGGTTCCTATGTAACCTTGCGTCTGCGTTCTGGTGAAATGCGTAAAGTGTTGTCTGACTGCCGCGCTACTTTAGGTGAAGTTGGTAACGCAGAACACATGTTACGCGTTCTGGGTAAAGCTGGTGCAAGCCGCTGGCGTGGTATCCGTCCTACCGTTCGTGGTACGGCGATGAACCCAGTAGACCATCCACATGGTGGTGGTGAAGGTCGCAACTTTGGTAAACACCCTGTAACTCCATGGGGCATCCAGACCAAAGGTAAGAAGACCCGTAGTAACAAACGTACTGATCAATACATCGTACGTCGCCGTTCTAAATAATAATTAGAGGATAAACCATGCCACGTTCTCTCAAGAAAGGTCCATTTATTGACCTGCACTTGCTGAAGAAGGTAGAGAAAGCGGTGGAAAGCGGAGACAAAAAGCCTATTAAGACTTGGTCCCGTCGTTCAACGATCTTTCCTAACATGATCGGTTTGACCATCGCTGTCCATAATGGTCGTCAGCATGTTCCAGTTTTTGTTTCCGACGAAATGGTTGGTCACAAACTGGGTGAATTCGCGCCGACCCGTACTTATCGCGGCCATGCGGCCGATAAAAAGGCTAAAAAGCGCTAAGGTAGGAGGAAGAGATGGAAACTATCGCTAAACATCGCCACGCTCGTTCTTCTGCTCAGAAGGTTCGCCTCGTGGCTGACCTGATCCGCGGTAAGAAAGTGTCGCAAGCTCTGGAAACTCTGCTCTATACCAACAAGAAAGCTGCTGGTTTAGTGAAGAAAGTACTTGAGTCTGCTATTGCTAACGCAGAACACAACGATGGCGCTGACATCGATGATCTGAAAGTCACGAAAATTTTCGTAGACGAAGGCCCAACCATGAAGCGTATTATGCCTCGTGCCAAAGGCCGTGCAGATCGTATCCTGAAGCGCACCAGCCACATTACTGTGGTTGTGTCCGATCGCTGAGACTCTGGAGACTAGCAATGGGTCAGAAAGTACATCCTAATGGTATTCGTCTGGGGATTGTCAAACCTTGGAACTCTACCTGGTATGCGAATACCAAAGAATTCGCTGACAACCTGGACAGCGATTTTAAAGTGCGCCAGTACTTGAACAAAGAACTGGTTAAAGCATCTATTTCACGTATCGTTATCGAACGTCCTGCGAAAAGCATCCGTGTGACAATTCACACTGCTCGTCCAGGTATCGTTATCGGTAGGAAAGGTGAAGACGTTGAAAAACTGCGTAAGACTGTAGCGGAGATCGCTGGCGTTCCTGCGCAGATTAATATTGCCGAAGTGCGTAAGCCTGAACTGGACGCAAAATTAGTTGCTGACAGCATTAGTTCACAATTGGAGCGTCGTGTGATGTTCCGTCGTGCGATGAAACGTGCTGTACAAAACGCTATGCGTCTGGGCGCTAAAGGTATCAAAGTGGAAGTCAGTGGTCGTTTAGGCGGTGCTGAGATTGCACGTACTGAATGGTATCGTGAAGGTCGTGTACCTCTGCACACTCTGCGTGCAGACATCGATTATAACACTTCAGAAGCGCACACCACTTATGGTGTAATCGGCGTTAAGGTATGGATCTTCAAAGGTGAGATCTTGGGTGGTATGGCTGCAGTTGAACAGGCGGAAAAACCGGCTGCTCAACCTAAAAAGCAGCAGCGTAAAGGCCGCAAGTAAGGAGAGTCGCTGATGTTACAACCAAAGCGTACGAAATTCCGTAAAGTGCATAAAGGCCGCAACCGTGGTCTGGCTGTAGGTACGGATGTCAGCTTCGGCACTTTCGGTCTGAAAGCTGTGGGTCGTGGTCGTCTGACTGCTCGTCAGATCGAAGCGGCACGTCGTGCTATGACCCGTGCAATTAAGCGTCAAGGTAAAATCTGGATCCGTGTATTCCCAGACAAACCTATCACCGAAAAGCCACTCGAAGTGCGTATGGGTAAAGGTAAAGGTAACGTAGAGTATTGGGTTGCCTTGATCCAGCCCGGTAAAGTCCTGTATGAAATGGACGGTGTGCCTGAAGAGCTGGCTCGTGAAGCATTCAAGCTGGCAGCAGCGAAACTGCCTATCAAAACCACCTTTGTAACTAAGACGGTGATGTAATGAAAGCACAAGAGCTGCGCGATAAAAGCGTTGAAGAGCTGAACACTGAGCTGCTGAACCTGTTACGTGAGCAATTTAATCTCCGTATGCAGGCGGCAAGTGGCCAGCTGCAACAGTCTCACCTGTTGAAACAAGTGCGTCGTAATATTGCACGCGTTAAGACTTTACTGACTGAGAAGGCGGGTGCGTAATGAACGATAAAATCCGTACTCTGCAAGGTCGTGTTATTAGCGATAAAATGGAAAAGTCCATTGTTGTTGCTATTGAACGTGTGGTGAAACACCCTCTGTATGGTAAATTCATCAAACGTACGACTAAACTGCACGTACATGACGAGAGCAATGAATGTGGAATTGGCGATGTGGTGGAAATCCGCGAAACCCGTCCACTGTCTAAGACTAAATCTTGGACTTTAGTTCGCGTCGTTGAGAAAGCGGTTCTATAATAGGCTGCTATCTCACACAAAATAAACGGCTCAAAAAGTAACGGGCCGTTTATTTTTCTGTCCATAGCGGGGATGTGGTGTTATAATGCCGCGCCCTCGTAATATGGGATATTGAATACGGCCTCTTTGTATATGAAGTGGGCTCAGTAGTAGTTGACATTTAGCGGAGCACTAAAATGATCCAAGAACAGACTATGCTGAACGTGGCCGACAACTCCGGTGCACGTCGCGTAATGTGTATCAAGGTTCTAGGTGGCTCGCACCGTCGCTACGCAAACGTCGGTGATGTTATCAAGATTACCATCAAGGAAGCAATTCCTCGTGGTAAGGTCAAAAAAGGTGATGTCCTGAAAGCGGTAGTGGTGCGCACCAAGAAGGGTGTTCGTCGCCCGGACGGTTCTGTCATTCGCTTTGATAGCAATGCTTGTGTATTGTTGAACAACAATAGTGAGCAAGTTATCGGTACGCGTATTTTTGGGCCGGTAACTCGTGAACTTCGTAATGAAAAGTTCATGAAAATTATCTCCCTGGCACCTGAAGTACTGTAAGGAGCGAAACTATGGCAGCGAAAATCCGTCGTGATGACGAAATTATCGTGCTGACTGGCAAAGATAAAGGTAAGCGCGGTAAAGTAAAACAGGTTCTTTCTTCTGGTAAAATTATCGTTGAAGGTATCAATCTGGTTAAGAAACATCAGAAGCCGGTTCCGGCACTGAATCAACCAGGTGGCATCGTTGAAAAAGAAGCAGCTATCAATGTTTCTAACGTTGCAATCTTTAATGCAGTAACCAGCAAGGCTGACCGTGTAGGTTTTAGATTCGAAGACGGCAAAAAAGTTCGTTTCTTCAAATCTAATGACGAAACTATCAAGTAATTTGGAGTATACGATGGCGAAACTGCATGATTACTACAAAGACGAGGTAGTCCAGAAACTGATGAGTCAGTTCGGTTACCATTCTGTCATGCAAGTCCCTCGGGTCGAGAAGATCACCCTGAACATGGGTGTTGGTGAAGCTATCGCTGACAAAAAACTGCTGGACAATGCAGCAGCTGACTTGACAGCAATCTCTGGTCAGAAACCATTGATCACCAAAGCACGCAAATCAGTTGCAGGCTTCAAAATCCGTCAGGGCTATCCAATCGGCTGTAAAGTAACCCTGCGTGGCGAACGTATGTGGGAGTTCTTTGAGCGCCTGATTTCTATTGCTGTACCACGTATTCGTGACTTCCGTGGTTTGTCCGCTAAATCATTTGATGGTCGTGGTAACTACAGCATGGGTGTTCGTGAGCAAATCATCTTCCCTGAAATCGACTACGATAAAGTGGATCGTGTACGTGGTTTGGATATTACTATCACCACTACTGCGAAATCTGATGATGAAGGCCGCGCACTGTTGGCTGCGTTTAACTTCCCGTTCCGCAAGTAAGGCAGGGTATTCATGGCTAAGCAATCAATGAAAGCACGTGATGTAAAACGTGCGAAATTAGCTGAGAAATTCTTCGCAAAACGCGTTGAACTGAAAGCGATCATCTCTGATGTAAACGCATCTGACGAAGACCGTTGGAATGCTGTTCTCAAGCTGCAAACACTGCCACGTGATTCCAGCCCTTGTCGTCAGCGTAACCGCTGCCGTCAGACTGGGCGTCCGCATGCATTTTTGCGGAAGTTTGGGTTGAGCCGTATTAAAGTCCGTGAAGCCGCTATGCGCGGTGAAATCCCGGGCCTTAAAAAGGCTAGCTGGTAATTGTCACCAATTGAATCACGGGAGTAAAGACAGATGAGCATGCAAGATCCGATCGCGGATATGCTGACCCGTATCCGTAACGGTCAGGCCGCGAATAAAGTTGCGGTCACCATGCCTTCCTCCAAGCTGAAAGTGGCAATTGCCAACGTGCTGAAGGAAGAAGGTTACATTGAAGATTTTAAAATCGAAGGCGACACTAAGCCAGAACTGGAAGTCACTCTGAAATACTTCCAAGGTAAGGCTGTTGTAGAAAGCATTCAGCGTGTAAGCCGCCCAAGTCTGCGCATCTATAAGAAAAAAGATGAGCTGCCAAAAGTTATGGCTGGTTTGGGTATCGCTGTTGTTTCTACCTCTAAAGGTGTAATGACTGATCGTGCAGCTCGCCAAGCTGGTCTGGGTGGCGAGATTCTCTGCTACGTAGCTTAATTCGGGAGGAAAGAATGTCTCGTGTTGCAAAAGCACCCGTCGTCATTCCTGCCGGCGTAGAGGTTAAACTCAACGGTCAGGTTATTTCGATTAAGGGTAAAAACGGCGAACTAAGTCGTAAAATCCACAATGCAGTTGAAGTTAAACATGCGGATGGCCAACTGACTTTCGCTCCACGCGAAGGTTTTGCTGATGCTTGGGCACAGGCAGGTACAACTCGCTCTTTGCTGAATGCAATGGTTATCGGTGTTAACGAAGGCTTCACCAAGAAGCTTCAGCTGGTGGGTGTAGGTTACCGTGCAGCAGTTAAAGGCAATGCTGTTAGTTTGTCTTTAGGCTTCTCGCATCCGGTTGAGCATCAACTGCCAGCAGGCATAACTGCGGAATGCCCGTCACAAACTGAAATCGTACTGAAAGGTGCTGATAAGCAGGTGATTGGTCAGGTTGCGGCAGATCTGCGTGCCTATCGTCGTCCTGAGCCATATAAAGGCAAGGGTGTTCGTTACGCCGATGAAGTCGTGCGTACCAAAGAGGCTAAGAAGAAGTAAGGTAACACTATGGATAAGAAAGCAGCTCGTATCCGTCGTGCGACCCGCGCACGCCGCAAGCTCCAGGAACTGGGTGCAACTCGCCTGGTGGTACACCGTACCCCTCGCCATATTTATGCGCAGGTTATCGCACCAAATGGTTCTGAAACTCTGGTGGCCGCTTCTACTACAGAAAAAGCTATTAGTGAACAACTGAAATTTACTGGAAACAAAGAAGCCGCAGCAGTAGTTGGTAAAATTGTTGCTGAACGTGCTCTGGAAAAAGGTATCAAAAATGTATCCTTTGACCGTTCTGGTTTCCAATATCATGGTAGAGTCCAGGCACTGGCAGATGCTGCCCGTGAAGCTGGCCTTCAGTTCTAAGGTAGAGGTGTAAGATGGCTCACATCGAAAAACAAGCTGGCGAACTGCAGGAAAAGCTGATCGCGGTAAACCGCGTATCTAAAACCGTCAAAGGTGGCCGTATTTTCAGCTTTACAGCACTGACTGTAGTTGGTGATGGTAACGGTCGCGTTGGTTTTGGCTACGGCAAAGCACGCGAAGTTCCGGCAGCGATCCAGAAAGCGATGGAAAAAGCACGTCGCAATATGAAAAACGTCGCACTTAACAGCGGCACCCTGCACCACCCAGTGAAAGGTGGACACACCGGTTCTCGCGTGTTCATGCAGCCTGCTCACGAAGGTACAGGTATCATCGCCGGTGGTGCGATGCGTGCTGTTCTGGAAGTGGCTGGAGTTCGTAACGTACTGGCTAAAACCTACGGTTCCACTAACCCGATCAACGTGGTTCGTGCAACTCTGGACGCTTTAGACAGCATGAAGTCTCCAGAAATGGTCGCAGCTAAGCGTGGCAAATCCGTCGAAGAAATTCAGGGGTAATGACCATGGCTAAGACTATTAAAATTACTCAGGTTCGCAGTTCAATTGGTCGTTTGCCTAAGCATAAGGCAACTCTGACTGGTTTAGGTCTGCGTCGCATTGGTCATACTGTTGAACGCGAAGATACACCAGCGGTTCGTGGTATGGTCAACTTGGTTTCCTATATGGTTAAAGTTGAGGAGTAACAGATGCGCTTAAATACTCTGTCTCCGGCTGAAGGTGCTAAGCACGCATCTAAACGTGTAGGTCGTGGTATCGGTTCTGGCCTAGGTAAAACCGGCGGTCGTGGCCACAAAGGTCAGAAATCTCGTTCTGGCGGTGGTGTTCGTCGTGGTTTTGAAGGCGGCCAAATGCCTTTATACCGTCGTCTGCCAAAATTTGGTTTTACTTCACGTAAAGCAATGATCACTGCAGAAATTCGTCTGTCTGATTTTGCCCATGTTGAAGGCGATGTTATCGATCTGAATGCACTGAAAGCTGCTAACATTGTTGGCCCTCAAATTGAATTCGCAAAAGTTATGCTTTCTGGCGAAGTCAATCGCGCAGTAATTGTGCGTGGCTTACGTGTTACGAAAGGCGCCCGTGCTGCAATTGAAGCCGCTGGCGGTAAAATTGAGGAATAAGTAACAGATGGCTAAACAACCAGGATTAGATTTTCAAAGTGCCAAAGGCGGATTAAGCGAGTTAAAACGCAGACTTTTGTTTGTTATTGGAGCTCTGATTGTTTTCCGTATTGGCTCTTTTATTCCAATCCCTGGTATTGATGCCACTGTGCTTGCCAAATTGCTCGAACAGCAAAGAGGCACCATTATTGAAATGTTTAACATGTTCTCTGGTGGTGCTTTAAGCCGTGCTTCTATCTTCGCACTGGGTATAATGCCGTATATTTCTGCATCTATCATTATCCAGTTGCTAACTGTGGTTAATCCCCGTTTAGCAGAGATTAAGAAGGAAGGGGAAGCTGGTCGTCGTAAGATCAGTCAATACACCCGTTATGGCACGTTAGTGCTGGCAATATTTCAGTCAATCGGTATTGCTACTGGGTTGCCGAATATGCCTGGAATGCAAGGTTTAGTTATTAACCCTGGCTTTGCGTTCTATTTCACGGCTGTTGTAAGTCTGGTCACGGGAACCATGTTCTTGATGTGGTTGGGTGAGCAGATTACTGAGCGAGGTATCGGTAACGGTATTTCAATCATAATCTTTGCTGGTATCGTTGCAGGTTTACCACCTGCAATTGGTCACACCATCGAGCAAGCTCGGCAAGGCGACCTGCACTTCCTCCTGTTGCTGTTGGTTGCAGTATTAGTGTTTGCCGTAACTTTCTTCGTTGTTTTCATGGAGCGTGGTCAACGCCGTATCGTTGTTAACTATGCTAAACGTCAACAAGGTCGAAGAGTTTATGCGGCACAAAGTACACATTTACCGTTGAAAGTGAATATGGCTGGGGTTATCCCTGCAATTTTTGCTTCTAGTATTATTTTGTTCCCTGGTACCATAGCCTCTTGGTTTGGTGGTGGAACAGGCTGGAATTGGTTGACAACTATTTCTATGTATTTGCAGCCAGGTCAACCGCTTTATGTGTTATTGTACGCATCTGCAATCATCTTCTTCTGTTTCTTCTACACGGCTTTGGTATTTAATCCAAGAGAAACAGCAGATAACCTGAAGAAGTCCGGTGCATTTGTACCAGGAATTCGTCCGGGAGAGCAAACGGCTAAGTACATCGATAAAGTAATGACTCGCCTGACCTTAGTTGGTGCGTTATACATTACCTTTATCTGCTTAATCCCGGAGTTCATGCGTGACGCAATGAAAGTTCCATTCTATTTTGGTGGTACTTCCTTACTGATTGTAGTTGTCGTTATCATGGACTTTATGGCTCAAGTGCAAACTCTGATGATGTCGAGTCAATATGAGTCTGCATTGAAGAAGGCAAACCTAAAAGGGTATAACCGCTAATTGGTTTGCTTGAGAAGTTACGGAGAGTAAAAATGAAAGTTCGTGCTTCCGTCAAGAAATTATGCCGCAACTGCAAAATAGTTAAACGTAACGGTATCGTACGTGTAATCTGCAGTGCAGAGCCTAAGCATAAACAACGCCAAGGCTAATTTAATCGCATATTTTTCTTGCAAAGTTGGGTTGAGCTGGCTAAATTGGCCAGCCAATCTTTTTTATCTGACAGCAACATTATTTGAGTATCCTGAAAACGGGCTTTTCAGAATGATGTTGCAGTGAATAAATATTGTAGGAGTGCATAGTGGCCCGTATAGCAGGCATTAACATTCCTGATCAGAAACATACCGTAATCGCGTTAACCTCGATTTACGGCATCGGTAAAACCCGCTCACAGCAAATCTGTGAAGCAGCGTGTATTGCTGAAAATGTTAAGATCAGTGAGCTGTCTGAAGAGCAAATTGACAAGCTGCGTGACGAAGTTGCCAAATACGTTGTAGAAGGTGATCTGCGTCGTGAAGTGACCCTGAGTATCAAACGTCTGATGGACCTTGGTTGCTATCGTGGTTTGCGTCATCGTCGTGGTCTGCCAGTTCGCGGTCAGCGTACTAAGACCAATGCACGTACCCGTAAGGGTCCGCGTAAGCCGATCAAGAAATAATCGGGGTATTGAATAATGGCAAAAGCACCTATTCGTGCACGTAAGCGTGTAAGAAAACAAGTCTCTGACGGTGTGGCTCATATCCATGCTTCTTTCAACAACACAATCGTTACTATTACTGATCGTCAGGGTAATGCTTTGGGTTGGGCAACTGCAGGTGGTTCCGGTTTCCGTGGTTCTCGTAAATCTACTCCGTTTGCGGCTCAGGTTGCAGCAGAGCGCTGTGCTGAAGCAGTAAAAGAATACGGAATTAAGAACCTGGAAGTTATGGTTAAAGGACCTGGTCCTGGCCGTGAGTCAACTATTCGCGCATTAAACGCGGCTGGTTTCCGCATCACTAATATTACTGATGTGACTCCGATCCCTCATAACGGTTGTCGCCCACCGAAAAAACGTCGCGTTTAAGTTTAATAAGACGTCTTCGTTTTTAGGATTGTTGGAGAAAGAAAATGGCAAGATATTTGGGTCCTAAGCTCAAGCTGAGCCGTCGCGAGGGTACAGACCTTTTCCTGAAGTCTGGCGTGCGCGCGATTGACACCAAGTGTAAATTAGAACAGGCACCAGGCCAGCACGGCGCACGTAAACCGCGTCTGTCTGACTATGGTGTACAGTTACGTGAAAAACAAAAAGTTCGTCGTACTTACGGTGTTCTGGAACGTCAATTCCGTAACTACTATAAAGAAGCAACTCGTCTGAAAGGCAACACAGGTGAAAACCTGTTGACTTTGCTGGAAGGTCGCTTAGATAACGTCGTTTATCGTATGGGCTTCGGCGCGACTCGTGCTGAATCACGTCAGATGGTAAGCCATAAGGCTATCATGGTAAATGGTTGCGTTGTCAATATCGCTTCTTATCAGGTATCCCCGAATGACGTAGTCAGCGTTCGTGAAAAAGCGAAGAAGCAGGCTCGTATTAAGGCAGCTTTAGAGCTGGCTGAGCAGCGTGAGAAACCAACTTGGTTGGAAGTTGATGCTGCGAAGATGGAAGGTGTGTTCAAACGTATCCCTGAACGTACTGATCTATCCGCTGACATTAACGAACACCTGATCGTCGAGCTTTACTCTAAGTAAAGCTTAGCACCAAAGAGAGGACACAATGCAGGGTTCTGTGACAGAGTTTCTAAAACCGCGCCTGGTAGATATCGAGCAAGTCAGTTCGACGCACGCCAAGGTGACCCTTGAGCCATTAGAGCGTGGCTTTGGCCATACTCTTGGCAACGCACTGCGCCGTATTCTGCTTTCGTCTATGCCGGGTTGTGCGGTGACTGAGGTTGAGATTGATGGTGTACTGCATGAGTACAGCACCAAAGAAGGCGTACAGGAAGATATCCTGGAGATTCTCCTCAATCTGAAAGGGCTAGCGGTGAAAGTTCAGGGTAAAGATGAAGTTATCCTTACCTTGAATAAATCTGGCATTGGCCCTGTGACTGCAGCCGACATCATCCATGATGGTGATGTTGAAATCGTCAAGCCGCAGCACGTAATCTGCCATCTGACTGACGGAAGTGCTTCCATTAGCATGCGTATTAAAGTTCAGCGCGGTCGTGGTTATGTGCCGGCTTCTGCCCGAATTCATTCGGAAGAAGATGAGCGCCCTATCGGTCGTTTGTTAGTAGATGCTTGCTATAGCCCAGTAGAGCGTATTGCCTACAATGTTGAAGCAGCTCGTGTAGAACAGCGTACTGACTTGGATAAGCTGGTTATCGAAATGGAGACTAACGGCACAATCGATCCTGAAGAGGCGATTCGCCGTGCAGCTACCATTCTGGCCGAACAACTGGAAGCTTTCGTTGATTTACGTGATGTACGTCAACCAGAAGTTAAAGAAGAGAAGCCAGAGTTTGATCCGATCCTGCTGCGCCCTGTTGACGATCTGGAATTGACTGTCCGCTCTGCTAACTGCCTTAAGGCAGAAGCTATCCACTACATCGGTGATCTGGTACAGCGTACCGAGGTTGAGTTACTTAAGACACCTAATCTGGGTAAAAAATCTCTTACTGAGATTAAAGACGTACTGGCTTCGCGTGGACTTTCTCTGGGCATGCGTCTGGAAAACTGGCCACCAGCAAGTATTTCTGATGAATAACTAGATCACAGGTTAAGGTTTTACTGAGAAGGATAAGGTCATGCGCCATCGTAAGAGTGGTCGTCAATTGAACCGCAACAGCAGCCATCGCCAAGCTATGTTCCGCAACATGGCAGGTTCTTTGGTTCGTCATGAGATCATCAAGACGACTCTGCCTAAAGCGAAAGAACTGCGTCGCGTCGTTGAGCCGCTGATTACTCTTGCCAAGACCGACAGCGTAGCTAATCGTCGTCTGGCATTCGCCCGTACTCGTGATAACGAAATCGTGGCAAAACTGTTTAATGAACTGGGTCCGCGTTTTGCGAGCCGCGCAGGTGGTTACACTCGTATCCTGAAGTGTGGCTTCCGTGCTGGTGACAATGCTCCGATGGCATACATCGAGCTTGTTGACCGCGCCGTTGAGTCTCAGACAGAAGCAGCATCTGCAGAGTAATCTGTAGAAGCATAAAAAACCGGGATAACACCCGGTTTTTTATTGCTCTTTATTTTTTCTTCCAATAATTACCTATCTCTTTTTCTACAAGTTAATCTGAAGATTTCACCTGTGCTGGTGCTCTCTTAATCTATACTGATAGTATTGAACTTATTTCCTGTTTGATAGGTGATTCACTATGTATCGTATTGGTCAGTTGGCTAAATTAGCGAGTGTCACGCCTGATACTATTCGTTTTTATGAAAAACAGGGATTGATGGCTCATGAGGAAAGAACAGAAGGCGGTTATAGACTTTATACCGAACAGGATTTACAACGATTACGTTTTATTCGTTATGCAAAACAATCGGGTTTTACACTGGAAACGATTGTAGAGTTACTGTCTATTCGTGTTGATCCTGAGCATCATACATGTCAAGAATCGAAACAAATTGTTGATTCCAGATTACAGGAGGTCGAAGATAAATTATTGGAAATGCAAAAAATGCGCAATTCTTTAAAAATGTTGAGTGATGCATGTTGTGGTAGTGCGCATACCAGCACATATTGTTCCATATTGGAAATTTTGGAAGAAGGAGCAACTAATAAATAATTTTTCTTTATTATTCCGGGTGCTGAGAGTATAATTGTTTGATATTTAATCAAATAAATATCATTAGAGGTCATTATGACGACATACCGCCATAAAAAAGGCGTCATCAAAGATAATGCTATAGAGGCACTGTTACACGACCCTTTATTTAGGCAGCGAGTAGAAACAAACAAAAAGGGTAAAGGAAGTTATAGTCGTAAAGAAAAACATGGCAAAAGTAGTGGTTGGGAGGCCAATGATAATAATTTTTTCAAGTTGTTATCATTGGCCTTCTAATTTATTGAGCGGGAAGTATTATCTGATTTAGCAAAGCAGGTGTTTCTTACAGGAAAAAAGGGCTCGGCTGGAATAGTTTTTCCACTTCAGGAACAAATTTTTTATCGGTAATAAACATGATTACATGGTCGCCTTGTTGGATAATGCTGTAATCATTGGCAATGATTACCTCTTCACCGCGGACAATTGCGCCAATTGTCGTGCCTGGTGGTAGTCTAATATCACCAATCTTGCGTCCAACTACTTTGGAAGTATGCTCGTCACCATGAGCTATGGCTTCAATAGCTTCGGCTACCCCCCTTCTTAATGAAGATACACTGACGATATCTGCTTTACGGACATGGCCAAGTAATGCAGAAATGGTAGCTTGCTGAGGTGAGATGGCGATATCAATAACACCACCTTGTACTAAATCAACATATGCACTGCGTTGAATAAGAACCATCGCTTTTTTGGCTCCCATTCGTTTTGCAAGCATGGCTGACATAATGTTGGCTTCGTCATCGTTAGTTAATGCAATGAAAACATCGACTTGTTCAATATGTTCCTCTGACAGAAGCTCTTGATCAGAGGCATCACCGTAGAAAACGATAGTATCGTGCAAGAGCTCTGCTAGCTCTGTAGCTCTTTCTTGATTATGTTCAATCAGCTTGACGCTGTAATCCTTCTCAAGTCGCAACGCTAAACCTGCACCGACGTTCCCACCTCCAACAATCATGAGACGTTTATATGGTTTTTCAAGGCGTTGTAATTCACTCATCACCGCTCTGATATGTTGTGATGCGGCAACAAAGAATACTTCATCTCCCGCTTCAATAATTGTGGAGCCTTGTGGCCTGATCGGGCGGTCTTGACGAAATATTGCAGCAACTTTGCTATCGATATGTGGCATATGCTCTCGAAGCGAGGATAATGCATTACCCACTAGTGAACCCCCATAATAGGCTTTGACCGCGACGATACTGACACGGCCTTCCGCAAAATTGACAACTTGTAATGCTCCGGGGTATTGAATCAATTTATAGATGTAATCAATAACCAATTGCTCAGGAGATATCAGGTAATCAATAGGGATATCATTGGGTTGAAATAGTTTCTCTGATTCATAGATATATTCTGATGAACGTATCCGAGCGACTTTATTGGGGGTATTAAATAAGGAGTAAGCGATCTGGCATGCAATCATGTTGGTTTCATCTGAATTTGTGACGGCTACCAACATATCGGCATCTTCTGCACCTGCTTCCCTCAATACTCTGGGGTGGGAGCCATGGCCATTTACAACCCGTAGATCGAATTTGTCCTGTAACTGGCGTAAGCGATCGGTATCGGTATCAACGACAGTAATATCATTATTTTCATCAACCAAATTTTCAGCTAATGTTCCACCAACCTGACCAGCACCCAGAATAATTATTTTCATAGCATTCTCTTCGTGTTAGAAGCTGTATTCCTATTCTTGATATTTTAGTAAAGTCACTAAACCCCTCCTCGTCCGATATTTTGACGAGGAAGATACGTCAATACTTAGTTAGTCGGGCATAAAAGAAGCCATCACCACCTGTTGTTTCAGGAATAATTTGTATCCCTGGTTTTTCAAGTGTGCCTGTATCTGATAATTCAGCATCTGTATGGCGTCCTAAGAATGCTTTTATTTGTTGGCTATTTTCATGAGGTAAAATGGAGCAGGTTGCATAAACCAGAGTGCCATTTTTCTTTAAATATGGCCAAATAGCATCAAGGATTTCAGATTGTAGCGTAACCAATTGGTCAATATCTTCATTTCGGCGCAACCATTTTATGTCAGGGTGACGACGAATGACACCTGTTGCTGAACATGGTGCATCAAGAAGAATGCGATCGAACTGTTCCCCTGTTGCCCACTCATGTGGAAGGCGCCCATCACCTGTTT
This sequence comes from Xenorhabdus bovienii, assembly GCF_024721015.1. Taxonomy (GTDB): domain Bacteria; phylum Pseudomonadota; class Gammaproteobacteria; order Enterobacterales; family Enterobacteriaceae; genus Xenorhabdus; species Xenorhabdus bovienii. Next base: position 17,937 of record NZ_JANAIF010000056.1, read on the forward strand.
TGACGACGGCATGCAAATTAAGGCGCTGTAAATTTTCTTTCACCCGCTTAATTCTCTGTTCATCAATATCGACGGCAAGTACTTTTGATTTTGGCGCTATCTCAAGGATATGGGTGGTTTTTCCTCCGGGAGCAGCACATAGATCCAGTATAGATTCTCCGTCACATGGCGTTAATAATTCAGCACACCCTTGAGCAGAGCGATCTTGAATAGTCACCCATCCTTGATCAAATCCGGGCATAACGTTAACAGGGCAAGGATTTAGCAAACGAATAGCACTAGGATGATTTTCATCTAGTTCTGCTTCTATATTAGCTTCTTGCAACAGAGTAAAATATTGATTCGCACTATGATAGCGCTGATTAACTCGCAACCACATGGGCGGTTTTTGATTATTTACGTCAATAATCTTTTGCCAATCCTGTGGATAGGCTTTTTGAATATGATCTAACAGCCATTTGGGATGTAAATGGCTGTTGACACTATTAACTTGCTCGACTAATGCTTGTTGTTGGCGCTGAAATTGGCGGAGAACGCCATTAATTAAGCCTTTTAATTGCTGACGTTTTAAACTGATTGCGCCATTGACGGTTTCGGCAAGTGCAGCATGTGCAGGTATACGAGTATAAGTAAGCTGATAGATTCCAACCATGATTAGATAGTGAAAAATACGTTGCTTGCCTTTCAATGGCTTTGCCATCAACTGACTAATGAACCATTCTAGCTGAGGTAATACCCTCATTACGCCAAAACAGAGTTCTTGGAGAAGAGCTTTATCTTTGTCAGAAATTCTTTGTTGGAGTTCAGGAATAACAGTGCTGAGTGATTGCCCTTGTTCCAGTACTTGATGGATCGCTTTTGCAGCGATACTTCGCAGGTTATATGTATTTTTCATGATATGGTCAAAAAAGCTGACTGTCGTCAGCATTATAAAAAGGAAGACGCCTGTATGCTCAAAGCATACAGACAAATTAATCTCATTTGATTTTGTTACCTGGTGTAAACCAATCACGTTTTGAGTTTAAGAAATCGGCGGCTGACATTGATTTCTTACCTGATGGTTGTAATTGTGTGATATTTAATATTCCATCAGCGGTTGCGATTTGAATACCTTTCTTATCTGCCTTAATGATGGTTCCGGGGGACTGAGTAGCTTGCTCAGCGATGGCTTCAGCGTTCCATACCTTAATGGGGTACTCATCAATGAGAAAGAAGCTCATTGGCCATGGGTTGAATGAGCGGACACATCGCTCAAGCTGAATGGCAGGTAAATGCCAGTCCATTTTGGCTTCATCTTTACTGAGTTTTTCAGCATAAGTTGCCAAAGTATCATCTTGAATGCTTGGTTGGCAATTTCCCAACATTAGCAGATTTAATGTGTTGAGTAATGCTTCAGATCCAATATTTGCAAGTTTTTCATACAGGCTGGCGCTGGTATCTTGATTTGTAATTGGAGAAGCCGCTTTTAGTAGCATGTTGCCAGTATCAAGACCAGCATCCATTTGCATAATTGTTACGCCAGTTTCTGGATCTCCCGCCCAGATTGCACGCTGAATCGGAGCGGCGCCACGCCAGCGTGGTAACAAAGAACCATGGACATTCAGGCATCCTAAACGTGGTATGTCCAGAACGGTTTGAGGTAGAATCAGGCCATACGCAACAACGATCATAATATCTGCCTGCCGATCCATGATCCATTGCTGGCTTTCTTCTGTGCGTAAGGTTTTTGGCTGGAAAACAGAAATACTATGTTCTTCAGCCAATGCTTTTACAGGACTTGGTGTCAGTTTTTTACCTCTTCCTGCCAGTTTGTCTGGTCGGGTGAGAACTCCGACAACTTGATGTTGAGATTTTAATAAAGCAGCCAAATGGTGAGCAGCGAAATCAGGGTTTCCGGCAAAAATAATACGTAAAGAATCAGACACTATTATTTCCTGTAATGATAAAGTTTATTTGTCTTTAGCTCTCAGACGGTCAATTTTTTCAACTTTCTGGCGAATACGCTGACGTTTCAATGGCGACAGATAATCGATAAAGAGTTTACCTACTAGATGATCCATTTCATGTTGAATACAGATTGCTAGCAGGTCGTCAGCTTCCAGCTCAAATGGCTGTCCGTGATAATCTAAAGCTTTAATTTTTACTTGCTCAAAACGTGGTACAAATGCGCGTTGTTCAGGGACAGATAAACATCCTTCCTCAATCCCTGTTGCACCAACTTCATTCATCAATTCGGGGTTGATGAGAACAAGGCGTTGATCACGATTCTCAGAGACATCAATGACAATAATTCGCTGATGAATATCGACTTGTGTTGCAGCTAAACCGATACCTTCTTCTGCATACATTGTTTCGAACATATCATCAATGATGCTCTGAATTTCTGCATCAACTTTTTCAACTGGCTTTGCAATTGTGCGAAGTCGCTCGTCTGGGTAATGTAATACTTGTAAAACTGACATATATGTTTAGATCTGTATCCAAGAAGTGAGTGATAATTTGCGCCTATTCTAGACATTTCCTATTTAGATTGACAGTATCGACCATAAATTAATCAAGGCCAGTCAAAGTTATCAATCAGGTCAGGATGACATTATGAAAGAGATGGAAATATGGTTGCGAATGAAGATGGTTTCCCATCTTTCAACGATTAAAGCTGTGTCTATTATAGAACGTCTATTGAGAACTCAAAACTATAGTAATAACGAACTTAAGGCGTGTGGCTTGTCTCCCACACAGTGTTTACAGTTTACTAAGGCCAACTCTTCTGAGCTGGCTACTTGTTTTACGTGGCTGGAGCGGCCGGGCAACCATTTGTTAACCTTCTCTCATCCCGCATATCCACCTTTATTAAAACAGATACACTCTCCCCCACTTATACTTTTTGTGTCAGGGGATATAACTGTGTTATCCCAAAAGCAGGTGGCAATGGTGGGTAGTAGGTCAGCAAGCTTTTATGGTGAGAAATGGGGGAAAATCTTTGCTGGTGAATTAGCGAAAAATGGAGTGGTGATAACCAGTGGGTTGGCAATTGGTATTGATGGGATTTGCCATCAGGCAGCGCTTAGTGCAGGCGGAAAAACCATTGCTGTACTTGGCAGTGGGCTTGAAAAAATTTATCCCTATCGGCATGACTCTCTGGCGCGGCTTATTGAAGAAAATGGTGCATTGGTTTCTGAGTTTTTCCCTGAAATGCCACCTAAAGCTAAAAATTTTCCAAGGCGCAATCGGATCATTAGCGGCTTGAGTCTCGCTCTTCTTATTGTGGAAGCTTATGAAAAGAGTGGTTCGTTGATTACAGCGCGTTGTGCGCTTGAACAGGGGCGAGATATTTTTGCATTACCTGGTGCATTAGGCACTCCTTCAAGTGAGGGCAATCATTGGCTGATAAAGCAGGGGGCTTATTTGGCAGTGAATCCAACGGATATAATGGAACATATTAATGGCGCGTTTCGATGGTTGAATATAGAAAAAGAAGAACGCGTGCAAGTTGACCAAATAGAGTTGCCATTTGCCGATGTGCTGGTTAACGTAAGTCATGAAGTTACTCCAGTTGATGTGATTGCTCAACGCTCTTGTCTTCCTGTCACAGAAGTCATGACCAGACTTTTGGAGCTGGAACTCATGGGAAAAGTCGCCGTTGTTGCTGGTGGCTATATTCGGGTAAATTGATCTGTTTAATTTATACTTTTTCCAACATTATTGTGGCTGTGGTTCAGCGAGTGAGATATGTCTAAGAAAGTTCCCTTTGAGATAAAAGAAACAGAACATTGCCCTGAGTGTGGCGCTGAATTAGTGATCCGTAATGGAGCTCATGGCTCATTTTATGCGTGTTCCTGCTATCCATCATGCCATTACGTTCGTCCTCTAAAGACTCAAGGAGATGGGCATATTGTTAAAGAATTGGATGGGCAAATTTGCCCGAAGTGTGGCTTTACTCTGGTTTTGCGGCAAGGACGTTATGGCATGTTTATTGGTTGCAGTCATTATCCTGAATGTGAACACACAGAATTGATCGATAAACCCGATGATACATCGATTAATTGCCCCCAATGTCAACAAGGAAAATTACTCCAGCGTAAGTCACGTTTTGGTAAAACATTTCATGCCTGCAACCGATACCCAGAGTGTCAGTTTGTACTTAACAATAAGCCTGTATCCGGAGAGTGTCTTTTCTGCCATTACCCATTGTTAATAGAAAAGAGAACGGCTCAAGGCGTAAAGTTGTTTTGTGCCAGTAAACTGTGTAGCAAGCCGCAAATCAATGAAATTGAGAAATATAATGAGTAACAAAGTTTCACCTGCATTTGATGTGATTATAACTGCGTTAAAAGAAGAAAAAGTGATTGCTTATCCGACAGAGGCCGTTTTTGGGTTGGGTTGTGATCCTGACAGCGAAAAAGCCGTGAACGAATTATTATCGCTGAAAAATCGACCGTGGGAAAAAGGGCTAATTCTCATTGCTGATAGCTATGAAAGGTTATGCCTTTATATTGATGATGAGCAACTTAGTGATATACAGAAAGAAACGGTATTTTCATTTTGGCCTGGTCCAGTGACATGGGTAATACCAGCAAAAACGACGACACCAAAGTGGTTAACGGGGCAATTTTCAACATTGGCGGTTCGGGTCACAGAGCATCCTCTGGTTAAACAATTATGCTCTCTTTATGGGAAACCCCTTGTATCGACGAGTGCAAATTTAAGTGGACTAGAGCCATGTCGGAGTGCGGAAGAAGTTCGTCAGCAATTTGGAAACCGAGTCCCTGTTTTGGAAGGAGAAGTGGGGGGACGTAAAAATCCATCAGAAATCAGAGATGCTTTAACAGGTAAATTATATCGACAAGGATAGTAAGTAATGGATAAATTTGCGGTTTTTGGTAACCCTATTGCACACAGTAAATCTCCTTACATTCATCGATTATTTGCTGATCAGACGGGGATTGATCATCAATATGGGCGGGTGCTTGCTCCGATAGAACATTTTGAACAAACTTTGGATCGCTTTTTTGAGCAGGGCGGTTTAGGAGCGAATATTACTGTACCTTTTAAAGAAAGGGCTTATCAGCGCTCAGATGAATTGACTGAGCGAGCAAGAATTAGTGGTGCGGTTAACACATTAAAATTGATCGAGGGTAATCGTCTCCTTGGTGATAATACTGATGGGATCGGGTTACTGGCAGATTTACAGCGGCTAGGTTTCATTACTAAGGGTCGGCATATTCTGATTATTGGGGCTGGTGGTGCAGCAAAAGGAGTGTTATCTCTTTTATTAGAACTAGGATGTGCCGTCACTATCACGAACCGTACATTCGAGCGTGCGCAGATAATTGCAGATAAATTTTCCCGATTGGGTGATATTCAGCCAATTGAAATGGAATCCCTTCTTTCCCCAGATTTCGATATCATCATCAATGCGACTGCTTCTGGTATTGATGGACAAATTCCTGAGGTATCACCGCTGATTTTTCGCAATGATACTGCTTGTTACGATATGTATTACCAACACGGATTAACTCCATTCCTTGATTTTGCCCGGCAAAATGGTATTTCACGTTTGGCTGATGGATTAGGAATGTTGGTGGGGCAAGCTGCGAATGCTTTTGAATTGTGGCACGGAGTATTCCCTGAAATAGAATCAGTTTTAACCGCTTTAAGGCGAGAGTTACACGCATGAATCAAGCTATTCAATTTCCTGATCGTGAAGAATGGAATGAGGTGGAAAGCAAAGTGATTTTCCCAGCTATGGTCGATGGGTTATTGGTGCAATGTATGATTAGTTCCGATGAGTTAGCCGAACGTTATGGTAAAGATCATCACCCACTCGACCTATTTCACCGACATCGCTGGGATCTGGAAGAGAAATTTGAAGCCGCTATCTTGAGTGGGCATGATGATCAATTTGGGCGTTACTCCTTGCCCTCTGACGTGTCTGCTAAATAATTATCTTTCCAGTAGGTGTAGTTATTAGCGGAATAAAGTAGCCCTTCCAGTTCTTCAGGTTTGAGTTTTCTCACTTGTTTGGCGGGGCTGCCTATATACAGATATCCGCTTTCTAATTTTTTTCCTGGAGGGACAAGAGTTCCCGCCCCAATAACAACATCATCTTCAATAATCGCGCCATCAAGTAGAATAGAACCTATGCCAACCAGCACTCGGTTTCCAATCCTACAGCCATGCAGCATCGCTTTATGCCCAACAGTGACCTCTTCTCCTATTATCAGTGGGAAGCCGGCGGGATTATCAGGTGATTTATGAGTAACATGCAAAACGGAACCATCCTGAATATTTGTACGTGCACCAATTGAAACATAATTTACATCACCACGGATAACCACAAGGGGCCAAATACTCACATCATTTGCTAATCTGACATCTCCAATCACAATAGAAGAAGAATCTAACATGACTCTTTGACCAACCTGTGGGCAGAGATTTAAGTATTGGCGTAAAACAGTAGACATAAAAAACCTCAACAACAGTAAGAGTGGATAACAATTATCAGCGATATTATTGAGTAATAGACCACCATGCAATGGAAAGAACCGTATTAAATTCGTCCCGATTGGGTGCTTTTTGTATTTGGTGGGGCAAAAAATGCTCACTTGAAAATAAAATTGAAAAAAACTATTGTCAGGCGGCGAAAAGTCCCTATAATGCGCCACCACTGACCGACGCTGAGCGAAGACACGCCGCG
>NZ_JANAIF010000057.1 GCF_024721015.1 Xenorhabdus bovienii
GTCATCAAATCGGTTGTTGCCCATAATGATTGCGCCAATCGCCTTGTGCCTGATGGGGCTGTTATCCGGTTGCAGCAACACACGAACCGAATACGTTCCGGTGCCACCGATACCCATTCCGGCACATCTGCTCGCTGATTGTCTGTCTCCGGTCATACCCGACAAAATGACATGGAGTGACAGTCTCATTCTGAATGAGCAGTTACTGACGGTGATTGAGCAATGCAATCTGGATAAGCAGGCGATACGGGAAATAGAAGAAAAGGGCAAATAACGATGAGTGAGTTAATTTTTAACTGCATGGTAGGTGGCTTAACGGTTATTGGCTATCTGTACATTCTGGTTAGGGCGATGAACTGGTTGGGTGCATTGTTGGTCAGTGCCTATTACAATCGCCGCAAAGAAGAGCGAAAGCAGAAGGTTGTTAACGAGCTATATGATGCATTTGAACTTGAACAGATACAGGATGGCCAGACTATGAAGATAGCGATGAAAGGCGGCCTAGTAATTATGATGTATCGACAACAATCAGATAGTAAATAACACATTGCCACCGCAGAGCAAATGATACTGGGGTGGCGGGGGTATGTTAGGAGTCAGTGTGGGTGAGGTTCTTACTAATCAGTGCGATGATAATATTATCATCTAGATGGCGGATATCCTCGCTTTACCCAATCTATTGTGAATTGTTGAGTCGAAGTATTAGCAGTGGGATTGGTAAGCCCATCCGCCACATAAGAATTCACTTGGGCATGAACATATTGCGTAAAATCAGGAGCATGACGAGGGGGGGGGTGCCCTTGATGCCTCATTGATCCACTGGAACTGGATTGATGTGATGTTGTAGGTGCCCCAGATTGTGTAGCAGGTATGTGATATGGGGCGAAACGCTGTGAAGTTGAAGAAGGCCGTCCCCCAACAGGACCACCAGATTGACCAGCTTGTTGTAAACCAGAAGAACCAGTTTGAGCACTGTGTAAGGGATAAGAAGATCCTGCCATATCTCCATGTTGATGAGCCGTAATGCGACTTTGCTGTATTGCTTGTTGCATATTTTGCTCATACTGTGAATGTGAATCCGGATGATTGTGAGCACTAGAAAAACCAGAGGTGCCATGCTGAGGGTGTTGAGTAGGATACGACAGCCTTGCTGTTAAATTACGGTTGTTGTTCACAACAGCCTCAAAAGAGTAACTGCTATTAACTATATGTGGAAGTATTTCCCTTTCATAGATTATCTGATTTATATCGCAGTGGTGGGAACGTAAGATTAATATATTTCCATATCGTCGACGCAAAACAGTACGATCCATTTGATAAGCTGCACCAGATGCAATCAACTGGGTTATAGGGGTGGAAGAAAATCCTAGATGGTTGAGCGATACACGTGATTGATAAAAATTAGCAAAAACATTGCGATTTTGCCTATATATGTCAGTGATTGTAGCCGGTATATATAATGACACAATACCATTGTGAGCATACTCACTAATCGATTGTTTTAGTGTGTCATAAGCTACTTGGTGGAACTCAGACATAATAATTACCCCCAAAGATTAGACATAACAATACATAAACCCGCCCCCACTACAAAACAAGCGAATAATTCTTAACTATTGATTACTCTCTGAAACTAAAGTCAATATTTCTTTGCCCATTCCTTGAGTGGTTAAAGGAACACCCCATGCCATCAGTTAACGCGGGTGGCATTTTTGTATCTGAGTTCCGCGCACTCACCGCGCATATCAATAAAACGCAGCCTTACAGAAAGTCGAACCTGAGAAATCCGTTAATGGGTATTTCTGCGGGCGGCTTTCTACGTGAGCAGGTTCGATTTTCTATAAGGAAATACCCGATGAGTAACATCATTCCATTTGAGTATGACGGTCACCCTATTCGCTTTAATGAAGAGGGGTGGATCAATGCCACTGATATAGCAATGAAGTTTGATAAGGAGCCGACAGCATGGCTTCGTCAAATTGATGTTCTGGAATATATATCCGCTCTTAGTTTTCGTGTATTTGGTATTTCTGGCACTGTGCCAGAGATTAACGAAATCAAGAGGTTAGCAATAAGTTCAGGTGCAGCTAGAGCCAAGATACTGAGATTTGCTAAAAAGAGCGGACTTGTGAAAGTGAAAAGTGGTCCAACTGGAGGCACATGGTTACATCCAAAACTCGCCATCCGTTTTGCTCGCTGGTTGTCTGTTGACTTCGAAATTTGGTGTGATGAACAAATAGATGTATTGATCCGTGGTATCCAACCCACATTCACTGACCAACGCATCAATGCCATTTTTCTTCTTGATAAGCCCGCCACATGGGAAAAGCGTTTTCAGCAGCCCTTTTATCAGGCACTCAGCCGTATGTCAGGTTTGCCTTATAAGGGTCATGTTGGCGGCACCCCGTCACTGTTTGGGATGATCACATCCAAGTGGGTGTATCAGGTTGTGTTGCCTGACTCGGTATATGCGGAGGCAAAAGAAGCAGCCAAAAGTAGCGGGGACAAGATCCATCAATACCTTAAACCGGAAGCCCGGAAACTGGTACAGGAGCAACTGAAAGCGGTCACGATACTGGCTAACGGCTGCGTGGATTACAAAGACTTTGAGGCTCGTTGCGTTCAGTCATTTGGAAAATCAGGTGAGCAAGGTTTGCTGATTTTACCAATAGAAAGGGAATTCAGTTACTCAGCGGTCAGACATTAGTTCCTTTGCGCCGGGTTATCGCCGTCTGCCTGTATTAGCCATGACATGTTCCCTTTGCATCGAGCGTACAGGTCAGAATCAAAAATAATCAATGCCCTAGACAGTCATTATCAGCAACATCCGCTGTAGGCAGAAGAAGCGGTGTGACAGCCGGAGAGACGGCAAATTCTGAACAGACTATTCACTGAGTGGCTTGTGCAGAGTTTTATATCAGTTTTATGCAGACCCAGTTTATGGTGAATCACTTGACTGGGCCGGGAAATGAATCGACGTATTTGATAGTAAAGTCCGGGAATGCGTTGACGAACTGAATCTTGTAGTCAGGGAATGAATTTACCATTTTCCATTTACCTGGAGCGCTCGCGGAACTGGTGACAATTTTGACTTTCAGGTCGGGTGACGAGCGAACGACTTTAACCTTATAGTCCGCACCAGAGCTAACAACTTTGATGTTCCCATGAATTTTAGACACATCGATTCTGGTTTTAGCGTCAGCGCCAAACGAAAGTAATGCAGCTAACAGGATCGCTAATTTTTTCATATGAACTCCTGTGATTGGCAAATTCATTATAGGTGATTCAAATAATGACAGCCCAATAGTACGCCGGGTTATTTGTTTGGGGAATGAAATGGAAGAGAAAAAAAAGGGGGCAATGATTTCAAATGATAACGTGAATATGCCGACACCCAGTGCCAGCATTATGAAACATGAAAACGACATATTGCTTATGGTTGATGGCATCAGCTTATCGGCTGTTGATAATATAATCGCCTGCCCTCATATTGGCGTAAGCCTTCCGACCATCGGAATTGAGGTCATGCCCGTGAGTTCGGCACCAGAGGACGAAATCGTCAACCTCTGTATAAACCTCAAGTATCTTGACTCCGCTACCCTTGTAGTGATTCATGAGATTGTCGGCAGAACGTTTCCAATCCGAGTAATGAATAGGCAATTTACCTGAGTCAGTGAAGATTTTCTTGAATTCAATATATTGCTCTTCATTTTTATAACAAAAGTGACCAGCAACTTGTATTTGCATCTGAATTTCTCTTGTTTGTTGTAGGGACTTACAAGGGTATCACTTCACTTGGCGCTTCCAAAAAGGCAATACAGGAAATTGCGGGGTAATCATGCCTAATCTCAAAGATCTATCCAACCAACTGGCAAAGATACGAAAACAAATCCCGTTCGCTATGGCTCAGGCACTAACCAGCGTTGCGCGTGATATAGAGAAAGCACAGAAAGTTGCGCTAGAACGTCGATTGGAGAACCCAACTTCATTCACAGTGAAATCAGTCAGAAGTCAGGGCGCTCGCAAAGATAATCTGACCGCGAAAGTGTTCGTGATGCCAACTGCGGCCAGTTATCTGGAGCCATTTGAAGTCGGTGGGGTGCATAAGCTGAATGGAGCTGCACTGCTTAACCCCAAGAACGTCAAGCTTAACAAACACGGCAACCTGCCACGAAACAAACTGAGTCAGTTAAAGGGTAAACAAGATGTGTTCATCGGCGAATTAACAACGCGGTACGGTAATGATGTTAATGGTGTATGGCAACGTAAGAAGGCCAAGAAAGTTAAAAAGGGCAAGAAGCGGTTAAAGCGTTCTCCTAATGGCACTCGCAGGGAGAGACCAAAGCAACGTCCGCCAAAACTACTCATTCGGTTTGGTGATGCTTTACCCGTTGATCCCGTGCTCGGTTATCAGGAACGGGCGCAACAAATGGCTCAATCGTTGATGCCTGCTGCTATCAGTCAGGCGTTGGATGAGGCGATACGAACGGCCAAATAGTAACTGGGACCGCGGTCCCACCCCACGCCGATGGTAAATATTCGGTGTAATAGTGGGAGGGTAACGCGAGGTAACAGAGATGGTAACGGCGCATAATTTTTTGGGTCCTTCCTAAGGCTTTGATATATCACGGGCATTGCGCGCCGCGATATTTCACTAGCTGTGAACTTTTGAAATTTGGGTAACAGGTAACACGAGGGTAACAGATGAACCAGTCAGAATTTGCCAAGTTGCACGGCGTCAGCCGCAAGACGGTCACCCAATGGAAAGCCCGTGGCTGGCTGGTTACGGACGGTGACGACATTAATGTTGAGGCATCAAATGCCAACATTGCGCGTTACCGGAAAAGTGTTACCCGACCGGAAAAAAAAGCAGCAGGTAACAGCAAGGGTAACAAGCAGGGTAACACCCCCCAAGGTAACACTTCGGGTAACAACCCAGCCCCTGATACCCCGGCAAAAATTGTCGAGCGCATTCTGACTGAACGGGGCGCAACGATGACACTGGATGAAGCCAGAACCATGAAGGAAAACTATCTGGCGCTCTTGACCCAGTACGATTACGACCTGAAATCCGGTCAGGTATTACCGTGGCAGGATATGATTGATGCGGTCAGGCAGCAATATGCCCGTCTGCGTACCCGATTGATCGCTATCGCCCCTGAACACGGTCCCCGGCTGAGAGCCTTGGCAACCACCTCCACGGATACGGAGTTTGTGGCAGCCTTACAGGAAATCATCTACGAGGCGATGGAGGAATTAAGCCTTGATCACAGTAAACAGGGGGGATAATGCAGCATGGCAAAACTTTACCCTTGTACTGGATCAATGCCTGTCTGACATTTGTCCCCCGGAGCCTTTATCCTTAAGCGAATGGGCGAATAAATACGCCGTCCTGTCCAAAGAGAACAGCGCCCAGACGGGGAAATTCCGCTCCTTTGGTTATCAGGATGGCATCATGGATGCCATTACCGATCCGGGTGTCACCCAAGTGTCTGTGATGAAATCGGCACGCGTGGGTTACACCAAAATCTTAGACCACGTTGTCGGCTATTATTTGTCTCACGACCCGTCACCCATACTGGTGGTGCAGCCCCGTGTGGAGGATGCCGAGGACTACAGCAAGACCGAAATCGCGCCGATGCTGCGTGATACGCCTGTGCTGAAAGAAATTGCGGGGGAGGCGAAAGCCAAAGACAGTGGCCAGACCATTCTTAAGAAGCAGTTTTCCAATGGAGCTAATTTAACCCTGGTGGGAGCTAACTCGCCGGGTGGGTTTCGTCGTATCACCTGTCGCATCATCTTATTCGATGAAGTGGACGGTTACCCCTCTGGCGGTGCCGGGGCGGAAGGTGACCAAATCGCACTGGGGATCAAGCGCTCCGAAACATTCTGGAACCGAAAAATTGTCTTGGGTTCTACGCCGACCGTAAAAGAGACCAGCCGGATAGAAAAAGCCTTCAAGGACAGTGATCAACGCTACTACCACGTCCCCTGTCCACATTGTGGCGAGTTTCAGGTTCTGGAGTGGGGCGGTCCTGATACCCCTTACGGCCTGAAATGGGATAAAGACAGCAATGACAAGGGATTGCCGGATACCGCGTATTACGTTTGCCGTCATAACGGCTGCGTTATTCATGACAGTGACAAACCCCTCATGATCAAAGGCGGGGAGTGGCGGGCTGAAAAACCGTTCACCGGTCATGCGGGCTTTCATATCTGGGCGGGTTACAGCCTGTTCCCGAATGCGGCATGGAAATATCTGGTCGCCGAATGGTTGCGAGTGAAAGACGATCCGTTAATGCGCCAGACGTTCATTAACCTTGTATTGGGTGAACCCTATGAAGACCGGGGCGAAAAAGCCCTCAGTGAGCGTAAGTTACTGGAGCGCTGCGAAGTCTGGGCGGCCGAAGTACCGGACGGAGTGGCTTTGCTGACGGCCGGGATTGATACTCAGGATGGTCGATTTGAAATAGAGGTTGTTGGCTGGGGGCGGAATGAGGAATCGTGGTCAATAGCGCACGATGTCATTGAAGGGGATCTGGAGACGGATGAACCGTGGGCCCGTCTGGATGCTTACCTGAAACAAATTTGGCGTCGAGCAGACGGTCGGGGCTTTACCATTATAGCGGCCTGTATGGACTCCGGTGGCCATCATACACAGAAAGTTTACGGTTTTGCGCGTGAACGTTTGGGTCGCCGGATTTGGGCTATCAAAGGGGAGTCGGCACGGGGCGGTAAACGCTCCCCGGTGTGGCCAACCAAGCGTCTGACTTCACGGTCTAAATCCAGTTTTAAACCGATCATTATCGGCGTGAATGCTGCTAAAGATACTATCCGTGGTCGGTTACACATTGAGCCGCCAGAGAATACAGACCCATCTCCTTCTTATATGCACTTTCCGGCTGATCGTGAATTGCATTATTTCAGCCAATTATTGGCCGAACGGTCGGTGATTAAAGTATCAGGCGGTCAACAATATCGCGTGTGGGAGCAGATTCCCGGTCGTGCCAACGAAGCACTCGACTGTCGTGTTTATAGTTATGCCGCTTTGTGCGGCCTGATGTACATGGGGCTGAAACTGAATGCGCTGGCAGACAACATCGTCGGTAATCCTGATCGGTTAATCGCCCCCCCGGTACAACCGGAAATAAAAACCAATCTGCGCTTCCCCGGAGCCATTATTCCTCAGTCAACGGAGGAAGCGCCCAAACGGAAGCATATGTCACAGCTTTTGCCCTAAGGAGAGTCTATGCGTCAAAGAACCAGTCTGCTGACCGGCATGAGCCGTGAACAGTTAAAAACAGCCCTCGGTACTGCTCAACAAGCCTATATCGAACTGTCAACCGGAACGAAAGGGGTCTCATTTTCGTATACGCAAGGCGACGGGACGCGCTCCGTGTCGTACCAACAAACCAGTCTGGGGGATTTATTGGCGCTCATTCAGGCAATACAAACCGAGCTGGGAATGACGGCCCGGCGACCAATGAGGGTGAGATACTAATGAGCGTTAAAATCTTAGGCCCCAACGGTGAGCCGTTACCGCCTTCAAATACGAAATTAAAATTCAATTCATTGTCCGGTAGCGGTCGCATTCCTTATGATGCCGCCGACTCATCCAGCGACCAACTGGCAAACTGGCAACCGGCACTGTGGTCACCGGATAATGAAATCAATATTTACCGTGACCGTATCGTGTCACGCATGCGCGATTTGGCCCGTAATGATGGTTGGGCTTCCGGCACTATCACCCGCGTTCTAGATAATGCCATCGGTGCGAACTACCGGCCTATATTTAAACCGGATTACCGGATGCTCAAATTACTCACGGGCAATAATGCCTTTGATGCAACCTGGGCGGATGAGTACGGCAAAGTTATCGAAGCACACTGGCGTTCGTGGGCGAATGATCCGGGGCTGTATTGTGATGTCGAACGAAAACAAACCGTTTCCCAAATGCTGCGTCTCGGCTTTCGACATAAATTGCTCGACGGGGATGCGCTGGCTATTTTGCAGTACCGTACCGACAGATTAGGTCCCGGTCGCGGACGTTATGCCACCACGGTACAAATCATCGACCCCGACCGGCTCAGTAACCCGCAACAGAATTTCGATATGCAGAACATGCGTGGCGGCGTGGAAATTGACAGTGATGGTGCACCGGTAGCTTATCACATCCGAGAAGCCCATATGGGTGACTGGTGGTCGGGTGCAAAAACCATGACGTGGCAGCGAGTACAACGTGAAACCGCATGGGGTCGTCCTATGGTTGTTCATGACTTTGATCATGAACGCGGCGCTCAGCATCGGGGGGTGGGTATTCTGGCCCCAATTGTTCAGCGCCTGAAGATGCTGATTAAATACGACCAGTCAGAACTGGAAGCGGCAATCCTGAATGCCATTTTCGGCGCGTATATCGAATCCCCGTACGATGCACAAATGGTTGCGTCAGCTCTCGATGACACTAGCTTCGGTGATGGTCAGGAGTTGAGTGCCTATCAGGGTCAGCGCAACGAATATTATCAGGACAAACGCCTCAATCTCCAGAACGGGGCGCGTATTCCGCACCTGTTTCCGAATGAGAAAATCGTCACGCTGTCAGCAGCGAGGCCGACCAGCAATTTTGACGGATTTGAAAGTGCCGTACTGAGGAATATTGCCGCTGCTACCGGGTTATCCACTCAGCAGGTCACACAGGACTGGTCTGATGTTAACTATTCTTCTGCTCGTGCCGCGATGTTGGAAGCCTGGAAAACCCTGACCCGCCGTCGTGATGATTTCGCTGTCGGTTTTGCCCAACCTATCGCTTCTGCTTTTGTAGAGGAAATTCACGATATTGAAAAATTGCCCCTGCCAAACAACGCTCCTGATTTTCTGGATGCGAAAGCGGCTTATTGCCGTGCGCGCTGGATGGGACCCGGTCGCGGATGGGTTGATCCGGTGTCCGAGAAGAAAGGCGCGATTCTGGGGATGAATGCCGGACTCTCCACGCTGGAGATGGAAGCGGCAGAAAACGCCGGTGAAGACTGGGAAGAGATGCTCGATCAGCGCGCGCGTGAAATTGAAGCGTTTAAAGAGCGGGGTATTCCCTTGCCGGAATGGGCTGAGCCGGCACCGCAACAACAAAACAACAGAGGATCAGGGGAATGATGAACTTACCCCACTTAGCCCAGCGGCTATTTAACGTTCCGCTGGCAATACACCCGCGAAAAGCGGAAGTGGTCATGGCGGCATTAACCGACCGACTGGGCATCACTAAAATTCAGGCCGGTATGGACTGGGATGATGAGGATGAATCATTTTCCCGTCGCAAGCGTGATACTGGTTACGACGTTTTGGAGGGGATAGCGGTTATTCCTGTGCAGGGGACTCTGGTTCAAAAGCTGGGCTCTCTGCGGCCGTATAGTGGTATGACGGGTTATGACGGCATTCGACAGGTATTTTTAACCGCATTGAATGACCCCAAAGTCAAAGGCATCTGTCTGGATATCGATTCCCCCGGGGGTGAAGTGGCCGGGTGTTTTGATTTGGCTGACCTGATTTATCAGTCACGGGGTGACAAACCTATTCATGCGATCCTGAATGAGAACGCTTATTCAGCGGCCTATGCTATCGCCAGTGCTGCGGACAAAATCACAGCCCCCCGCACAGGTGGCGTGGGCTCTGTCGGCGTGATTGTTATCCATTGTGACTGGTCTCAGCGTATTAAAGAGGATGGTTTGACGGTAACAATCATTACGTATGGTGACCGTAAAGCAGAGAGTAATCCCTATATCAAACTCAGTGACGAGGCGCGTCAGTCTATTCAGGATGATATCGATGTAATGGGAAAACTGTTTGTCAGCACAGTTGCCCGCAACCGGGGTGTTTCCGAGAAAATTATTCGTGACACACAGGCGGCCTGTTTTTTGGCTGCGGAGGGTGTTCAGTTGGGGTTGGCTGATGCAGTGGCCACGCCCGATGCCGCATTTCAAACATTAATGAACGAAGTTGGAGATTAATATGTCTATAACAAGATTTGCTCATCTGATCCCGTCATTTGGCATGAAATCCAAAATGTCAGAAGAAGAGCAGGACGAAAAGAAAAAAGGTAAAAAAGCCAAGTCTCGTAAAGCTGAAGAGGATAAGGAGGAGACTGACGCAGAAAATGATGATCCTGATGCGGAAGGCAGTGACGACGATAAAGAAACGGAAGGCAAAAAGGCGAAAAAAGCAAAAAAAGCGAAAAAGGCCAAGTCAGAAGATGATGACGATGACGACCCTGATGCCGAAGACGACGAGGATGATGAAAACGCGGAAGAAGACGAGGATGTCAAAAAAGGCCGTCGCGCTGAACGCAAACGCTGTGCCAAAATATTTGGCAGCCAATATGCAGCTGGTCGCCCGGATATGGCGGCACATTTGGCTCTCAATACCAGCATGTCAGCCAGCGAAGCCATCAGCACACTGAAAGCGATGGGGACGGTGCAGTCGCAACCCTCCCGTGCATCACTGGACAGCCGGATGCGTACTGAGCAGCAAGTGCGTGTCGGACCGGATGCCAGTCAACCGGCAACAGGATCACCCGAAGCACTGGTGAGTAAAATGACCAGTTTATATGATGCTAATAAAGGAGCGAAATAATGGAAAACTTCTCTCAGAACCCATTTCAGCCGGGCATGACACAGGCTGTTTTTTCGCCTGATCAGTTAATTTCCGGTCCGTTGCAAATTGTCACCGACAGCGTAACGATTGCCAAAGCGGGTATCCTGAAGCGCGGTACGGTACTGGGTGTTATTACGGCAACAGGGGAGTACGTGGTCAGTAAAAAAGGGGCAGACAATGGCAGCCAGATCCCCAGTGCGATTCTGGTAGACAATGTTGATACCACCGCCGACAGTGTGACGGGGGGCGTTTATCTGATGGGCGAGTTTAACCATCATTGGGTGATTTTCGATGAAAGCTGGAAGCTCCCAGAACTGAAAGCCCAATTACGTACCTTTTCCATTTTCCTGCGCGACAGCGAACAAGCCTAAACCCTTCCTGATTGATGTCACTATGCTGGCTCCGGCAGGCGTTGTGACGTCTTTTTTATAAGAGAAACGTATGAATATTTATGATACTAACGTGTTAGTTCAGGTTGTCCCTAACCTGAAAACCAGCCAGAACTGGCTGCTGGATAAATTTTTCCCGAATATCGTGGAATCTGATACCGAAGAGGTGTCTATCGACGTGGATGTCGGTCTGCGCCGCATGGCCCCGTTTGTCTCTCCATTGGTGGAAGGCAAGCTGGTCGAATCGCGTAAATTTCAAACCAACAACTTTAAACCGGCGTACATCAAAGATAAACGCGCCCCGGATTTACGCAAACCCATTCGCCGCCAGATTGGTGAGCGCATTGGGGGTCAGTACACCGCTGCTGAGCGTGAGATGTTAAATATCCAATTTGAGCTGGCTGACCAGATAGATATGATTAACCGCCGATTAGAGTGGATGGCGGCCAGTGCGCTGGCAAGCGGCACCATTACGGTTGCTGGTGTAGGTTACGAAACGAAAGTCGTCAATTTCGGGCGCTCTGCTGACCTGACCGTCACCTTAAGCGGCAGTGATAAATGGCCGACCAAGGTCGATGCAGGTAAAACCAATAACCAGCCAACACAGGATATTGAAGCGTGGTCACAGCGCATTCTGAAGAATTCCGGTGCCGTGCCGACCGATCTGGTGTTTACCACCCAGTCATGGAATGCATTCCGTCTGGATACCACGGTTACCGACAGTGCCATTAAGTTCCCGGCATTAAACCCGTACGGCAACCAGATTAATCCGGGTACACAGGTGCAGAAAGGTGCCGTCTACAAAGGCTATTGGGGGCAGTTTGATTTGTGGGTGTACAACGATTGGTTTATCGACCCGGTGGATGGCAAAGAAAAACCGATACTGCCAGAGGGGACGGTCATTATGTCTGGTGCTGACCTGATGGGAACGCGTATGTTTGGTGCCATCATTGACCCCGCATTTAGCTATGGACCAATGGCCTATGCGCCGAAATCGTGGTTACAGGAAGATCCCGCGCAGCGTTTCCTGATGATGCAATCCGCACCGTTGGTCATTCCCAGCCGGGTGAATGCGGCATTGTGCGCAATGGTGGTGTGATATGGCTAAAAAACAGGAAATAGTCACTGATGACCTGGGCGGATTACCGCCCGAATTGCAGGTGAATGTGACAGAGAGCCTGCAAGAACCTCAGTCAGAGCCAGCCCTGACAAAATTCCCGGATACACTCCCGGACGAGCCAGAGGATGACGATGAAGACGTGCCTGAATGGGTCGTACTGAAAGGAAATACGGTTCAGCATGACGGTGTGGCGTACCCTGAAAACTCCGTCATTTATTTGTCTGGCGAGGACGCGGAACGCCTGATTCAACTGGGTGTTGTGATGCGGCTGGATGACCTGAAATCCCAGTTACTGTCCGGTAACTCCGTCACCGTTCAGGACGGGGCAGAGTCCAACAGGAGGCCTAATGCCGATTGACTGGGATAAACATCTGCTGGCTCCATTGCACGAACAGTTTGCCGAGCGCGTGAATTGGCGGCCAAAATCAGGCAAACCCTACGACATTATGGGTGTGTTTGATCGCGCCTATACCCAACAGGTGGAGTCGCTGGACGGTGACAGCAGTGTCAACACTACTAAACCGCTGCTGGGTGTTCGTGATGCGGTATTCAAATCCCCGCCACAGCAACAAGACCGGGTGTTTGTGTACAGTGTCAATGCTGAATTTGTCGTGAGTGACGTTCAGCCGGACAGTCACGGTGGGACGCATTTGCAACTCAACAGGATTAAACACACAAAATGAACGCATCAATAATACGCAATATGGTGGTTCAGGCGCTCACGGGTAAAACGGATGCACAATCCCGTGTTTATTCCCCGCGTGATTGGTCAACACGGGGGAAAGATTATCCGTGTATTTTGGTGCAAACGCCATTTGATCATAAAAAATCGCTGGGTCGCAACGTTCCCCAATTTCATACTGTAACTACCGTCAGAGTCACCGGCAGGATAGAGGAATTTGACAGTGACATTGATAACGGTGCAGAACAGGCGGAACTGGCATTGGAGGCGTTGCGGGAACAAATCGAACGGGCGGTAATAAATAGCTATGAGCTGACGAAAGTCACACAGCAATATGCTGAAATTCGCTCGCAAATCGATATTGATGCCAGTGGTGAATCGCATTTCGCACAACTCCTGATGGATATCGACATTGAATACTATCAGGGTGAGGAGGATTTTTACCCCATAGATACGCACCCACTGGACGGTATTGACGTGACCGTAGCGATGCCAGCACACACACCCGAACCCAAAATCAGCATTAATCTGGAGTAAACCCCATGTTTGTTAAACCCGTTACTGGGCGGCTCGTTCGCTGTCCGGTCAGGGGCGAATTTTTGCCCGAATCCGGTGCAGAGGTGCCGGATACCCTATTTTGGCATCGTCGGTTAAAAGATGGCGATGTGTGTTTATCTCCGCCCGTGACGGAAAATAAACTCGTCAAAAAGCCTTCTCAGGAGAATGAATAATGGCGATCCCCTTTTCCCATATTCCCAATAATCTCAGAACGCCGCTGTTTTTCGTTGAGTTTGATAACTCAATGGCGAACAGTGCCATAGCAACCCAGCGTTCGCTCATCATCGGGCAAATGCTGGATAGTGCCACAGCAACGCCGGATATCCCGGTTCGCGTTTCTTCGGCAGAACAGGCGGCCTCACAGTATGGTCACGGCTCATTGCTGCATGGCATGGTTGCGGCCTATTTAGCGAATGACTCTGCGGCTGAATTGTGGGTGCTGCCCTTGAAAGACGGGGATAACCTGCTGACGGCAAAAGGGCTGGTAAAAGTTTCATCCCTGCCCACTCATGGGGGCGTTATCTCACTGTATATTGCAGGTCAGCGTGTACAGGTCACCGTTATGGCCACCGATAACACGGCACAGATTGCGGCGGCACTGGCCACCGCGATTAACCGTAAAACTTCGCTGCCGGTGATAGCAACTACGGCGAATGACACGGTGACATTAACCGCCAGAAATAAAGGTGCGCACGGTAACGGCATCAATCTTTGCCTCAATTATCGCGGACAGGCGGGCGGTGAAGTGACTCCGGCAGGGCTAGCACTGATGATCACTCCCATGACAGGTGGTGCAGGCGCCCCCGAGCTGAAAAACGGCCTGTCTAACCTCAGTGACCGTTCATTTGATTTTATCGTCAATCCGTACACCGACACCGCGTCAATGGATAAGATGAAATCATTCCTGTCAGATATTGGTGGTCGCTGGTCCTGGGAGCAACAATTGTATGGCCATGCGATCAGTGTCGTCAGCGGAACTTATGGTGAACTGGCGGATGCCGGAGCGCGCCGCAACAATCAGCATGAAACATTGCTGGGTGTGACGAAATCACCGACCCCCAACTACATCTGGTCAGCGGCAGTCACCGGTGCAGTCGCGCCGTCACTCAGAAACGACCCCGGCAGGCCATTACAAACCTTGCCCGTCGCGGGTGTTCTCGCGCCAGCGGCTGAGGATCGGCTCGACCTGATTGAACGCAACAATCTACTGCACAGTGGCATTTCAACCGTGACGGTCGCGGATGACGGCACGGTACAGGTGGAAAACCTGATTACGACCTATCAGAAAAACCCGTATGGCGATAATGACGACAGTTATCTTCAGATAGAAACGCTGTTTTTACTGGCGTTTGTCTCTCGTTACATTCGCACTCAGATCACCTCTAAATTTCGTCGCATGAAACTGGCGAAAGACGGCACGCGATTTGCGGCAGGGTCTGCCATTGTGACCCCGAATGTGGTGCGTGCAGAACTCATCGCCCAGTATCGGACACTCGAATATAACGGTTATGTGCAGGATTCGAAGGTGTTTGCGAGTGGGCTAAAAGTCGAAATAAACGCGCACAATCCTAACCGTTTGGATGTTCTCTGGACTGGTACATTGATTAGCCAGTTGCGCGTGTTTGCACTGCTCAATCAATTCCGTCTGTAACCAACTAACTAAGAGAAAATTATGGGTAATACATCTAACAGGCTGGCGGGTACAGCGTATGTCACTGTTGACGGCTTTCGAATCATGGTGGTAGGGGATTTCACCTACAGTCCCTCAACAGTAACACGTGAAACGCTGACAGGTATGGATTCCGTGCATGGGTACAAAGAGAAGCCCGTCTCAGGATTCATTTCATGCCGGGTTCGTGACAGTGGCGGGACCACGGTCGCCGATTTTAACAGCCAGACCAATGTCACCATTGTGGCAGAACTCGGCAACGGTAAAACCATCATCGGTGAAGGGATGTGGTCGGTGAATCATCAGGAAGTCAGAATTGAAGACGCTGAACTCGAAGTCCGCTGGGAAGGCGGTTCGGTTACTGAAAATTAAGAGGCAATGATGGAACAGACAAAAGTTATCAGATTAAGCACGCCGATTGAAGATAAAGCGCAGAAGATCATTTATGAAGAAATTCATTTGAGGGAGCCTTGTTTGATGGACGTTGAGCAGTTTTACGACGTACAGGCGAAAAATCTTAATAGTTCTCTTCCTGCCATGCGATGTCTTATCGCTTTGGTCAGTGGAGTCACTGAAACTGCATTAAAACGAATGTCCATCACTGATTTTAACCAGTGCAGGGAGTTTCTCATGTTTTTTTTGTCGGGAAACTTGGACTCCAGCATTGGCGACGATTAGCGGCAGATGTCACCTATTTTTACCACTGGGGGCCACAGGATGCGTGGCTCCTGAGCCGATCGAAACTGAGTTGGTGGGCTGAACAGGCGCAACGAATTATAAAGGCTAAAAATAATGGCTAATGCATTTGATTTTGAATTACATGCTGATGAAAACGCGACAAAGGCTTTAGCTGAGATAGAAGCCAGGCTTAAGGGGTTGCAGCCTGTATTAGACTCTACGCGGGAAGGGCTGCGATTTGGCGGCAGTGAAACGCTGGATAATGTCGGCTCTGTCAGTAATAAATTGCGTGATATGTCGCAGTTTGCCAAAGACAACGTTCAGCACATCGGCGCTATTATTCCGCCGCTAAAAAATGTGGGTGAACTCACCGCAAAATATGGCGGTCTTGCCAAAAAATACGGGGGGATCATCGGCGGGGTGGGCGCTATAGGATATGGCGCAACAAAACTGTATCAAGGTATGAGGGATGCAGGAAAAGACGCCATTACCCGCAGTACACGGGCAAAAAACTCAGGGATGAGTGTGGCGGATTTTACCCGTATGTCCGGGGCTATGCAAATTTCTACCGGCGCTTCAATGGACGCTACCGATCAGTCTGTCGAATCACTCTATCCCGTTCTTCAGAATGCCCTCACGAACAGAAATAGCGCCATAAAAGCCGAGCTGAATAAAATTGGCGTAGAAATAGCAAAAAATAAAAACGGTAATGCAGACGTTTACCAGACAATGAAAAACCTCGCTGCACAATGGAATAACATCGTGCCAGAAACGCAGGATACCTTACGCGAACATATAGGATTAGACCTCAATACGTTGTCATTCCTGAGAGATGGGGGTCAGAAAAAAGAGGGCAAACTTAAGATTGAGGAATTACTCAATAAATCAGATAAATCCGGGCTAACGATACAAGATAAGGATAATGAAAGAATAGAAAAAGTTGGCGAGCGTATCAATGAAATCGAAGCCCGCGCCGCTGGCGCATTCAGAAATTTAAAAAACGATATGCTACTGACGGGCTTTGGTCAGTGGGACAAAGCGAGAGAAACCGCTAAAGACAAAAATCCGGTTCATGGTTTTTTTGCGGGAGCAGCGGCATTTGCTAATCCATTCGGATTTAATAACGGCGGTGACCAGTTAGCGTTACTGAAAAAAGCACGGAAAGATAAAGAATTCAGAAAAACCTTAACGTTTAAAGAAAATACAGATCTTTTGCTGACATATGCTTCAGAAGACTTAATCAAAAAGTTAAACGCTTATTATTTCCCGAATGAAAAGCCAAGCCATGTTGGTGAAAAGGTGCCTGACTTTCCCATAGTAGAAGAACCCAACTACCCTAATCCATTAAAGAGTACAGGGAAGAAGCCAAGGGGAATACGCAATAATAATCCCGGAAACTTAACTGATGCCCCTAATGCGGTAGGCAAAGATTATGGTAATGGTCATGTCTATATGAAATTTGCGACGCCTCAGGATGGGATAACGGCGCTGAGTAGACAGTTAATGCTGCATGGGGATCGCGGTCAAAATACGTTAAACCACGTTATTCCTATATATGCCCCTAAAGCAGCAGGCAATAAAACGAAAGAATATATTGATTATACAGCTAAACAGCTAGGAATTAGTCCAAATGAAAAGATGGACTTACATAACCCAGCCATGATTGAAAAGCTGATAAATGCTATAATAAAAATGGAGAATTTGGGGCAGCAGCCATACAGTCAGGAACAAATAAAAAATGGAATTTATGCTTCTATTGATGATCCTCGCTGGGCTGGATTGCGGTCGGATTATTATTTACAAAATCAACGTTCGCAATATGGCTCCAACGGGCAAAATCAACAATTCCCATCACTCTACAGCAATAGACAGGATGCTGAGTCTGAGGCAGAAATAGCAAAAGGCATGGCGAAAGCGTTTCAAGAAGCCATTAGGGATAAACTTCAAGTTGAGATCATTTTGGTTAATGACAAGACCGGAGAACGTCAAAAATTCCAGTCAAAATCTGCAGGTAAAGTCACAACCTCTATGCAGCATCCTTGAAAATAGCTTATATTCATTCATTAATGTGATTTTTATCATATTATTAATGAGGTTATAAATGCATAGATTTGGGCGCTTTGTATTACTTGTCGGTATTGTGTGGTTGATTGCGGCCCTAAATATGGGCACCACCGTTTCTTCTTATGGTGAAACCGTTCATAACATTGGATTAGTCTCAAGCAAGCAAAACCACGTCATTATAGGATGTTTTATTATCCTGTATGGATTGTTAGTTACTTTGTTCTATACCGAGAAGTGAGGATGGGGATGTTAAAAAAATTGCACCATTTTTTTTCTGGTTTCTGTAACTACCAATGCTGCAAGTTTTGACTGTTCAAAGGCGGTGAGTAAAGCCGAGAAGTTAATCTGTAACACTCCGGCTTTATACCATGCGCATACGATACACCATAAAACTCCAGTGATGTGTCTTGTTGAAGAGATAACCACACAAAAATAGCCCTATCACAGGGCTTTTTCATATATGCCGCTTAACCGCGGTTTTTTTACGTCCAAATTTAAGGTAGTCGACATGGCCTTTATTAAAGATGCCATTTCTTTATTGCTGGGTGGTGATAGCTCATCATGGAAATGGTCAGAGCATTTACGGCCTGCCTCATTTCGTGGTGTGCCCTTTGCGGTTGTTTCCGGTGAGAGCGTATTCGGTCGCCGCCAGGCAGTCCATGAATACCCGTACCGTGATACCGCTTGGATTGAGGATTTAGGCCGCGCCACCCGAAAAATTACCCTGCGTGGATTCATTGTCCAGGAGAGTCTGGTTTATGACGCACCGGATGTTATCACCCAGCGTAAAAATCTGGTCGCGGCCTGTGAAACAGGTTCTACAGGAACACTAATCCATCCTACCCTGGGCGAACTGACGGTCAGCGTGACAGAAAGCGGCCTGAGAATGACCGAAAACGCCGAGTCCGGCCGGGTATTTGAGTTCACACTGACAGTAATAGAATCCGGATTACAGGTTTTTGCCGTCACTAACAGCACCAAATCAGCGACGGAAATCAAACAGAACTGGTTTCGGGCATATACCACGACGCTGGCGAAATATATCGCGGTAGTGAGAGGTGAGATTCGCTCGGTTGTGCAGGGGATGAAAATCATCAAGGCGACCGCTAATCAGTGGATTGGCATGGTTACCCGGTCAGTGGATGAGGTGACGAACCTCAGCGATATGCTCAAAACGACATTGGGTAGCGAGCGTTACGGGCGTTATCAGCGTGGGAAAATTGGTGGCACAGTATCCGGCGCAACGGGAATTCGGTCACGGGACCCTCAGTATCGTGATGATGCGGAGATAATTAAAAAAACCACAGTTGCCGTGGTGATGGGCCGTAAATCTATTTCTGAATCTATCGATAAATTAACCCATTCGCTGACCGTTGAAGAGTTCAGTCAGGCGGCTCAGGGTGTTGTTGATTCTATTATCCGTTCAGCAGGCAGCACGGATGAGAAAATTGCTATTTTTGAGAATTTAGCGGCATTCCAGAATACCCGATATCAACAGAGTTCCGTTGACCGTCATGTGACCGAAATGACGGTGTTATTGCTGGTTGTGTTGTCTGCCGGGGCAATGGCTCAGGTTGCCAGTGAATTTACCCCGGCGAATAATCATGAGGCTAATGACCTACAGAGGCGGGTGTGTCATGCGCTGGATACGGCATTGGTGATGTCCGGTGATTTGGGTATGGATGACATCTATCAGTCTCTGATGTCGTTGAGATATGAGTTTGTCATCAGTGCAGAACTGAAAGGGGCGGAATCAGGTCGACTGGCTCAGTTTAGTTTGCCCGCAATTCTGCCATCGCTGAATGTGGCCAACCGGATTTATCAGGATTCAGACCGCAGTGATGAACTGATTCAGGCGACTAATCCCCGGCATCCGGCGTTTATGCCAGTCAAATTCAAGGCGTTACGTAAATGAAAAAAAATAATGATGATCTGTCATTAGTTATCGGTGGCAAGATAATTCACGGCTGGGACAGTATTCGTGTGACTCGCGGTATCGAACGATTGCCCTCTGATTTTGAACTGCTATTGATGGACTATTATCCCGGCAGTAAAGAAAAACAGCTCGTTGAGGCAGGTCAACCCTGTCAGGTTCTGTTGGGGAATGAGCCTGTTATCACGGGCTATATCGATATCTGGAATTCATCCATTAATAAAAGTACGCACCAGATAAGGGTTACGGGTCGCAGTAAATGTCAGGATTTAGTGGACTGCTCGGCGAAATGGCCACAGAACGTGATTTCGTCAGCAACGGCATTGCAAATCGCCCAAAAACTGGCGCAGTGGTACGGGATAGAAGTGACATCTGATGTGACAGATATGCAGCCGGTGCCGCAGTTTACCCTGAACTGGGGGGAATCCTCCCAAGAGGTGATTGACCGTATTACCCGCTGGTCGGCGCTGTTGTATTACGATACACCGGATGGCAATTTATTTTTTACCCGAGTTGGCGATAAGGTGGCAGCGAGCGGTGTCGAGCAGGGGAAAAACATCGAACTGACGGACTATCAGTCATCCATGAATGAGCGGTTTTCCGAGTACAGCGGCCTGTCCATGAACGTCAGTGGCCTGAGTGAATTATCTGACGGACAGGGTTATAACGTGGTCACCATTGCCACCGCAACAGATCCCGAAGCCGAAAAGATGCGCTACCGGAACTATGTCACCATCATCGAAAGCACACTTCACTCCCATCAGCGACATCAGGAAGCCATTGACTGGGAAATGAACCGCCGCTATGGGCGTGCCAAAGTCCTCAAAGTGCTGGTCGATAGCTGGCGTGATATCAGCGGGGCGCTATGGCAGCCCAACACACTGATCCCCATTCATCTGCCTGTTTTCGGACTGGAGTCTGAACAGTGGTTATTGTCAGAGGTATCCTATGTCCGTAATAGCGATGATGGCACCAGAGCCGAGTTAACCCTGATGCCGCCTGCGGCGTTTACCGTTCAACCCTATGAATTCTATGACACGATTATGGAGATGCGTAATTATGGAAGTTAAAAATTTATATCGTCGCGCCATGATGATGCTAGGTCTGGGGCGGGTCACAACCTGTAATGATAAGGGTGCCATCCAACAGGTTCAGTATCAAACAGCGATGGAGGTTAGGGATAAAACGAACCGCATGGCCGAATTTGGGTTTTCATCAGGGTTGCCAACAGGAACCGATGTCGTTCTCGCGTTCTTAGGTGGTGACCGTTCCAATGCGGTGGTGATTGGCAGCAATCATCAGCAATATCGGCATCAGGGATTAAATCCCGGTGAGGTTGTGATTTATAACCAATGGGGACTGCATATATTACTGACTGAATCGGGGATCACAGTAGAGGCACAAGGGAAATCAGTCACAGTCAATAATGCGTCTACGGCAACCATTAATGCGTCAACCAAGGTTTTGTTGAATACCCCGGTATTAGAGGTCTCTGGCGATATTATTGATAACTGCAACAGCAATAAAACCAGCATGCAACAGTTACGTGATTCCTATAACAATCACACGCATCCCGTACCGGGTGTTGAGTCTGGCGGTTCAACCGTAACCAGCCAAACAACAGGAGTGACGGTCAAATGAGTGACATTACCTCATGGTGGGATGTGAAAAACATTCATGCCGACTGGCGGGTTGGGCGCGGTGATCTGGTTACCGGTGATGACCTGCAAACCGCCATGATTATTAGTTTGTTTACTGACAGACAGGCCAGGTCTGATGATGACATTGACGGTGTTGATCGTCGTGGTTGGTGGGGAGATAGCGGGGCTGATTACCCCATAGGTTCCCGTCTGTGGCTGCTGCACCGGCAGAAATTAACCCCAGCGGTCGCACTGGCAGCCGAGGATTACGCGCGTGAGGCACTGCAATGGATGCTGGACGATGGTGTTGCGGAATCCATCGATATTCGGACTCAGATTGTCTGGCCAAATCGCCTAAATATGATAATTCGTTACCAGCGTCCCGGCCGTGATGATGAGGACGTTCGGTTTTTCTGGGTATGGGAGCGGGACAATGCCGTTTAAACGAAAAACGCTGACGGAACTCCGGGAGCAAAACCGCAGTTATTTGCAGTCAGAATTACAGGAAACAGGCCCATTATTACGGTTTTCTAATATGGGGGTGTTGGCCGATATGGATGCGGGGATGGCACATCTGCATTATGGCTATCTGGATTATATGGCGAAACAAACCACGCCATTCACGGCAACCGATGAATGGTTGTCAGGCTGGGCAGCCCTAAAGAAAATATTTCAAAAACCTTCGTTTCCCGCTCGCTGTGAGAAATATCAATTTACAGGGATTGATGGTCAGATTATTTCTGCCGGCACAATATTAAACAGGGGTGATGGCTATCAATATAAAACCGTCGATGAAACGCGTATTCATCATGGACGGGGTCATGCTGCTCTCATCGCGATATTACCCGATGTTACAGACGATAATTCAGGCGGTGGAGCTGCGGGTAATGCCCCTTCAGGCACAGTATTAACACTGGACCAGAGTATTGCCGGTGTCGATGTTGAGGGAACGGCAATTTCACCGATAACGGGCGGCGCAAATATAGAGAGTGAGACGGACTTTCGTTCCAGAATGCTACTGGCCTATCAGGGATCACCCCAGGGGGGTTCGGATGATGACTATAAACAGTGGGCTCTCGCTGTACCCGGTGTTACCCGTGCCTGGGTCAAACCCAGAGCGGCGGGTGCCGGAACGGTGGGCGTGTATATTATGTGTGACAATAATGGGCGGGAGGGTTTCCCCATTGGTACAGACGGTGTCTCATCACAGGAACCCTATGCTGTTCATGCGTCTGGGGATCAGTTGCGTGTTGCTGATTATATTTACCCGTTACGGCCCGTTACCGCGCTAATTTGGGTATTGTCTCCGATAAAACGAACCATTGATTTCACTCTCAATGGACTGGCTCATGCAGGCACTGAAATAACCCATCGCATTACGATGGCCATTGATAATGTGTTATTTGAGAGTGGAAATCCGGACGGAACGGGAAAAATATTGGTATCCGATCTGCAATATGCGATTGCGGATGTGCCGGGAACGGCAGGTTTTGTTATCACGTCACCGACAAAAAATATTGAATTGTCTGTCGGGCATTTGCCTGTGCGGGGTGAGGTCAAATACACATGAAACAATATAGCGTCAGTGAATATACCTCAGCACTCAACGGACTACTGCCAACGGGCATGGCATGGACGCGAAACCCAGATTCAGTGGTGAACGCCACCATTAGGGCTATTGCACACAGTTATCACCGTAGTGATCAGGATGCGCATTCGTTGCTGGAGGGAAGCTTCCCCGCAACAGCAACCATCATGTTGTCAGAATGGGAAAAATCACTGGGGTTACCGGATGATTGCGCTATTGGGGAAATTGACAGCATCTCATTGAGACAAAAATCGGTTGTATCAAAATTATTACGGACGGGTGGCCAGTCAAAATCCTATTTCATCGGTTTGGCGGCTGAACTCGGGTTTAAAATTACGATTACGGAATTTAGGCAGGCCAGAGCGGGTATGTCTGCATGTGGTGATGCACTGAACGGGGAGGATTGGCCATTTGTCTGGCGAATTAATGCCCCGACAACAACCATTAATTACGCAGTAGCGGGTGGGAGTTATTGCGGCGACCCATTACGGTCATGGGGAAACCAAAAACTCGAATGCCAGTTTAATAGATTAAGTCCGTCTCACACCATTCTACAGTTTGGTTACGGCCAATAATCAGTCATTAATTTCAATTCAACTATTAATCACCTTCACTGAGTGAGGATTTATTATGCAAAAAATCGGTGATATTACAAACACCGCTGATGGTAATGGTGAGTGCACGAACGGCAATGTCGCCGCAGGTGTAGCACCAACAATATTAGACGCTGCGTGGTTTAATACAATCCAGCGAGAAATAATAAACGTTATATCTAAAGCGGGGATCAAGTTAAATAAAAATAATGATGCTCAACTATCGGAGGCGATAGGACAATTAATTTCCAGTAACAAAATAGCTCTGACAGATAATTTAGGTAATTCCAGTGGGTTAGCGGCTAGTCAAAAATTAATTAATCAGGTTAATGACAACGCTAATGGCCGACTGCCTAAAAACTCCACGCAGTCATTTAAATCCGGCGACCACGCCATTAGCAACGGGAGCGATTACTGCTCATTGAC
>NZ_JANAIF010000058.1 GCF_024721015.1 Xenorhabdus bovienii
TGACCTTTGATAACGGCCTCGAATTTGCCGAACACGAACTGATCAGTAAAAATTTAGAGACAAAAATTTATTTTGCTCACCCGTATTCCCCCTGGGAAAGAGGGATAAATGAGAACACGAATGGATTAATCAGAGATTACTTCCCAAAAGGAACTGATTTTAATAAGGTATCAGAGTTGGAGATTAACCTTGTGGCAAACCGATTAAATAATCGCCCTCGTAAAACACGAGATTACAAAACACCGAATGAGTTATTTAAAGGAATACCCACTCATTTACTTCGTTCATTACGGTGTTGCGCTTAACATGTGAATCCAAGTTATATAAAATAAATTAATTTATTTTATATATTTAATTGGCAATATAAGCCATATTATCATATTGTTTTTTTTAATAGTTTTAATCGCCAATAATTATATATTCCATAAAAATGGAATATATTAATTTATATTCTTATATCCAATTTAATATCAACATGATTCTAATTCTGCGTTATTAAATGTTCTATTAATATATTGTTATGCCGATATATTGGGTTTTTGTACGTAATAGATTGAAATCAATAATTGACATGTCATATTAGATGAATAGGTTGTTGATATGTGACGGGGGTTAACTTGGTTAGAAGCTATGCAAGAAGGAGGCACGCTAAGAAAAACTCTGCCCAAAAAAACTATGCAATGCGGTATGTTGCAGACCAGCCCGTAGAGCTAGTTTTACCCACCTCTAAACGATTACTTGAAGACAACTCATTACCACATGGGCAACCGTTACCAGCCCGCAATCATGAACTTTGCGTTGCCATCTGGAATATTTACAAACAGCAGCGTCCATCATGGCAAGAGGTTTTGGGTTCTTTGATTGAGAGCAGCCAGCTTATTTTATTGCAGGAAGCGCAAACGACGCCTGATTTACTGAAATTCGTTACAGCCAGTGGTTTAGTTGCAGATCAAGTCCCGGCATTTTCCATCCCTCAGCATCCATCTGGCGTAATGACCTTAGCATCTTCTTCTCCCGTCTATTGTTACCCATTACGTGAAAAAGAGCCGATACTGCGACTCTCAAAATCTTCACTGATTACGATTTATCCATTACCAGATGATCGTCAATTGATGGTGATAAACGTGCATGCGATCAATTTTAGCCTTGGTGTTGACGTTTACAGTCGGCAATTGAATAACATTGGTATTCATATCAATTTGCATCATGGACCCGTGATTTTTGCTGGGGATTTTAATGCGTGGAGCCGTCGGCGGTTGAGAGTATTGGTGCGTTTTGCTCAGCGTATGCAATTGAAAGAAGTCTATTTTAATGATGATCACAGAACGATTGTTTTTGGCAAACCATTAGATTTTGTTTTTTATCGTGAATTGAAAGTGTTAAATGCGGCAGTCTTAACTACAATGGCTTCTGATCACAATCCATTAATTGTCAATTTTTCTTTATAAACGATGGAGGAAATGCTGGAGAAAAAAAAGCGCCGGCAGCTCTAACGTACCGACACTTTTTCAAGTCTTATTGGTTAGTAGAGCGATGATCTGTTGATAATTTCTTCTTCACACAGAAGGAATAAGCCAGTGTGAGGACTAACACCCAACCTATCCCAACATATAGAGCATCCCTTGTTTGCTCAAAATAACCGAGCAATACGATGACACCGACCATGAAAACGATCGTAATTGCAGGCGCAATTGGCCACATTGGAACGGGAAATTTCAATGACTTGATGTCTTCTGCACTCATTTGGCGGCGCATGGCAACGTGAGAAATTAAAATCATCAGCCATACCCAGACGGTTGCAAATGTTGCAACAGACGCGATAAGGATAAAAATATCATTAGGGATCAAGAAATTCAGCCATACGCCAAGTAATAGAACCATAGTCATGACAAGCACGGTCATCCATGGTACACCATTACGGGTCAGTTTCTTGAATGCTTCAGGAGCTTGTCTTTCCTGAGCCATGCCGTACATCATTCTACCTGCACCAAAAATATCGCTGTTGATGGCTGAAATAGCGGCAGTAATCACGACGACATTTAAAATATTCGCTGCTGAATTAATTCCCAGATTGGAAAAAATCTGTACAAATGGGCTTGCATTCTGATCAATCTGATTCCATGGATAGATGCACATCAGAATACACAGCGTCAGGACATAGAAGATCAAAATACGGAATGGAACGGCATTGATTGCTTTAGGAATTGTTTTTTCTGGGTTTTTCGCTTCACTGGCAGTGATACCGATCACTTCTATGCCACCAAAAGCGAACATAACAATCGCAAATGAGGCAATCACTCCACTGATACCATTTGGCATGAAGCCGCCATGCTCCCATAAATTGGAAATACCGGTAGCATGTTCAGTTGATTGACCAAAACCGTAGATCATAATTATGATGCCGCCAATGATCATAGCAATGATGGCGGTAACTTTGACGATAGAAAGCCAGAATTCCATTTCACCGAAGATTTTTACATGGCACAGATTCAGGGCACCGATAAAACATACAATACCCAGCACCCAAATCCATTGATCAACGTGTGGGAACCATAGCCTCATATACATGCCGAATGCGGTGATATCAGCCAGACAAACAAACAGCATTTCAAGAACATAAATCCAACCGGTCAGAAAGCCGGCCAATGGTCCCAGATAATGGCTGGCATATTGTGAAAAAGAACCGGAAACGGGATGGTGAACGGCCATTTCGCCAAGTGCTCTCATCACCATAAATACGGCAGCACCGCCGATTAAATAGGCCAGCAATACAGCAGGGCCAGCATGCTGAATCGCCGCTGCCGAGCCATAAAACAGCCCAGTGCCTATTGCAGAGCCTAAAGCCATAAAGCGAATATGCCGCACGCTCAGGCCCTGTTTAAGCTGATTTTCATTATGTTGCATTCGTTATTCCCATCTATCTTTCATGCCAAAGAGTATTTCAGGCATACAATGCTCTGTCTGGTGTCAAATACCAGCAAAAGCAACCCCGTACAATACCATAAAGATGGATGTTCGCGGGATAGATATCTGTAATAATACCCGGCAGTTTAGTAAAACCAGAGTTTTTTTATGATTTACCCAATAAATGAAATTTTTCAAACTTTGCAGGGAGAAGGCGTGTTTACCGGTGTGCCTTCGGTTTTTATCCGCTTACAGGGATGTCCGGTAGGGTGCAGTTGGTGTGATACCAAACATACGTGGGAAAAAGAGGCTGATAAACAACAGCCTATGGAAAACATCCTAGTGAAATCGCAGGATAGTGATACATGGGGAGCAGCCACTGCAAGACAAATTATTAACTTATTCATCCGTCAGGGTTATACGGCGCGCCATATCGTCGTTACCGGGGGTGAACCGTGTCTGTATGATCTGCGTCCTTTGACCGAAACATTGGAAAGTGAAGGCTATCAGTGTCAGATAGAAACCAGTGGTACACATGCGATCCAGTGTTCTGAAAAAACGTGGGTCACAGTTTCACCGAAAGTGAAAATGCGTGGCGGATATCAGGTATTACCTGAAGCCATGAACCGTGCGAATGAAATCAAGCACCCAGTTGGAAGGGAGCGCGATATTGAAGCATTGGATGAACTGCTGACGATGCTCGATGAAAAGGCAGATCCGGTTATTGCCTTACAGCCCATCAGTCAGAAAGAAGAAGCAACCCGCCTGTGTATTGAAACTTGTATTGCCCGTAACTGGCGTTTTTCGATGCAGACACACAAATACTTAAATATCGCCTGATGTTTCACTCAGCACCAGAATCTGGTGCTGAGTGTTCTATTCGTCACGATAGATACAACCTGCGCTACAAGTCTCTTTTACCATGACGGCACTGAGTTGGGGCAGAGTTGGTTTTAACTTTTCCCAGATCCACTTAGCTAAAACTTCGCTGGTTGGATTTTCCAGCCCAGGAATTTCATTGAGATAATTGTGATCGAGCCGTTCCCAAATCGGCTTAAATGCGGCTTTTACATCGGCAAAATCCATGATCCATCCGCTAAGAGGATCAACCTCTCCGGTAATTTCCAGACGTACCATGAATGAGTGTCCATGCAGACGTCCACATTTATGTCCTTCAGGAACATGTGGCAGGCGATGTGCCGCTTCAAATTGAAAATCTTTAAAGATGGTAGTGCTCATGATGCTTTTCTCTGATTCCAAAAGGCCGGCTATTCTACCTGAACTTTACAAGCATAACGTGATTTTTCTGGAGGAATAAAGCACAACGCTTAACGACTTTATCGATATATGAAATCTGTAAATAAAGTTAGGCATTTTAGTTATGAGATATTGCAAACCTTTCTTTAAAATCTCATCTTATTCTGGGATAACCTTATGATTAATCCATGTATAGATTTCTACATCATGGATATTGGCTATAGCAAAGGGCACGGGATCATGACCACAAAACCACCTTCAACTGTATTATTACCGGTTTCTCCTGAACAATTATCACGTCTGCAATCTGCAATCGGTGATTTTTCTCCACATCAACTGGCGTGGTTATCGGGCTATTTCTGGGGAATGGTAAATCAAAAGCCACAAACTGAAGTCGTTACACCAGCTGCCCCTATATCGGAAACTGTCACACTGATCTCTGCCTCACAAACAGGAAATGCCCGTCGTTTAGCCGAGCAACTCAGAGACTCGTTGTTGGCGGAAAAGCTAAATGTGAACTTGGTTAATGCGGGCGATTATAAATTCAAGCAAATCGCACAAGAACGGGTATTGATTATTATTGCTTCGACACAAGGTGAAGGTGAACCTGCCGAAGAAGCGGTGGCACTGTATAAATATTTGAATTCCAAAAAAGCGCCATCAATGAAAGAGACGGCTTATGCCGTATTTGGTCTGGGGGATACCTCTTATGAAAACTTCTGTCAGGCTGGTAAAGACTTTGACCATCGCCTGAATGAACTGGGCGCACAACGATTACTGGAGCGTATTGATGCCGATGTGGAATATCAAGAACAGGCAGCACAGTGGCGTCAACAAATAACGGAAGTTTTAAAACAGCGCCTGCCAGCTCAGACACAAGCTGGCATCACTGCCACTCAAGCGGGTTCTGTCAGTGAAATCATTTCCAGCCCTTATACCAAAGACGCACCACTGACCGCTTCGTTCTTGACCAACCAAAGAATAACAGGACGCGGTTCAGACAAAGATGTTCGCCATATTGAAATTGATCTGGGGAATTCCGGCCTGCATTATCAGCCCGGAGATGCGCTGGGTGTCTGGTTTGAAAATGATCCGGCACTGGTGGATGAATTGATTGAATTGCTTTGGCTGACAGGATCTGAGCTGGTTAATGTGCACGGAAAATCACTGCCACTGCGTCAGGCGCTGCTTAGCCATGTTGAGCTGACCCAGAATACGGGGTTAATTGTTGAGAAATATGCGGTATTGGCGAAAGATCAAAAACTTCTCGCTTTAATTGCTGACAAACAGGCATTACAACAGTACGCACAAAAAACGCCTATTGTGGATATGGTCAGACAAGCGGCCTTACATCCAGAAGCCCAGCAATTTATCGACTTACTGCGTCCCTTGACACCACGTCTCTATTCCATCTCCTCCTCACAGGCTGAAGTTGAAAATGAAGTACACGTTACGGTTGGGGTGGTTCGCTATGAAATAGAAGGGCGTACCCGTACGGGTGGCGCCTCGGGTTATCTGGCAGATCGATTGCAGGAAGACGACAACATCCGCATCTTTATCGAACATAACGATAACTTCCGCTTACCCGCTGATCCTCAGACATCTGTCATTATGATTGGGCCGGGTACGGGCGTTGCACCGTTTCGGGCATTTCTGCAACAGCGTGACAATCAGGGGTCTGAAGGCAAAAACTGGTTGTTCTTTGGTAATCCACATTTCGTTGAAGATTTTCTCTATCAGGTTGAATTCCAGCGCTATGCCAAAGATGGCTTGCTGACCCGCATTGACTTGGCATGGTCACGGGATCAACAACACAAAATCTATGTACAGGACAAACTGCGTGAGCAGGGAAAAGAAATCTGGCGCTGGGTTCAGGATGGTGCACATTTGTATGTCTGTGGTGATGCCAATCGTATGGCCAAAGATGTGGAGCAGGCATTGCTGGATATCATTTCACAACAGGGTGGCATGGATGCTGAACAGGCTGATGAATTCTTGAGTGAACTGCGCCTTGAGCGCCGTTATCAGAGGGATGTTTACTAATATGAGCAATGAAAAGCAAGGTCCTTTGAAGGTTGAAGGTAAACTCGCTGACAGTGAACGCATGAAATTAGATAGCGACTATTTGCGGGGAACGATCAGCGAAGATTTAAAAAATGGGCTGACAGGCGGATTTGAGGGGGATAACTTTCTCCTGATCCGTTTCCACGGTATGTATCAACAGGATGACCGTGACATCAGAGCGGAGCGGACGGAACAAAAACTTGAACCCCGTCACGCCATGATGCTGCGTTGTCGCTTGCCGGGAGGCATTATCACCCCCACTCAATGGCTGGGTATTGATCAGTTTGCGACAGAAGACACCCTATACGGCAGCATCCGGTTGACCAACCGACAAACGTTCCAGTTTCATGGCATTTTGAAAAATAACCTCAAACCCGCGCATCAGTTGCTGGCAAAAATGGGGCTGGATTCATTGGCAACGGCCAACGACGTCAACCGTAACGTACTTTGCACATCAAATCCGGTGCAGTCGGCTTTGCACCAGCAGGCTTATGAATGGGCGAAAAAAATATCGGAACACCTACTGCCACGCACGAGCGCTTATGCCGAAATCTGGCTGGATAAAGAAAAAGTAGCGACTACCGATGAAGAGCCTATTCTTGGGTCAACTTATCTGCCTAGAAAATTCAAAACATCAGTGGTTATCCCGCCACAAAATGATGTCGATCTCCATGCCAATGACCTGAATTTTATCGCCATTGCAGAGAATGACCAATTGATCGGCTTTAACGTGCTGGTGGGTGGCGGATTAGCTATGACCCACGGTGATAAGAACACTTTTCCTCGTCTGGCGAGTGAGTTTGGCTTTATTCCACTGGAACACACATTGTCGATTGCGGAAGCCGTGGTGACGACACAGCGTGATTGGGGCAACCGGACTGAACGAAAAAATGCCAAGACCAAATATACCCTTGAACGAGTGGGTGTCGAAACCTTTAAACAGGAAGTAGAAAAGCGGGCAGGTGTGCACTTTGAGGCCATTCGTCTGTATGAATTTACGGGGCGGGGGGATCAAATTGGCTGGTTGAAAGGCATTGATGATCAATGGCACCTGACTTTGTTTATTGAGAATGGTCGTCTGTTGGATTACCCCAACAAACCGATAAAAACGGGGATCGCGGAAATTGCGAAAATCCACAAAGGTGATTTCCGTCTGACGGCCAATCAAAACCTGATTGTGGCGGGAGTACCCGAAAGCGAAAAAGCACGCATTGAAGAAATCGCCCGCACACACGGCTTAATAGATAATAGCGTGACATTCCTGCGTCACCATTCCATGGCGTGCGTTTCATTTCCAACTTGCCCATTGGCGATGGCGGAAGCCGAACGTTTCTTGCCGACATTTATCGATTATGTCGATGCATTAATGGAAAAACACGGTGTTTCTGACGAACATATCGTCCTGCGTGTGACGGGCTGCCCGAATGGATGCAGCAGGGCGATGCTGGCAGAAATAGGGCTGGTAGGTAAAGCTCAGGATCGCTATAACCTTCATCTCGGTGGAAACCGGGTTGGCAGCCGAATTCCTCGCATGTACAGGGAGAATATCACTTCAGCAGAGATCCTGGTGATACTGGATGAATTGATTGGTCGCTGGTCAGCGGAACGCAATACCCATGAATGCTTTGGGGATTTCCTGGTTCGTGCCGACATCATCAAACCTGTCCTGAACTCAGCCCTTGATTTTTACGACTGGCAGGAGGCGTTATGAGCCAGTTTCATTTAGCAGAATTGCTGGCATTGAACCACGGGCAGCGCGCCGAAGCATTGGCTGACATCAATCAACAACTGGAATTGCTGGATGCCCGCCAGCGCGTTAGCTGGGCATTGGAACACTTATCTGGCGAATTCGTGCTTTCTTCCAGTTTTGGCATTCAGGCCGCCGTCTGCCTGCATTTGGTGACACGGGAATATCCTGATATTCCCGTGATCCTCACGGATACCGGTTATTTATTCCCCGAAACTTACCAATTTATCGATAAGCTGACTGACAAACTCAAGCTGAATGTGAGGATTTTCCGTGCAGAACATTCTCCTGCCTGGCAGGAAGCGCGTTATGGCAAATTGTGGGAACAGGGAATAGAAGGCATTGAGCGCTATAACCAGATCAACAAAGTTGATCCGATGAACCGAGCATTGAAATCACTGCATGTACAAAGCTGGTTTGCAGGATTACGCCGTCAGCAATCGGAAAGTCGCGCTAATTTACCTGTGCTGGCTGTTCAGCGCGATGTTTTCAAAATCCTGCCTATTGTTGATTGGGATAATCGCCGAGTGCATCAATATTTGGCGCAGCAGGGTCTTGAATACCATCCGCTGTGGGAGCAGGGCTACCTCTCGGTAGGGGATACCCATACAACTCAAAAGTGGCAGACGGGCATGAGCGAAGAGCAAACCCGCTTTTTTGGCTTAAAACGTGAGTGTGGTTTGCACGAAAGTTAAGCCAATATGACGGATGACAGGGATTTCTATTGGGTTGCACCGCTTAAAAAAGAGGTGTGGCCTGCCCTTACCCTAAATATTTCGCATAGTTAACGCTATAACAGACTAAAAAATTCAGCTTATGCGATTCAGGAACTAATAATTCCTTTTTGTCATTTCATAACCGGATCTCAGCCTCATATATTCATTCTCTAATAATCATAATAATAAAAAATTATGAGAAGACTCTAACACTGGATGGCATGTCACCGTGGACTATTTACCCTTATTTGTTGAGTTAAAATCCCGACCCGTATTGCTGGTCGGAGGTGGAGAGGTGGCTTCTCGTAAGGCAAGCCTGTTGCTGCGTGCGGGTGCTGCGTTAACGATAGTCGCCCCTGAATTGCATTTTGAGCTGCAACAACGCTATCAAAAAGCGGAATTTGCATGGGAGCAGGGCGGGTTTCGGACAGAATATCTCGATGGCGTATTTTTAGTGATTGCCGCGACGGATGACCACGATTTGAACCAGCACATTTTTACTGAGGCCAATGCCCGCGCTATTTTAGTCAATGTGGTGGATGATCAACCGCTTTGTTCTGCTATTTTCCCCTCAATTATTGATCGTTCCCCGATTATGGTAGCGATTTCATCCGCAGGAAAATCCCCAGTACTGACGAAATTGCTGCGAGAAAAACTGGAATCTCTACTGCCCTTTCATCTTGGCATCATGGCCGAGATTGCAGGGCGCTGGCGTGAGCGCGTGAAACAGCGTCTGACTTCCATACGCCAGCGGCGCCATTTTTGGGAAAAAGCCTTGAATGGGCGTTTTGCCACATTGGTAGCTAATGGGCAATTACAGCAGGCAGAAGCACAACTCGATGAACAATTGATCGATGAACAACGGGTCAATGAACAACTCGCGTCATCCAGCAAACAGGGCGAATTGGCTTTGGTAGGAGCAGGGCCGGGCGATCCGGGATTGCTGACCTTAAAAGGTTTACAAGTGATTCAGCAGGCTGACGTTGTGCTTTATGACCATCTGGTCAGTGCAGAGATTCTGGAATTGGTACGCCGCGATGCAGATCAAATCTGTGTTGGCAAAAGGGCAGGGAATCACTCAGTGGCTCAGGAAGAGACTAATGCATTAATCATTAAACTGTCGCGTCAGGGTAAAAAAGTGGTTCGTTTGAAAGGGGGCGATCCATTCATTTTCGGTCGCGGTGGAGAGGAATTGCAGGCTGCCGCTGAAGCGGGGATTACCTTTCAGGTAGTACCCGGTATTACCGCGGCGGTGGGCGCTGCTGCTTATGCCGGTATTCCACTGACACACAGAGAGCACTCCCAAAGTGTCACCTTTATTACAGGGCACTGCCGTGAAAATGGCGATGAACTGGATTGGCCTGCATTGGCGCGGGGCAATCAAACACTGGCAATTTACATGGGTATCATAAAAGCCGCCCTTATCAGCCAGAAATTGATTTCACATGGACGAGATGCCAATACCCCAGTAGCTGTGATCGGCTGCGGAACTCGTCCAGAACAGCAGGTGCTGACCGGAACCTTGTCCGAGCTGGAACGGTTAGCACAGAAAGCACCATCGCCTGCATTGCTGGTGGTGGGAGAGGTGGCTCAACTCCACCACCAGATAGCATGGTTCGGGCAACAGTCTGTTGATCAAAAACAATCTGTTGCTCAAATAAGTCGCCCTGCTGTTATTGATCTCGTATAAGGAGCGGTCAATGGACGAAAAAAAACTGACACACTTGCAGCAACTCGAAGCTGAAAGCATCCATATTATTCGCGAAGTGGCTGCCGAATTTGCCAATCCCGTCATGCTTTATTCTATTGGTAAAGATTCCTCGGTGATGCTGCATCTCGCGCGCAAGGCGTTTTATCCCGGGAAACTGCCCTTTCCCTTGCTGCACGTTGATACGGGATGGAAATTCCGTGAAATGTATGACTTCCGTGATCATACAGCGGAAAAATACGGCTTTGAATTGCTGGTTTATCGTAACCCACAAGGTGAAGCACTGGGAATTAACCCCTTTATCCATGGCAGTGCAAAACACACCGACATCATGAAAACGGAAGGGCTGAAACAGGCTCTGGATAAATATCGATTTGATGCGGCATTTGGTGGGGCAAGGCGTGATGAAGAAAAATCCCGGGCCAAAGAGCGCATCTACTCATTCCGTGATCGTTCCCATCGTTGGGACCCCAAGAACCAGCGTCCAGAACTCTGGCGTAACTATAACGGCCAGATCAACAAAGGGGAAAGCATCCGCGTATTCCCGTTATCCAACTGGACTGAATTGGATATCTGGCAATACATCTATCTGGAGCAGATAGACATCGTCCCCCTTTACTTCGCCAAACCCCGTCCGGTCATTCAGCGTGATGGTGCATTGATTATGGTTGACGACGCTCGTATCGATCTGAAATCAGGTGAAGTCATCAGCCAGCGAAAAGTTCGCTTCAGAACACTTGGCTGTTGGCCACTGACTGGCGCTGTGGAATCAGAAGCCGAAACGCTGCCGGAAATCATAGAAGAAATGTTGATATCGACAACCAGTGAGCGGCAGGGACGGCTTATCGACAGTGATCAGTCCGGTTCGATGGAGTTGAAAAAACGTCAGGGTTATTTTTGAGGAGGCCAGATATGCCCGCACTTGCACACAATGAAACCATCGCCAGCCAGATCAAACAGCAGGGTGGGGTGGAAGCCTACCTGCGGATACAGCAGGAAAAGGGACTACTGCGTTTTTTGACCTGCGGTAGCGTAGATGATGGCAAAAGCACATTAATTGGCCGCCTACTGCACGATACCCGCCAAATTTATGAAGATCAGCTTGCGACATTACAAAACGACAGCAAACGGCTGGGAACACAAGGTGAGAAACTGGATCTGGCGTTATTGGTGGATGGTCTTGCCGCCGAGCGGGAACAAGGTATCACCATTGACGTGGCATACCGTTATTTCTCCACGGAAAAACGCAAATTCATCATCGCGGATACACCGGGGCATGAGCAGTATACCCGTAATATGGCAACGGGAGCTTCAACCAGCGATCTTTCCATTTTACTGATCGATGCGCGAAAAGGCGTGCAGGAGCAGACACGTCGACACAGTTTTATCAGTACCCTGTTGGGCATTCGTCACTTGGTCGTGGCGGTGAATAAAATGGATCTGGTGGATTATCGACAGGATATTTATGAACAGATCAAACAGGATTATTGGGATTTTGCCGGCCAATTACCGACTGACCTGCACATTTATTTCGTACCTATCTCGGCGCTGGAGGGGGACAATATCGTCAGTCGCAGCGAAAAAATGGCATGGCATACAGGGGAAACTTTACTGGATACTCTTGAAACCGTTGATGTGAAGAAAAAAGCAATGGATCAGCCCCTGCGTTTTCCGGTGCAATATGTCAATCGCCCTGATCTCGATTTTCGCGGGTACAGTGGCACACTGTCATCGGGTATTTTACGTCAAGGCCAGCAAATCAAAGTCATGCCCTCAGGTGTGATTTCCACCATAGAACGGATTGTAACTTTTGACGGAGATCTGCCATTTTCTGTACCTGGTGAGGCGATCACCGTCGTGTTGAAAGATGAAATTGATATCAGCCGTGGTGACCTGCTGATTGCCGTTGAAGATCACATGACCGTAGCACGTCATGCATTGGTGGATGTCGTATGGATGTCTGAGCAGCCGCTGATCCAGGGGCAAAGCCTGGATATCAAGGTTGCTGGCAAAAAAAGCCGTGGGAAAGTCGATAATGTTCAATATCAGGTGGATATCACCAACTTGACGCAAAAAGTGGCGGTTGAATTGCCCCTGAATGCCATTGGGCTGGTGGAATTCTCATTTGATGAGCCACTGCTGATCGATAGTTACCCGCAAAACGCCGATACCGGCG
Organism: Xenorhabdus bovienii; assembly: GCF_024721015.1. GTDB lineage: Bacteria > Pseudomonadota > Gammaproteobacteria > Enterobacterales > Enterobacteriaceae > Xenorhabdus > Xenorhabdus bovienii. The sequence goes on from NZ_JANAIF010000058.1 coordinate 12,573, forward strand.
GCATCATCCTGATTGATCGTCTGACCAATGTAACTGTCGGTGCGGGTCTGGTACGTGAAATTCAAACCGAAGTTTACGAAGAGCCGAAGGAGTACAGCGAGTTTGAACTGGAATTCAATCGATTGGTTCGCCGTCATTTTCCACACTGGGGTGCGCGTGATTTACTGGGAGGTAAATAAGTGTCTCAGATCAAGGAACACACGTTTTCCAATGTTGTTTGGCATTCACATACGTTGGACAGAAAGCAAAGGGAAGCGGTGAATGGCCATCCTGCTTTAGTCATCTGGTTCACCGGATTGTCTGGTTCAGGGAAATCTACGATTGCAGGCGCACTGGAACAGGCACTGTTTTCGCGGGGAATCAGAACCTATTTATTGGATGGGGATAATCTGCGTCATGGCTTGTGCAGCGATTTGGGATTTTCTGAAACTGAACGACGAGAGAATATCCGGCGTATCGGAGAAGTCTCAAAATTGATGGTTGATGCTGGGCTAGTAGTCTTAACGGCGTTTATTTCTCCTCATAGAGCTGAACGGCAAAAACTACGTGAATTGATGGGGGAAGATCGATTTATTGAAGTCTTTGTGGATACGCCGTTGGCGATATGTGAAGCCCGTGATCCGAAAGGCTTGTATAAAAAAGCGCGAGCAGGGGAGCTGATTAACTTCACGGGAATTGATTCAGCTTACGAGGTGCCAGAACAGCCCGACATCTATTTAGATGGCTCACTGCCTGTTGAATCATTGATAGAAAAATTGCTTGCTGCGCTGCACAACCACGGCTTTCTGCCTATTTGATTACCATACCCACTGAGCCGTTAAGAAACACATTATTGCGAGTAGAATAATGTGTTTCTACACTCATCTCATCCAGTACTTTTCCATCACGTTTTGTGATAGTGGCGTCATTCCCTCAGTTGTGGGATGATTAGCGGGTTTTTCAGGGGGAGGAGATGGGCAAACTAACGCTACTATTATTGGTTTTACTCGGCTGGTTACAGTACTCGCTGTGGTTCGGCAAAAATGGTATTCACGATTATGTGTGGGTTAAAGATGAGGTTGCCAGGCGGAATAGTGCTGATATTACCCTTAGGGCACGTAACAACCAGCTATTTGCTGAAATTAAAGATCTGAAAAAAGGTCAAGAAGCGATTGAAGAACGTGCTCGTAATGAATTGGGTATGATTAAGCCGGGAGAATCTTTTTACCGTCTGGTGCCTGATACCTCTAAACACAATGCGCAACAATCTTTGAAAGAAAATAGTAAACAATAATCAAAATGAATAACCCAATATTTCATTCTCCTGCTGATACTTCTCTTGCCGATATTGTCGCATTGATCCCTGCTGCGGGGATCGGTAGCCGGATGAAATCAGATTGCCCAAAACAATACCTCCCGCTTGCTGGTAAAACCATTATTGAACATACATTGGCAGCATTACTTGAACATCCCCGCATACAGCGAGTCATTGTTGCGCTGAACTCTGCTGATAATCAATTCGGGCGGCTTGCGATTGCCTCTGACCCACGAATAACCACAGTGGTGGGAGGATCGGAGCGGGCTGATTCGGTACTGGCAGGGCTGGATTATCTGGCGAGCCTTTCGACAGACAGTTCAGTTTGGGTTTTGGTACATGATGCTGCCCGCCCTTGCTTACATCGTGATGATCTCGATAATCTGCTACAGCTCATCAATAGAAGTGCACCGTCTCCGGCTGTCTGTGGCGGGCTTCTGGCTGCTCCTGTCAGGGACACCATGAAGCGCATGGTGATGCCATCCGAGGAAAAACCATCCACCATTGATCATACCGTTGATCGCAGAGGCCTCTGGCATGCTCTGACCCCGCAGTTATTTCCCTTACAGCTATTACGTGACTGCCTGGCAAAAGCGCTTGCAGAACAAGCGTGTATCACGGACGAATCTTCGGCACTGGAATATTGTGGCTATCACCCTGTGCTGGTACATGGACGGGCAGACAATATAAAAGTCACTCAGCCGGAAGATCTGGCATTGGCGGAGTTTTACCTCTCCCGAAAATCAAAGGAACATATCGTATGAGAATTGGACACGGTTTTGATGTGCATAAATTTGGCGGAGAAGGGCCTCTGGTCATCGGTGGTGTTAGCATTCCTTATGAACAAGGGCTGATCGCCCATTCCGACGGTGATGTGGCCCTGCATGCGGCTACGGATGCTTTATTGGGTGCGGCGGCACTGGGAGATATCGGTAAACTGTTTCCAGATACCGATCCGGCCTTTAAAGGTGCGGATAGCCGTGAACTGCTGAAGGAAGCCTATCGCCGTATCCGTAAAAAAGGCTATCGGATTGGTAATCTTGACATCACCATTATTGCTCAAGCGCCGAAAATGCTGCCGCATATTCCTCAGATGCGGGTCAATCTGGCAGAAGATCTTGAATGCCATATGGATGATATTAACGTTAAGGCAACAACGACTGAAAAACTGGGATTTGTTGGCCGTAAAGAAGGTATTGCCTGCGAAGCCGTGGCTTTGCTGGTGAAGGAATAAGTATGACATTAAGTGAATTACACTGGCTTTATGGGCAGCCAGAAGCGACTGGCGTAGTTAAAGCCTCACCAGAAGATTTTATTGTTCGTGAAGATTTAGGATTTTCTCCTGATGGAGAAGGCGAACATTTAATGATACATATCCGCAAGATAGGATGTAACACCCAGTTTGTTGCTGATCACCTTGCTCGTTTTGCCAAAATACCGGCGCGCTCTGTCAGTTACGCGGGATTAAAAGACCGTAACGCAGTCACAGATCAGTGGTTTTGCGTGCATCTGCCAGGAAAACAAGATCCGGATTTAACTGCGTTCCAGCTGGAAGGATGTGAAGTTTTGACCACTTCTCGCCAAAAACGCAAACTACGGATTGGTGCCTTGAAGGGTAATGATTTCACTCTTGTATTGAGGCAAATTTCTGACAGGCAATCTGTGGAAAAACGCTTGCAGCAGATTGCACAGGCAGGTGTGCCGAATTATTTTGGTGAACAGCGTTTCGGGCGGGATGGGCAAAATCTTGTTCAGGCGCAGCGCTGGGCGGATAATGAAATCCAGGTCAAAGAACGCAGCCGCCGCAGTTTTTACCTTTCTGCCAGCCGCAGTGCCATGTTTAATACCATTGCCAGTCTGCGGATCGCTCAGGATACGCACCAGCAGGTATTGAACGGGGATGCCCTACAGCTAACGGGACGCGGTAGCTGGTTTGTTGCAGATGAACTTGAACTGCCTGTATTACAGCAACGAATCATGGATGGTGAATTGCAGATAACAGCACCTTTGCCTGGCGACAAAGCGCTGGGTACTCAGCATCAGGCATTGGATTTCGAACAGCATTGCCTGTTAGATTACGCATCACTATGGTCATTGGTCAAACGTGAACGCGTGGAAAGTGTGCGTAGGGCAATCTTGGTGCAACCACTCAACCTGAACTGGGAATGGTTGGATGAGCAAACTGTCACCCTCCATTTTTCACTGCCATCAGGCAGTTTTGCAACCAGTGTCGTCAGAGAACTTATCAATCAGGATCAAAATAATGCTGCGGATATTGCTGAGTAACGATGATGGTGTCACTGCACCGGGTATTCAAACCTTAGCGGCCAGATTGCGGGAACACTATCATGTTCAGGTGATCGCACCTGATCGTAATCGCAGCGGAGCATCGAATGCCTTAACGCTGGATCGTCCCTTGCGTATCAATACGCTGAATAATGGTGATATTGCCGTTCAGGAAGGTACACCGACGGACTGTGTCTATCTGGGCGTTAATCGCCTGGTTCTTCCTCGTCCGGATATTGTGGTTTCAGGAATCAACTGTGGTCCCAACCTTGGTGATGACGTGATTTATTCCGGCACAGTGGCTGCCGCGATGGAAGGGCGTCATTTAGGATTGCCGGCGCTGGCGGTGTCACTCAATGGTGATAAACATTATGAAACAGCTGCAGAAGTTACAATGCGCCTATTGAATCTGCTGCAAAAATTCCCCTTAAGGGCAGGTAATATTCTGAACATCAATGTGCCTGACGTTCCTATTGAGCAGATCAAAGGTTTTCGGGTAACACGATGCGGCAGTCGGTGCGCTGCTAAAGAAGTTTACGCCTTGGAAGATCCCAAAGGTAACATGCTTTACTGGATAGGGCCTCCTGGCGAGAAACATGACGCAGGGTCAGAAACAGATTTTGCAGCGATAGAAGACGGGTTTGTCTCCATTACTCCCTTACAGGTGGACTTAACCGCTTATAAGGCGCAGGAATTAATCAACGATTGGTTGGTAAAAGTCGGGGATATGGGAGAATGCTAAGTCGGTCAATGAAAAATTTGCTGACTCAATTACGCCAGCAAGGAATACAGGACGAGCACTTGCTGGAAATTATAGCCAGAGTTCCTCGGGAATGTTTTGTTGATGAAGCTTTGGCTCATAAAGCTTATGAAAATACGGCACTGCCTATTGGACATGGGCAGACCATATCCCAGCCTTACATTGTTGCCCGCATGACAGAACTGTTGAGCTTAACTCCTGAAGCCAATGTGCTGGAAATTGGAACGGGGTCTGGTTACCAGACGGCGATACTCGCCCATCTGGCCAGACACGTCTTCTCCGTGGAGCGTATTAAAGGTTTGCAGTGGCAGGCTAAACGCAGGTTGAAGCAGCTTGATTTACACAACATATCAACCCGCCACGGTGATGGCTGGAATGGATGGCCGTCAAAAGGGCCATTTGATGCAATTATTGTCACGGCAGCGCCGCCCGAAATTCCACAGGCTCTGTTGTATCAACTTGCAGATAACGGAGTGATGGTTTTGCCCGTGGGGGAGCGCTCTCAGTCGCTTAAAGTGGTACATCGTTATGGCAGTGATTTTCACAGCGAAGTGATCGAATCTGTCCGTTTTGTACCCCTAATTCAAGGCGAACTAGCATAATCTGCTAATTTATTTTGTCATTATTTTTAAATTGGCTGTCATTTTTTCTGAAGTTAAGCAAAATATTTTGCCTTAAATCTTTTGTAATTCGAAATTTCTTTATAAATCATTATGCTTAAAACTTATATTTGCCTTTACGGGGGAATAAGGTATGAATTTAGGAAACTCAGTGAAAAAAATAAAGTGGATAAGCTCTGTTATGGGAGTGATGCTGGCAGGCTGTAGCAATACATCGGATCGTCCAGCGCCGATAGTGAGTATTGATAAGCAGGAACAAAATAGAGGGATCCCTTCCAGAACCTCGTCCATCTCGACACCCATATCATCTTCCCCTTCAACCATTTCAGTAAATCGTTCATCAGAGCATCGTGCTTCGGAAAATCGTTATTTAGTGAATCGTGCTGTTGAAAATGGCTCACATCAGGGACGGATCGTCTATAACCGCAATTATGGGAATATTCCTAAAGGAAGCTATAGCGGCAGCACCTATACGGTCAAAAGTGGCGATACTTTGTTCTATGTTGCATGGATTACAGGCATTGATTTTCGTGATTTATCTCACAGAAATAACATTTCAGAGCCTTATAACCTCAATGTTGGCCAAGTCCTGAGAATGGGTAATGTAAACTCCAGTAACGGTGTATTACTAGCATCAAATAGCACCCAATCTAAAATTGAGCAGGTTGATTTTCAAAAAAGTAATGCGTATCCTGCAAACATTGATAGACAGAGTTCCGAAAAGATGTTGCCAAGAAAAACAATTTCTGTTAGCGAAAATTCCGCTATGAAATCACCTCCGGCAACAGACATAAGTCCTAGCAGCACCATCAGCAGTAGTAGCAGTAGTTGGGGATGGCCTGCGGAAGGGAAAGTGTTTGAAGGCTTCTCGGATTCTAAGGGTGGGAATAAAGGCATTGATATTGCGGGTAGTCGTGGTCAGCCCGTTTTTGCAACTGCCAGTGGGAAAGTAGTTTATGCCGGAAACGCATTACGTGGATATGGAAATCTCATAATTATAAAACATAACGATGACTACCTGAGTGCCTATGCTCATAACGATACCATGCTGGTTCGTGATTCGCAGGATGTCCAGGCGGGGCAAAAAATTGCCACTATGGGTAGTACTGGAACAAGTTTAGTCAAATTACATTTTGAGATTCGTTACAAGGGAAAATCCGTAAACCCGCTGCGTCATCTTCCGCAGCGATAAACCAGGGCAGGATTCTGAATTCCTGCCCGCATTATCATGGGTAGGAGCAGCTGATGAGCCAAAGTACGCTTAAAGTTAATGAGTTGTATGATGAGGCGGATTTAGACGAACATGGCATGGAAGCCGATGACTTTGATGAAGCGTTGCTGAAAGACGGGGATGATTTAACCAATGTTGATGAAGATTTGGATTTGTTGCAAGGGGTTAACCAACGGGTTCTCGATGCAACACAACTTTATCTCGGAGAGATTGGTTTCTCACCTCTGCTGACAGCAGAGGAAGAAGTTTTTTTCGCAAGACGGGCACTTCGGGGAGATATTGCTGCTCGCCAACGTATGATTGAGAGTAATTTGCGGTTGGTAGTTAAAATATCTCGTCGATATAGTAACCGAGGGTTGGCACTTTTGGATCTCATTGAAGAAGGTAACCTTGGTCTTATTCGTGCGGTGGAAAAATTTGATCCTGAAAGAGGTTTTCGTTTTTCTACGTATGCAACATGGTGGATCCGCCAGACAATTGAGCGGGCTATTATGAATCAGACACGTACGATCCGTCTGCCTATTCATATTGTCAAAGAATTAAATGTTTATTTACGTACTGCAAGAGAGTTAGCCCATAAATTGGATCATGAACCCAGTGTCGAAGAAATTGCGGAAAAACTGGATAGACCGGTTGATGATGTGAGCCGTATGATGCGGCTTAACGAACGCATTACTTCTGTTGATACACCAATAAGTGGGGATTCAGATAAAGCCTTACTGGATATTTTATCTGATGAAAATGACTCAGGGCCAGAAACAACCATTCAGGATGATGATATGAAGCAAAGCATTGTGAAGTGGTTGTTTGAACTGAATGCAAAACAGCGTGAAGTCTTGGCTCGCCGTTTTGGGTTGCTTGGGTACGAAGCAGAAACATTAGAAGATGTTGGCCGAGAAATCGGTTTGACAAGGGAAAGAGTCCGTCAGATTCAAGTTGAGGGTTTGCGCCGTCTCAGAGACATACTGCATACTCAAGGCTTGAATATTGAATCATTATTCCGCACTTAAATATTTATATCCAATAGATTTCAAGTTGCAACTAATAAAGTAGCAACTTGAAAGATGAAAGAGATATTATGGTTTAACCAAAAGGTGGGCTAAATAAGCCCACCTTTTATTTATCTTTTATTTTTTATCTTTCTTGGTTCTAACAGACGGGTATTAGACTTCATTGTTACACCATATCTTTCAGACGATAAATCCACTCCAGTGCCTGACGTGGTGTCAATGTATCTGGATTCAGATTTTCCAACGCTTCAACTGCCGGAGATGCCTCTTCCGTCAGCAGTGTCAACTGCGGTGTATCGACGTGGCCTGCCGTCGCATTGTTGGAGAGAGATTCCAGCTCCTTTAATTTCTGGCGCGCTCGTTTAATGACATCACGGGGAACTCCTGCCAGAGAGGCGACGGCCAGTCCATAACTCTTACTTGCCGCACCTTCTTGTACACTGTGCATGAAGGCAATGGTATCGCCATGCTCGACAGCATCCAGATGGATATTAACCACACCTTCCAGTTTTTCAGGCAGCGCCGTCAGCTCAAAATAGTGAGTGGCAAATAACGTCATCGCCTTGATGCGATTGGCCAGACTTTCCGCACAGGCCCATGCAAGAGACAGACCATCATAAGTGGACGTACCGCGCCCGATCTCATCCATCAAGACCAGACTATGCTCTGTCGCATTATGCAGAATATTGGCGGTTTCGGTCATTTCCACCATAAAGGTAGAACGTCCTGATGCCAGATCATCGGAAGCTCCCACGCGGGTAAAAATGCGGTCTACAGGCCCAATTAGCACTTTCTCGGCAGGAACAAAACTGCCGATATACGCCAGCAGCGTAATCAAGGCGGCCTGACGCATATAGGTACTTTTACCCCCCATATTCGGCCCCGTGATGATCAGCAGACGACGCTGTGACGAAAGCGTTAATGGGTTTGAGATAAAGGGTTCACTCAAGACTTGTTCAACGACAGGATGGCGTCCACCCGTGATTTGAATACCGGTTTTATCGCTCAGTGTCGGGCAGGTGTAGTTTAGCGTCTCAGCGCGTTCAGCAAGGTTTGCCAGCACATCCAGCTCTGACAGTGCTTCTGCGCTAGTTTGCAGTTCAGCCAGATGAGGCAGCAGCAGATCGAATAGCTCTTCATATAGCGCTTTTTCGATGGCGAGAGCCTTGCCTTTGGAAGTCAGCACCTTATCTTCATATTCCTTTAATTCAGGAATGATATAGCGTTCTGCATTCTTCAGCGTTTGACGGCGTACATAATGAATCGGGACTAAATGGCTTTGCCCACGGCTGACCTGAATATAGTAACCATGAACCGCATTGAAGCCGACTTTCAGCGTATCAATGCCGAGTTTGTCACGCTCGCGGATCTCCAGCCTGTCCAGATAATCACTGGCGCCATCGGCTAATGCACGCCACTCATCCAGTTCGGCATGGTAACCCGGGGCAATGACACCGCCGTCACGTACCAGAACGGGAGGAGTTTCGACAACGGCTTTCTCCAGCAGCGTCTGTAATTCATCAAAATGACCGACACGCTGTTGCAGTGCCTGAATATAAGGTGAATCAGATGATGCCATGATCTGATGAATATCGGGCAATTGCTGGAAAGCATGGCGCATTCTGGCCAGATCACGAGGACGGGCGGAGCGAAGAGCAAGACGGCCAAGTACACGCTCTAAATCACCAACCTGACGTAAAAACGGCTGCAATTCAAAGCCAATCTCTTGTAAAGCTGAAATGGCCTGTTGGCGGTTTTCCAGCACGTTTCTGTCGCGAATCGGGGTATGCAGCCAGCGTTTCAGCATGCGGCTGCCCATGGGTGTCACACATTGATCGAGTACAGAAGCCAGTGTGTTTTCAGTACCACCCGCCAGATTTTGGGTCAATTCCAGATTGCGGCGGGTTGCAGCATCCATAATGACCGTTTCTTGCTGGCGTTCTACCGTAATATTGCGGATATGGGGCAGGGCGGTACGCTGGGTATCTTTAACATATTGCAGCAGGCAGCCAGCCGCGCGCAGTGCTAACGTAGATTTTTCCACCCCAAAACCGATCAGGTCACGCGTACCGAATTGCAAATTCAGTTGCTGCCTTGCTGTATAGAGTTCAAATTCCCACATCTGGCGACGACGCAGGCCATTACAGCGTTCAATCAGTGCCATGGGGCCAAAGCTTTCGGGATAGAGCAACTCTGCAGGGTGGGTACGCTGAAGCTCGGCGGCAATGGTATCTTCGTCTGCCATTTCAGAGACGCGGAAGCGGCCGGAGGTGATATCCAGCGTGGCATATCCAAACCCTTGGCTATCATGCCAGATAGCGGCCAGCAGATTATCCTGACGTTCGTGCAGCAGGGCTTCATCGGTTACCGTACCGGGAGTGACAATGCGCACAACTTTACGTTCAACCGGGCCTTTGCTGGTGGCAGGATCACCTATTTGTTCGCAGAGCGCCGCTGATTCACCGAGCTGTACTAGTTTTGCCAGATAGTTTTCGATTGCGTGATAAGGAACCCCCGCCATCGGAATGGGCTGGCCTGCGGATTGCCCGCGTTTGGTCAGAGAAATATCCAGTAACTTAGCGGCTTTTTTGGCATCGTCAAAGAACAGTTCATAAAAATCCCCCATCCGATAAAGCAGCAAAATGTCAGGATGCTGAGCTTTCAGGCGCAGATACTGCTGCATCATGGGAGTATGACTGTCTAAATCCTTTGCTGGTGATTCTTTCATATTGATCGCATTCAATTTTACTATTCCTGTTGACTCAGTTGGGCCATCGACGCTCAGCCAACCCATCTAAAATGACAAAACCTAAATATAATCAGCTAAGGATGGAACGCTAATGAACCTCATCCTAGGCGAAAACGTTATCTTATCACTGATAATCGGTGTGATCATTAAGGCTTCAAACCAGCCAGCAGTGACCAAGTATGGCAAAACGTGACAGGGAAAGTTTAGGTGGTAGGCTATCAGGATTGCAATTGAGAATGTATAGGATTTTTTGGCTATTGATGAGGATTGGGAAGCGACTCGATTTTATTTTTACTCCTAAAAATTCATCATGAGTAATATTCTTATATTTAATCAGATAGTTTTGAGTAAATGGTGTTTACAGCATAATTAAATGAATGAGAAACAAAAAGAGAAAGAACATCGCAAAGATAATAACTACCCAGCAGAACTGATAGAAAGGGTATGAGTTGCCAAAGTTGACCAGGCCGCGAAGACCGCTATCGTGAAGGCGTTGGGATAGCTTTCGGAACATCACTATATAGATAACGCTATAGAGAGGCCAAAGGACAAGGACGCTTCTGGCCAGCTTTTTACCGCCTATCATGCCGAGTATCAAGGCGATGGCAAAAAAACCTAATACGGCACGATTATCAAGTTGTTTTAAGGAAGCAAGAGTTTGTTTATCTTGCTTTTTCATTGCATATTTTGAAAGCAAAGCAGTAATATCCCTATTTTTCAGTTTATCTATTTTAACCCTATCCAATCCAAAAACCCATTTTCATTGATGATTGGTAGCATGAATTTTTGAAGATTACGTGGAAGAAATTACTAAGTAATCAAGAAAAATTAATTGCAAATTTAGCACCATAACCTTCCAATAGAGTATTTAGCTCATACTCCACGGTA